>JBDHTX010000015.1:0-97735 GCA_039808885.1 Dongiaceae bacterium | reverse complement strand
TCGCCGACCGCGTCGAACAGGCCGAACAGCGCCAGCCGCAGCCGGCGCAGCGCTTTGAGCGCCGCGGGGCCGGGCGCGCGGTCGAGGGCGATGCCGCGCCGCTTCGCCCAGGCGAGGAAGTCCCGCGGGCTGGCGATGCGGTCGCGCGGCGCCGGCCCCCACATCTCGCTGTCGGCGCGCGACAGGGAATTGCAGAAATCCAGCGCCAGGCGGCCGGCGAGGAATTCGTGCTTGGGCAGCGGCGGATGTTGCGCCCGGTAATGCTGCGCCCGGTGATGCTGGGGCTGGGACATGTGTGTCAATCTAACAGGTGTCACCAGTAAAAATCAATTGACCGGTTACGCCGTGCGGCCGAAGGTGTCACCGGTCAAACAGGAAATGGCGGTTACATGAGCGAGACCATCCTCGGCGCCCGGCCGCGCCATCCGGCGGAGATCGAACGCGGCGCGCTCCGTGCGGCGCTCCGCGCGGCCCTGGGCGGCGTCTTCATTTCCGGCCTCGGCCCGCTGCTGGTGCGCGATTCGCCGGTCGACGCGGCGGCGACCGCCTTCTGGCGGCTGCTGATCGCGACCCCGGCCGCCTTCTGGCTGGCGCGCAAGGCGCAGCCTCTGCCGCTGCGGGCGCGGCTCTGGGCGCTGCTGGCCGGGCTGCTGCTGGCGGTCGATCTGGTGCTGTGGAACCGCGCCATCAACAGCACCACGATCCTGGAGGCGACTCTGCTGGTGATGATCTATCCGCTGCTGGTGGCGCTCGGCGGCTGGATCGTCTGGCGCGAGAAGGTGACCGGCCGCCTGGGCTTCGGCGGGCTCATCGCCTTCGCCGGGCTGATGCTGATGACCCTGGGGCCGGTCGATGGCGGTTCGTCCGTCTCCGGCAATCTGCTCGCCCTCGTCGCCGCCTTCTTCTATGCCGGCTGCATGCTGATCACCGCGCGGCTGTGCCGGACCTATCCCAGCATCGCCGTCACCGCCTGGAGCTTCCTCGGCGCCGCGCTGGGCGCGCTGCCGGCGGCGGTGCTGGAGCCGCGCTTCCTGCCGGCGGACGCCTATGGCTGCGCCTATCTGCTGCTTTATGGCGCGCTCACCCTGGTGGGCTACCTGCTGATCAACCGCTCGCTGGGCCGGCTGCCCACCGCCCTGGTCGCGGTGCTGGGCTATGGCCAGCCGGTGGTGGCGACCTTGCTGGCGATCCCGCTCCTGGGCGAGGTGCCGGGCCTGGGCGACCTCGCCGGCGGCTGCGTGGTGGTGGCGGGACTGGTCCTGGCGACCCGCCCGGCCAAGGCCTCCTAGCTTGCAAAGGGGCCGAAGGCTGGCCTAGCTTCCGGCCTCATGAACGAGCCTGCATCCTCTGCCGAGCGCAAGACCCCCGCCGAGCCAAAGCCCTTGCGCGGCTATTTCGGCATCGGCGTCGAGGGCATCTCGAAGCCGATGAACCTGGGCGCCATCCTGCGCACGGCGCATGCCTTCCGCGCCAGCTTCGCCTTCGCCATCCAGCCGGCGCTGGACGTGGGCGAGCTGCTGCAATCGGACACCTCGATCGCCATCGAGAACATGCCGGTCAACGTCTATCCGACCCTGGCGCAGTTCACCCTGCCGATGGGCTGCCGGCTGATCGGGGTGGAGATCACCGACGACGCCATCGACCTGCCGAGCTTCAAGCACCCGACGGCGGCCGCCTATGTGCTGGGAGCGGAGCAGGATTCGCTGTCGCCGGAATTGACCGAGCGCTGCGACTACGTGGTGAAGATCCCGACCCGTTTCTGCGTCAACGTCTCGGTCGCCGCCGCCATCGTCATGTACGACCGCATGGTGAGCCTGGGCCGCTTCGCCGAACGCCCCGTGCGGGTGGGCGGGCCGGTGACGCCCCTGGCCCAGCACAAGCGTGGCCTGCCGAAGTGGAAGCAGAAGCGCCTGAAGCCGGGCTAATCCCGGGACGCGGCCGCGGGCGGCGGGCCGGATGGGTTGGGGGCGTGATCCAAGTCACGGACAGCACAGGGCTTTCCCCCTAACATCCTAGCGAGACTGGATTTTTACCGCCGTCTCGTGATAAACGGCCGGTCTGCCGGTGGAGAAGCATGAGAATAATTTCCCTGACCCTGGCGTTTTGCCTGTCTTTCCCGCTGTTTCTGGCGGCAGCGGGCGCATCGGCCCGCGCCGAGGAGATCGGTGCGTTCGGGGCCTGGTATGCAATGACGTCAGGCGAAGGCGGAGAAAAGCTGTGCTATGCGATCTCCGGGCCGCAGGTCTCGCTGGGCAAGATCCCGGACCGGGGCGAGGTCGGCCTGATGGTCACGCATCTTGACGGCGGCACGGTGCGGGACCAGGTCAGCGTGGCCCTCGGCTTCGAGCCCAGCAAGAGCAAGGCGACCAAGATCAAGGTCGATACCGGCGGCAACATCAACATGCGGCTGACCGACGGCGACCGGGTGTGGATCCGCGAAGCCAGCCTGGACCGCAAGCTGGTGGCGCAGATGAAGAAGGGCGACAACCTGATCGTCACCGGCCTCAGCAGCAAGGGCGTCGCCTCGCAGGACACGTTCTCGCTGGACGGCTTCTCCAAGGCCTACGATGCGATCAGCGAAGCCTGCGGCGTGAAATAGAAAGACCGTTTTCGAGCGATGAGCGCGATGGAGCAGATGGAACCGGCCGCGACGCCGGAAAGTTCGCCGCTGCTGGCCGAGGCCGGCGGGCGGGCGAACCTGATCGGCCTGTCGCGCGAGGAACTGGCCGCGACGCTGGCGGAGATCGGCCAGCCGGCCTTCCGCGCTCGCCAGCTCTGGCACTGGATCTATCACCGCGGGGCCACCGATTTCGCCGCCATGAGCAACCTGTCCAAGGATTTCCGCGCCGAGCTTACCGCGCGCTTCACCCTGGCGCGGCCCGCCATCAGCGTCGACCGCCAGTCGATCGACGGCACGCGCAAGTGGCTGCTGAAATTCGCCGACGGCCAGGAAGTGGAATCGGTGCACATCCCGGAGGAGGATCGCGGCACGCTCTGCGTCTCCTCGCAAGTCGGCTGCACCCTCACCTGCAAGTTCTGCCACACCGGCACCCAGCGCCTGGTGCGCAATCTGACCGCGCCGGAGATCGTCGCCCAGGTGATGAACGCGCGCGACCATCTCGGCGAATGGCCGAGCCCGCAGGAGGGCCGCCTGCTCTCCAACATCGTCATGATGGGCATGGGCGAGCCGCTCTACAATTTCGATAACGTGGCCAAGGCGCTGAAGATCGTCATGGACCACGAGGGCATTGCCATCTCGCGGCGCAAGATCACCCTGTCGACCGCCGGCGTGGTGCCGATGATCGAGCGCGCCGGCGCGGAGCTTGGCGTCATGCTGGCGATCTCGCTGCACGCCGTCACCGACGAGCTGCGCGACCGCATCGTGCCGATCAACAAGAAATACCCGATCGCCGAGCTGCTGAAGGCCTGCCGCAACTATCCGGGCCTCAACAACGCGCGGCGCATCACCTTCGAATACGTCATGCTGAAGGACGTGAATGACAGCCCGGCCGAGGCGCGCGCCCTGGTCAAGCTGCTGAAGGGTATCCCGGCCAAGGTGAACCTCATCCCCTTCAATCCCTGGCCTGGCGCGCCCTTCGAGCGCTCGACGCCGGAGCGCATCGCCGCCTTCTCCGACATCGTGTTCAATGCCGGCTATGCCAGCCCCGTGCGCACGCCGCGCGGCGAGGACATCATGGCGGCCTGCGGCCAGCTCAAGAGCGACAGCGTGAAACAGCGCCGCTCCGAGCTGGACAAGGCGGAAGCCGCCCGCGCGGCTTCGTGACGCCCCTGTTCCGCCAGATCCATTGCCGGTTCGCCGCCGGTTCCGCGCTGACGCTGCTTGCATTGCTGTTGTTCGCCGCTCCGGCGCCGGCCGACACGCCGGACGGCGACGTCAAGGCGATGACGGATGCCTGCGCCAAGCCGGCGACGCCCAACGACCAGGTGCTGGCCTGCACCCGGCTGATCGAGACGCGCCTGCTGCAGGGCAAGGAGCTGGCCCAGGCGCTGTACCAGCGCGGCCTCGGCTACGCCGCGCTCGGGCAATACGACACCGCAATCCGCGATTTCGACCAGGCGCTGAAATTCGCGCCGGACGCCACCGATGCGCGATTCAACCGCGGCGGCGCCTATGCCAAGCTCGGCAAGTGGAAGGATGCGCTCGGCGATTTCGATGCGCTGCTGGCCGAGGTGCCGAACGACCCCAACACGCTCTATGCCCGCGCCTGGGTCTATGCCCAGCTGGGCGAGGACGAGAAATCCATCGCCGACCTGGACGCGGTCCTGGCCCAGGCGCCGGACGATGTCGATGCGCTGGTGGATCGCGGCGGGCTCAACATCCGCGCCGGGCACTACGCCGCCGCCGCCAAGGATTTCTCGGCGCTGCTGAAGCTGGAGCCGAAATCGGCCGCAGGGGCCTACAACCGCGGCCGGGCCTATTACGCCGCCGGCGAGTTCAAGAAGGCGGCGGCGGATTTCGCCCTGGCGCTGAAACTGCGCGCCGACAATCCTTATGCCGCCTTGCGCGCGCATCTGGCCGCCGCGCGCGTCGCCGGCAAGTTTCCCAAGGAGGACGCGGCGCTGAAATCGGCGGCGGAAAAACTTGAGCAGGAAGTCTGGCCGCGGCCGCTGCTCGAGCTGTTCCTGGGCACCGGCACGCCGGAGGCGCTGCTGGCCGGGATCAACAAGGTGCCGGCGAATTTGCGGGCGCCCATCCTGTGCGAGGCCAACTACTATCTCGGCGAGCGTGCGGCGATCCTGGGCGACAAGGCTGCCGCCGCCAAGTTCTACCAGGCCGCCGCCGACACCAAGGCGGCGACGCAGCTGGAATTCATCGACGCCAGGAACGCGCTGAAGGGGAAGTAGGTTTCTTCGCGCCGCGGTTGGCCGCTTTCCGCCGTCATGCTCCTTCGTCATCCCGGCCTTGAGCCGGGATCCATGGATCCGCCGCAAGGGCGGTGCCTGGCATCGGCGTTTCGTGCCGCGGCACGATGGACCCCGGCTCAAGGCCGGGGTGACCGGCGAAGTTGGATCAATCCTCGCCGCGATGCACGTCGTGGGTGACGACGCCAAGGCCGCGCGGCCGCTCCAGCCATTGGGGATGCTTCAGCGTTTCGCGCAGGTCGGCCAGGCCGGCCCCCCAGTGCTCGCGCATGGTGACGGGCGAGAACTCGAAATCCTTGTGCTGCGCCTCGTATTGCTTGTCGCGGTAGATCAGGTGGATGACGTTGTAGACCTTGGAGCAGGCAAGGTCGCGCAAGGCGGCGAGCTCCGGATCGGCGGCCTTATCCTCGGGCAGGGCATCGAGCGCGCGCTTCAGCGCACGGCGCAGGCATTGCAGGTCGGTGGCGGCGTCCGTCGCCATGCGGGTGCGGCTGGAATAGCGGATGTCCTTTTCCCGCTCGGTGACGTCGAGCAGGTTCTTCGGCAGCGGCCCGCTGGCGCTCCACAGATCGACCTGGAAGGCCAGCGTGTCGCGGCGCGGCGTGTGCGTCAGCACCTCGGTCAGCGGCGTGTTGGAAACGAGGCCGCCATCCCAGTACTGCTTGCCGTCGATCTCCACCGCGGCGAAGCCCGGCGGCAGCGCCCCGGAGGCCATGACATGCTCCGGCGCGATGGTCATCGCGGCGTTGTCGAAATAGGCGAAGTTGCCGGTTTCCACCTCGACCGCGCCGACGGAAAGCCGCGTCTCGCGCGCGTTGATGCGGTCGAAATCGACCAGCCGCTCGAGCGTCGCCTTCAACGGCGCGGTGTCGTAGAAGCTGGTGCCCTGGGCGCCGCCGAAGGGCCACAGGAAGGGCGGCGGCATGCGCGGGGCGAAGAAGCCCTCCTGGCCGCCGAGCAGGGCGCGGCCGGCGGCGAAGGCGCTGAGGCCGGTGCGTCCGGGGCCGTCGCCGGCGAGGGCCGCCAGCCATTCCTCCACCGCCAGCGCGGGGGTCAGCGCCGAGCGGCAGATGGTGTCCCAGAATTCGGTCAGCCGTTCGAGGCGCTTCTCCGGCGCGTTGCCGGCCAGGATCGCCGCATTGACCGCGCCGATGGAAATGCCGGCGAACCAGTTGGGCAGGATGCCGGCCTCGTGCAGCCCCTCATAGACGCCGGCCTGATACGACCCCAGCGCCCCGCCGCCCTGCAGCACCAGGGCGATGGTCTCGTAGGGAGGAAGCTCGATCGGCTTGGCCATGGGCGAAGCTTACACGAAGTGCGGGCGGCGGCATCATGACGATTGGCCGCATTGAACCTCCCTCCACCCACCCGCTCTGCTCCTTCCCCCTTGAGGGGGGAAGGGTGGGATGGGGGTGAGATGCAGCGCTGGGCTTATCCCCGGTACGTCTTCGCCCCTTATCGCCTCCGGCGATGGCGCGCCGGCAGGCGCGCACCCCCCATCCGGCTGCGCCTAAGCTCGCTGCGCTCGCTAAGGCTGCGCTGCCTTCCCCCGCAAGGGGGGAAGGGAATTTGGTTTGGGCGAAGCTCGGATCAGTGCCGGAAATGCCGCGTGCCGGTGAAGACCATGGCGAGGCCGGCCTGGTCGGCGGCGGCGATCACCTCGTCGTCGCGCATGGAGCCGCCGGGCTGGATGACGGCGGTGGCGCCGGCTTCCGCCGCGGCGAGCAGGCCGTCGGCGAAGGGGAAGAAGGCGTCGGAGGCGACGACCGAGCCCTTGGCCCAGCTCTGCGCGTCGCCCGCCGCCTTCGCCGCTTCGGCGGATTTCCAGGCGGCGATGCGGGAGGAATCGACGCGGCTCATCTGCCCGGCGCCGATGCCGACCGTCGCGCCGTCCTTGGCATAGACGATGGCGTTGGACTTGACGTGCTTGGCGACGGTGAAGGCGAACAGCAGATCGGCCACCTCGGCGGCGCTGGGCGCGCGCCTGGTGACGACCTTCAATTCCTTCGCATGGCTTTGCGCCGCGTCGCGGTCCTGCGCCAGGAAACCGCCGGCGAGGCTCTTGAAGGTGAGCCCGGCCCGCGCCGCGTCGGGCAGGCCGCCGGTCTCCAGCAGGCGCAGGTTCTTCTTCGCGCCCAGCACGGCGAGCGCCTCGGGGGTGAAGCCCGGCGCGATGATGACCTCGGAGAAGATGCGGCCGATCAGCTCCGCCGTCCTGCCGTCGAGCGGCCGGTTCGCCGCGATGATGCCGCCGAAGGCGCTGACCGGGTCGCAGGCCAAGGCGCGCTCATAGGCGGCGGCGAGGTCGCCGCCGCCCGGGGAATTCGCGCCGGCGCTGGCGACGCCGCAGGGATTGGCGTGCTTGATGATGGCGATGGCCGGATCGGCGAACTCGGCCACCAGCTCCCAGGCCGCGTCGGTGTCGTTGAGGTTGTTGTAGCTGAGCTCCTTGCCCTGGAGCTGCCGCGCGGTGGCGAGGCCGGGCGTGGCGCGGTCGGTGACGTAGAAGGCGGCGCGCTGATGCGGGTTCTCGCCGTAGCGCAGCAGCGCCTGCCGCGCGCCGGCGATGGTCATGCGCTCGGGGAAGGGCTCGCCCAGGTCCTGCGCCATCCACTGCGCGATCGCCGCGTCATAGGACGCGGTGCGGGCGAAGGCCTTGCGCGCCAGGCGGCGGCGGAAATCCAGGCAGGAGGCGCCATTGTGCGTGGTCAGCTCCTGCTTCAGATCGGCGTAGTCGCCGGGCTCGACCACCACGGTGACGAAATCGTGGTTCTTGGCGGCGGCGCGGATCATCGCCGGGCCGCCGACATCGATGTTCTCGACGATGGTGTCGCGGTCGGCGCCCTTCGCCACCGTCGCCTCGAAGGGATAGAGGTTGACCACCAGCAGGTCGATGTCGGCGATGCCGTGGGCGGATTGCGCGGCCGTGTGCTCGGAGAGGTCGCGCCGCGCCAGCAATCCGCCGTGAATTTTCGGGTGCAGGGTCTTCACCCGCCCGTCCATGATCTCGGGGAAGCCGGTATGCTCCGAGACGTCGGTGACGGCGAGGCCGGCCTGGCGCAGGGCCTGGGCCGAGCCGCCGGTGGACAGCAATTGCACGCCGATCCCGCTCAGGAACTGCGCCAGGTCGACGAGGCCGGTCTTGTCCGAGACCGAAAGCAGGGCGCGGCGGATCGGGCGGCGGGTCTCGGGCATGCAGGGCTCCAGCAGGGCGAAAGCGGGCCCTTTATCGCCGGACGCCCTCCTTTTGCAAAGCCCATTTGATCTGGGTTTCGTCGCTCTCGATCAGGCCCAGCACCAGCAATTGCTGCGACCGGCGCACCTGGCCCTTGGCGCCCAGATAGACGCTGTCGGCCAGGTTGAGGTCGCCGCCCTGGACCCGCAACCGCCACGCGCCGCCGCCTGAGGCGCCCCCGGGCAGCTTCAGGAACGCCGCCTGGCCGTTCTGGGTGACGGAGGCCTGCACGCCGGGATGCAGGTGGAAGCGCAAGGCGAAGGCATTGCCGCCGCGCCCGGTCAGGATCTCCTCGCCCACCAGTTCGTTGCCGTCGGCGGACAGGAACAGGCGGCGGCGATGGGTGAGGCCGAAGGGCTCGTCATAGCCGTTGTGGCGCATGTCGAGCCACTGGCCGGCCTCCGTCGCCTCGCGCCGCACCACCACCGATTTCGGGATCAGGGCCAGGCCGCCGCTCGCATTGCCGACGGGCGGCAGCAGCATGGAGGAATTGGTGTCGTCGACCACCAGGGTCGAATGCGCCGCGGTGGCGCCCTGCACCGCGCGCCATTCGGGTGCTGCCGGATGGGCGCCGCAATTGACGATGATGCGCTCCGCCCCATGGCTCAGCTCGAAAGAGAGGGTGCCGGCATGGGCGTGGGAATCGTAGCCATGCGGCGGCGGCGCGCCGGCATCGGCGATCACCACGGTCTTGCCGGCGGCGACGCGCTGGAACCCGGTCTGCGGCAGCTGCGCCAGCTCGCGCAGCTCGGCATTGCGCAAGGCGGCCGCGCGGCCGAGGGCGAGCGCGACCTCCGCCGCGTTCTCCTCGCTCGAATCGTTGAACAGCGCCAGCCCGCCATCGGGATGGGTCAGCAGGCGCAGGGCGGCGGCCAGGTTCTCGATGCTGGAGGCGAGCTGTCCCGGCGCCGCGCGCCGGGTGAGCGCGAAGGCCTGGTGCAGATCAAGCAGGTGCTCGAGCAGCGCCAGCATCACCGCCGGGCTGCGCTCGACATGGCCGCCATCGGGCAGGACCTGCGCCGCCAGCTCGCGGTCCAGCAGCTTCTGCCCGCGGCGCAGCCATTTCTCGCCCGCGCCGTCGTTCGGCGGCAGCAGTAGCGCCGCCAGCATCAGGCCGCAGATCGCCTGCAGCAGCGCGGCGCCGATCAGGCCGTCGGGCAAGGCGCGCGCCAGGTGCTCGGCCTGGCGGTTGAGCGACCGCAGCAGATGGGCGCGGAACAGGGCGTCGCTGTTCACCTCGAGGAACGCGGCGTTGGTCAGGCAACGGCGCAGCCGGGCGGCGAGGATGTCCGACCGCCAGGAGAGCGGATCATAGGCGGCGGTCTCGGCGAACCAGGCGAGGATCAGCTGCCGCGCCGTCTGCCGCGTCGCCGGGCCGCCCAAGGCGCGCAGGTCGTCGAGCCAGGCGAATCCCGCCATCCATTCCTGCCAGGCGCGGCTGACCCCCACCGCGTTCAGCAGCGGCTTCGGGTTGCGCACCAGCTCGGCGCCGCAGCGGAACTCGCCATGCAGCAGCGCCATGCCGTTGCGCTCGTCGGCCGGCCACAGCTCGGTGGGCAGCGCCGCCAGCTCGCCGCTGGAGCGGTTGCCCAGGGTCGCGGCGTAGAGGCCGCTGCGGTAGAGCGGCTGGGCCAGCTTGCGCCAGGCGCGCGACAGCAGCAGCTGCGGCGGCAGGGCAAAGAGCGTCTGCAGCCGCGGCGCCAGCAGCTTGGGCCGGCGGTTGCCGCGGCGCGGCTTCCGGGCGGCTGACTTGCGCGGTGCTTCGGCGATGGCCGTCATCGGGCCGGACCTCTCAACGCTCTGCTCGATTGCAGCATTCTGGCGAACAATTGCGGCCGATTCGCGGCCGCAACCGAGAGACTATCCTCTCAGCGCCGCAATGTTCGGCGCGTATTCCGCCGCGCCGCCCTGGAAGGTGGCGGTGCCGGCCACCAGCACGTCGGCGCCGGCGGCGATGGCCTGCTTCGCGGTCGCGATGTTGATGCCGCCATCGACCTCCAGGTCGATCGGCCGGCCGCCCTGCGCCTCGCTCACCGCGTCGATGCGGCGGCGCAATTCCTTGATCTTGTGCAGGCTGGATTCGATGAACTTCTGCCCGCCGAAGCCGGGATTGACGCTCATCACCAGGACCAGGTCGATGTCGGGCAGCAGCCATTCCACCGTGGTGAGAGGGGTGCCGGGGTTGAGCGACAATCCGGCCTTCTTGCCCAGCGACTTGATCAGCTGCACGGTGCGATGCGGATGCGGCCCCGCCTCGGGGTGGAAGGTGATGATGTCGGCGCCGGCCTGGGCGAACTCGGCGATGAAGGCATCGACCGGCGAAATCATCAGGTGCACGTCGAAGGGCAGGGCCGAATGCGGCCGCAGCGCCTTCACCACCATCGGGCCGATGGTGATGTTGGGCACGAAATGCCCATCCATGACATCGACGTGGACATAATCCGCCTTCGCCTCGGTGATGGCGCGCACTTCGGCGCCCAGCTGGGCGAAATCGGCGGACAGGATCGAGGGGGCGATTTTCGTCGTCTGCTGCATGGCCCGATGCTTAGCATCGGCGGGGAGTCGGGGGCAAGAAATGGGCGCGTCCGCTTTGCCCTGGCCGCTATTCCGGCAGCTTGCGGCCCCGCGCCGGGACGACGCAGAAGCGGTGGCCGGTCGGGGCCTCCATGACCACCCAGTCCTTGACCTGCCGGAACACGACGGCGCCCAGCGCTTCCAGGCGCTTGACCTCCGCCGCCAAATCCTCGGCCTGGAGGTCGAGGTGGACCCGGCTCTCGTGCTCGACCTTCTGGATCTCGATGCCCAGGCCGCCCGGCCCCGCCGCCAGATGGCGATACCCCGGGTCGCTGACGTCGGCGGGCGGGTCCAGCTTCAGGCCCAGGGCCTCGGACCAGAATCGCGCCGCTCCGTCCAGATCCTCGGTCTGGCAATCGATGATGAAGCCGTGCAGGCCACTCTTTTGTGCGGTGTTGCCCATGATCCGCGTCCCTGGCTGCCGTGTGGAGATCAAATCATATGCGGCGGCAAGGGTTCCAGGCGGCGGAAATCGAATTTGAGCGCCCGCGCCGGAAGGCCTAGAATCCGCGACAAGCCCGCTTGTTGCTTCTCGCGTCATCCCCGCCGACGCATGTCGGCCTGCGCCGACGGCGCCTGACCCGGGGATCCAAATTTGGATTGCCGGATCAAGCCCGGCAATGACGAAGGAGAGGCGATCGGGCGCAGGTCGTAACGGAGGCACCGGCCATGCAGGCCGCATTCTACAGCGAAATCGACAAGACCTTGGCGCAGATCAAGGCCGACGGGTTCTGGAAATCCGAGCGCCTGATCGGCACGCCGCAAGGGGCGGCGATCCGCCTGGCCGACGGGCGCGAGGTGCTGAATTTCTGCGCCAACAACTATCTGGGCCTGGCCGACGACCCGCGCCTGATCGATGCCGCGACCAATGGACTGCAGAGCCACGGCTTCGGCATGGCCTCGGTGCGCTTCATCTGCGGCACCCAGGACATCCACCGCGAGCTGGAGGGGGCCATCGCCAGGTTCCTGGGGCTGGAGGATTCGATCCTCTATTCCTCCTGCTTCGACGCCAATGGCGGGCTGTTCGAGACCATCCTCGGCGAGGAGGACGCGGTCATTTCCGACGCCCTCAACCATGCCTCGATCATCGACGGCATCCGCCTGTGCAAGGCCAAGCGCTTCCGCTACCGCAACAACGACATGGGTGATCTGGAGGCGCAGTTGAAGGCCGCCGACGCGGCCGGGGCGCGCTTCAAGCTGATCGCCACCGACGGCGTGTTCTCGATGGACGGCATCATCGCCGACCTCAAGTCGATCTGCGACCTCGCCGACCGCTACAACGCCCTGGTCATGGTCGATGACAGCCACGCGGTGGGCTTCGTCGGCAATCACGGCCGCGGCACGCCGGAATATTGCGGCGTCGAAGGGCGCGTCGACATCATCACCGGCACGCTGGGCAAGGCGCTGGGCGGGGCCTCCGGCGGCTATGTCGCGGCGCGCCAAGGCGTGGTCGACCTGCTGCGCCAGCGTTCGCGGCCCTATCTGTTCTCCAATGCGCTGGCGCCCTCGATCGTGGTCGCCACGCTCGCGGTGCTCGACCTGCTGCAGACGGAGGAAGGCGCCGAGGCGCGGCGCAAGGTGATCGCCAACGGCCGCAGCTTCCGCAAGGCCATGACCGAGCTCGGCTTCAGCCTGGTGCCGGGCGACCATCCCATCATCCCGGTGATGCTGGGCGACGCGGCGCTGGCGACGCGCATGGCCGATGCGCTGCTGGGCGAGGGGATCTACGTGACCGGCTTCTCCTTCCCCGTGGTGCCCAAGGGCCAGGCGCGCATCCGCACCCAGATGAGCGCCGCGCATACGGAAGATCATCTCGCCCAGGCGGTGGCGGCTTTCGCCAAGGTCGGGCGGCAATTGGGCGCCATCGGCGCGCAGAAGAAGGCGGTGTGACCATGCGCGCATTGGCGAAACTGGAACGGGCGCCGGGCCTGACACTCACCGAGGTGGCGAAGCCAGAGGTCGGCCACAACGACGTGCTGATCAAGATCCGGAAGACGGCGATCTGCGGCACCGATTGCCACATCTGGAAATGGGACGACTGGGCGCAGAAGACCATCCCGGTGCCGATGCAGGTCGGCCACGAATATGTGGGCGAGGTGGTCGACATGGGCGTCGAGGTGCGCGGCTTCGCCATCGGCGACCGCGTGTCGGGCGAGGGCCACATCACCTGCGGCCATTGCCGCAATTGCCGCGCCGGGCGCCGGCATCTCTGCCGCAACACGGTCGGCGTCGGCGTCAACCGCGCCGGCGCCTTCGCCGAATATCTCGCCATCCCCGCGGTCAACGCCTTCAAGATCCCCGACGGGATCAGCGACGAGATGGCCTCGATCCTCGACCCCTTCGGCAACGCCACGCATACCGCGCTCAGCTTCAACCTGGTGGGCGAGGATGTGCTGATCACCGGCGCGGGCCCGATCGGCATCATGGCCGCCGCGATCTGCCGCCATGTCGGCGCGCGGCACGTGGTCATCACCGACGTGAACGATTACCGCCTCGATCTCGCCCGCAGGATGGGCGCCAGCCGCGCCGTCAACGTCGCCAAGGGCAGTTTGAAGGACGTGATGGCCGATCTCGGCATGGTCGAGGGCTTCGACGTCGGGCTGGAAATGTCCGGCGTGCCGACCGCCTTCTCGCAGATGCTGGAGCACATGAACCACGGCGGCAAAATCGCGCTCCTCGGCATCCCGCCCGCCAACACCGCCATCGACTGGAACCAGGTCATCTTCAAGGGCCTCGAGATCAAGGGCATCTACGGCCGCGAGATGTTCGAGACCTGGTACAAGATGATCGCCATGCTGCAATCGGGTCTCGATTTGACGCCGATCCTCACCCACCAGATGCCGGTCGGCGAATTCAAGAAGGGTTTCGAGATCATGCTCAGCGGGCAGTCGGGCAAGGTGATTTTGGATTGGAGCGCGAGCTAGCTTGAGTCGGCATTGGCGCCTTGCGTCCTGAGTCATGGCTGTGCAGGATGTCGGCGACTCGACCACAAGTTCCGACAATGCAAGGCATTTGATAAAAAATGGGTAAGGGCCTTCTGACAATCGGCTATGAAGGCGGCACACTCGCCGATTTCTTGGAGACGCTTCGACGAGCAAAAGTCGAGACTGTCATCGACATTAGGGACGTTCCGATCTCAAGAAAGACGGGGTTCTCCAAGGTCGCGCTTGCTCGGGCTCTTGAGGCACAAGGAATCGCGTATCTGCACTTGAAAGCACTCGGCGATCCAAAAGACGGTCGTGATGCGGCACGCAGCGGCGACTTCGAACTGTTCAAGCAGATCTACCACGCCCATTTGGCTAAGTCCGAAGCGAAACTGGAACTCACGGAAGCGGTTGGTGTTGCGAAGAAAAACCGCGCATGTCTCCTGTGCTACGAGCGCGACCCCAAGATGTGTCACCGCTCTATGGTTGCAAAAGCCATGACGACTCTGGCAGAATTTGACATCATCCATCTTGGGGTGCGCGAAGGTTCCGCCAAGCAATTACATGTCGCTGCAAAGCACGATGGGCGCAAGCTCGTCCGAAAAGTCGGGTGAATCTGAGGCGGTCGTACTGGTCAAAGCCGCGCCGCAGGTCGGATCGACGCACGGCGAGACCGTGTGTTGTGCGGCGCTCGACCTATCAGGTAACTGGCTCCGGCTGTATCCAATTCAATTCAGGCACCTTGAGGATGCTCAGAAGTTCTCGCGATGGCATCGCATTTCATTTCGATGGCGAAAGCCATCGCGCGATTTGCGCCCAGAATCCCGTCACGTTGATCAAGACTCAATTCGCATTGTGGGAAAGCTGAAGCGAGCGGATCAAGCGCGGTTTCTGGCCGGATCGGTCGTAACCAATCTGAAGGCAGAACGAGAACTTGGAAGAAGCCTCGCTTTGCTAAGAGTGAGGGTTCATGAATTTCGCATTGAGCCCAAGGAGGCATCGGAGATTGATGCGCAGAAGCGAGAGTTTGCAGCCCTGCGTGACCAACAAGATATGTTCCGAACGAACCATCTCATTCCTTACGAACCAGCGCCCTACAAATTCAAGTATCGTTACTCGTCCGATGACGGAGAGCACTTTGGGACCTGTCAAGATTGGGAGATGGAAGCCACGTTCTTTAAGTGGTCGAAACGATATGGAGTGGAACGGGCGCTAGGGGAGATGCAGCACGTTTTTGGGGAGCGATATCCACAAGGAGGAATGTTGTTGGCGATGGGAACGCACTCGCAGTACCCTGATACGTGGTTGATCAACGGTGTGATTCGATTCGAAGAGTCGAGCCAACTATCCCTGCTCTGAGGCCGACGCACAAGAACCGTCGCCACCATGCTAGCCCTGCTAGCTCTGTTTCGCCAACCGCGCCGCGTAGAAACCATCGATGCCGCCGAGCTGCGCCAGGTGCGAGGGCAGCGAGCGCAGGTCGCCCTCGGGCGTCACCAGCTCCTTGAAGCCGTAGAGCTCCTCGGCCTTGATCGGCAGGCGCGCGAGATTGGGATGGCGCTTCAGCGCGGCGGCGATGCGCTCCGGGCCTTCCTCCAGCTGCAGCGAGCAGGTGCAGTACAGGATGATGCCGCCCGGCTTGGCCAGCGCCACGGCGGCGTCGAGCAGCGCGTCCTGGCTGGCGGCGAGCTTGGCGACGTCGCGCGGGTCCTTCAGCCAGGCGACGTCGGGGTGGCGGCGGATCGTGCCCGTCGCGGTGCAGGGCGCGTCCAGCAGCACCAGGTCGAAATCCTTGCCCTTGCGCCACAGGGCCGCATCGGCCACCTCGCAGGTGGCGTCGAAGCGCAGGCGCTTCATGTTCTCCGCCACGCGCTCCAGCCGCTTGCGCGAGCGGTCGAGCGCGGTCACCTGCGCCCCGGCCAAGGCGAGTTGCGCCGACTTGCCGCCGGGGGCCGCGCACATGTCGAGGGCGCGCAGGCCGGCCAGCGATCCGCCATGCATGGCGACCAGCAGCTTCACCGGCAGGCTGGCGCCGAGATCCTGCACCCACCACATGCCCTCGGCGAAGCCGGGCAGATCCTCGATGCGCGGCGAGGGGCGGTAATTGTCCGGCGCATGGGCGGGCCGGCGCACGGTGTCCGACGGCAGCACCTCGCCGCCCAGCATCTTCGCCCAATGCGCGGGATCGCGGCGCACGGAGAAATCCAGCGTCGGCTCCTCCAGATGCGCGACGGCGATCTGCGTCGCCTGGCGCACGCCATAGGCCTTGACCCAGCTCTGCCAGAGCCAGTCGGGCAGGCTGATGGCGCCGGTGAAATTGCCGCTGCCCGGCGCGAACTGGCGGAAGGTCTCCGCCTCGCGGGTGATCCGGCGCAGCACAGCGTTGACCAGGCCCTTGTAGCCCGCCTCGCCGCCGCGCTTGCCGGCGAGCGTCACCATGGTGTCGACGGCGGCATGGGCCGGGGTCTTCAGGAACAGGGTCTGGGCGGTGCCCAGGCGCAGGATGTTGCGGATGGCGGCGGCGCGCGCGGGGAGCGGCTTTTCCAGGCATTGCGCCAGCACATGGTCGATCTGGCCCAGGTGCCGCAGGGTGCAGGTGACCAGCGCGCGGACGAATTGCCGGTCGCGGTTCACCAGGCGCTGCAGGTCGCCATGCTCGGAGAGCGCCTCGTCCAGCGGCTTGCGCTTCTTGAGAACGGATTCCAGCAATTCCAGCGCCACCGCGCGGGCGGACAGCACCAGTGCCCCGGAATCGTTCTTCTCCGGCGGCTTCGGCTTATCGGCTGCTGCAGGCTCCCGTCCCATGCGCCGCGTTATGCCCGATTGCGGGAGATGTGTCCAAGTGAACAACTCCCTCCCCCAAGCTGGGGGAGGGTAGGGGTGGGGGCAGCGAGCGAAAGATGTCAGAGAGCGGGGCGCAGCTGCCCCCTCCCTAACCCTCCCCCCTTCGGGTGGAGGGAATTTGACGCTTCAGGAAATCCAGCAGCACGGCATCATAGGCCGCCGGCTCCTCGTAGAAGGGCATGTGCGAGGAATTGGGGAAGACCTTGAGCTCGGCCCTGGGCAGGTGGTGCTTCATGCGCAAGGCGCAGGCGGGGGTCAGTTCGTCATGCTGACCGACGGTGATGAGGGTCGGCACGGTGATGCGGTGCAGGTCGGCCGCCCGGTTCCAGTCCTTCATGTTGCCGGTGTAGACGAACTCGTTCGCCCCCTGCATCTCCACGTAGGGCCCCATGTTCCAGTCGTCGAGCGAGCGCTTGAGCGGCGCCGGCCATTCCTCCAGCCGGCAGACATGGCGGTAGTTCAAGACCGTGACCGCGCCCATGTATTCCGGGTGGTTGATGGTGCCTTGCGCCTCGTGCCGCAGCATCATGGCCACCGTCTCGCTGCCCAAGGCGCCGCGCAGGCGGTTGAGCTCGGCCACCGCATGGGGGATGTCGGCCATGGTGTCTTCCAGCATCAGGCTCTTCAGCTGCTGGCCGTGGGTCAGCGCGTATTCGATGGCGAGCCAGCCGCCCCAGGAATGGCCGAGCAGGTGCACCTTGCCGAGGCCGAGGCCACGGCGCACGGTCTCGACCTCCTCGACATAGCGGGTGATGGTCCACAGGCTCTTGTCGGTCGGCCGGTCGGACTTGCCGGTACCCAACTGATCGAAGATGACGACGCGGAAGCCGTGATCGGCGAGGAAGGAATGCGCCTCGCGCAAATAGTCGCAGGGCAGGCCCGGCCCGCCATTCAGCAGCAGGATCGTCTCGCTGCCCCCGGGCTTGTCACTTGGGCCGAAGGAATAGGTGACGACCTTGTAGGGACCGATCGCGACCTCGCGCGTCTCGTCCGGCTTGCGCTCCGCCCACATGCAAAAAGCTCCCCCGTTGCGACCGGGGGAGCTTAGACCAGGGGCAGGTCAGCGCAAGAGCACACTCAGCCCCAGCACACTCAACCCCAGGGGCCGCGGCCGCTGCTGTCGGGGATGGTGGAGCGGCGGGACGCCGGATAGTCGGATCGGGCGGCGCCTTGCCCCATCGCGTTCTCCAGGGCCAGCAGGCGGTCGATGCGGTTCTGCGTCGCCGGATGGGTGGAGAACAGCGAATCTGCGCCGCGGCCGTGCAGCGGGTTGATGATGAAGAGATGCGCGGTGGCCGGGTTGGCCTCGGCATCCTCGTTCGGGATCTGCGCAGCGCCGTTGGAAATCTTGACCAGCGCGCTGGCCAGCGCGCGCGGCCGGCCGCTGATCGAAGCACCGATGCGGTCGGCCTCGTATTCGCGCGAGCGCGAGATGGCGAATTGCACCAGCATGGCGGCGAGCGGCGCCAGCAGCATCACCAGCAGCGCGCCAAGGCCGCCCAGCGGTGATTCGCGGTTGCGGCCGCCGCCGAGGAAGAAGGCGAAATTGGCCAGCATGCCGATGGCGCCGGCCAGCACCGCGGTGATGGTCATGGTGAGCGAATCGCGGTTCTTCACATGTGCCAGCTCATGCGCCATGACGCCGGCGATCTCGTCGCGGCTCAGCATCCGGAGCAGGCCGGTGGTGGCGGCGACCGCCGCGTTCTCCGGATTGCGCCCGGTGGCGAAGGCGTTGGGCTGCGCGTTCTCGATGATGTAGACCTTGGGCATCGGCAGCTGGGCGCGCGCCGCCAGCTCCGCCACCAGGTCGTGGAACTCGGGCGCGCTGGCGCGGTCGACCGGCCGGGCGCCATACATGCGCAGCACCAGCTTGTCGGCGTTCCAATAGGCGAAAAGGTTCATGGCGCAGGCGATGACGAAGGCCAGCACCATGCCCTGCTGGCCGCCGATCAGGAAACCGGCCGCCAGGAACAGACCCGTCAAAGCTGCCAGCAGCAAAGCGGTCCGCATATAGGCCATCTTTCTCGACCCCTCCTTCGGGTCCGCCGGCGCCATGGGCGCCTCGCCTGGAAGATGGTCCGGGATTCGCGGCAATCAAGATGCCAGGGCTTGCGCAGGCTGGGCGGTTGCAGGGCGGGCGGTTGCAGGCCGGGCGGTTGCAGGCTGGGTTGGGGCAGCCCCTTTCCGATGGCGTGGCCTAGGCGGTAAGATGAAAATCATGACTGCGCCCGCCTCCGAGCCCAAATCGTCCACGCCACCGGTTGCCCCGGAAGCCCCGCCTAAACACGCGGCGGTGCCCGACGATGCCGCGCAGGCATCGCCGAAGGCCGCCACGGCGAAGAAGCCGCGGGAGATCGGCGGCCCGACCGGCCCGGAGCCCACGCGCTACGGCGATTGGGAGCGCAACGGGCGGGTTAGCGATTTCTGAAGGATGCGCGCGACATGCTTGGGGCGTGTTGGGGAAGGCGTCTCGGAAAAGCGTTGCGCGAAGGGCACGGCGGCGCGCAAAGCTCGCGCCTTGACGGTCCCTGGCGGGCTCTCACCCCAACGTGATTCGCGGAAACCGGCGGGCAATTCCTAAATTCACCTGATGAAATATCAGCTACATAAATTCCTGATGCGGATTGGCGGCGCGGCGCTGGCGGGGTTCACCCTGGCCGCGCTGGCGGGCCCGGCGATGGCCCAGAACCTGACCGGCGAGACCGATGGCGAGGGCTCCGGCCTGGTGCAGCCTTTCGCGCCGGTTGCGCCCGGTGGTGCCACCCAGCCCGGGACCGTGGCGCCCGGCTACAAGCCGATCGTGCTCAGCACCATGCCGGCGCCGATCGTGGTCGAGCTGTTCACCTCCGAGGGCTGCTCGTCCTGCCCGCCGGCCGATGCCCTGCTGGGCGAGCTGACGCAGCGGCAATACGTGCTGCCGCTCTCCTATCATGTGGATTACTGGGACTATATCGGCTGGAAGGACCGCTTCGGCGATCCCAAGTTCACCCGCCGGCAATACGCCTATGCCGAGGCCCAGGGCAAGCAGATGGTCTACACGCCGCAGATGATCGTGGCCGGCGCCATCGACGTGGTGGGCTCCGACCGCAAGGCGGTCGAGAAGGCGCTGAAGACCGCCTATACCCGCAACGCCATGTATCGCGTGCAGGTCCTGCGCGAGGATGACGGCAAGGTGGTGGCGCAATTCCCCGAGGCGCCGATCGGCGTGCCGGCGACCATCTGGCTGGTCACCTACCAGAAGACCGCCGACAGCCACGTGAATGCCGGCGAGAATTCCGGCAAGCACCTGCAGACCTACAACGTCGTGCGCTCGCTGCAGAAAATCGGCATGTGGACCGGGGCCGCCACCGAGATCGAGCTCGACCTTGACGCGGCGGCGAAGGCCGCCAGCCCCGACGCCTGCGCCATCATCGCCAACCAGGCCGAGCACGGCCCCATCGTCGCCGCCGCCGGCTTCAAGTTCGAGAACGCCTGGTAGGCGAATCCGGGCGCGGCCCGAATCGTCTTCCCGCGAAACGCCTTCCCGCGAAAATGCTTTTCAGGGCCGGGGGCGAAATCGTAGATTTCGCCCCCGTTTCCCGTGAAGCGCGCCCATGACCCAGATCCCCTATCTCGACGCCGCCCAGCTCGATCGCCTGCTCGACTATCCGTCCCTGGTCGACGCGCTGCGCGAGGGCTTCGCCGCCGATTGGACGGTGCCGGTGCGGCACCACTATTCCATCCCGATCAAGGGCGAGCCGGACCAGACCCTGCTGCTGATGCCGGCCTGGGACGCGGGCGAGGCGATCGGCATGAAGCTCGCCACCATCACACCGGGCAATGGCGCCCGCGGCCTGCCCGCGGTGAACGCGGTCTACCTGCTGGTCGACGGGCCGACCGGCCAGCCGCGCGCGCTGATGGACGGCGCCTGCCTCACCGTGCGGCGCACGGCGGCGGCCTCGGCCCTGGCGGCGCGCTATCTCGCGCGCAAGGACGCGTCGGTGATGCTGATGGTCGGGGCGGGTGCCCTGAGCCGGCCCTTCATCGAGGCGCACCTGTCGCAGCGGCCGATCAAGCGGGTCATGCTGTGGGCGCGCAAGGCGGAGCAGCGCGAGGCCAAGGCGCGGGAACTCGCCGCGCTCGGCCTGCCGGTGGAACCGGCCGCCGATCTGGAAGCGGCGGCGCGCGCGGCGGACCTCATCACCTGCGCCACCTTGAGCACCACGCCGCTGATCAAGGGGGCCTGGCTGAAGCCGGGCACGCATCTCGACCTGGTCGGCGCCTTCACGCCGGAGATGCGCGAAAGCGACGACGAGGCGGTGAAGCGCGCCACGCTGTTCTGCGACACCCGGGCCGGCGCCCTGAAGGAGGGCGGCGACCTGGTGATTCCGCTGAAGGCCGGCGTCATCACCGAGGCCTCGGTCAAGGCCGAGCTCGCCGAGCTGGCGCGCGGCCAGCACAAGGGCCGCGCCAGCGACCAAGAGATCACGCTGTTCAAGTCGGTCGGCACGGCGGTGGAGGATTTCGCCGCCGCGCGCCTGGCGATGGCGAAGATCGGCCACGCCTAAGCGCCGCGACCCGACGTCATACGGAAAGGCTTGTTGTCGATAGAAGATCGGCATTGGCGCCGCTTTTCCCGGTCCCCGACACTGCGCTCCGCGACCCTGCTGCGCGACATCCTGCTTCAGGAGTGATGCAACCATGTACGACATGAAGAACATGGCGCGGCTGGCCGAACTGGACCGCGCCGCGCCGCAGGCGATGGCGGCTTTCAACGCCTTCGGCGACGCGGCCTTTGCCGACGGGGCGGTGCCGCGCAAATACAAGGAGCTCATCGCCGTGGCCGTGGCGCTGGCGACGCAATGCCCCTATTGCATCGAGTTCCACACCCGCGACGCGCGCCGCCACGGCGCCGATGATGCGGAGCTGGCCGAGGCGGCGCTGGTCTCCGCCGCGATCCGCGCCGGCGGCGCCGTCACCCATGCGGCGCATCTGTTCAAGCCGTCGCCCCAGGCCGCGGCCGCCAAATAGACCCGACTACTGCGCCACGTCGTAGCCGGCATCCTCGATGGCGGCGATGGCACGCTTGCGGTCGATCGTGTCGGCGAGGGTGACTTCGCCCTTGGCGAGGTCGATCTCGACCGGCGTGCCGGCGGCAAGCTCCGCCAAGGCGCGCTTCACCGAGGCGACGCAGCCGCCGCAGGTCATGCCGGTGACTTTCAGGGTCTGCATGGAGGAGCTCCGTGATTTCCGTCTCTCGGGCGGAATATGGAGCTTGCCATCATGGCAAGGTCAAGGGGCGTCCCTCCTTTCGCCGTCACCGGGCCGCGGCAAAGCCGCGCGATCCGGCAATCCAAGCCCGCCGCGAGCGTCTCGCCCGCCGGCGCTTGGCCCGCCGGCGCTTGGATTGCCGGGTCAAGCCCGGCGATGACGAAAAAAGCGCCGGAAACCGCGTGCGACCATATCCCCCTTGACCTTCCAATGATGGGAAGGTCCATCTAAGGGACATGGCAAACATCGACACCAGCGCGCCGGGCCTTGCCGGCAGGGTACCCCAGACGACGCCGCCCGCGACCCATCTCAGCGTCGGGGTCAGCGGCATGACCTGTGCCGCCTGCGCCACGCGGATCGAGAAGGTGCTGCGGCGCCTGCCGGGCGTGGCCGAGGCCAATGTCAACCTGGCGACGGAGGTGGCGCGGGTCGACGGCGACGCGCGGGTCACCCGCGCGGCGGTGGAAGCGGCGATCCACAAGGCCGGCTATGGCGTGCGCGCGGAAGGCGTGCGGCGGGATGAAAGCGCCGCCGCGCGCCGCGAGCTCGTCAGCATCCTCATCGGCGCCGCGCTGACCGTGCCGCTGGTGGCGCCGATGCTGGGCGCGCTGGCCGGCACCCATGTGATGCTGCCGGCGCTCTGGCAGTTCGTCTTGGCGCTGCCGGTGCAAGCCTGGCTCGGCGCGCCGTTCTATGCCGGCGCCTGGAAGGCTTTGCGCGGCGGCACCGCCAACATGGACGTGCTGGTGGCGCTCGGCACCTCGGCCGCCTTCGGGCTCAGCCTCCATCTGATGCTGGGTGGCGAGATCCATCTCTACTTCGAATCCGCCGCCGTGATCATCGTGCTGGTGCGCCTCGGCAAATGGCTGGAGAGCCGCGCCAAGCGCCGTACGCTCCGGGCGCTGGAGGCGTTGGAATCCCTGCGCCCGACCGAAGCGCTGGTGCGCCGCGGCGGGGTCGACGAGGTAGTGCCGATCGCGGCCTTGCGCGGCGGCGACCTGCTGGTGGTGAAGCCTGGCGCGCGCATCGCCGCCGATGGTTCGGTGGCCGAAGGACGCTCCGCCGTCGATCAATCCCTGCTGACCGGCGAGAGCCGTCCGGTGGACGTCGAGCCGGGCGACCACGTCATCGGCGGCGCCATCAACGGCGACGGGCTGCTCCTCGTGCGGGTGACGGCGGTGGGGGCCGAATCCATGCTGAGCCGCATCGTGCGCATGGTGGCCGAGGCGCAGGGCGCCAAGGCGCCGATCCAGCGCCTGGTCGACCGGATCAGCGCGGTGTTCGTGCCGGCGGTGCTGCTGGTGGCGATCCTCACCTTCGCCGGCTGGGTATTGGCGGGCCATGGCTGGGAGGCGGCGATCTTGCACGCCGTCGCGGTACTGGTGATCGCCTGCCCCTGTGCCCTCGGCCTCGCCACGCCGACGGCGATCATGGTCGGCACCGGCGTGGGAGCGAGGAACGGCATCCTGATCCGCGACGCGGTGGCGCTGGAGACGGCGGGCGCCACCACAATCATGGCCTTCGACAAGACCGGCACGCTCACCATCGGCCGGCCAACCTTGACCGACATCGTGCCGGTCCCGGGCCTTGCGCCGGATGAGGCGTTGGCTTTGGCGGCGGCGCTGCAACAAGGCGCCAACCATCCCCTGGCCCATGCGGTGGTCGAGGCGGCGGGCACCCTGGCGGTCCCGGCGGCCGGCGACCTCGTCACCCTGCCGGGCCGCGGGATCGGCGGCAAGGTGGGCGGGCGCGACCTCGTCCTGGGCAATGCGCGGCTGATGCGGGAGCGCGGCATCGACCTTGCCGCGCTCGGTGATGCGGCCGCGCGCCTGCTGGCGCAGGGCAACAGCCTGTCTTATCTCGCGGCGGGCGACCGCGTGCTGGCGCTGCTCGCCTTCGGCGACGCGCCGAAGCCGGGGGTGAAGCAGGCGCTGGCGGCGCTGCGCGGACTCGGCATCAAGAGCCTGATGCTGACCGGCGACAACGCGGCGGCGGCGCGCCATCTCGCCCAGGAGATCGGCCTCGACGACGTGCGCGCCGAGCTGTTGCCGCAGGACAAGGTGCAGGCGGTGGCCGATCTGCGCGCCGCCGGCCAGGTGGTGGCGATGGTCGGCGACGGCATCAACGACGCGCCGGCGCTGGCCGCCGCCGATCTCGGCCTCGCCATGGCCACCGGCACCGACGTGGCGATCGAGACCGCCGGCATCGCGCTGATGCGCGGCGACCCGCTGCTGGCCCCGGCCGCCATCGCGCTGGCCCGCGCCACCAAGCGCAAGATCGTGCAGAACCTGGTCTGGGCCTTCCTGTTCAACGTGCTCGGCATTCCGCTGGCGGCCTTCGGTGGCTTGACGCCGATCATCGCCGGCGCCGCCATGGCGGCCTCGAGCGTCACCGTGGTGACCAACGCCCTCAGCCTCAATCGCTGGCGCTTCCGCGCGGGAGAGACGCAATGACCGAAGCCCGGAATCTCGAACCGATGACCATCGGACAAGCTGCCAAGGCCTCCCATGTCTCGGCCAAGATGATCCGGCACTACGAATCGATCGGCCTGCTCAGCAAGGCGCAGCGCACCAATTCCGGCTACCGGCTCTATGACGCGGCCGACGTGCATACGTTGCGCTTCATCCAGCGCGCCCGCTCGCTGGGCTTCCCGCTGGAGACGATCAAGACGCTGCTCGCGCTGTGGCGCAATCGCCGCCGGTCCTCCGCCCAGGTCAAGGAGCTGGCGACCAAACACGTCACCGAGCTCGAGCGCAAGATCGCCGAGATGCAAAGCATGGTCCGCACGCTGAAGCACCTGGCGCATACGTGCCACGGCGACGACCGGCCGGACTGCCCGATCCTGGACGACCTGGCGGGGTGAACCCCTTCCACCGGAACGGGGGAGGGTAGGGGTGGGGGCAGCGAGTGAAAGTTTTTGGGCAACGAGGCGCGGCTGCCCCCTCCCTAGCCCTCCCCCTTCTGGGGAGGGGATTTGCAGTGGCGCCATTCTGATCTCTTCCCTACTTTCCCCGCCATGACCGCGCCCCTCCGCACCGATCTGCCGATCGAGCCGCTGATCCCCGAGATCCGGGCCGCGCTCGCCGCCGCGCCGAACCTGGTATTGGAAGCGCCGCCCGGCGCCGGCAAGACCACGCGGGTGCCGCTGGCGCTGCTCGAGGCGGATTGGGCGAAGA
The DNA here is from genome assembly GCA_039808885.1 of Dongiaceae bacterium. GTDB lineage: Bacteria > Pseudomonadota > Alphaproteobacteria > Dongiales > Dongiaceae > Dongia_A. Next base: position 72,848 of record JBDHTX010000015.1, on the reverse strand, counting down.
ACGGCAAGATCATCCTGCTGGAGCCGCGCCGCCTCGCCGCGCGCGGGGCTGCCGCGCGCATGGCGGCGATGCTGGGCGAGGAGGTGGGGGAGACGGTCGGCTATCGCGTGCGCCTCGACCGCAAGATCGGGCCGAAGACCCGGATCGAGGCGGTGACCACCGGGTTGTTCCTGCGCCAGCTGCAGGGCGATCCCGCCTTGCCCGGGGTGGCGGCCATCCTGTTCGACGAGTTCCACGAGCGCAGCATCGAGAGCGACATGGCGCTGGCCTTCGCGCTGGAGGCCCAGGCCGCGCTGCGAGCGGACCTGCGCCTGCTGGTCATGTCGGCGACCCTCGACGGCGAGAGCGTCGCGGCACGCCTGCCGGGAGCGAAGCGGCTGCGCAGCGAAGGGCGCAGCTTTCCGGTGGAGACCATCCATCTGGGCGACGACGCCGCGACGCGATTGGAAGACCGCATGGCGGGCGCGATCCGCCGCGCGCTCGCCGAGCAGCAGGGCGACATCCTCGCCTTCCTGCCCGGCACGGCGGAAATCCGCCGCACCCAGGAGCGCATCGTGGCGCCGGACTGCAGCCTGCTGCCGCTCTACGGCGACTTGCCGCTGGCCGAGCAGGACCGCGCGATCCGCCCCGACGCCCAGGGCCGGCGCAAGATCATCCTGGCAACCTCGATCGCCGAGACCTCGCTCACCATCGACGGCGTGCGCGTGGTGGTGGATTGCGGGCTGAAGCGCAGCCCGCGCTTCGACCCGTCGAGCGGCATGTCGAAGCTGACGACGATCAAGGCCTCGCTGGCGGCGGCGGCGCAGCGGCGCGGCCGTGCCGGCCGCACCGCGCCGGGGGTCTGCTACCGGCTGTGGAGTGCGGCCAGCGAGCGGGCGCTGCCCGCCTTCGACGCGCCGGAAATCATGGGCGCCGATCTGGCGCCGCTGGCGCTGGAGCTGGCGGTCTGGGGCATCGCCGATCCCGCAACGCTGATGCTGCTGACACCGCCGCCCGAGTCGGCGCTGCAGCAGGCGCGCGACCTGCTGCGCCAGCTCGAGGCCGTCGACGACAAGAACCTCGCCACCGCGCATGGCCGGCGCATGGCCGAGTTGGGCGTGCATCCGCGCCTGGCGCATATGATGGTGCGGGCCAGGGAGCGGGGCCTGGGCGATCTCGCCTGCGACATCGCCGCCACCTTGAGCGAGCGCGACATGCTGAAGGGGCGCGAGGTCGATGTCGATCTGCGCCACCGGGTGCAGCTGCTGCGCGGCGAGTCGAACGATCCCGCCATCGACCGCAACCAGCGGTCCCGCATTCGCCAATCGGCGCAGGACTGGCGCCGGCAACTGGGTGTCGCCAGGGATGCGGCCGCCTCCCCGGCGCAATGCGGCGCGGTGCTGGCGCTGGCCTATCCCGACCGCCTGGCGCAGCAGCGCGGGGCGGCCGGCCAGTTCCGCCTGAGCAACGGCCGCGGCGCGGTGCTGCCGGCGGCCGACCTCCTGGCCAAGGAGGACTTCCTCGCCGTCGGTTCGCTCGACGGCGACGCGCGCGAGGCCCGCGTGTTCCTCGCAGCGCCGATCAGCCTGGCCGAGATCGAAGAGGATTTCGCGGCGCAGATCGAGACCGTCGCGGTGCTCGGCTGGAACGCGCGCGCCGAGCAGGTCGAGGCCAAGACGCAGCGCAAGCTCTGGTCGCTGGTGCTGGAGGAGAAGCCGCTGAAGAACCCGCCGGCGGAGGCCGTCGCCGCGGCGATGATCGAAGGCATCCGCGGCATGGGCCTCGACGCGCTGCCCTGGACCGATGCGGCGCGCAACCTGCAGGCGCGCATCGCCTTCCTGCGCCGCGCCGGGGAGACGAGCCATGACTGGCCCGATCTGAGCGACGCGGCGCTGCTGGCGACGCTCGAGGACTGGCTGGCGCCCTATCTCGTCGGCAAGACGCGCCGCACGCATCTCGCCGGTCTCGATTTGCATGACGCGCTGCTGGCGCGCCTCGACTGGAAGGCGCGCCAGGCCCTCGACGAGCTGGCGCCGACACACCTCACCGTGCCCTCAGGCTCGCGCGTGCCGCTCGATTACCGATCGGGCGAGGTGCCGGTGCTGGCGGTGCGGCTGCAGGAGATGTTCGGCGCCACCGACACGCCGCGCCTGGCCGGCGGCAGGGTGCAGGTTCTGCTGCACCTGCTGTCACCGGCGCGCCGCCCGCTGCAGGTGACGCGCGACCTGAAAGGCTTCTGGGAAGGCTCCTACCGCGCGGTGAAGGCGGAGATGAAGGGCCAGTATCCCAAGCACTACTGGCCCGACGACCCGCTCCAGGCCGAGCCGACGGCGCGGGCGAAGCCAAGGCAGAGGTGACTACAACGCAATCTCAATGCCGTCATGCCAGGGCTTGGCCCTGGCATCCACGAATTTGCCGGAACCGCTCGACGCAACTCCACGAAACTCGTGGATGGCAAGGCCAAGCCTTGCCATGACGAATGAGTGGCAGCGACATTCGTGCTCTAGAAATCGCCCGTCTCGCCCGGCGGGTTGGTGAAGGCGGCGAAGTCGGTGAGATGCCTGCTGTCGGCATATTGGTGCAGGGCCCAGCGCACCGAGGGGAAGGCGAGGTCGTCCCAGGGGATCTCGTCGAACTTGAACAGGCCGACCTCCAGGCTCTCCGGCCCGGCGCTGACCTCCTCACTCACCAGGCGGGCGCGGTACATCAATTGCACCTGGCTGATGCGCGGCACGGTGTAGACGGCGAGCAGGGTCTCGATCTCGATCTTCGCGCGCGCCTCTTCCCAGGCCTCGCGCGCAGCGCCCGCCGTCACCGTCTCATGCAGCTCGAGGTATCCGGCGGGCAGGGTCCAATGTCCCTTGCGCGGGTTGATGGCGCGGCGGCAGAGCAGCACCCGGTCGCCCCAATGACAGACGGCGCCGACCACGATCTTCGGGTTCTCGTAGTTGATGAAGCCGCAATCGACGCAGACCTGGCGCGCCAGATTGTCGCCGTCCGGCACCTTGCGGACGAAATTCGCGGTGGCCGCAAGCGGCGCCGAAGGTTTGCTCTCGCTGCTCATGATTGCAGTCTGGCCGAGCCCCGCGACGCTGACAAGATGCCTAGGCCGATCAACGCTTTGTTAAACGCGCGGGGCTGTAATGATCGGATCGCAGCCGCTGTCCCGGATCCCGCATGCGCCCAGCCTTTCGCCTCATCTCTTGCACCGTTGCCCTCGGCCTGTGGGGTGCGGCCGCGCTGGCGGCGAGCCAGTCCGCGCCGCCGGTCGGCGCGGCGCGGGTGATCGTCGCCGAGGTCTCGGCCCAGGCCGCCAATGCGTCCCGGCTGCTAGCGGTGGACGATCCGGTGACATTCAACGAGCTGATCGCCACGCGGGCGAAAGCGGCGGCGGTTCTGGCGCTGGCCGACGGGACCGAGCTGGCGATGGGCGAGAACGCGCAGGTCCGGCTCGACGATTTCGTGCTCGGCGACGGCGCCGAGGCGCGGCTGTCGCTGACCTTGAATCTGGGCGCCCTGCGCTTCGCCACCGGCAATATGCCGAAGCCGGCCTATGCCATCCGCACGCCGCAGGCGACCCTGGCGGTGCGCGGCACGGTGTTCGACCTGGCGGTGGGCGAGGACGGTGCCGCCTATGTGGCGGTGAGCGAGGGCGCAATCACCGTCACGACCGCCAGCGGCCAGAGCATCGACGTGCCGGCGGGCCAGTCGCTCGCCATCGACGCGCTTGGCGTTGCCGATCTGCCGCGCCCGGCGGCGCCGGCGCCGCTGGGACCCTTGCCGGCGAAGCTGGCGGCGATGGACCAGACCCTGGCCGAGCATCTTGCCGAGCTCGACGAGGCCGCCTTGCGCGACCTCTCGGTGCTCGATCCCAGCCGCACCCTGTCGCGTGACCTGCCCGGCACCGATCTCAGGGACCGGCCGAGCCTCGATCCGAAGAACAAGCCCGACCGTGACAAGCCGGACAAGGACAAGCCCGGACGGAAATAGCCGATCTCAGCGCTTCAGCGCGGCGACCCCGGGCAATTCCTTGCCCTCCAGCCATTCCAGGAACGCGCCACCCGCGGTCGAGACATAGGAGAAGCTCTCCTCGACCCCGGCCTGGGCCAGGGCCGCGACGGTGTCGCCGCCGCCGGCGACCGTCAGCAAGGCGCCGGACTTGGTGAGGCGCGCCGCCTCGCGCGCCACGGCGACGGTCGCCTGGTCGAATGGCGGCGTCTCGAAGGCGCCGAGCGGGCCGTTCCACACCAGCGTCTTGCAGCGCGCCATCTCGGCATTGATCGCGGCGATGCTCTGCGGTCCGACATCGAGGATCATCTGTTCCGCCGGCACCTGGCTGGCCGGCACCACCCTGGTCGGCGGATTGGCCTTGAACTCCGCCGCCACCACCGCGTCGAGCGGCAGCAGGATCCTGCAGTTGCGCGCCTTGGCCTTGTCCAGGATCTCGCGCGCCGTGCCGGCCAGATCGCGCTCGGCCAGCGATTTGCCGATCTCGGCGCCCTGGGCGAAGAGGAAGGTGTTGGCCATGCCGCCGCCGATCACCAGGCAATCGACCTTGCCGACCAGGTTGCCGAGCAGGTCGAGCTTGGTGGAGACCTTGGCGCCGCCCACCACCGCCATCACCGGGCGCTTGGGATGCTCGAGCGCCGCCTGCAGGTGGCTGAGCTCGGCTTGCATCAGCAGCCCGGCGGCGGCCGGCAGCAGCCGCGCGATGGCCTCGGTCGAGGCATGCGCCCGGTGGGCGCAGGAGAAGGCGTCGTTGACATAGAGGTCGCCGAGGCTGGCCAGCTGCCTGGCGAATTCCGGGTCGTTGGCCTCCTCGGCGTCGTGGAAGCGCAAATTCTCCAGCAGCAGCACCTCGCCCTCGCGCAGCGCCTTGACCGCGGCCTCGGCCGGGGCGCCGACGCAATCGCCGGCGAAGGCGACCTTGCGGCCGAGCGCCTGGCCCAAAGGCCCGGCCAGCGGCTGCAGCGACATGTCCGGCACGCGCTTGCCCTTGGGCCGGCCGAAATGCGACAGCACGATGACCTTGGCGCCCTTGGCGGCGAGGGCCTTCAGCGTCTCCGCCGAGCGCTCGATGCGGGTCGCGTCGGTGACCTTGCCGTCCTTCATCGGCACGTTCAGGTCGCAGCGCACCAGCACGCGCTGGCCCTTGACGGCAAGATCGTCGAGCGTGCGGAAATTGGCCATGTCGCATACCTCCCCGGACATCAATCGGCGCGAAAGCGCCGATGTTCCACAGCGGGCGCGGAAATGCAACGCCACGGATGATGCAAAGCCCCGTGACGCTAAGCCCCGTGACGCTAAGCCCCGTGGCGCAAAGCCCTGTGACGCAAAGCCTCGTGACGCAATGCCCAGTGGCGCAATGCCCCGTGACGCGGTGCCGGGGCCGGCCTATGATTCGCGTCGACGGAGGCGGGAGCTAGCATGACCTATCGCCATGCCTTGATCACCGGCGCTTCGAGCGGCATCGGCGCGGCCTTTGCCCGCGCCTTGCCGCGCGCGACCGGGCTGCTGCTGACCGGGCGCGACCGCGAACGGCTGGCGCAGCTGGCCTCTGAGCTGGCGCAGAGCAACCGGCCGGTGCGCACCATCGCCGCCGATCTGGCGACGACCGAAGGCCGCCAGGCGGTGATCCGCGCGGCCGAGGAACAGCCCATCGATCTGCTGGTCAACAATGCTGGGCTCGGCTGGCTCGGCCCGGTGGCGGAGAACCCGCCGGAGCGCGAGGCGGAGATCGTGCAGGTCAATGTCGCCGCTCCGGTGGAGATCACCCGCGCCGTGCTGCCGGGCATGATCAAGCGGGCGCGCGAGCGCGGCGACCGGGCCGGCGCCATCTTCGTCGCCAGCGCCGCCGCCTTCATGCCGATCCCGCTCTTCGCCACCTATGCCGCCAGCAAGGCGTTCCTGCTGCACTATGCCGAGGCCCTGGCGGAGGAGCTGGCCCAGGACCCGGTCGATGTCCTGGCGCTCTGTCCGGGGGCGACCCGGACCCGGTTCTTCGAGCGCGCCCATGTGGCGCCGGGCGGCGTGCCGGTGACCCATGACGGCGAGCGGGTGGCCCGCGAGGGGCTGCAGGCCCTGGGCCGCCGGGTGGTGCATGTGGTGGGGCCGGGCAACTACCTGGCGACCGCCGCGGCCCGCTTCCTGCCCCGCCGCTTCGTCGCGGCCGCCGCCGAACGGGCCATGCGCCGCTGGCGGTGACGCTGCCCCGGGACCCCGCCCGGGGCCTTGAAACCTCGCCGCTTCCTCCCCTTGTTAACCAAACATTTGTCTCTTTTTGAACAGGATGCGACCATACCGGCTGCTGCGCCGGTCCATCCCCCGGGATCGGGAGGGGGATCAGGAGGCAAGATGGCCCTCGCCGCGCCCAACATGGCGCCTTGGCCCTGGCAGAAGAGCTATCCGCCGGGGATCGATTGGGACGCGCGGATTCAGCCGAGGCCGCTTTATCGCCTGCTGGATGACGCGGCGGCGAAGCATGGCGACAAGCCCTGCATCGATTTCCTCGACCGCCGCTGGAGCTATGCCGCGATCAAGGGCCTCTCCGACCGCTTCGCCCGCGGCCTGGTCGATCTCGGGGTGAAGCCGGGCGACCGCGTCGGCCTGTTCCTGCCCAATTGCCCGTATTTCGTCATCGCCTATTTCGGCATCCTGAAGGCCGGCGGCGTGGTGGTGAACTTCAACCCGCTCTATGCCGAGCGCGAGATCGAGCACCAGATCATGGATTCCGGCATCACCATCATGGTGACGCTGGGGCTGGAAGCGCTGGTGGCCAAGCTGCGCCCGCAATTCGAGCGCACCGCCCTGCGCCGCATCGTCGTCTGCTCGCTGCCCAAGGCCCTGCCGCTCGCCAAGCGGCTGTTCGCCCCCTTCGCCATGTCGCGCGACCTGGCAAGGACCGAGGGCGACGTGCATTTCATTCCGTTCGAAGGGCTGACCGACAATGACGGCGCGGTGAGCCCGCCGGAAATCGACCCGGCGAAGACGCTGGCCCTGCTGCAATACACCGGCGGCACCACCGGCATCGCCAAGGGCGCCGCGCTCAGCCACGCCAATGTCGACGCCAACGCGCAGCAGGTGACCCTGTGGTTCTCCGACTGCCCGGAAGCCGCCTTGCGCTCGGTCGGCATCCTGCCGCTGTTCCATGCCTTCGCCATGACCTGCGTGATGAACTGGTCGATCTCGGTCGGCGCCGAAATGGTGCTGGTGCCGCGCTTCCAGCCCGAGGGGCTCTTGAAGCTGATCGACAAGAAGAAGCCGACCGCCTTCTGCGCCGTGCCGACGCTGTTCACCGCGCTCAGCAACACGCCGGACATCGACAGCTACGATCTGAGCTCGATCAAGATGATCATCTCCGGCGGCGCGCCCTTGCCGATGGAGGTGCGCCAGGATTTCGAGCGCCGCACGGGTGCCCGCATCGTCGAAGGCTACGGCCTGTCGGAGGCCTCGCCCGTCACCTGCGTCAACCCGCCTTCGACCGGCGGCAAGCCCGGCTCCATCGGCCTGCCGCTGCCGGGCACGATCTGCGAGGCGCTGTCGCTGGAGGATCGCAAGACGCCGGTGAAGCCGGGCGAGATCGGCGAGCTCACCTTCCGCGGGCCGCAGGTGATGACCGGCTACTGGAAACGCCCGGACGCGACGGCGGAGACCATCATCGACGGCCGGCTGCACACCGGCGATGTCGGCCGCGTCGATTCCGACGGCTATGTCTTCATCACCGACCGGCTGAAGGAGATGATCATCGCCTCCGGCTTCAAGATCTATCCGCGCAACGTGGAGGAGGCGATCTACGCCCATCCCAGCGTGAAGGAATGCGCGGTGATCGGCGTCGGCGACGCCTATCGCGGCCAGACGGTGAAGGCGGTGATCGCGCTGAAGACCGGCGCCACCCTCGCCATCGAGGAGCTCAACCGCTTCCTCTCCGACAAGCTCTCGCCCATCGAGATCCCGAAGATCGTCGAGTTCCGCGACGAGCTGCCGAAGACGGCGGTGGGCAAGATCCAGAAGAAAGTCCTCATCGACGAAGAACGGGCCAAGGCGGCCCTGCAGACGGAGATTCCAAAATGAGCAAGGCGGTCATCGCCGGCTATGTCCGATCCCCCTTCCATTTCGCCGGCAAGGGCGCGCTGACCAAGGTCAGGCCGGACGATCTGACGGCCCTGGTGGTCAAGGGGCTGCTGGCCAAGACCGGCGTCAAGCCGGAGGACATCGAGGACCTGCTGCTCGGCTGCGCCTTCCCGGAGGGCGAGCAGGGGCTGAACGTCGCGCGGCTGATCGGCCTCATCGCCGGGCTGCCGCAGACGGTGGCGGGGGCGACGGTCAACCGCTTCTGCGGCTCCTCCATGCAGGCGATCCACATCGCCGCCGGCGCCATCGCCACCGGATCGGGCCAGGCCTTCATCTGCGCCGGGGTCGAATCGATGAGCCGGGTGCCGATGATGGGCTTCAATCCGATGCCCAATCCGAAGCTCGCCGCCGAGATGGCCGGCGCCTACATGTCGATGGGCGAGACGGCGGAGAACCTGGCGAAGAAATACCAGATCCCGCGCGCCGAGCAGGAAGAGCTCGCCGTCATCAGCCATCGCCGCGCCACCGCGGCGCGCCAGGCCGGCAAGTTCACCGACGAGATCATTTCGATCCCCGCCGGCAAGGAGACGGTCACCAGCGACGGCTGCATCCGCGAGGAGACCTCGAAGGAGGCGCTGGCCGGATTGAAGCCGGCCTTCGATGCCAACGGCACGGTCACCGCCGGCACCTCCTCGCCGCTGACCGATGGCGCCGCCGCCTGCCTGGTGGTGTCGGAGGACTACGCCAAGGCCCATGGCATGAAGATCCTGGCGCGGATCAAGGCCAGCGCGGTGATCGGCTGCGCGCCGGAGATCATGGGCATCGGCCCGGTCGGCGCCACCAACAAGGCGCTGAAGCGCGCCGGGCTGACCCTCAAGGACATCGACATCATCGAGCTCAACGAGGCCTTTGCCGCGCAGAGCATCGCCTGCATGCGCGATCTCAAGATCGACGTCGAGAAGATGAACATCGACGGCGGCGCGCTGGCGCTCGGCCATCCGCTGGGCGCCACGGGTGCCCGCATCACCGGCAAGGCGGCGGCGCTGCTGAAGCGCGAGAGCAAGCAATTCGCGCTCGCCACCCAGTGCATCGGCGGCGGCCAGGGCATCGCCACGATCCTGGAGGCAGCCGCGTGAGCAACCCGACGCAACCCATCAAGAAGGCCTGCGTCATCGGCGCCGGGGTGATGGGCAGCGGCATCGCCGCCCAGATCGCCAATGCCGGCGTGCCGGTGCTGCTATTCGACATCGTGCCGCCAGGAAATAAGGCGGACGCATCCGATCGCTCGGCCATCGCCAAGGGCGCCATCGACAAGCTGCTGAAGGCCGACCCTGCGCCGCTGATGTCCAGGGCGGCGGCGAAGCTGATCACCCCCGGCAACATCGAGGACGACCTCGGCCAGCTTGCCGATGTCGACTGGATTGTCGAGGCGATCATCGAGCGCGTCGACCTCAAGCAGGACCTCTACAAGAAGCTGGAGGGCAAGCGCAAGGCGGGCTCGATCCTGTCGTCAAACACCTCGACTATTCCGCTGGGCCAGCTGGTCGCCGGCCTTCCGGACTCGATCGCCCGGGATTTCTGCATCACCCATTTCTTCAATCCGCCACGCTACATGCGGCTGCTGGAAGTGGTCGGCGGGCCGAAGACGCGGCCCGATGCCATCGCGGCGATCTCCCGCTTCGGCGACGAGATGCTGGGCAAGGTCATCGTGCACGCCAAGGACACGCCGGGTTTCGTCGCCAACCGCATCGGCGTCTACTGGATACAGGCGGCGGTGACCGCGGCGCTCGATCTTGGCCTCACGGTGGAGGAGGCGGACGCGATCATGGGCCGCCCCATCGGCGCGCCGAAGACCGGCATCTTCGGGCTGCTCGATCTCGTCGGACTGGACCTGATGCCGCATGTCGACAAGAGCATGGCGGCGTCGCTGAAGCCCGACGACGAATATGTGAAGCTGCGCCGCGACTGGCCGCTGCTCGCCAGGATGATCGCCGACGGCTACACCGGGCGCAAAGGCAAGGGCGGCTTCTACCGGCTCAACACCGAGGGCGGCGGCCGGGTCAAGGAATCCATCGACCTGACGACCGGCGCCTATGCGCCCTCGGCCACCGCGCGGCTGGATTCCGCCGACGCGGCCAGGGGCGGCCTGCGCGTGCTGGTCAGCCACCAGGACAAGGGCGGGCAATATGCCTGGGCGGTGCTGTCCAAGCTGCTCAGCTACGCCGCGTCTTTGGTGCCGGAGATCGCCGACGATGTCGTCGAGGTCGACCAGGCGATGAAGACCGGCTTCAACTTCAAGCGCGGCCCCTTCGAGATGATCGACCAGCTCGGCGCCGCCTGGTTCGCGGACAAGCTCAAGGAAGAGAAGCGCCCGGTGCCGCAATTGCTGGAAACGGCGGCGAAGGCCGGCGGCTTCTACCGGATCGACAACGGCAAGCCGCACTATCTCGGCACCGACGGGACGTATCATCCGGTGCAACGCGCGGAAGGCGTCCTGCTACTGGGCGACGTCAAGCTCGCCGCCAAGCCGATCCTGAAGAACGGCTCGGCCTCCTTGTGGGATCTGGGCGATGGCGTGGCCTGCCTCGAGTTCCACAGCAAGATGAACGCGCTGGACCAGGATTCGCTGGGCCTGCTGAAGCAGAGCCTCGATCACGTGGCCAAGAAGATGAAGGCGCTGGTGATCCACAACGAGGCGGAGAACTTCTCCGTCGGCGCCAATGTCGGCCTGGCGCTGTTCGCCGCCAACGTCGCGCTGTGGCCGATGATCGAGGACCTCATCAGTCAAGGCCAGGCGGTCTACAAGGCGGTGAAATACGCGCCGTTCCCGGTGGTGGGCGCGCCCTCGGGCATGGCGCTCGGCGGCGGCTGCGAGATCCTGCTGCATTGCGCGACGATCCAGGCCCATGCGGAAACCTATATGGGCCTGGTCGAGGTCGGCGTCGGCGTGGTGCCGGGCTGGGGCGGCTGCAAGGAACTGCTGATCCGCAACCAGCCGGGCCCGAAGGATCCGAAGGGCCCGATGCCGCCGGTGGGGGCGGCCTTCGAGACCATTTCCCTCGCCAAGGTGGCGAAGTCGGCGGCGGAAGCAAGGGAGCTCAAGTTCCTGCGCGACGGCGACGGCATCACCATGAACCGCGACCGGCTGCTCGCCGATGCCAAGGCCAAGGCGCTGGCGCTGCTGGCGGCGGGCTACCAGCCGCCGAAGCCGGTGGAGCTGCGTTTGCCGGGGCCGAGCGGCCGCACGGGTCTCAATCTCGTCGTGAATGGCTTCGCGCAGCAGGGCAAGGCGCTGCCGCATGACGTGGTGGTGTCCGACGCGCTGGCCGAGGTGCTCTCCGGCGGCAACACCGATTTGACCGAGATCGTGACCGAGGACCAGGTGACCAAGCTGGAGCGCGCCGCCTTCATGAAGCTGGTGAAGACCGACGCCACGCTCGCGCGCATGGAGCACATGCTGACGACCGGAAAGCCTTTGAGGAATTGAAAGCGAGATAGCTGAAGCAACCCCTCACCCTGTCCCTCTCCCACCCCGTTCGCGAATGCGAACATTCGTTCGCGGGGGTAGAGGGGACGCTGCCGCCAATACCGAGCTCCAAGCCCCTCTCCCCTTGTGGGAGAGGGGTTGGGGTGAGGGGGCCGATGGAGAGAGAACGCGATGCCGACCTATAAAGCGCCCTTGGATGACATGCAGTTCGTGCTGTTCGACCTGCTCAAGGCCGAGCAGTTGAGCGAGCTGCCGGGCTTCGGCGAGGCGACGCGCGACCTTGTCACCGCCATCCTCGAAGCCGCCGGCGACTTCGCCGCCAGCGAGCTGCAGCCGATCAACCATCCCGGCGATGAAGAGGGCTGCCATTTCGACAATGGCGAGGTGCGGACGCCGAAGGGCTTCAAGGAGGCCTATGCCAAGTTCGTCGAAGGCGGCTGGCCGGGGCTGCCCTGCGATCCGGACTATGGCGGGCAGGGCCTGCCCAAGGTGATCAACTTCGCGGTCGAGGAGATGATCTGCTCGGCCAATCTCTCCTTCGGCATGTATCCGGGCCTTTCCAATGGCGCCTACAACGCGCTCGCCTTGCACGGCACCGCGGCGCAGAAGCGGCTCTACCTGCCGAAGCTGGTCGAAGGGACCTGGTCCGGCACCATGTGCCTGACCGAGCCGCATTGCGGCACCGATCTCGGCCTGATCAAGACCAAGGCGGAGCCCGCCGGCGACGGCTCCTACAAGATCACCGGCACCAAGATCTTCATCTCGGCCGGCGAGCATGACCTGACCGACAACATCATCCACCTGGTGCTGGCGCGCCTGCCCGATGCGCCGGCCGGCATCCGCGGCATCTCGCTCTTTGTCTGCCCGAAATTCATTCCCGATGCCGAAGGCAAGCCCGGCCAACGCAACGCGGCCAAGTGCGGCTCGATCGAGCACAAGATGGGGATCAAGGCTTCCTCGACCTGCGTCATGAATTTCGACGGCGCCTCGGCCTGGCTGGTCGGCGTGCCGCACAAGGGCATGTCGGCCATGTTCACCATGATGAACGCGGCCCGCCTGGCCGTCGGCATGCAGGGCCTCGGCATCGCCGAGGCGGCCTACCAGGGTGCCGTCACCTATGCCAAGGACCGGCTGCAGATGCGCGCGCTCTCCGGCGCCAAGTTCCCGGACAAGGCGGCCGACCCGATCATCGTGCATCCCGACGTGCGGCGCATGCTGCTCACGATGCGGTCGCTGACCGAAGGCTGCCGCGCCTTGAGCTACTGGGTCGGCATGGAACTCGACATCTCGCAGCACCATCCCGATGCCGCGCGCCGGCAGGAGGCGGATGACCTGGTGGCGCTACTCACCCCCATCGTGAAGGCCTTCCTCACCGATCACGGCTTCCTCGCCGCCAATCTCGGCGTGCAGGTCTTCGGCGGCCACGGCTTCATCCGCGAATGGGGCATGGAGCAACTGGTGCGCGACGCCCGCATCACCCAGATCTACGAAGGCACCAATGGCATCCAGGGCCTCGATTTGGTGGGCCGCAAGCTCTCGCAGGGCATGGGCCGACTCTTGCGTCGCTTCTTCCACCCCGTGAGCGCCTATCTCGAAGCGGCAAGCGAGAAGCCGGAGATGCAGGAATTCGCCCTGCCGACCTTGAAGGCCTTCGCCAAGCTGCAGCAGGCGACCGCCTGGCTGGCGCAGCAGGGCCTGAAGAACCCGGAGGAGGCGGGGGCGGCGGCCACCGATTATCTGCGCCTCTTCGCGCTGGTGGCGCTTGCCTACATGTGGTGCCGCATGGCGGAGCTCGCGCTCGCCAAGAAGGACGGCGACAACGCCGCCTTCTTCGAGGGCAAGCTCGCCTGCGCCCGCTTCTTCATGGCCAAGCTGCTGCCCGAGACCAACACGCTCTTCACCACACTCACCGCCGGCGGCCAGACCCTGATGGCGCTGCCGGCGGAGGCGTTCTAGGCGTACCCGCAACTGATCCAACTCGTCATCCTCGGGCTTGGCCCGAGGACCCACGAGTTTGCCTGCAGCGACACGATTTCGCAGATCGAAACTCGTGGGTGGTCGGGCCAAGCCCGACCATGACGAAGCAAGTGATCGGATTGCGCCTCAGGCCGCCTGCTGCAGCCGTCCGGCGATGAACCTGAACTCCTGCGTCCTGCCGCCATATCCGTAGGCGGCGGCCGGCACCTCGTGGACCAGGATGTAGCTCTCCTCGTGCACGCGGCCGAACTCGCGGCGCATCAAGTCGAAGATTTCCGCCAGATAGGCCTCCAGCTCCGGCTTGGTGTTGGTGCCGTCGACCACCTTGATGTCGAGCCAGAAGGAATCGACGCCCTGCGCCGCCAGCGACAGGCCGCCGGCGAACCAGAATGCCGGGTCGGTATGGGTGAAGGCGATGGCGGTCAGCTTCGGGTCCTTGCGCAGGTGGCGCTGGGTCAGATCGCTGATCGCGCCGGCAAGCCTGCGGGCGCGGTCGGCATCCGGCTTGGCGGAGAGAGCGACGTTGATGATGGGCATGGAGACCTCCTGGGCTGGGTTGACTGGCCCCTCCAATCTGGCCGGTATAAAAGATCAGAAAAATAGAATTGTTTGGCATAATATATTCACATAAATTGAAGTATGGATCAGCTGGACCCGGATCTGCTGCGCACCTTCCTCGCCTTCGCCGATGGCGGCTCGCTGGCCAAGGCGGCGGCGGTCGTCGGGCGCTCGCCCTCGGCGGTGACCGCGCAGATGCAACGGCTGGAAGCGCTGGTGGGCGAGCCCCTGCTGGTTCCCGCCGGGCGTGGTCGCGCCCTGACGCCGAGCGGTGAGGAACTGGTCGGCCACGCCCGCCGCATCCTGGCCGCCCATCGCGAGGCCTGGCTGGGATTGAAGGGCGTCAAGGCTGCCGGCCGCGTCGCCCTCGGCTGCACGCAGGATTTCGCCGACGGCGCCTTGCCCGACCTGCTGCGCGTCTTCGCCCGCACCCATCCGCGCGTGCGCCTCGACCTGCGCATCGGCCGCTCGCACGACCTGGCGGCGGCGTTCGAGCGCGGCGCGCTGGATCTCGCGGTGACGATGCGCCAGGCGCCGGCGGCGGATGAACGCGCAAGGCTGCGCGACGACATGGTGTGGCTCTGCGCCGAAGGCGGCCTGGCGGCGACGGAGGATGGCGTGCCGCTGGCGCTGCTCGATCCGCCCTGCGGCTTTCGCGACGCCGCGATCGCGGCCCTCGATGCGATCGGCCGGCCTTATCGCATCGCCGCGACCAGCCCCAGCCTTTCCGGCCTGCTGGCGGCGGTGCGCGGCGGCCTCGCGGTGACACCGCGCACCCGGCGCTCCGTCGCGCCTGGGATCGCCGTCGCGCCACAATCCTGGAACCTGCCGGCCCTGCCGGCGGCGGAATTCACCTTGCGCGTGGTCAGGGCCGCGACGGCTCCGGCGAGCGCGCTCGGCGCCCTGCTGGCGGAGGGTCTGGCGCTGGCGGCGGCCCAGGGTTTGGCCCAGGGTTCGCCGGTGGCCTGAAACACTGTGATGCAGCGCACGGCGGGCACGGTTTCGACCCGTCGCGCACCTTCCAGGGTGTCAGAAATACCCAGCATTTGCAGCAACTTGTCGCCGTCACCGATTCATTGCCGGGCTCTGTGCGGGTCGTCACAGGCTTTTCGCGCAATGAGGATTACATCTGTCAGTGCAGCGGCGACGTCCCCCAACGCCACGCTGCGGGTTAATCCCTAACCCCTAATTTTGCGATTGCTTTGGCGTCCGGATCCCACCCGGAACGTAGTTCCAGATGGGGCGCTCAGACGCCGCGCCGGCGGGCCAACCCCGTCCCCAACGGCCCGCCGGCGTGCTTTTCACCAGGTCAGGCGGCCCCCCGCGACATCGCGCCGGGCCGGGAGCAAAAAAGAGATGCAGCGCTTCCAGTCCCGCACCACGCCTTCGCCGCGTCACATGCCGCCGGTCCCGGCCAGCATGTTCGCCGTGCTGCCTTTGCGCCTGTGGGCGGATCTGTGGTCGCGGCGCAGCCTGAAGCGCGTGACGCGCGGCGTCGGCGCCCTGCGCCTGGTCAAGGTCTTCGCCAACGACGCCTGATCCGCGTCGCGCTTCCTCCGGCTGTCTCCGCATATCTCATCGCCGCGTCTTTCATCGCGCCGGCCCATCGCGTAGCGTGAGGCGATGATCGCGCGCGCCATTCCCGACCTGACCGTCACGCCGGCCACAGACGCCGACATTCCGCAGCTGGCGGAGCTCAATCGCCAGCTGATGGAGGATGAGGCGCATCCCTATCCGCTGCCGATCGAGGCCCTGCGCGACCGCATGGCGCGCTGGATCGATGGCGAATACCAGGTTCTGGTCTTTCGCCGCGGCGGGCGGATCGCGGGCTATGCGGTCTGGCGGGTGGAGGACCGCGGCGCCTATCTGCGCCATTTCTTCATTTGCCGCGACCAGCGCCGCGCCGGGCTCGGCCGCGCCGTCCTGGCGATCCTGCGCCGCGACTTCCTGCCGCCCGACCAGCCGCTGCAGCTCGAGGCGGCGATCTGGAACACCGAAGCCATCGCCTTCTGGCGCAAGGTCGGGTTCAAGGATTTCGGCCTGACCCTGGAGATGAAGCCGAACGACCCGGTGACTTAGCGGCGCGCGGATCCGCTATTGCAGCGGCACGTCGGTCAAGGTGAAGCCGTCGGGCAGCGTGGCCTTCTCTGGTACCAGGCGGTCGCCCTCGAGCGGGATCTCGATGCGGGTGGCGTCGTCGAGCTGCAGGCGGAGCGTGATCCCGGTATAGACCGTCTTCGCATCACCATCCTGGTTGATGAAATTGTGCTCGACCCCCTCCGGCTGGTCGGCGGTGATCCACAGCAGCTTGGTGTTCCATTCCAGCGGCAGGTCGCCGTCGCGCCCGCCGGCCACGCTGAGCGCCACGCGCTGCAGCGGCTGGGCCTCGGTCGCATAGGTGATCATGGCGACGCGGTCCTGGTCCTCGCCCAGCTCCTCCTTGTCGCGCGCGGTGATGGCGAAATGCGCCGCGACGATGCGCTGGTCGTAGGTCGGGCCCTTCTTGCCCATGGTCAGCCAGTCGCCAAAATCGCCGGGGCCGGTGGCGCTGAACAGCCGCTTGCCGGAATAGAGGCTGAAGACCTCGTGCGCCGGCTGCTCGACGCAGCAGCCCCAGACCGTGGTGACCACATAGGGGCCGGACACCGCGACCTCGTCGGCCGCCGTCTCGATCTGCATGCTGACCTCGCCGAGGCCGGTCTGGGTCAAGGGCCGTGCCGTCGCGCGCAGGATCGAGTGCTGCACGTCGATCTCCTGGTCGTCGGCCTCGCGCGTCAGCCGGTCGATCTCGGTCTGGACCAGGAAGCGCTTCATCACGCCGGGACCCTGGCTCTCGTCGAAATAGGAGGCGACGTCGTGGCGCCTGTTGATGGTGTTGATCAGGTAGCCGCCATCCTGGAACTCGATCTTGGTCTCGGTGGTCGATCTCTCGCTGACGATGGGGTCGGCGAAAGCGGGTGCCGCGGCGAGGCAGAGCAGCGGCAGGGCGAGTCGCAACGCAAGGCGGGGCGTCATGGCGGGGCTTTCTTAAGGCTGCAATTGATCGGGCGACACGGCGCCGGACCAGGCCGAGGCCAGGTCGGCGGCGCCCAGGCGCGCGCCGTCGGCCACGGCCTGCACCGCGCTGACATTGGCGAATTGCGCCGGATAGGGCGCCAGGTCGGTGAATTCGGCGGTCATGTGCGCGGCGATGCCGCGCAGGGTCGCATCGCCCAGGCGGCGGTCGACCAGCGCCAGGCCGGGACCGCTCACATCGATGCGCGGCGCATGGAAAGCGCCGTCGAGGTCCATGCCGAAGTCGATCAGGAAGGACAGCACCTGCGCCACCGCCGGCATGATCTTGCGCCCGCCGGACGCGCCGATGCCGACCGCGCCGAACCGGTCGGACAGCGCCACGCTGGGGCACATGTTGCTCAAGGGGCGCGCGCCGGGGCGCATGGAGTTGGGCTTGCCCGGCACGGGGTCGAACCACATGACGCCGTTGTTCATCATGATGCCGGTCGACGGCGACATGACGAAGGAGCCGAAGCGCGACAGCAGGGTCTGGGTCCAGGCGACGATGTTGCCGTCCTTGTCGACGACGCAGAAATGGCTGGTGCAGGTCTCGCGCGGCTCCTTCGTCGCCGCACCCATGTTGGCGAGGCGGTCGCGATAGGCCTGGTCGAGGCCGGTGGCATAGGCGCGGTAGTGCTCGGGACCCGGCGCCGTTCCCGGCGCCGGCGCGAAGGCCGCCTGCCAGCCGGCCAGCACCTTGGCCAGAGTCGGCCCGGCGGTGAGCCCGGCCGGGGCGAAGACCCTGGCGTCGCGATAGGCGATCTCCACCGGATCGATGAAGCGCGCCTGGTATTGCATGAGGTCGGCCTGGGTCAGGCGGCAGCCGAGCGCGTTCAGGTCGCGGGCCAGCGCCTGGCCGATGCCGCCGGCATAGAACTTGTCCGGTCCCTCGGCGGCGAGCTGCTTCAAGGTCTCGGCCAGCCGGCCGAGCTTGAGGAACACCGGCTGGCCCTCCTCGAAGGGCTGCGGCACCTGGCCCTTCGGCAGATAGGTGGCGCGCGCGGTATCGAAGCGGGCGAGGCCCTTGGCCTCGACCAGCAGCGACAGGGCGCCGTACCAGTCCAGGCTCAGCCCGCGCTCGGCCAGCGCGATCGCCGGCTTGGCGAGCTCGGCCCAGGGCAGCCGGCCATAGGTCTTGTGCGCGAGGCCGAGGCCGGCGACCAGGCCGGGCACGGCGATGGAATAGGGGCCGAGGATGTTGCGGTCCTCGAGCACCCCGGGCCAGCCGAAGAAGCCTTCGCTGGTGGGCTTGCCGGTCAGCGGATAGTCGGCGGGGTCGAGCGCCGCCGGCGCGATCATGCCGTAATCCAGGCAGCGGATTTCCCGCCGCCTGGCGTCCCACAGGGTGGCGAAGCCGCCGCCGCCCAGCCCGCTCATCCAGGGCTCCACCGCGCCCAGCGCCAGGCTGGTCGCCACCGCGGCATCGACCGCATGGCCGCCGGCCGCGAGGATCCGCGCGCCGGCCGCCGCCGCGTCGCGCGATTGCGCCGCCACCACCCCATCGCGGCCGGCGAGCGCCGGCTTGCGGTAGACGACGCTGCTGGGCACCAGTCCCGCGCTCGTGGTGATCGCCGCCATCTGTGATCCCGCCCCCTGTTTCCGCGCCGAGTCGGGATGCTAGTCTGCCGGCCTCATCAGGGGAAGCGGATGAAGCGCGGTTGGGATCTGGTGCTGGGCGCGGCTATCCTGGCGGGCGCCCTGGCGCTCCGCTGGGCCGATCCCCTGCCGTTGCAGCAGCTGCGCTACCTCACCTTCGACACCTACCAGCGGCTGCAGCCGCGCAGCTACGATCCCACGATTCCAGTCACCATCGCCGCGATCGACGAGCGCGCGCTGGACGCGTTCGGCCAATGGCCGTGGTCGCGCGCCACCCTGGCCCGGATCGCCGACCGCCTGACCGAGCTGGGGGCGGCCGCCATCGCCTTCGACGTGCTGTTCGCCGAGCCGGACCGCACCGCGCCCGCGGCGCTCGCCGCCAACCTGCCGGCCGATCCGCGCTATGACGCGGCGCGCGCGCAATTGGCCACGCTGCCGGATCCCGACCAGGAATTCGCCGCCGCGCTGAAACGGTCGCCCTCGGTGATCGCCTTCGCCTATTCCGACGATGTCGCGCTCGCCGCCGGGCCGAAGCTCGCCTTTCCGTACAGCGTCGCGGTGATGGGCGTGGCGGGCGATCGCGACCAGCAGGTCGCCCTGGTGGCGTCCCAGGTGCCCAACGCGCCGGAGGCGATCCTGCCGCTGCCGCTGTTCGTCGACGCGACCCATGGCATGGGCGAGGTGCATGCCGGCGATCCCGATCCCGACGGCGTGGTCCGCCGCGTCCCGATGGTGGTGGCGATCGGCGGCGAGCTCTACACGACCCTGGCCGGCGACGCGCTGCGCGTCGGCATCGGCGGCCAGACGGCGCAGGTCAAGCTGACCCGGGACGGCAACATCGACAAGATGCGCATCGGCGAGGCGATCATCCCCGTCGACGGGCGCGGCCAGCTGCTGCTCTACGACACCGGCCCGAAGGCGGAACGCTACTTCTCCGCCGCCGAGATGTTCGAGGACCGCTTCGATCCGGCGCGGGTCGCCGGGCGCATTATCCTGCTCGGCGCCACGGTCGAAGGGTTGAAGGATATCCGCGCCACGCCGCTTGCCCCGGTGATGCCGGGGGTCGAGATCCACGCGCAGATCCTGGAGCAGATCCTGGGCAACCAGTACCTGAAGCGGTCCTACGACGCCGACGACATCGAAAAGATCTTCCTCGTCGTCTTCGGCCTGGTGCTGCTCGGATTCCTCTATCGCCGCAGCGCGATCGGCGGCGCAATCGTGCTGGCGGCCGCCATCGTCGCCGCCATCGCCGTCTCGTGGTGGCAGTTCAGCGCCAGGGGATTCCTGTTCGACCCGATCTATCCCAGCCTCGCCGCCATCATCATGTTCGGCGGCGGCACGCTGGTGAACTATCTGCGCACGGAAAGCGAGAAGCGCTACGTGCGCTCGGCGATGGCGCGCTACCTCTCGCCAGTGCTGGCCGACCGGGTCAGCCAGCATCCGGAGCAGCTGAAGCTGGGCGGCGAGCTGCGCGAGCTCACCTTGATGTTCAGCGACATCCGCGGCTTCACCAAGCTCTCCGAATCGCTCGATCCCCAGGCCCTGACCGGCCTGATCAACTCGTTCCTGACGCCGATGACCCAGATCATCCAGGATCACGAGGGCTTCATCGACAAATACATCGGCGATTGCATCATGGCGTTCTGGAACGCGCCGATCGACGTGGCGAGCCACAGCCGCAAGGCGATCCTCGCCGCCTATGCGATGCGGCGCGAGCTGCGGCGCATCAACCGGAGCTTCGCCGCCGAGGCGGCGAAGGAGAGCCGCCCGCCGGTGGAGCTGAAGACCGGCGTCGGATTGAATTCCGGCATCTGCTGCGTCGGCAACATGGGCTCGGAGCAACGGCTGGAATATTCCGTGCTGGGCGACGCGGTGAACATCGCCTCGCGGCTGGAAGCGCTGTCGCCGGCCTACCACGTCGACCTGGTCATCGGCGAGGAGACGGCAAGCGGCGCTCCCAGCCTCGCTTTGCTCGAGCTCGACCAGGTGCGGGTGAAGGGCAAGCTGCTGCCGATCCGCATCTTCACCGGCCTGGGCGACGAGGATTTCGCCGGCCGGCCGGAGTTCCAGCGCCTGGCGGCGGCGCAGGAGCGGATGCTGGGCTGCTACCGCGACCAGGATTGGGACGGGGCGGAGGCCGCCCTGGCGGAATGCCGGGTGGCCGCGGCCGCCCTGCCCGCCGACGCCGAGGGCGACCTGCCGGGGGCACTGCCCGACGACCGGCTTGCCGCCTTCTACGATCTCTACGCCGCCCGCATCGCCGCCTACCGCGCCAGCCCGCCGCCCAAGGACTGGGACGGCGTCTTTGAAGCCAAGAGCAAGGCAGGGTAGAAGAGCGGCATGCACAATATCGGCCTGATCGTTTTCGGCATCACCGGGCTGCTGGCGCTGACCTCGCTGCTGCCGGGCCTGGCGCTGCGGCTGAAGCTGCCCTATTCGGTGCTGCTGGCGCTTGCCGGCAGCGCGCTCGGCCTGCTGGTCGGGCTGCGCGGCGAGATGCCGGACGGCGCGATGGCGACCGACTTCCTCTCCGCCCTCGGCGATTTCCACATCTCCTCCGAGGCTTTCCTGGTCATCTTCCTGCCCACCCTGCTGTTCGAGACCGCGCTCGCCATCGACGTGCGGCGCATGATGAACGACATCGCGCCGATCCTGGTCATGGCGGTCATCGCCGTCGTCGTCTGCATGGTGGTGGTCGGCTTCACCCTCGCCAGCCTGTCGAGCTACGGGATCATCGCCTGCCTGCTGCTGGGCGCCATCGTCGCCACCACCGACCCGGCGGCGGTGGTCGGCATCTTCCGCGAGATCGGCGCGCCCAAGCGCCTCGCCATGCTGGTCGAGGGCGAAAGCCTGTTGAACGACGCCGCCGCCATCGCCCTGTTCTCCATGTTGGCCGGCATGCTGATGGGCGGGCAGGAGGCCGCCTGGGGCGGGGTGATCGTCGACTTCGCCGTCAAGTTCGTCGGCGGCGGCCTGGTCGGGGCGGCGATGGGTCTCGGCGTCTGCTTTCTCTTTCCGCTGCTGCAGCGCTTCACCACGGCGGAGATCACCCTCTCCGTGGCGCTCGCCTATCTCAGCTTCTTCGTCGGCGAGCATTACTTCCACGTCTCCGGCGTCGTCGCCTGCGTGGTGGCGGCGCTGGTGGTCGGCTCGCTCGGCCGCACCCGGATGTCGCCGCAGACGCATGAGCGGATGGAGGGCGCCTGGGGCCAGCTCGGCTTCTGGGCCAATTCGCTCATCTTCCTGCTCGCCGCGATGCTGGTGCCGGAGATCATGCGCAACACCAGCTGGGGCGAGCTCGGGCTGATCGTGGCGCTCTATCTGGCCGCCCTGGTCGCCCGCTTCATCGTGGTGGGCGGGTTGCTGCCGCTGCTGACCGCCATCGGCGTCGCCCAGCATGTCGACAACCGGATGAAGCTGGTGGTCATGTGGGGCGGCATGCGCGGCGCCATCTCGCTGGCCCTGGCCCTGGCGGTGGTGGAGAATCCCAACGCGCCGGACACCATCCGCGACTTCATCGCCACCAGCGTCACCGGCTTCGTGCTGATGACGCTGTTCATCAACGGCACCACGCTGCGCCTGGTGATCCACTGGCTGAAGCTCGACCAGCTCTCGGTGCTGGATCGCGGCCTGCGCGACCGCGCCCTGTCGCTGGCGGTGGAGGAGATCGACGCCGCGGTGCGCGCCATCGGCAGCCGGGAGGGCCTCGAGGCCGGCGCGGTCGACGCGGTGACCCTGCGCTATGCGCCGCAGATGAAGGAGTTCAGCAAGCTGCGCGCGCGGCAAGGCGACCTGATGCTGGACGAGCTGCTCTGCGTCGGCCTCGCCATCCTCAGCGCGCAGGAGGAGGTCCGCTATTTCGAGAATTTCAAGACCGGCATCATGCCGCGGCGCGTGGCGGCGACGCTGCTGACCGATACCGGCCGGCTGCGCGAGGCCTCGCTCGACGATGGGCGCCGCGGCTACCAGCACGCGGCGCGCATGACGCTGCGCCATGATTGGCGCATGCGCCTCGGCATCTGGCTCAACCATCGGCTCGGCTTCGACCGGCTGCTGGCCTCGGCGCTGGCGGAGCGCTTCGAGACCCTGCTCAACCGCCGCCTGGTGATCGCCGAGCTGCTCGATTTCTGCCGCGACCGCCTGACCGAGCTGCTGGGCGAGGAGACGGCCATCGAGATCCGCGACCTGGTGCTGGAGCGCAGCCGCGCCATCGACGAGGCGCTCTCGGCCCTGCGCCTGCAATATCCCGATTTCGCCCGCGAGCTGCAGAGCCGCTATCTCGGCCGCATCGCCCGGCAGATGGAGACCGAGCGCTACGACGAATGGAAGGAACGCGCCATCGTCGGCGGCGAGGTGGCCGACGCGCTGAGCCGCGACCGCGACCGGCGCTGGGCCGATCTCGACCGCCAGGGCACGCTCGACGTCGAGCTCTCCGCCGCCGAGCTGGTCGACCGCGTGCCGCTCTTCGCCAAGCTGCCGCCGGAGAAGCGCGCCGCCATCGCCAAGCTGCTGAAGCCGCGCATGAGCCTGCCCGGGGATGAGATCGTGCAGCGCGGCCAGCGCGGCGACGCCATGTTCTTCATCGCCTCGGGCGCCGCCGTGGTGGAGATCCCGGGCAAGCCGGTGGAGCTCGGCAGCGGCGAGTTCTTCGGCGAAATGGCCCTGCTCACCGGCCAGCCGCGCAATGCCGACGTGGTGTCGCTGGGCTATTGCCGGCTGCTGGAGCTGGGCTCGGAGGATTTCGAGAACCTGCTGGCGGACGATTCCGAGCTGAGGCACGCCATCGAGGCGGTGGCGGCCGGCCGCAAGCGCAAGACACCGCGCAGCGAACGCGCGCCCGGACCAAGCGGCGCCGGAAGCTGAGCCGCATGGAAAAGACGCTCCGCGGCATCCTGTTCCTGCTGGGATCGGGACTGGTCTTCACCTTCCTCGATTCGCTGGCCAAGCAAACCGCGCTGACCCTGCCGGTGCTGCAGGTGGCCTGGGGCCGCTACGTCTTCCACTTCCTGTTCCTGCCGTTCTATGGCGAGCGGCCCTTCGCCCGGGCCAGCTGGTCGGTTGCGGGCTGGCGGCGCATCTTCGCCACCCGGCATCCCTGGCTGCAGATCATCCGCTCGCTGTTGCTGCTCGGCGCCACCTTGTTCTTTTTCGCCGCCGTGCATCTCGCGCCGCTGGCCGACGCCACCGCGGTCGCCTTCCTGGAGCCGCTGCTGATCACGGCGCTGGCCCACATCTTCCTCAAGGAACGCGTGGGGCCGCGGCGCTGGGCGGCGGTGATCGTCGGGCTGGTCGGCGTGCTGGTGGTCATCCGCCCCGGCATCGGCACGGTGCATTGGGGGGTCCTGCCGGCCCTGGGCTCGGCCGTCTGCGGCTCGGTCTATTCGACCCTGACCCGCGTCGTCTCGCGCGCGGATTCCGCCGCGACCTCGCTCGCCTATGCCGGCATCGCCGGCGTCATCGGCCTCAGCCTGGTCATGCCCTTCGTCTGGCAGCCGGTCGACGGCTTCATGTGGATCATGTTCTTCGGCCTCGGCATCTCCGGCGGGCTCGGGCATTTCCTGATGATCAAGGCCTTCGGCGCCGCGCCGGGCGGCACGCTGGCGCCGTTCATCTATGTGCAGATCCTGTGGATCGTCATGGCCGGCTGGTTCTGGTTCGGCGACTGGCCGGTGCCCAGCACCTGGATCGGCATCGCCCTGATCGTCGGGTCGGGCCTCTATGCGCTCCACCGCGAACGCGTGCGGGCGCGCGAGCGGTCGCGGATTCCGCAGCAATCCTAAGCCCTTACCGGCCTGCGACCGCGCTGCTCTGGCGCCCTTCGCGGGCCCCGCGCTATAACCACGGCCGAAGCGCGCCATGCCCCTGCCGGCGCGCCATTTCCGAGGGAGGAACATCATGAATCTCGAACAGGCGCGCGCCCTGGACGCGAAGGCGTTGCACAAGGCCGCCGGCAAGCTGAAGCCGGAAACCCGCCACTTCATCGACGGCAAGTTCGTGGCCGCGAAGAAGGGCCGGACCTTCCAGACCATCAACCCGGCGACCGGCGACGTGATCGCCGAGGTGGCGCGCGGCGACGCCTCCGACGTCGACGCGGCGGTGAAGGCGGCGCGCAAGGCCTTCAAGTCGGGCGTGTGGTCGCGCATGGCGCCGCGCGACCGCATGGCCATCGTCTACAAGTTCGCCCGGCTGATCGAGGAGAACGCGCTGGAATTCGCGCTGCTCGACACCGTCGACATGGGCAAGCCGATCAGCGAGATGCTGAACATCGACATCCCCGGCGCGGTGATGACCTTCAACTTCTTCGGCGAGACCATCGACAAGGTCTCCGGCCAGGTGACCGAGACGGCGCCCTCCGAGTTCCACTACATCCTGCGCCAGCCGCTGGGTGTCGTCGGCTGCATCGTGCCGTGGAACTATCCGCTGATGATGGCCTCGTGGAAGGTGGCGCCCGCTTTGGCCGCCGGCAACTCGGTCATCCTGAAGCCGGCCGAGCAATCGCCGCTGTCGGCCAACCTGATGGCCAGGCTGTTCATGGAGGCCGGCGGCCCGGCCGGCGTGTTCAACGTGGTGCACGGCCTCGGCGAGGAGGTCGGCAAGGCGCTGGCCCTGCACATGGACGTGGACAAGGTCGGCTTCACCGGCTCGACCGAGGTCGGCAAGCTGATGATGGTCTATGCCGGCCAGTCCAACATGAAGCGGGTCACCACCGAGTGCGGCGGCAAGACCCCGCAGATCGTCACCGGCGACGTGCCCGATCTGGATACCGCCGTGCAATACGCGGTGAACGGCATCTACGGCAACCAGGGCGAGGTCTGCAACGCGGGCTCGCGCCTGATCGTCGACGCCAAGATCCATGACGAGTTCGTCGCCAAGTTCATCGACAAGGCGAAGAAGAGCTTCAATCCCGGCGATCCGCTCGATCCCGCGACCACCATGGGCCCGCTGGTGACGCGCGAGCAGCAGAAGCGCGTGCTCTCCTACATCGACATCGGCAAGAAGGAAGGCGCCAAGGTGCAGCTCGGCGGCAGCGCGCCGAAGGGCCTGGACAAGGGCTGCTATGTCGCCCCGACGCTCTTCACCGGCGTCAAGAACGACATGCGCATCGCCAAGGAGGAGATCTTCGGTCCCGTGACCGGCGTGCTCTCCTACAAGAAGCTCGACGACGCCATCGCCATGGCCAACGATTCGATCTACGGCCTGGCGGCCAGCATCTGGACCTCCGACGTCTCCGTCGCCCACAAGGCGGCGCGCGACATCGAGGCCGGCATCGTCTGGGTCAATTGCTTCGACCACGGCGACATGACCTCGATCTGGGGCGGCTTCAAGCAGTCGGGCATGGGCCGCGACAAGTGCCTGGAAACGCTGACCACCGTCACCCAGACCAAGTCGGTGTGGATGCATCTGGGCTGAACGCCGGTTACAGGCTAGAGTTGCAGGGCGGGAGGAAACTCCCGCCCTTTTTCTTGGGGGGAACGATGGGGAAATCGCGCCTAGCCGCCATGCTCCTGGCGGGATTCCTGTTGAGCTGCAGCACCGCGCCGAAGACCGACACGCTGGAGGCCA
The DNA here is from genome assembly GCA_039808885.1 of Dongiaceae bacterium. Classification (GTDB taxonomy): domain Bacteria; phylum Pseudomonadota; class Alphaproteobacteria; order Dongiales; family Dongiaceae; genus Dongia_A. The sequence goes on along the minus strand of JBDHTX010000015.1, from coordinate 46,564 downwards.
AGGCGGAGGCGGGCGATCCGGTTGCCGTTTGCCGCCTGGTGGCGCGGGACATTCATGCCTGCTTCCTGGAGAAGCGGGAGATGGAGGAGCGCGGCGCAGAAGAACAGCTGGCCTGTTACGACACTATGATGGATGACCGAAAGAAGGGCTACCTGGCGGCCGCCAAGTCCAAGATGAAGGCGAATTCCGAGCGCGGGGAGATCATCTTTTCCCTGCTCGAAGCGCGCATGAACCTGATTGCCGTGACGCTGCCGATGACCAGTGCCGCGGATCCGTTCGAACATACCGGGGAGTTGGAGCAGGATTGCCAGGATTTGGCAAAATTCATTGACTAGCCGCCGGGCGCAGGTTGCGTTCGCCCGGCTCGACCTGCAATCTGGCACCTGTGCGCCGGTCGCCGGCGGCGTCCGGAGTGAGGAAGGGGAGCAATGCCGGATTTTCCGATTGTCGATAGCCACGTGCATCTGGCCGATCCGCAACGTTTCGGCTACGCCTGGACCAGGAACGCGCCTTCGCTCAATCGCACGGTGTTGCCGGAGCATCTGACCAAGGCCGCCGCGCCCGTCGCCATCGACACCATCGTCTTCGTCGAGGTCGATGTCGACGATCCGCAGCAGGTGGCCGAGGCGGAGTGGATCGAGTCGCTGGGCGAGGCGGATCCGCGCCTCAAGGGCATGGTGGCGTCGCTGCCACTGGAGCGCGGCAACGGCGTGCAGGGCGACCTCGAGAAGATGCTGCGCTGCCAGCGCCTGCGCGGCATCCGCCGGCTGATCCAGAACCAGAAGGACCCGGATTTCTGCATCCAGCCCAAATTCATCGAGGGGCTGAAGCTGCTGGCGCGGCACGATCTCGTCTTCGACATCTGCATCTTCCACCACCACCTGCCGAACGCGATCAGGATGGTGCGGCAATGCCCGGAGGTGCGCTTCGTCCTCGACCACATCGCCAAGCCGGCGATCAAGGCCGGCGAGTTCGAGCCCTGGGGCCGCAATCTGAAGGAGCTGGCGTCGCTGCCCAACGTGGTGTGCAAGATCTCCGGCGTCACCACGGAAGCCGACCACAAGTCCTGGACGCGCGAGCAGCTGAAGCCCTATATCGCCCACGCCATAGATTGCTTCGGCTTCGACCGCGTCATGTATGGCGGCGACTGGCACGTGCTGGAACTGGCCGGAACCTATCCGCAATGGGTCGAGATCGTCGATTGGGTGGTGGCGGGGGCGACGCCTGAGGAGAAGCGCAAGCTTTACCGCGACAACGCTATCCGGGCCTACCGGCTCGACCGCGCATGATCGGTGGCGCGGGCGACTGGCATCGGCGCGCCTATTCCATCGCCGCCTTGCGCGAGCTGGCGCGCGCCGCCCTGCCGAAGCCGGTCTTCGATTTCGCCGATGGCGGGGCGGAGGACGAGCGCACCTTGCGCCGCAACGAGGCCGCCTTCGACGATCTGGCCTTGCTGCCGAAGCCGCTGGACGGTGCCGCCACGCGCGATCTCTCCGTCATCCTGTTCGGCAAAGCGCTGAAGCTGCCCATCATCGTCGGGCCGACCGGATTGGCCGGGCTGTTCTGGCCGGATGGCGAGCGCTGCGCGGCGCGCGCCGCGGCGGCGGCCGGCACCGCCTTCTGCCTCAGCCACGGCTCGGTCTGCACCTTGGAGGAGCTGGCCGGCACCGGTGCGAGCCCACGCTGGATGCAGGTCTTCGTCTACCGCGATCGCGGCTTCACCCGCGAGCTGACCGAGCGCGCGGCCAAGGCCGGCTATGACGCGCTGGTGCTGACCATCGACAACCAGATGCTGGGCAACCGCGAGCGCGACATTCGCAACGGCTTCTCGATCCCGCCGCGCTTCGGGGTGAGCGGCCTCGCCGCCATGGCGCTGAAAGCCCCGTGGCTGTGGCGCATGCGGCATGAATTGTCGCGTGTCACCTTCGGCAACTACGCGCGGCCCGGCGAGGCCGCCGACATGAAGGCGCTGGCCGGGCGCATGGCCTCGCTGCTCGATCCGTCGATGTCGTGGCAGGACGTCGCGGACCTGCGCAAGCTGTGGGCCGGCCCGCTGATCCTGAAGGGCGTGTTGCACCCGGACGAGGCGCGCCGCGCGGTCACGGAAGGCGTCGACGCAATCATCGTCTCCAACCACGGCGGCCGCCAGCTCGATGGCGCCGCCAGCAGCATCGAGGCGCTGCCCGGCATCGCCGCGGCGGTGGAAGGCAGGATCCCGGTGCTGCTCGACGGCGGCCTGCGCCGCGGCAGCGACGTGGTGAAGGCGCTGGCCCTCGGCGCTTCGGCCTGCCTGGTCGGGCGGCCGCAGCTCTGGGGCCTCGCGGTCGCCGGCGAGGCCGGTGTGGCGCGGATGCTGGAGATCTACCGCCTCGAGATCGACCGCGTCATGGGCCTCTGCGGCGTCACCAGCATCGCCGGCCTCAAGCCCGACCTCCTGCTTCAGCGACAAGGACACAGCGCATGATCAAGGACCCGCCGCTGCTCACCATCCGGCGCGACTTCCCCCGGCCCGCCGCCGCGGAGGTGGCCGCCTTCGCCGGCGTGCCGACCGGCTATGCCATCGACGCCATGGGCGGGCGCGGCGCGCTGGATTACCGGATCAAGCCGCTGACGCCGGCCGATCGGGTGATGGTCGGCGTGGCGGTCACCTGCCAATGCGGCCCGGCCGACAACCTGGCCTTGTTCGGCGCGCTGGCGGTGGCTAAGCCCGGCGACATCCTGGTGGCGGCGACCGACGGCTTCACCGCCACCTCGGTGACCGGCGACCTGCTGCTCGGCATGGCGAAGAATCGCGGCGTCGCCGGCTTCGTCACCGACGGGCTGGTGCGCGACCTGGTCGGCGTGCTGGGCGTCGGCCTGCCGGCCTATTGCGCCGGGGTGACGCCCAATTCGCCGGTGCGCAACGGCCCGGGCACGGTCGGCTTGCCGGTGGTGGTGGGCGGCGCGGCGGTCGAATCCGGCGACCTCGTCCTCGGCGACCGCGACGGCGTGGTGATCGTGCCGCGCGGCGAGATCGCCACGGTCCTGCGGCGTCTCGCCGACGTGCGTGCGGCCGAGGCGGCGCTGGAGGCGAAGGTGAAGGCCGGGCTGCAGGTGCCAGATTTCATCCAGGCGATCCTGGACTCGGACCGGGTGGTGGAGATCTGAGCCCGCCGCTGCGTTGGCGGCGCGGCGGCCGCGCCGCGCTCGATCCGGCGCCGCTCGTGATTTCCCAAGCACCGCCGCCACGACTAGACTTTGCGCCTGCGGCGAGAGGGAGGCGGGTCATGCGGATTGCTTCGGTGCCCGGTGGCGGAAGGCTGCGCGTTGCGGCGCTGGCGGCGGGGGTTGCGCTCTGCGCCGCGTCGGGCGGCGCGGCCGCCGAGGACCCGGTCGACACCCTGGCGCAGATCAAGGCACGGGGCGAGATCCGGCTGGCCTACCGTCCCGACGCGGCGCCGTTCTCCTTCGTCAAGGACGGCCAGCCGGGGGGCTATTCGGTCAATCTGTGCCGCGAGGTGGCGGCGGCGCTGCAGCAGCAGCTGAGCCTGCCGGACCTGAAAGTCACCTATGTCGAGGTCACCGCCGCCGACCGCTTCGACGCGATCGTCGCCGGCCGCGCCGATCTGCTGTGCGAGGCGACGACCGCGACGCTGGCGCGGCGCGAGCGGGTCGATTTCTCCATCCCCACCTATGTGAGCGGCGCCGGCCTGGTGATCCGCCCCGGCGGCCCGACCAGCCTGGACGCCTTCGCCGGGCAGAAGGTCGGCGTGCTCGGCGGCACCACCACGGAGCGCGATGTCACCGCCATCCTGGAGGAGCAGGGCATCAAGGCCGAGCTGGTCGTGGTCAGGAGCCATGACGATGGTTTCGCGCAGCTGAAGTCCGGCGCCATCGTCGCCTATTTCGCCGACCGCACGATCCTGGAGGAGAGGCTGCGTCATGAGGCCGGCGCCGGCGACCTCATGCTGGCCGACAGCTACATCACCATCGAGCCCTATGCGCTGGCCCTGCCGATCGACCATCGCTTCCGCCTCGCCGTCGACACCGCGCTCAGCCACCTGTTCCGCACCGGCGGGATGATCAAGGTGTTCCGCAAGTCGGTCGATCCCGAGGCCAAGCCGTCGGAGCTGCTGAAGGCGCTCTCGCGCATGTCGGGCCTGCCCGACTGAGCCAGACGAAACCGCCCGCCGGAGGCTTCCGGCGGGCGGTTCATCTCATTCGCCGCTCAGATCGGCGGGCGACTTAGCGGGCGCGGGCGCGGCGGGCCGGGCGCTTGGCGGCGCGGATCGCGACGGCCGGGAGCCCGGTCGAGAGATGGCGAAGATCCCCCGCGATCCGGCCCAGGACGTCGTCCTTCAACGGGGCCACCTGCAGCCTTTCGGGCCGCGTTTCACCGGGCATGACGAAGCCATGCGGCGTCGCCGGCACGAAACCGAATCTCTTGTAGTAGTCGACGTCGCCCACCAGCAGCACCAGGTCGTGGCCGAGCTGCGCGGCGAGTTCGAGGGTCTTGAACATCAGGGCGCGGCCGATGCCCTTGCCGGCCTTGTCGGGCGCGATGGCGAGGGGGCCGAGCAGCAAAGCCGGATGGCCGGTCTCGCCCACCAGGATCGGCCAATAACGGATGACGCCGACCAGGCGGTCGCCTTCCAGCGCGATCCAGCTCAGTTCCTTCACCGGCGCAACGCCGTCTCGGAACTGGTAGGAAGCCTTGTGGAACCGCGCCGGGCCAAACACGTCGTCGTACAAACGCTCGACGGCGCCAGCCAGCGCGGCGGGCTCAGGTTTGATCTGGAACTCGGGTTTGATGAGCTTCATCGAGGTGATCCTTCACAACAGGGTTTCGATCGTTTCGCCGGTTTCGCCCGGCCCGTCGTCGCCCTGGAGGATCACCTTGCTAATGGAGGTGCTCCGAACCTTGCGTACGACCGACCGTCCCGCCCGGCAGGCAGACTGGGATACGTCGTCGGAGACGCAAGGCGTACATCAAGCAGCTCGTCAGCAGTTTCGACTGGGCGCGAAAAATACATCAACGCGCCCCCACGTCAATTGGGAATTTTCCGCCGGGGCGCAAGAGCTTGCGCACGCGATTGTGTCTTTTGGGTTAAGCGCCGCTGCGGGAGCCCGACGGCGGCGGCGTGTCAGCGGACGATCGTTGGGGGACGATCGTCGGGGGACGATCGTCGGGCCAAGAGGATGTCACGCTCGTCAGCGGACGATCGTGACGGGGCAATGCGCCCGGGTCACCACGTCGGCGGCGACCGAGCCCAGCAGCATGCGCCGCGCGCCGGTCAGGCCGGCCGAGCCCATGATGATGTGGCGATAGCCGTTGCGCTCGGCATAGGTGACGATCGCCTCGGCCGGGTCGGGGCCGAAGGCGCGCACCAGGCGCAGGCGGATGAACTCCTGCTGGATCGCCATCTGCAGGGCGGCGATCAGCTCCCGGTCCGGCGGCAGGTCGCCAGTCTTCAGCTTGGCCTCGTCCCAGGATTGCGGCGTGGTGGCAAGATCGCCATCGGCGACCAGGAGGAAGGTGGCGGGCTGGCCGGTCTGCAACGCCAGGCCGATGGTGTAGGCGACCGCCTTCTCGGACACGGCCGAGCCGTCGGTGGCGCACAGAAGTCGCTCTTCGATCACGCGGTCACCTTGGCCAAACGCCTCCGGGAGGCAGGGTAGCAGCCCGTCCGAGTCGGACGGAAACCGCCGGCTTTCAGCAACAGGTTTAGGGGGCGGATGGTAAACGGCTGATGAATGCCGGCTGCCCGGCCGGGGCTCAGCTTTCGTGCTTCAGCGGCCGGGCGAGCAGGTCGCGGATCGCCTGGTCGATCTCGGCCCGGCGGTCGAGGATCGCCGCCACCGTCGCGCAGATCGGCATCTCGACGCCGAGGCGCCGCGCCAGGGCCTCGATCGCCGCGGCGGTGGGAACGCCCTCGGCGACGCTGTGGCGCTGGCCCAGGATCTCAGCCAGCGCCTTGCCGCGGCCGAGCTCGAAGCCGAGCGAGGTGTTGCGCGAGGTCATGGAATTGCAGGTCAGCACCAGGTCGCCGACACCGGCCAGGCCCAGCATGGTTTCCGGCCTGCCGCCCAGCGCGTGGCTGAGCCGCGCCACTTCCGCCAGGCCGCGGGTCACCAGGGCGGCGCGCGCGTTCTCGCCCAGGCCGCGGCCCATGACGATGCCGCAGGCGATGGCCAGCACGTTCTTGGCCGCGCCGGCGACCTCGACGCCGACCGGATCCAGCGCGCCATAGGGCCGGAAGGCGCCGTGCGAGAGCGCCTGCATCAGGGATTCGTTGAGCCTGGCCTCGGTGCTGGCGATGACCACGGCGGTGGGCAGCCCGGCGGCGGCCTCGGCGGCGAAGCTCGGGCCGGAGAGCACGGCGATCGGCGCCGCCGGCAGCAGCTCGGCCGCGATCTCGGTCAGCAGCCGGCCGGTCTCGACCTCGATGCCCTTGGCGCAGATGAGCAGCGGCGTGCCGCGCCGCCACAGCGGGGCCGCGGCCAGGCAGAAGGCCCGCAGATGCTGCGCCGGCTGGACGTAGAGCACGGCATCGGCGGCAAGTGCCGCGGCGAGGTCGGCGGTGACGGCAATGGCCGGCGGCAGGGCGATGCCCGGCAGGTGCTCGGCATTCTCGCGCGCCGCGGCGATCGCCTCGGCCGCCTTCGCCCGGCGCGCCCGCAGGGTCACCCGGCGCCCGGCCCGCGCGGCCAGCACCGACAGCGCGGTGCCCCAGGCGCCCGCCCCCACGATGCCCAGTTCGTCGATTGCCGCGGCGCCTGCTTCCGCCATGCCTTGCCATTCCTCCGTTGCGACCCCGAAATCGCCGCCACCAGGGCGTGCGCCGCGTCCGGCTTACCATTTGCGAGGCTTCGCCACGGCCTGTAATCTGTCCCGCATTGGAAGGCAAGGCGAGACCGCCCGGTGCAGCGCGCAGCGCCGATCGGCGGTCCCGGCCACAGGGGCCGCTAAGGGGCCGCCACAAGAGGCCACCATTGGGCCACGAGGGAACACCGGCAGACATGCAGCGACGACGGACGCGGTCCGGGGCCAGCCCGGACGCTGAACGGGCGATGTGGCGCGCCTTGGCGGCGGCGCTGTTGCCGGCGCGCAATCCGGCGGCGGCGCTGGTCCTGCTGCTCGGCGCCCTTGCGGCGGCGGGCCCGTGGGGCTTGGCGAACCATGCCGGGGCGCAGGAGGTGGACCTCGTCCGGCTGCGCATCGCGCTGCCCGAGGGGCCCTCGCCGCGCACCCTCGGCTATCACCTGGCCAAGATCGAGGGCCAGTTCTCCCAGCGCGGCATCGATCCCGTCTTCGTCGCGGCCGATGATCGCGGCCCGGTGGCGATGCTGGAGGACGGCGACGTCGACCTCGCCATCGACATCATGCCGCATGCCCTGAAGGCGCGCGAAGCCGGCGCGGAAATCCTGCACGTGGCGCAGATCTTCCAGAAATCGGGCCTGCTGCTCGCCTGCAAGCGGCCGATCGCCGAGCCCGGCGATCTCAAGGGCGCCAATGTCGAGCTGCATTTCGACGGCCAGGAAAGCGCCTTCTTCGCCTGGATGCACAAGCTCGGCCTCGGCATCTATGGCGAGGCGGATGGCGTCACCATCCTGCATGACGGCCAGCTGGCCGCCACCTATCGCGGCCGGGAGAGCGACTGCTTCACCACCGAGAGCTACCAGCTGCCGGCCGATCTCGCGGTCCAGGGCAAGAGCCCGGCGGATTTCCGCCTGTTCTCGTACGAGGACCTCGGCACCGCCACGCTGGAGGACGGGCTCTATGCGCGGGCGGAGGATCTGCTCGACCCCGAGCGCGTCGACGCCTTCGCGCATTTCGTCGAGGGCGCCCGCAGGGGCTGGGAGCGGGTGGCGGAGGAGCCGCGCAAATCCACCGAAGCGCTGATGTCGCTGATGGCGACGCAGACCACCGACCTACCGACGCTGATCCGCGGCGTCTGGGCGGTCAACGACCTGGTGGCGGTGGACGATTCCGAATTCGGCCACCTGGACCCCGCCGCCTATGACCGCACGGTGACCGTGCTGCTGACCGGCGCGCCGGACCCCAGCCTGAAAAACGCGCCACTGGGGGCAACCTCGGATGTCGTGATCAAGAAGGTGAAGGCGGACTAGGGTCCATCGGCCGGGCCGGGCCGGCGCCGGCCGCCGGCTTAACTTCACGCCGGGGCTTTGCTATAACCCGCCCGACGACCCCGTAGCTCAGCAGGATAGAGCGTCGGTTTCCTAAACCGCAGGTCGGAGGTTCGAATCCTCTCGGGGTCGCCATTTTCCCCCTCATCGCTGCCCCGACTCGATCGGTGCTAGGCGCGTCCAAACTGGATTGGCCCGTCATCACATTTAGGCTTATATGCAAGCCATGGGGCACGGGGTTTTCATCCACCGACCGGATTCCATCTACGACGACAGGCCCGCTGAGGTTTATCAGTTCCCAGCGCAATACCTCAGCCGCGTTCAATCCTGCGTGGGAGACTGGATTATCTACTACGAGCCGCGCAAGGTCGCGGAGACACGTGGCTACTTCGCGATTGCGAAGATTGAACGAGTTGTCTCCGATCCGAAGACGCACGGCATGTACCTTGCGCTGATCCAGCCCGGAAGCTATCTGGATTTTAGCAATCCGGTTCCATTCAACGGAACGACTGGCATCGTTGAGCGGAGTGTTCTGAACGCGGAAGGTGGGATTTCAGGGCGCGCTCAATCAGCGGTTCGCTCAATTCCGGAGAGCGACTTTGATTATATTGTAGCACTCGGCTTCAATGAAAAAGACCCGTTGCTGCCGCGCGTAGGCGAGGCCGAACCTCCTCTGGGGCTGTCCGAGGGTCAGGCGCCGTTTGTGTTCGAGCAGAGTCGTGAGCGAGGCAGCTTTGTAGTTTCGCGAATCTTGCGGGACCGGATTTTCCGTCGGAACGTCCTGCGAGCGTACTCTGATCGATGCGCGATCAGTGGCCTCAAGCTGATAAATGGGAATGGTCGAGCAGAGGTTGCGGCAGCTCATATTCGACCGGTTGAGGAAAATGGGCCGGATATCGTGAGCAACGGCATCGCGCTCTCTGGGACGGTGCATTGGATGTTTGATCGTGGCTTGATTAGTCTTTCCGATGATCGGCAGATTCTGATATCTCGGCACGCCAACGATGTTGAGGGAGTTAGGTCCCTTATCAATCCGAGTGGCTATGCGCTTCCTCCACAACACAGATTCGAATATCCCCATCCCCAGTTTCTTCGTTGGCACCGGGAAGAGCGATTCAAGCAGTGATCTCGAGTTGATGGGAACCCCGGCAAGTTAGAGAGACCGGCGCTGGCCCCCCGCCGCCCAGAAGCTCGCCGCCATCACCGCGCAGCAGGCGATGCTGGCGATCAGCACCGAATCATAGCCGCCGCTCCAATGCCACAGCCAGGCGGCGCCGAGCGGGGTCAGCGCCTTGGCGATGGTCGAGGGCACGCCGAGCAGGCCGTTGAGCGTGCCGTAGCGCTCCGGCGTCAGCATCTCGCGCAGGGCCAGGCTGCGCACGATGGTGACGATGCCGTTGGCGGCGCCGTAGACGATGGCGAAGAGCGCGAGCCAGGCGAATTGCGCCGGCGCCATGAGCAGGAGCACCAGCGAGGCGAGGAAAACGAGGAAGGCCGCCCGCCCGATCACCTTCACCGAGTGCTGGCGGGCGAAGACCCAGATGGCGATGCGCCCGGCGACCTGCGCCGGCCCGATGATCGCCATGCCGGCGACGACGCTCGCGGTGTCGAAGCCGCGCTCCAGCAGCAGCGGGTACCAGTGATAGGTCAGGCCGGAGGCGGCGCCGAAATAGAGGGTGATGGCAAGGCTGAGCATCCAGAAGACCGGCTGTCGCAGCGCCCAGCGCACGATGGCATTGCCGGCGACATTGCTCTTTGCATCGGCGGCGGCCGACGCCGGCTGCGCCGGATCGCTGGCCGGCACCGCGTCGCGCCGCGGGTCGATGACCCAGGCGTTGAGGCCACCGGCGCCGGCCAGGGTGATCGCCGACAGGGCCAGCAGCGCGCCGCGCCAGCCGAAATGATTGAGCAGGTATTGCGTGATCGGCACGAAGACGGTGCTGGCGAAGCCGCCCCACAGGGTGAGCGCGGTGATGCCGGACCGCGCGCCGGCGCCGAAGCGCCGCGCGACGACGGCGAAGGCGGGCTCGTAGAGCGCCATGCCCTGGGCGATGCCGATCAGGCCGAACACCACGTAGAACAGCGCCAGCGAGTGGACCTGCGACCAGGCCGCGAGCATCAGGCCGCCCAGGAGGGCGCCGCCGGTGAGGATGGCCCGGCCCTTGCCGCGGTCGATCAGATAACCGACGGGATAGGCCGCCGCGCCCGCGAGTAGCAGGCCGAAGGTGGCGGCGCCGTAGATCTGCGGCTTGTCGACGCCAAGCTCGGCCGACATCGGCTCGGCCAGGATCGGGAACGCGTAGTAAAGCGTACCCCAGGCGATGATCTGGCTGATGCCGAGCCCGGTGATGAACAGGTGGTGACGCGACTGGGCCAAGACTCGGTCCGCGGAAATGACGTGGTATTGCGCGTTGCCGCGAGGCTCAGCGCGGCGCGCAGCATCCTCCACCTTGCGCCTTGGCCACTTTAGCCGGTGCGGCCGCCGGCGAACAGCCGCAACCAGTTTGCGCCGCTTCCTTCGCCACCTCGTCCGCCACGCAGCACGCGGTCGCATCCGTGACGGCCGGCCCGCCGCAACAGGCGGCTTCGTCGCCGCTGTCGCCGGCGCCACCGTCGATCGCGTCGCTGTTGCACACCCCGGTCTTGGGCAGCACCAGATGCACCTCGCGCGCCGCCGCGTGGTCGCCGGCCAGCTCGGCGGCGATGGAGCGCACCTGCTCGTAGCCGGTCGCCATCAGGAAGGTGGGCGCCCGGCCATAGCTCTTGGCGCCGACGATGTAGAAACCCTGTTCCGGGTGGGCGAGTTCGACCACGCCATGCGCCGGCACGTCGCCGCAGGAATGCAGATTGGGATCGATCAGCGGCGCCAGCGCCGGCGTCGCCTCCACCGCGGGGTCAAGCTCGACGCGCAGCTCGCGCAGCATGGCCAGGTCGGGGCGGAAGCCGGTCGCCACGATGATGCGGTCGAAATTGCCGTCGAAATCATGGCCGTTGACGCAGCCGGTCACGCGCAGGCTGTTGCCCTCGGCGGCGATCCTGCGCGCGGCGAAGGGGGTGAGGACCTGGAGCCGCCCCGCCTCGATGGCGGATTTGGCGGCGAGGCCGAGCGCGCCGCGCGCCGGCAGCTGGTCATTGAGGCCGCCGCCGAGCAGCCGTTCCAGCCGGTTGCGGCGCAGACCCCAGACCACGCGGGTCTCCGGCGCGCTTTGCTGCAGCGCCAGCAGGTCGAGCACCACGTTGATCGCGGAATGACCGGAGCCGACGACCAGGACCCGCGCCCCGGCATAGCGATCGCGCGCATGGTCCAGCACATCGGGGATGCCATAGGCGATGCGGCCGGCATTGGCGGTCTCGCCGGCGACCGGCAGGCCGTCGACTCCCATCGGATTGGGCTGGAACCAGGTGCCGGAGGCGTCGATGACCGCGCGGGCCAGCATCTCCTGCTCCGCGCCCGCGGCATCGCGGTAGCGCAGCACGAAGGGCGTCGCGGCGCGCCCCGCGTCGGTCATCTTGTCAGTGCCGCGCCGCGAGATCGCCGTGACCTCCGCGCCAAAGCGGATGCCGGCGGCGAGCTTCGGGTGCCGGGACAGGGGCGCCAGGTAGTCGCGCACCAGATCGCCCCCGGTCGGCAGCGCCTCCGCGTCCGGCGCCTGCCAATCGGTCTCTGCCAGCAAGGCGCGCGCGGCGTGGTCGATGTTGAACCGCCACGGCGAGAAGACGCGCACATGGCTCCAGGCGCTGAGCGTATGCCCCGCCGCCGGTCCGCGCTCGAGCACCAGGGGCTCAAGGCCGCGCTGCACCAGATGCGCGGCGGCGGCAAGCCCGACCGGGCCGGCGCCGATCACGGCGATGGGAAGCTGGGACATCGGGATACTCCTTCGTCTCGTATCGCTCTCTGATGCATCGATCATCGATGCATAAACGCAAAAAAACTCAGCAGCAGGTGCCGCTCTTCGCCGATTTGCGCGCGGCGCGGCTGACCACGTTGCGGCTGTCGGTCAGGCACTCGGTGATCTCCATCCAGGACTCCACCGCGACCTTGAAGGCTTCGCGGCCCCGCGCGGTCAGGGTGTAGACCTTGCGCTCGCGGCCCTGGACGATCTCGCTCTCGGAGGTGACGTAGCCGCCCTCCTCGAATTCGCGCAGGGCGGGATAGATGGTGCCCTCGGTCGGCGAGCAGCAGCCCTTGGTGGTCTTCTCCACGGCGCTGGCGATGTCGTAGCCATGCATCGGCCGCTGGTGCAGCACCGAGAGGATGAAGAACTTGGACAGGCTCATCTTGATGGTGCCGTTCCAATAGGCCCGGCTGGTGTAGTCCGGGGCCTGCTTGGCGACGGCGCGCAGTCCGGCGGCCCCGGTCTTGATGGGAGTCGCGGTCTTGCTGGGAGTTCTGGTGGCGCGCCTGCTCATGCGCTTCATCTATACCTTGGACATCAAGGTGTCAAGGGGCGAGGTATGCTCATGCCGCCGGCTTGGCGGCGCTTTCCGGGCGCCTCGCTGCGCCGCGCTCGTACCAGCCCTTGCTGGCGTTGACGATCTTCACCACCGAGAGCATGACCGGCACCTCGATCAGCACGCCGACCACGGTGGCCAGCGCCGCGCCGGAGGAGAAGCCGAACAGGCTGATGGCGGCGGCCACCGCCAGCTCGAAGAAATTGCTGGCGCCGATCAGCGCCGAGGGGGCGGCGACGCAATGCGCCTCGCCGCTGATCCGGTTCAGCAGATAGGCGAACCCGCTGTTGAAATAGACCTGGATCAGGATCGGCACCGCCAGCAGCAGGATGACCAGCGGCTGGGCGATGATCTGCTCGCCCTGGAAGCCGAACAGCAGCACCAGGGTCGCAAGCAAGGCGAGGAGCGAGACCGGCTGCAAGGTCTTGAGCAGCGCCTGCAGGCGCGCCTGGCCGCCGGCGAGGCACACGCGGCGCAGGGCCTGCGCGCCCAGCACCGGCACGACGATATAGAGGCCGACCGACAGCAGCAGCGTCTGCCATGGCACGGTGATGGCGGAAAGGCCGAGCAGCAGGCCGACGATGGGGGCGAAGGCGAAGACCATGATGACGTCGTTCAGCGCCACCTGGGTCAGGGTGAAATGCGGCTCGCCGGCGGACAGGTTGCTCCACACGAAGACCATGGCCGTGCAGGGCGCAGCCGCCAGCAGGATCAGGCCGGCGATGTAGGAGTCGATCTGGTCGGCCGGCAGCAGCGGCCGGAACAGCCAGGCGATGAACAACCAGCCCAGCGCCGCCATGGTGAAGGGCTTCACCGCCCAGTTGATGAACAGCGTCACGCCGATGCCGCGCCAGTGCCGGCGCACCTCGGCAATGGCGGCGAAGTCGATCTTGACCAGCATCGGCACGATCATCAGCCAGATCAGCGCCGCCACCGGCAGGTTGACCTTGGCGAGCTCCAGGCCGCCGACCAGCTGGAAGAGGCCGGGAAAGAGGTGACCCAGCGCGACGCCGGCCACGATGCAAAGCGCGACCCAGAGGGTTAGGTAGCGTTCGAACAGCGACATGGCGGGGCGGCTCACGCCGATTGCGGCAAGGCGGTGCCGATCTCGCTCAGCCGCTTCTGCAGGCTCAGGCGATCCAGCGATTGCAGCGGCAGGCTGACGAAGACGCTGATCCGGTTCAGCATCGCGCGATAGGCTTCGGCGAAGGCGAGGCGCCGCTCCGCCTCGCTGCCCCCCGCCTCGATTCCTGGCGCGGCGGCCGGATCGGGAATACCCCAATGGGCGCTCATCGGCTGGCCCGGCCAGATCGGGCAGACCTCGCTGGCGGCGTTGTCGCAGACGGTGAAGACGAAATCCATCACCGGCGATCCCGGCGCGGCGAACTCGTCCCAGCTCTTGGAGCGCAGGCCGGCGGTGGGATGGTTCATCTTCCTCAACAGATCGAGGGCGAAAGGATGCACCGCGCCCTTGGGCTGGCTGCCGGCGCTATAGGCCTTGAAGCGGCCGGCGCCCTCGCGGTTGAGGATCGCCTCGGCCAGGATCGAGCGCGCCGAATTGCCGGTGCACAGGAAAAGAACGTTGTAGACGCGGTTGGTCATGTCGGGATCCGATCTGGAAATCAGCAGCAGGACGGCAAAGCCGCCGCGAGCAGCTGAGCGCAGCGTTCCGGCTGGCCGCGGCAGCAATCCTTGACCAGGAATTGCACCAGATCCCGCGCGCCATCGAGGTCAGCGCGGTAGAGGATGGTGCGGCCCTGGCGCTCCGACGTGACCAGGCCGGCGCGCTCCAGGATCGCCAGATGCGAGGATAGCGTGCTGGCCGGCACATCGAGATCGCGGGCCAGCTCGCCGGCGGGGATGCCTTCGGGTGTCAGCCGCACCAATTGCCGGAACGCCTCCAGGCGGGTTTCCTGCGACAGGGCGGCGAAGGCGGAGAGGGCTTGCTTTGTTTTCATATTTCGAGAAGTGCCGAAATATGAGGCGAAATTCAACGGCACAAAGGTGAAACTATTGTGACGGCGCGGGTCGCGCCCGCGCCGTCGATTGGACGAACTCAGAACTTGTAGCCGACGCCGACGCCGATCAGCCAGGGGTCCATGTCGACATCGGCGCGCACGGCGCCGTTGTTGATCTCTGCCGTGGTGTCGAGGAAGAGTTTCTTCACGTCGGCGTTCAGGTACCAGTGCTCGTCGATGCGGATATCGACGCCGGCCTGCAGCGCCCAGCCGAAGCTGTTCTTGTAGTCGATGTCGTCGACGATGCCGCCGTTCGGCTCATCCACGCCGTAGAACACCGTGTAGTTGACGCCGGCGCCCACATAGGGGCTGACGATGCCCTTGCTGAGGAAGTGGTACTGCGCCAGCAGGGTCGGCGGCAGCAGCCACACGTCGCCGAGATCGACGTCGCCAAGCGACGTGTTCTCGGCCACCGCGTCGTGCTTGGTGGTGGCGGCGATCAGCTCGACCGCGATGTTATCGGTGATGAAATAGGTGAAGTCGACTTCCGGGACCAGGTTGTTCTCGATCTCGGTGTCGCCGCCGATCGGCTCGATGTCGGCGTGGTCGCGCGGGATGACACCCAGGCCGCGCAGGCGGATCATGAAATCGCCGGCCGTTTTGCCGGGCACGGTCTCGGTCGAATCCTGCGCCATGGCGGCGGGAGCGGCGAAGAGGAGCGCCAGCGCGCAGCAGGCGCTCCCGAAGAATTTGGAATGCATCATTTTCGTCCCCAAATGCAGAACAGGACGCGGCGCCTTTCCGCCGCAGCCTTTCGCATTTGAGACCCTGGCCGCACCGGCCGTCGCGTTGACGCGATGCCGCGTGACAGCTTGGCGCAGCCCGATTGATGCAAATCAATCGGGCTGGGGCCGCAACGCTTTCTCGAGAAACGGCAGCGAAAAATCCATGCGGTAATCGACCGCCGTGTGGTCGTCCGGGAACTCCTCGTAGCGGTGCGCGATGCCCAGCCGCTCGAGGTCGCGATGCACGCGCCGCGCGCCGAAATGCAGCGCGAACTGGTCGTGATCGCCGCAATCGATGTAGATGGCCTTCAACTTGCGCAGCGCCTCCGCGTGGCGATCGACCAGCAGGGCGGGATCCCAGGCCAGCCAGTTCTTCCAGCGCGCGGCGATCAACTCACCGGTGTGGAGGTCGACCGGCAGGCGGATGCCGAGATAGCCGTCCGGATCGCCAGGCGGGGCCGGATCGTAGCTGGCGGCCATGGCCACTAGGTTGATCACCGCCATCTCCGCTTCCGTCGGCTTCGGCGAGGCCTCGAAATGGCGCATGAATTTCTCGATCGAGCGCCCGTGCTTGGCGAGCTCGTTCAGCACCTTGGGCACGTCCCCGAGATAGCAGAGCTCGAAGGCCATGTCGCCGGAATGGCAGGCGAAGGCGGACCAGACATCAGCCCGCCGCATGCCATGCAGGATGGCGCCATAGCCGCCCGAGGACTTGCCGAAGACCGCGCGCCGGCCGGCGCCGCCGC
Organism: Dongiaceae bacterium; assembly: GCA_039808885.1. Lineage (GTDB taxonomy): Bacteria > Pseudomonadota > Alphaproteobacteria > Dongiales > Dongiaceae > Dongia_A. The sequence continues at coordinate 30,496 of JBDHTX010000015.1, read as the reverse complement.
AAGCGAAATGACGCTCGACGAAGGGCACCACCTCCTCGACCAGGTAGTCCTCGTAGCGGCCGATGGCGGCGGAGTTGATGTACTGGTTGCCGCCGAGCCGCGAATAGCAATCGGGGAAGGCGACCACCGCCGGGCCCATGGCCCCGGTGCCGATCAGGCGGTCGAGGCGTTCCGGCACGTTCTCGGTGAAGGGCCGCCAGTTGGTGTGCGACAGGCCGGAGCCGGTGAAGCCGACCAGGTCGACCAGCAACGGCAGATGCCGGCCGGCCGCGTAGCCGGCGGGGGTATAGACATGCAGCTCGCGCTGCGCCGGGTCGCCCAGGGGATTGCCCGCCAGGATCCGGCTGTCCAGCACCAGGCGGTGCACCTGGCCGCGCGCCGCGTTGCGGTCTCGTCGCATGGTCATGCCCTTTTCCTGAGGCTGCAGCGGACTGGGCCAAGCCGGACCGCCGATGGGAATGAATTGCAGTACGGCGCCGAAACTGGTCTACAAAAGTCGCGAAATCAAGGTTCGGGACTCGGCATTGACGGATCAGCATCGGATTGGTGACGGGCGGGCCGGGTTGGGCGTGAAGGCACCCTGGACCCGGCGTCGCGCGGCCGGCTGGGTCGGCCTGCTGGCGCTGGGCTTCGCGCTCGCCTTCTGGCTGCGTTACGGGGTGATCCAGCCGCGCGAGGTCGGCATCGCCTGCGGCCAGGCCGACGCGCCCGGCTGGTGCCAGCCGCGGCAATGGCTCATCTCGGCGCAGCATTACCGGATCTGGGGTTGGGCTGGCCTCGCCGGGGCGCTCGGCGGCCTGTTCCTCGGCGGCCGCGCCCTGGTCGCCCTCGGCCTGCTGTTCGCCGCCCTGGCCCTGGTGCTCTACAATGCGACGCTCGGCGCCCCGGCGATGGTCATCGCCCTGCTGGCGCTGCTCAGGAGATAGTGGATCGAAAGCGCAGCGGCTTCGGCCAGAGCTAGATTCGACCGAGACTGCGGCCGCGAGAGACGATCAACTGATCCAGATCGAGTTGTTCCCCATGGGCCAGGCCGTCGCCTCGCGTAATGACAGCCATCGCGCCGCCGAGGATCTCGATTTTCGTGATCAACCCGCTGTTGCGACCGATGATCATGGTCAGGTCGAAGAGAAGGTTGCTGAGCGCTTCTCGATCCTGCCACGGATGATCGGGCTTTTGCCAATCCGGCCAGTGCGCCCAACCCCAATCCTCGATGACGTAAAGGCCTCCGGGACGCAGATACGAAAAGGTGGTTTCAAACGAGGCGCGCGTCTGCGCGTAGAAGTGCGATGCATCATCGACGATCATATCGAGCGGAACCGCGCCGAAATCCCGTGCCAAGATCGAGCGCACTGCTGCACGATCATCCTGCGAGGTCTCGAAATGCAGGGAAACGCGCCCCCCGACCGGATGATTGTCCAAGATCTCCTGCAGCGCCGTGACAGGAGGTTCCAGATCAATACCGACGAGGCGATCGAGCCTGCCGGCTAATGCAAGGAAGAGCGCCGACCCTCCCTGCCAGATGCCGAACTCCAGGACGTTCCTCGCCCGGATGCGCTCCAGCATCGCAAGGTAGTTGTCAATAAAGTCGTGAGGCTTCAAGAGTATCACGCGCTGCCGGGTCGTATGTTGCGTGTAATCGGAATAGTCACAGCAGAAATTGAGGCCGCCAAGCTCAAAGCTATTCGCCGTTCGCCAAGCCGGATGTTGTATGCGCGCCCGGCCCCGTCCCAACAGAGCCCGCAGAACGTGCTGCATCGTCAACTCAAGGCTCCCTCACGCGATTTTCCGCCCCTGAACTGGCGCCCGAGCGGTCGCGGTCGGCCCCGGCGGCAAGTCTCACTACTATCAGTGTCAGGCGCCGTCAACCAAGGACCGCGGACTTCAGCCGTTGCCAGGAGCCGTTTTCCGCCAGACCCTTCCCGTTCCCCGCCTCCAGTGGCGGCTTGGCAATTTGGCGTTGTGGAACAGGGGAATTGCGGCTAATTGTCCGTTTGATTCCCGCGGCTACGGCCTCATCAGAATCAGACACTCATCCGCCACAGACGGCGCCATGACGACGACCAAGCAGCACCGCTACGAGACAGAGATAGATCCGAACGGCGATTCGGCGGGTGCGCGGATCCTGAGGCTGATACCTCCCGGGAGCAGGGTCCTTGAACTCGGTGCCGGCCCAGCATCGCTCACCCGCCTGCTTTCGGGCAATTTGCGCTGCGACGTCACGGCCGTCGATATCGACCCGACGGTGCTGGATCAGCTCGCGATACACGCGCGCTCGGTGCATGCGCTGGATCTAAACCGGGCGGACTGGGATGCTGTGTTGAGCGCCGCAGAGGGGCGCTTCGACGCGGTGATCGCCGCGGACGTCCTGGAGCACTTGTACGATCCCTGGTCGACGATGACGCGGATGAAAGGCCTGTTGAACGAGGCCGGCGCCATCATCCTGTCTGTGCCGCATGCCGGCCACTGCGTGCTCGCAGCCTGTCTAATGGACGAGGATTTCGACTATCGCGAATGGGGCCTGCTCGATCGCAGCCATATCCGCTTCTTCGGATTGAAGAACGTCCAGGAGCTGCACCGCGCCAACGGATTGGAGATCGAAGACGCCGGCTTCGTCGTGCGGACCCCGAAAATGACTGAGTTCGCCGAACGTTGGCGCCGTCTGCCGAAGGACGTGAGGAGGGCGCTGCGCCGCAATCGCTTCAGCTGCGTCTATCAGGTGGTGACGCGTGCGGTTCCGGCAGAACGGGCCAGGCGTTCGCTGAAGCTGATCGAGCAGCAGGTGCCGGAGCCGCCCCGGGAGCTGGTTGATTACTGGGCGAAGGTGATGAATGAGGTTCCGCTGCCACCGCAATCCGATCGGACATCGACGATCGAGCGGGTAGGGGGTGGCGAAGCGGTGAGAGGATCCGGCTTCTTACTGTCCTTGCGCGAGAGCTTCTCCGGCCGGCGTGGGTGAGCCGGCATTCAGGGGCATCCAGGCATCTTGCAGGGGGCTGCACATGGGGCGCGGTCCTGCAACAAGAGAGGGGCGTGTGGCGAACGAAGCGGTAAGCGGTGGTATTGAGACGCGGCTCATCGCGTTCTTCCTCACGCAGTTCCATCCGATCCCGGAAAACGACGCCTGGTGGGGGAAAGGCTTCACCGAGTGGACGAACGTCACCAAGGCGAGGCCGTTGTTCCCCGGCCATTATCAACCGCATCTGCCGGCCGATCTGGGCTTCTATGACCTGCGGCTCCGGGCCGCACGACGGGAGCAGATCGCGCTCGCCAAGCAGTACGGCATCGACGGCTTCTGTTATCACTACTATTGGTTCTCCGGGCGGCGGGTGCTGGAACAGCCGCTCAACGACATGCTCGCGGACTCCGAGAGCGACATGCCGTTCTGCGTCTGCTGGGCAAACGAGAACTGGAGCCGGCGCTGGGACGCTGCCGAGCACGAGGTGCTGCTGAGCCAGGATTACGGGCCGGACGACGCGCTTCGCTTCATAACCGAGCTGGCCCCAATCCTGCGTGACCCGCGCTACATCCGGCACAATGGCGCGCCGCTTCTCATCGTCTACCGGCCCCAGCATATGCCAGATGCGCGGTCGGCCGCCGATATCTGGCGCCGGTACTGCCGTGAGTCGGGAATCGGCGAGATCAACCTCTGCGCGGCCCTCACTCACGGCAACTGGGACTACAAACAGTTCGGCTTCGATTCCGGCGTCGAGTTCCCGCCGCACAACATGGTGACGACGCTGCCCGCGGATCAGGTCGCATTCTACAAGGCGTTCCAAGGCCTGGTGGTCGACTATCAGCAGGTGGCGAATCTCTACCTGGGGCGGGACTACTCGGCGCAGAATGCCGGCTTCCGCACGGTGTTTCCGTCGTGGGACAATACCGCGCGCCGCAAGGATGCGGCGGTCGTGATCCTGAATGGCACGCCGGCGAATTACGAATACTGGCTAAGCCAGGCCATCCTGCGCAGCGAACGGGACTTTCCGGACAGGGACCGCCTGGTCTTCATCAATGCGTGGAACGAGTGGGCCGAGGGGTGCCACCTGGAGCCGGACAGGAAATACGGCCGGCAGTTCCTCGATGCGACCTTGCGGGCAAAGCGCGGCGAAACATCCTTCGAGAGCTTCCCCGACACCGGGATCCCCCCGGAGGCCCGGGCGGAGCCCGTGCGCCGCCGGCCGCGAAGCCTCGCCGAGCGGGTTCTGCGCAAGCTTCCCGTTATCGGCCCAGCTCGCAAGGGCAAGGATCGCAGGAAGGAACTCAAGCGGCGTGCCCGGAAGTTCCACGAGTGGTCCATCCGGCTTCAGGCAGAGATCGACGGGCTCAAGCTGAGCCAAGCGCAGGAGCACAAGAAGCTGGCCGAGATGTCATCAGCCGTGGCCAGCCTGAACGAGCGCAATGCGCGGCTTACGCTCGATCTCGAGCGCGCGAGCAGCGATGCCGTACTGCTGCGACGCGATCGCGAACTTGCGCGGGAGAAGCTGGCGGCCCAGATCCGGCTTGCCGAGGCCCTGCGGCAGGAGATCGCGCAATCTGCCAGAACGGATGCCCTAACCGCGAAGCCGGTCGCCGCCGCCGAGGCCGAGCGATTGCGCCATCTCTATCTTTCGCTGCTGCAGGAATGCCTGATCGGCGGAATCTACCGGGATCCATCGATCGAAGTGCATGGCCGCAAGGGCTTCATTGAAAGCATGCGCGATATCGGATACGACTGGCCGTCGATGTCCTTCAGCATGATTGGCCGGATGCGGATGGCCAATCTCCGTCAGCTGTGCGAAACGACGATCCGCGAAGGAATTGCCGGTGATTTCGTCGAGACCGGCGTCTGGCGGGGTGGCGCCTGTATCCTCATGCGCGCGATCCTCGAAGCGCACGGCGTGCGGGATCGCCGCGTATGGGCGGCGGATTCCTTCGACGGCCTGCCGCCGCCGGACGCCGAGAATTATCCGATGGACAAGGGCCTCGACCTCCATCTGTATCGCGAGCTTGCCGTCCCGCTGGAGACCGTCCAGGACAACTTCCGCAGTTTCGGCTTGCTTGACGAGCAGGTCGTCTTTCTGAAGGGATGGTTCAAGGATACGCTGCCGCAGGCTCCGATCGATCGGGTCGCGGTGCTGCGTTTGGACGGCGACCTCTACGAATCCACCATGGATGGTTTGAGGGCGCTATATCGCAAGGTGTCGCCCGGCGGCTATGTGATCGTCGACGACTATTATACTTTCGACGCCTGTGCGCAGGCAGTCGCCGATTTTGGCAGAGCCGAGGGGTTCACGCCCAGGATCGAAGAGATCGACGGGAACGGCGTATACTGGCGCAAGACCTAGGCCGGCTCGTCCGGCAAGGTCGCTCCCTATTTCTGCCGGCGCCAGCGCGCGACGACATCCTGCAGGAAGTCGGCCTCGACCTTGTCCTCGTTCCAGGACTCGGTGAACTTGGCGCTGCTGGAGCGCGGCCGTTTGTCCTCGGCCAGCGGGTCGAACATGATGCGCAGCGGCACCGGCACGCCCTCGCCGATGGCGATGGCTTCCGCCGCGCGCAGCGCGGGCAGCTCCTGCAGCAGGCCGCTGCCCGATTCCGGCATCGCCGCCGCCAGGTATTCCTGGTCGCGCTGGTTGTTGATGCGGAGCGCGAAGATGGTGTTGCACTGGGACAGGATGTTGGCCGCCAGTTCCGACGGGCGCTGCGTCACCAGGCCGAGGGAGACGCCGTATTTGCGGCCCTCGAGCGCGATGCGGGCGAGCGCCCGCTTGGTCGGCTCGAAGCCGAGGTTGTCATTGGAGGGGGCGTAGCGGTGCGCCTCCTCGCAGACCAGCAGGATCGGCACCTTGCGGTCGCTCCACAGCGCGAAGTCGAAGGTCAGGCGGCACAGCATCGAGACGACGACGTTGAGGATTTCCGTCGGCACGCCCGAGGTGTCGAAGATGGTGACCGGCTTGCCGGCCACCGGGATGCGGAACATGCGCGAGAGGAAGCGCACGAAATCGTCGCGCACCATGACGCCCGGGAACATGAAGGAATAGCGCCGGTCGGCCTGCAGGGTCGCGAAGCGGTCCTTGATGCGCATATAGGGCGCCAGCTCCAGCGGCCGCTCGTATTTGCCCATCAGGTCGTCGAGCAGGCGCGTCACGTCCGACAGGCGATAGGGCATCGGCGTGTCGACGGTGATGTTGTGGTCGTTTGAGCCGGCCAGCTTGCGCTTGGCCTCGACGATCACGTGGTTGAGGATCGAGGCCTCGATTTCCGGCATGCGGCTGTGCTCGCCGATCACCAGCTCCTTCATCTCGTCGAAATTCAGCAGCCAATAGGGCAGCTCGAGATTGGCCGGGCTGATCACCTCGGCCAGGTCGCCGAAGGCCGGCCAATACTCGTTGTGCGGATCGAGGATCAGGACGTGGCCGTCGGGATGCTGCGACAGCACGCCCAGCAGGATCGCGGCGAGCGCGCAGGACTTGCCCGAGCCGGTGGTGCCGAGCACGGCGAAGTGCTTGCCCAGCAGGTCGTCGGTGAAGACGTTGGCCGGGATCGAGTTGTCGAGATGGACGCAGCCGACGCGCACGCCCTCGCGGTCCTCGCGCACGAAGATGCGGCGCAGGTCGTCGCTGCTGGCCGAGGAGACGCGGTCGCCGAGCCGCGGGAAGGCGGAGACGCCGCGGCGGAACCGGCCGGCCGTGTCGGATTGCAGGATCTCGCCGATCAGATCGAGGTCCATGATCTGGTTCGGCGGGCCGATGATCGCCTGCTCGGCGGCCGGCGTGCGCAAACCGACGATGATGGCGAAGACGCGCGCCTCGCCCACGTCGATGCGGACCACCTGGCCCATCTGCGGCGGCACCGCGCCGGCGAAGCCGGAGCCGTCCTCCGCCATGTCGAGCACGACGCGGGCGCGCGAGCCTTCGATGGCGGCCACCTGGCCGAATGTGACGAGCTGAGCGGTCGATCCGTCCATGAAATGCTCCCAACCCCCGAGACGAAGGGCGACGCGGTCAAGACTGCAGCGCCCAGGTTAGAAGCGGTTTCCTCACCGTGCGGTTAAGCAACGTGGTTAGGAAAGCGTTATCTTTACTTACAATTCACCGCGATTGCGCGGAGTGCGGAATCCGCGGACGGCCCAGGGATAGGCCAGAATCAACAACATGCCGCACCACAGCAGGGCAGTGCCGTTGATCTGCCCCGCCAGGGGCGGCCGCAAAGCCGCGTTAACATCCAGGCGCATTTCCGGCCGGGTCAGCAGGTTTTCATTCAGCGCGATGAAGACGGCGCCGATCGCCAGCAGCAGGGCGAAGACCCGCTCGATCGGCCCGGCCGCGTCGGGCCACGCGCGGCTGGAATGGATGAGGGCGAAAGCGACCGCCGGCACCGCGAAGGCGGCGAGCGGAAAATCGCGATAGCGCGCATCGAAGGCCAGCGCCAGGGCAACGCTCGCCGCGCCCGCGATCGCCAGCAGCTGCAGCGCGCCGAGCGCGAGGCGCGCATCGGGTTGGCGCTGCCAGAAACGCCGCAGCCAGGCGAGGCTCTCCGCCGCCGGAGCCGGGCTCAGCCGCGGCGTCGCGAGGGCTCGCAGCGCCAGCGCCGCGGTCAAGGCCGAGACCAGGGCCAGTCCACCCTCGACCAGCCATTCATGCCACATCAGCGCCGCCACCCGCGCGTGATCCAGATGCGCGGTGATGGCGAGGCCCGCGGCGACGGCCAGCAGCGGCAGCGTCGCGGCCAGGGCCGGATTCGCCGCCGCGCGCCGGCTGGGCCACCAGAACGCCAGGCCCAGCGCCAGGGTGAGCGCGACGCGCGGCCAGGGTGACCCGATGGCGGCGACCGGCCCGGTGATGGGGAATTTCGGCTGCCGGTCCTCGCCGAACACGCCCCAATAGCCGCCGACCGTGCCCTCCAGGTCGCGTTTCCACGGCTGGTCGAAGGCCTCGATGATGTTGTAGTCGAGCTGGCGCTGCGCGGCGTAGGCGAGGAATTCGCGGATGAAGCGCGCCTCCTCGATCAGGCCGGGCTTCGCCTGCTCGCGCTGCCGGCCGGCCGAGGGATAGCCGGTCTCGCCGACGAAGATCGTCTTGCCGGGAAAGGCCGCTTCGACCTGATGCAGGATGGCGTCGATATGGGCGACGCCATCGGCGGCCGGCACCGGGTCGTCCTCCCAATAGGGCAGGATATGGATGGTGACGAAATCGGCGGCCTCGGCCAGCTGCGGATGGCGCAGCCAGAACTCCCAGACATCGGCATAGGTGACCGGGATGCCGGTTTCCGCGCGCACCCGCCGCAGCATCGCGGCCAGGGTCTCGGCGCTCTGCTCGCCGCGCAGCAGCACCTCGTTGCCGACGATGATGCCCTTCAGCACCGCGGGATGCGCCTTGGCGAGCGCGATGGCGGCCTGGATCTGCGCCTCATTGTCCGCCGCCGCGGAGCCGATCCAGATGCCCATCAGCACCTTCATGCCGAGCTTCTCGGCGATCGGCAGCACCTGGTCGAGGCCCTGGTTGACGGCATAGGTGCGCACGCAGCCGGTCTCGGTGCTGAGCTGCCGCAGGTCTTCCTCGATCTGCGCCGGCGGGATCACCAGGGACTGGTCGAAGGGGGTCTGCGTGCCGCGGAACGGCGTGTAGGAGAGGCAGGCGATCTTGCCGCGCCCGCTTGAATCCCTGGGTGCGTCCGGCAGGGCGACGGGTGCTGCCTGCCAGGACCAGAAGGCGATGGCGCCGGCCACCGCGAGCGCGATGCCGGCAAGCGCGCCGAGGACCCCCGCCCCGCGCACGGACTCAGGCCGGGTCGCGGGCGATCGGCTGCACCCCGGCCGGCGTGTGCGCGGGAAGCTCGGCGGGGTGGGCGACCGGGACGGCATTGGGCCGGTTCCACTTGAAGACCGGCAGCACGTTGATCATCGACATCACCAGCGCCGCCAGGAACGGCAGCGCCTGCACGAAGAGCAGGATCGCCCACAACATGGTGGTCGGCTCCATGGCGCCGCGCTGCCACATCACGCCGATGCCGCTGCCGACCAGCATCAGGAGGATGGCGGTCTCCTCGCGGGCCGCGACCAGGCCGCGGATCAGCGCCGGCTGGTTCTCCATCTTCGGCGTGCGGTGGAACGGCAGGTTCGAGGTGAAGAGGCCGCGCCACACCGCCTTGGAAACGGCGTAGGAGAGCGACAGGCCGGCCAGGGCGGCGCCGAGATTGTCGGCGAAGGAGCAGGGCACCTTGCTGGCATAGAGCCACAGCGACTTGCCGATCTTGAAGAAGAACATGCCGAGGGTGACGATGAGGTAGAGCGTCAGCGGCGGCTCGACCTTGTCCGGCCAGAACAGCATGCCGACGCTCCAGGCGATGGCCAGGAACACGAACAGCAGCTGCAGGCCGTCGGCGATCCACGGCATCCACCCCGCCAGGAACTGGTAGCGCTGCGCCGGGTCGAGGCCGCGCCGGCCGAAGGGCAGCAGGTCGCGCAGATGGCCCTTCATGATGGTCATGGCGCCATAGGCCCAGCGGTAGCGCTGCTTGCGATAGGCGTCGAAGCTGTCCGGCATCAGGCCCTTGCCGTAGCTGCGCTCGGTGTAGATGGCGCGATAGCCGGCCTTGAACAGGCGCAGGCCAAGCTCGGCGTCCTCGGTGATGCACCACTCGCCCCAGCCGCCGACCTGCTGCAGCGCCGCCTTGCGGATCAGCGCCATGGTGCCGTGCTGGATGATCGCGTTCTGCTCGTCGCGGCTCTTCATGCCGAGATGGAAGAAGCCGGCATACTCCCAGAAGCACATGCGCTTGAAGAGATCGTCGCCGGAATCGCGGTAATCCTGCGGCGCCTGGACCAGGGCGACGTTCGGGTCGGCGAAATGCGGCGCCAGGTTCTTCAGCCAGTCGGGGCGCACGATGTAGTCGCTGTCGATGGTGGCGACGATCTCGGCGTCCGGATGGGTCTGGCTGAGCCCGTAATTCAGCGCGCCGGCCTTGAAGCCCGGCCATTTCGGCAGGTGGAAGAAGCGGAAATTCGGGCGGCCGAGCGAGGCAATGTAGGCCTCGACCGGGCGCCATACGGCGTCATCCCGCGTGTTGTTGTCGATGATCAGGACTTCGAAATCCGGGTAGTCGAGCTTTTCCAGCGCCCGGATGGTGTCGATCATCATCTCCGGCGGCTCGTTGTAGCAGGGCACGTGCACGGAGACCTTGGGCAGGCGCCAGGAGCCTTTCAGCGGCGGCGGCACCAGGCGGCGGCGGGTCTGGCCCAGCCACAGATTGACCGCCATCTCGACGCCCTCGATCAGGAAGATGGCGAGCAGGAGGATGGTGGCTGGCGCGATCATCGCCAGCGCCACGATGTCGAACCAGGTCAGATAGCGGCCGCTATAGGTGGCGTAGATCCACACCCCGATCATGACGCCGCCCTGGCCCATCAGCGCCAGGAAGAAGCGCCCGGTGCGGGCGAGCCCCAGTTGCGCGCGCAGCATCCACAGCACGAAGGGCAAGCCGAAGACGATGGTGGCCCCGGCCAGCCAGCGCCAGTTCTCGTAATTGACCAGCGTGCCCTGCAGCGCCGGCTTCAAGTTGCGGTGGCCGTCCCACACGCCCCAATAGGCGCCGACGCCGCCTTCGAACTCCGCCTTCCACGGCTGGTCGAAGCTCTCGATGATGAAATACTCGATGTCGTTCTTCTTCGCCTCGCGCACGAAGTTGCGCAGGAACAGGCCCTGGTTGACCGGCGAGGCGACGGCGCCGCCGCGCTGCAGGCCCTGGCTCGGCCAGCCCACCTCGGTCAGCACCACCTTCTTGTCCAGGCCGCGCGCCTTCAGCGCATCCTCGACCGCGCGGTAGTTGCCCATCGCCCAGGCGACGGCGTCATCGACCGGGATGCCGTTCCAGAACGGCAGGATGTGGACGCCGACGAAATCGACCTCGTCCAGCAGCTCCGGGTGATCGAGCCACACGCCATAGGGCTCGGAGGTGCTGACCGGAATGCCGGGCAGGCGCCGCTTCACCTCGCGGATGTACTGGATCAGCTGCGGCACGGTGACGAGGTTCTTGTAGATCGCCTCGTTGCCGACGGTGACGCGGCTGACGCTGCCGCTGTTCAGCGCCATGGCGACGAGGTTGTCGATCTCCTGGCGGTTCTTCTTCGGGTCGACATCGATCCAGGCGCCGGCCATGACGCGCAGGCCGAGCCGGTCGGCAGCGCCGGACACGCCGAAATTCGCCCCGGTGGTCGAATAGGTGCGCAGCTGCGTGGTCAGCCCGGCGATCAGCGACAGGTCCTGCTGTACCTGCTCGAGCGTCGGCTCGCGCCCGTTGGTCGGGTTGGCGTCGTCGCGGAAGGGCGTGTAGGTGAGGCCGGAGACGTCCTGGGTCCAGGGCTCCTCGTTCACCGGGCGATTGAGCAGGACCCAGGCGCCGGCGAACAGCAGCGCAACGAGCAATCCGATCAGGGCGTTCGAAAGACGCATGATAGTTGGTGGTCCGATGCGCAGCTTCTTGGCGGCGAATCAACGCAGGTTCCGTCCACGTCGTTCCAAGCCGACTGGCAGCGGCGACAGCGATCCGCGAGCGGCTGGAATGTCGTGAAAATGCGCTCGAAGATCAAGGGGCAAACCCATGACCCTTGAGACAATAGTGTGTGATCGACACGATAAGCCACGCGCGTGGCGGGATGTCACGGTTAACCGCGCTGCATCGACGGATTGTGAGCGGCGCAACGGCGCCGACAACCGGTAGCGGTGCCGGTCGGGGTGGCCGGAACGGTTGAGGAAACTAAGCCGTTGAAGGGCTTTCCGCCCTAGGGATGCTCCGGGATCTGGGCCGCCTTCTCGTCGGCCAGGGTGGCGAAGGTGTCGAGGGAGATGCGGGCCAGGCGCAACTCGCTGCCGCGGCGATAGGCGATGCTGAGGCTGTCGGCGTCGAACTGCTCGTAGGACAGCACTTCGGCGACGCCGGTGAGGACACGGACCAGTCCGCTGCCATCGACCCGGCTCAAGGCCACGCTGAGCGCGCCGTCGCCGGTGGACGCCGGGCGGTCTTCGCCCATCGCCAGGTATTGAACGTAGAGCGCCCGCGCCGCCGGGATGGCGCCGTCGTCCGCGGTCCAGCTCCGGACCTGGTCGGCTTCCAGGATCAGGTTGTCGTGGTTGGGGAACAGCCAGGTGGCGCCCGGCCGGTCATCCGCCAGCAGCAGGATGTTGCGGATCGCCTCGCCGTGACGGCCGCTGTCCTGGCCATAGGCGACCGAAGCCAGCCGGAACATCTGGATCCGCGTGCCGGTGATGGTCTCGGCATCGCCCAGCTTGAGATCGGCGGGCAGGTCGGCAATGAGGTCCGCCGCCCCGGTCCCGGCCTCGTCGTCCTCCACCGCCGCGATCACGGTCGTGTCCGGCATGAACTGCCGGCGCCATTCGGCGAAGACCCAGGCGCACCACGCCGCGCTGGCGCCGGTGCCGATCAGCACCAGCAGGAACAGGACGCTGTTGACGCGGCGGAGGATCTTGAAGAACCGGTCCATGGGCGCAACATGGGGCGGCGACTATGAATAAATTACTAAGTTCCGTGCGCCTAGTCCGGCTCGCGCGGATAGAAGCGCGCGTCGGGCGGGATCGTCACGCCGGGCGGTTTGCGGGCGGTCCAGATCTGGAGTGCGTGGCTGAGGTCGACCGGCTGGCCGAGCGAGCCGCCCTTGACGCTGACCTCCGCCCCGGCCGCGCGGTCGCCGTGCCACAGGCGCGACCCGCGATCAGGGCAGACGTGGCGGGGCACGACCCGGCGCTCTCGGCAGCATGCGACCAGCGGCGGGCAGCGCCGCGGACCAGGCGCAGGGCGGCGGCGCGCACGATCACCGAGATGCCAAAGGCCGCGGCGGATTGCCGGCGGCATCCCGGGCAAGGGCAGACAAAGAGGGCGGTCGGCGCCCCTGCGACCGCGTAGCGGATCTGGCCGCATTGGCAGCCGCCGGCAAGCGGCGGTTGCAGGCCACGGTCCATGCGTCGGTCCTTTTCCGCTGCCCTGGCCCCAGCGCCCGGCGGGGCATCAGTCTGGTCCAATCCCGCGCCGGAGCGCGACAGGAGTCCGGGGCGGGCACCGGGCCGCGCCGGCGCCGCGGCGGATCCGCCGGAATCGCCGGAAAGGCCCGTTTTGCAGCCATTTCCGGGCTGTCCGCCTGCGCGGCGCGGCGGCCCGGAACCGGCCTTGCCATCGGCCGGTTTTTCCCCCATGACTCAGCGCGACCGCCGCTCTTCGCGGGGGTCGCAGAAGCGTCAAGAAAACAGACAGGGTACCGGACCGCCCCGCCATGTCCCGCCGTTTCGCCTGGGCCACCTTGCCGGACGAGGAGCTGCTGCAGCTGCGCCTGCGGGATCTCCACGTCGCGGTCGAAGGCACCTGGGTCGAGCGCTGCGTGATGAAGCTCTATGACGAGCTGGAGGAGCGCGGCGTGAAGGTCCGGCCGCATGTCTGGATCTCCGACGAATGGTTCAGCCCGGACAACACGCCGGGCATCGCCGTGCCGTTCTACCTGCTGCACCCGCGCCTGATGCGCCTGGAGCGCAGGATGATGGGCGAGGCCGAGGGCGGCAGCGAGGCCGATTGCATGCGCATCCTGCGCCACGAGGCCGGCCACGTGGTGCAGCATTCCTACAAGCTGCAGCGCAAGCGGCGCTGGCAGAAATTCTTCGGCCATTCCTCGCAGCGCTACCCCAACTACTACCGGCCGAACCCGTCCAGTAAGAATTTTGTCCAGCATCTGCGCCTGTGGTACGCGCAGAGCCATCCGGACGAGGATTTCGCCGAGACCTTCGCCGTCTGGCTGAAGCCGCGCTCCGACTGGCGCAAGCGCTACGCGGAATGGCCGGCGCTGAAGAAGCTGGAATATGTCGACGAGCTGATGGGCGAGATCGCGGCGGAGAAGCCGTTCCTGACCCGCCGGACCATGGTCGATCCGTTGAACCAGCTGCGCCGGACCCTGGACGAGCACTACAAGCGCAAGCAGGCGCATTACGGCGTCGATTCGCCCACCATCTACGACCGCGATCTGCGCCGCATCTTCTCCGACGACCCGAGGGACAAGAATGCCCCCGCGGCGTCGACGTTTTTGCGCCTCAATCGTGGTAAGATCCGGCGCATGGTTTCGAAATGGACCGGCGAATACCAGCAGGCGCTGGACCGGGTGCTGGACGAGATGATCGTTCGCTGCCGCGAGCTGAAGCTGCGCGCGGTGGGGCCGGAGCGGCAATTGGCGATGAACTTCACGGTGCTGCTCACCGCCAACACGGTGCATTCCCTGCATAGCCCCTCGCGCCGGGAGTGGTATGCGCTGTGACGCGCGCCCGCAAGAAACACAGCCGCCCGAAAAGCCTGCGTGTCCTGGTGCTGATGCACCCGGATTTCATGCCGCCGGAATCCGACGCGGGCTACAGCGAGAAAGAGATCAACGTCTGGAAGACCGAATACGACGTGATCCAGACCCTGCGCGGGCTCGGCCACGAGGTGAAGCCGCTCGGCGTGCAATACGAGCTGAAGCCGATCCGCGACGAGGTCGAGACCTGGAAGCCGCATGTCGTCTTCAACCTGCTGGAGCAGTTCCACGGCGAGCCGGCCTATGACCAGAACGTCGCCTCCTATCTGGAGCTGCTGCGCGTGCCCTATACCGGGTGCAACCCGCGCGGCCTGATGCTGGCGCGCGGCAAGGCGCTGTCGAAGAAGCTGCTCGCCTTCCACCGCATCCCGTCGCCCGCCTTCGCGGTATTTCCCATGGGGCGCAAGGTGAAGCGGCCGGCCAAGCTTGGCTTCCCGCTGATCGTCAAGAGCGCCAGCGAGGATTCCTCGATCGGCATCGCCCAGGCCTCGGTGGTGGACAGCGACGAGAAGCTGGCCGAGCGCGTCGCCTTCATCCATGAGCGGGTCGGCACCGACGCCCTGGCCGAGCAGTATATCGAGGGGCGCGAGCTCTATGTCGGCGTGCTCGGCAACGAACGGCTGAAGGTCCTCCCGGTGTGGGAGCTGCTGTTCGGCGACATGGACGAGAACCAGATGCGCATCGCCACCGCCAAGGTGAAGCACGACGTCAACTACCAGGAGAAGCTCGGCATCGTGCAGCGCCTGGCGGAGGACCTGCCGCCCGAGCTCGCCGCGCGCATCCAGAATCTCGCCAAGCGCATCTGCCGCACGCTGGAGCTCGACGGCTATGCCCGCGTCGATTTCCGCCTCGCCGCCGACGGCGTGCCCTATTTCCTCGAGGCCAATCCCAATCCCGACATCGCCAGGATCGAGGTCTTCGCCGAGGCGGCGCAGCACGAGGGGATCAAGTATCCCGAGCTGATGCAGCGCATCCTGCAGCTCGCCATGGCGCGGGCCAAGGCGGCGGGCTTCACCCCCGGCACGATCGGCGAGGGCGAGGGCACCGGCGAGACGGAAAGTGAAACCGAGAACTCCGCGCCCCGCGCCCTGCCGCATGCGCGGCCGAACCGGCGGCGCTAGCTGATCCGCCCGCCGATGGTGATTGCATTCTCGTCCGTCATCCCGGCCTTGCGCCGGGAGCCATCGTGCCATGCGCAAGGGCCGCGCCGCTCAAGACGCGATGCAGGTCCTCACTGTTCGTGCGGCGGTTGAATGGACCCCGGCGCAAGGCCGGGGTGACGAATCCGAGGAACGCCACGCCGCCGCGCTACTACGCCAGGTTCTTGAACGCCTCCATCCCCGCCACCAGCGCCGCGCGGGTGCCGGTTTCCATCGCCGAATGGCCGGCATCGGGGATGACGGTGTAGCGCGCCTCGGGCCAGACGCGGACCAGGTCGTCGGCGTTGCGGATCGGGCAGACCAGGTCGTAGCGGCCCTGCACGATGAAGCTCGGGATCCTGCGGATCTTGCCGATGTTCTGGAGCAGGAAGTTCTCGGGCAGGAAGATGTCGTTGCGGAAGTAATGCGCCTCCATGCGCGCGAGGCCGAGGGCCAGCGCGTCGGCGGAAAAGGCGCGCACCGTCTCCGGGCTCGGCAGCAGGGTGGAGCAGGAGCCCTCATAGACGCTCCACGCCTTGGCCGCCGGCATGTGCACGGCCGGGCTCGGGTCCATCAGGCGCTTCCAATAGGCCTCCAGCAGGTCGCCCTGCTCGGCTTCCGGGATGTGGCCGGAGAAGGCGCGCCAGGCCTCGGGGGCGAATTCGCGCAGGCCGTAGAGGAACCACTGGATCTCCGACTTGCGGCACAGGAAGATGCCGCGCAGCGCCAGGCCGCGCACCCGCTCCGGGTGATGTTCGGCATAGGCCAGCGCCAGGGTCGAGCCCCAGGAGCCGCCGAAGACGAACCAGCGCTGGATGCCGAGATGCGCGCGCAGGGTCTCCATGTCCTCGATCAGCAGCGGGGTGGTGTTGTCCCGCGTCTCGCCCAAAGGCTGCGAGCGGCCGCTGCCGCGCTGGTCGAAAATGACGATGCGGTAGAAGGCGGGGTCGAAGAAGCGCCGGTGGGTCGAATTGGCGCCGGCGCCCGGACCGCCATGCAGGAACACCACCGGCACGCCGCCCGGATTGCCCGATTGCTCGTAATACATCCGATGCGGCGCCGAGAGCTGCAGGAAGCCCTTGTCATAGGGCTCGATCTCGGGGAACAGGTCCTTGGCGGGCATCAGGCGGGAATCCATGCGAACTGGCCTCGAAGGGACGGGTGCCGGCCGCTGGCCGCGGCCGGGCATGCCTGCTTGTACGTGGCGGCCGGGCCGGGCTCAACCCCTTTTGCCGGAAACTGCCGCTTCCGGGCCCCGGCGCCGGCGTCACGCCCTTGTGACGCGCATTGCCCGTCCGCGGCGCGGTAGCGCTTGGCCGCTGCACCTGCGAAATAATAAGCTTGCGGCGAGGATTCGGCCGGCCG
This sequence comes from Dongiaceae bacterium, assembly GCA_039808885.1. Taxonomy (GTDB): domain Bacteria; phylum Pseudomonadota; class Alphaproteobacteria; order Dongiales; family Dongiaceae; genus Dongia_A. Next base: position 13,672 of record JBDHTX010000015.1, on the reverse strand, counting down.
CCCCGCCGCGGCGAAAAAAGCGGCGGAACGCAAGGCCCCGATCATCGTTTACGAGCCACGGAGCGGACATCATGACCACAACCAGGAACGACCCTCGCCCAGATCGACGCGCGGACCGACGTGCGGACCGACGGGCGCCCTGGATGGCGGCGGCCGGCATGCTGACCCTGGTCGCGGCGCTCTCCGCCTGCTCCACGGCGACCAGCCCGGCGACGGGCCGCACCTTCTCCACCCCCGTCTCGGTGCAGCAGGAAGCCCAGATCGGCGCCCAGGAGCATCCCAAGATCCTGGAGGAATTCGGCGGCGCCTATACCGAGAAGGCGGAGCTCAATCCCTATGTGAACTCGATCGGCCAGTTCCTCGCCTCGACCGGCGAGCGGCCGGACGTGAAGTTCACCTTCACCGTGCTCAACACGCCGGACATCAACGCCTTCGCCCTGCCGGGCGGCTATGTCTATGTGACCCGCGGCTTGATGGCGCTCGCCAACAACGAGGCGGAATTCGCCGGCGTGGTCGGGCACGAGATCGGCCACGTCAACGCCCGCCACACCGCGGAGCGCATGGGCCAGCAGCAGCAGGCCTCGATCCTCGGCACGCTGGGCGTGCTGGCGAGCGGCATCCTGTTCGGCCAGACCGGCGCCAACATCGCCGGCGGCATCGCCAATGAAAGCATCGCCAACTATCTCGGCCGCTATTCGCAGGAGCAGGAATTCGAGGCCGACATGCTCGGCGTGCGCTACCTGACGCGCGCCACCTACGACCCGCAGGCGATGTCCACCTTCCTCGCCAGCCTCGATGCCGAGACGCGGCTCGAGGCTGAACTGGCCGGCAAGGATCCCAACGTGGTCGACCAGGTGAGCATGAAGGCCTCGCACCCGCGCACCCAGGATCGCGTGCAGCGCGCCATCCAGGAGGCCGACGGCGCGGTGGCCAATGCCATGCTGGAGCGCGACGTCTATCTGTCCAAGATCGATGGGATCATGTTCGGCGACGATCCCTCGCAGGGCGTCATCCGCGACCGGCTGTTCGTGCATCCGCCGCTGCGTTTCGCCTTCGAGGTGCCGAGCGGCTACAAGCTGGTCAATCTGCCCGACGTCGTGGCGATCAAGGGGCCCAAGGGCACCTTGGGCAATCTCAGCCTCGCCGATCCGCAGCCGAGCGGCAGCCTGGTGGGCGCGCTGCAGAACTACGACCCCAAGGGCAACATCATCCTGCAGAATATCGAGTCGCTCACCATCAACGGCATGGAGGCGGCGACCGGGCGCGCGCGGGTCAACACCAAGTCGGGCGCCGCCAACTACCGCGCCGTGCTGATCCGCCATCCCAGCGGCAAGGTCTACGAATTCGCCTTCGTGTCGCTGGCCGATCTCGGCGCGCGCTATGACGGCGATTTCCAGAAGACCGCCATGAGCTTCCGCCAGATCAGCGCCAGCGAGGCGGCGCAATACGACAAGCCGCAGCGGCTGCGCGTCGTCACCGTGCAGCAAGGCGACACCATCCAGTCGCTCAGCAACCGGATGGTGGTTGGCGAGGCGAAGGAGCAGTGGTTCCGCGTGCTGAACGCGCTGGAGAACGCCAATTCGGTGCAGCCGGGCCAGAAGGTCAAGATCGTCACCTATTGAGGCCGGGGCCGTGACCGCCCCCGCCCTCGCCCCGGTCCCGGCGCCGGCGCGGCGTCGCTGGCGACTGCCGATCTGGCTGGTGCTGGCGCTGGCCTTCGGCGGCCTGACGGCGATCACCGCCACCGTCATCGGCATCTGCTTCTACGTCGCGGCGGTCGGCAATGCGCTCAGCCTGGCGCTCGACGTCGGCGATGCCCAGCTGTCACGCATCGGCACCACGGTCGACGCGCAACTGCAACCGGCTGCCGATCAGGCGCGATTTCTCGCCGACTACATTTCGCGCGGCCACGTCTCCACCGGCGACCAGGACAGGCTGAACGACCTGCTGCTCGGCTCGATCGGCGCCGTCCGCCAGTTGTCCGGCGTCGGCTTCGTCCGGCCGAACCTGTCGATGACCTGGGCCTCGGCCGTGGCGCAGGGCCGGTCCTACGTCGCCGAGACCATCGATCTCTCGGGCGACGCGGGCATCGCCGCGATGCTGAAGCAGGCCAAGAGCGAGCGCACGCCGTTCTGGGCCGGGCCGGTGCGCCTCATCGAGGGGAAGGGCGAGCCGCTCCTGGTGGCTGTGGCGCCGGTCTCCGACCAGGATGGCCGGTTCCTGGGCGCCGTCGGCGCGGCGGTGTCGCTGCGCGCCGCCTCGACCCGGCTCGCGACCCTTGCCAATGATGACCGGGTACCCTTCGTGGTGACCGAATCCGGCCGCATCCTCATGCATTCCGCCGCCAAGATCGGCGAGACGCTGGCCGGCCCGACCGCGGCGATGCCCGATGTCGCCTCGGGCTTCGATCCGGTCCTCGCGGCGACTCCCTGGCCGCCGCAGGACATGCTGGACGAGGATATCGTCGACCGGCCGGCCAATGTCGGCGTGGCGGAGGCGACCCTGGCGGGCACCGACTATCTCGTCGTCTATCGCCGCGTCACCGGTTTCGGTCCGATGCCATGGTATCTCGGCTATCACGTGCCGCAGAGCTGGGCGGAGGGCGTGCTGCACACGATCAACAACACCATTCCACTCGCGGCCGGTCTGGTGGGCGGCGGCGTCCTGCTGGCGCTATGGATCGGCCGCGCCATCGGCCGGCCGATCCGCGTCTTCGCCAACAATGCGCGGCGCATCGCCGGGCTCGACCTCGATACCCCGCCCATCGCCGGCAGCCGGCTGACCGAGATCGACATGGCGGCGGAGGCGCAGGGCGCCATGCGCAACGGCCTGCTGTGGCTGCGCAACTACATTCCACGCACCCTGGCGCCGGTGCTCATGCGCAGCGGCGACGCCATCGTGTCGGCCGAGCGCGACATCGTGGTCCTGTTCACCGACATCGTCGGCTTTTCCCACATCGCCGAGGGCCGGCCGGCGGATCAGCTCGCCGGGCTGCTGAACCGCCACTTCGCGCTGCTGGGCGCCGCGATCGAGGAGGAGGGCGGCACCATCGACAAATATATCGGCGATTCGGTGATGGCGTTCTGGGGCGCGCCGCTCGACCAGCAGGACCGCGCCGCGCGCGCGGTGCGCGCGGCCGTCGCCATCGCCCGCCGGCTGCACGCCGACAACGAACGCCGCGCGCGCAAGGGCTTCAAGCCGATCCGCATCCGCATCGGGCTGCACCAGGGCCCGGCCCTGGTCGGCAATATCGGCGCGCCCGGGCGGATCAACTACACGCTGATCGGCGACACCGTGAACATCGCCCAGCGCCTGGAACAGTTCGGCCGCGAGGTGGATGATGGCGCCGCCGACGCGGTGATCGTCACCAGTGCCGACTTGTCCGGTGCGCTGCCGGCGGAGGTGCCCAGCGTCGACCTCGGCGAGCATCTGCTGCCCGGCCGCTCGGCGCCGATGCACCTGCTGCAGGTCAAGCCGCTCTAGGTCACGCTTCGACCAGGTCGAGGATCTCGCCCCTGGGGTCGAGGCAGGCGGCGAGCGCCTTGCCGCCATAGCCGCAGCCGCCATCCAGCGTGATGGTGAAGGGGCTCATGCCCGGGCCGCCATGCTGGCGGTCGAAGCCGCGCACCACCTTCAGGAACTCGCCATAGGGATGATTGAGGGTGGCGAAGCCGGGGCTGCCCCACCACAGCGAATCGCCCTGGGCGTCGAGCGGCCGGTCGGGATCGATGCCGGCATGGACGAAGAGCAGCCCGTAATCGTCGCTATAGGCGGCGCGGCGCAGCTCCGCCATCAGCTGCCAGTGGCCCGGGCGGTTGTGCATGGCGTTGCGCAGGCCATTGGTCCAGCGGGTGATGGCGAGCGCGCCCTCGCGGCAGCGGATGATGCCCTCGGCCGGGTCGCCGCCATAGGCGGAGATCGTCGTGCCAACGCCCTGCTGCAGCATCCAGGGCAGCACCTCCTTCGGATTGGGCGCGAATTGCAGCTGCAGCAGCTTGTTCCACATCTCCTCCTGCTGGCCGCGCAGATAGGCGATGTCGATGGTGAACATGTTCGGCCGCGCCAGGATCTGCCGGCGGAAGCTGACCAGCTCGTCCATCACCCCCGCCACGTCCTGGCCGCGGCCGAGGAAGCCGCCGAGATAGACGAGGCGGTCGCCGTCCTGGAACTGCTCGTCGATATAGGCATGCAGCGAGCGGAGCTTCGCCATCTCGCCATGCACCGGCGAGACCGCCCAGATGCGGCGGGCGGCGCGCAGAACCGCGAATTTCTCTTGCTCGGCCATGTGCGTGGGGAATCCTCGAACGCTGCGTCCGCGCCGCCTTGCCGCCGAATCGGAAGCGTCCGCGACTGTAGCAAGCGGCCCTCCCCGGCCAAAGGCTTTCGACTTGCCGCGCTCCGGCCCGCGCCGCGGCGTCCCGGGCGCTGCCTTGAATGCGCCGCGCCGTTGCCTGGTCCATCGCCGTCGCGCCAGCGGATTTGGCCGCCGCCTGCAGACAGCTGCCGACACCTGATGCGCGCGAGGCGGCTGCTCGCGGCTTGGCGCGCGGGATGCGCGCGGGGGGCGTCCGGCCGGCCGCCCGCGCGACGGCCCGAACAAGGCTTCCGCGCGGCGGGCGCGACGGGGCAATCGGCCAAGCCTCGGCCCGGTCACGTTAATACATTGAAATAATTATGTAGTTTCAGGAGATGCGATATGCGGGCGGGCGGCTGGCCCGGTCCAGCTGCGCGAATCGCACTTTGGCGGGAGCGCTCGAATCCCCCGACGGATGGCGGGGAGCCATCCGTCTCGGCGGTCGAAATCCGAGGATCCCGCCGCTAGGGGGCCTCTCGAGGAGAGAGCTCGGGTGAGTTGCGTGGCGGCCTAGGCCGCCACCGCCTTCAGAACCTGATGCAGGCGCTGATGAGCCGATTGCTCATCGATGCCATCGATCGCCGCCAACTCGCGCACCAGGCGGTCGAGGGCGGCCTGGTAGATCTGCCGCTCGCTATACGACTGGTCGGGCTGATCGGCGTTGCGGTGCAGGTCGCGCACCACCTCGGCGATGGAAACCGGGTCGCCGGAATTGATCTTGGCCTCGTATTCCTGGGCGCGGCGCGACCACATCGCGCGCTTCACCCGCGAACGGCCCTTCAGGGTCTGCAGGGCGGCATCCATCACCTTGCGCGAGGACAGCTTGCGCAGGCCGGAATTCTTCGCCTTGGCCACCGGCACGCGCAGGGTCATCCGGTCCTTCTCGAAATGGATGATGATCAGCTGCAGCGAATGGCCGGAAACCTCCTGGGTCTCGACACCGAGGATCTTGCCGACGCCATGGGTCGGATAGACCACGAAATCGCCCTTGCGGAAGCCGGAATCCTTGTCCTTGGCGTCCTTCGCCACGGGCTTCTTCACGACCTTCGCCACCACATTCGCCTTCGTCACCACGATCCGACCTCCAATACGGCCGCCTTGCGCACCGCCCGGCATCCCAGGTCGCGGGGTCCAAATCGTTAACCGGCCGAAGCACGAACGATAAGGAACACACCTGCCGACCCACCGGGCTGTCGACCCGAGGCATCAGCGCCCGCGGATCGGCATAGCAGCCAAACACCGTTCCCGAACCCTTGTGGATTCGGATTGCACACACACTATTTGTAGGCTTGGGCGGACAAAACTACGCTTGGAATGCCCGCGGGAAGACCAACGCGCGCCGCCAACCAGACCTCGATGAAATATATATCAGATGCGGCCTTTTGGTTCAAGGAAGGCCAGCTATGCGCGAGGTGCAGTTAACCTATCGCCGGGGTGCCATTACGGCGGCCCGGTATCCGGGCGGCGGGGTTAACTCTTTGCCAGACCTACACTTTTCCCGGATTCGCGCTGAAGTGCTTGGCGAATTTGTCGGCGACGCCCTTCCAGTCATCGGCATCGGCCGGGGCCTCGCCCTTGCGGGTGATGTTGGGCCAGGTGGCGGCATATTGGCGGTTGATTTCCAGCCACTTGTCCATGCCGCTCTCGCTGTCCGGCAGGATGGCGTCGGCGGGGCATTCCGGCTCGCAGACGCCGCAATCGATGCACTCGTCCGGATGGATCACCAGCATGTTCTCGCCGACATAGAAGCAATCGACCGGGCACACTTCCACGCAATCCATGTACTTGCACTTGATGCAAGCCTCGGTCACGACATACGCCATCGGTCAGCTCCGTCACTCGGCAATCCGCACGCGGCAGTGTGAATTAGCCCTCGCCACTGCAACAGGGCGCGGAGTTAGCACGGCGATGCCCCCTATGCAACTGCGCGGCCGACCTGGTTGTCGTGCATCCGGGTGGGTGCGGCTAATCGCGCGGCTTCAGCCGGTCGATCTGGCGCCGGTCGCGCTTGGTCGGCCGTCCGGCGCCGGCCTCGCGCGCGGCCGGGCCCGGCGTGGCGGCATCGGTGCTTCCGGCCGGCGCGCGCGGCGCCGGCGGGTCGAGGTCGTCATAGAGCAGGCGCGCCTCGGGCGCCGGCCCGCGCCGGATTCCGAGGGCCACGATGCGGATGACCCGGATATGCGGCCCCAGCGCGAAGGTCAGCACGTCGCCCGCCTTCACCGCGTGATGCGCCTTCTGGGTCGGCGCGCCGTTGACGCGCATGTTGCCGGCGCCGACCAGCCTGGTGGCGAGCGAACGCGATTTGACGAAGCGCGCGAACCACAGCCACTTGTCCAGGCGCAGGGTCTCGGGGCGCAAAATCTCGGGGCGCGGGGTCGCGCCGCCGGGCTCGATGTCGTCGCCAGCCGTCATCGCGACGCGCCGCGCAGCCGCGCGAGGACGGAGAAGGGCGAGTTGGGATCGACCGGCGCCGCGGGCGGATCGGGTCGCCGCCTGCGGCGCTTGTAGTGCTCTTCGGCGCGCTTGCCCTCGGCCACGAAATCGAGCGCGCCGAGCAGCGGGCGGACCAGCTCCTGCGGCACCTCGAGCGCGGCGGCGAGGGCCGAATCCCATTTCAAGGCGCCCTGGGTGGCGAGGCGATGCGCCCGCTCGGCCAGCCGCTCCAGGTGGTCGAAGCCGATGGCGTGACCGTTGACGGCGTGATAGCCCGCGGCCAGCAGGACCTCGGGCGCCACCGGCTCGGCCAGGCGCACCAGGTCGCCAGCGAGCTCTGGCAGCGGCTTGGCGCTCTGCGCATGGATCGCCTGCAGCCGCATCAGCAGGCGGCGCGTCGCCCGCCCGCTGAGCGCCGGCAGCCAGATGGTCTCCCGCCCCAGGCGCAGGCCGAGCGCCTTCAGCAGGCGGCGCTCCTCCTTGCCGAGCTCGGCCACTTGTTGGGCCACGCGGCGGCGCGGCAGGGCGCCGAGCGCCTCGGCGATCTGATAGGCGAGGCCGCGCGCGGTGGCCGGCAGCGTCGCGTCGGTCAGGGCGAAGAGCGGTCGCAGCCGCCGGCGCAGGCTGGCCTCCAGCCAGGTCTGCAGCCGCTGCTGCACCATGCGGCGGAAACCGCCATCGAGCAGGTCGTCGACCTTGAGCTCGATGCGCGGATGCAGCGGGCCGTCGCCGGCTCTCAGCTGCGCCACGATGGCGCCGCGCCACAGGATCGCGCCCGCCTCGCTCAGGCGGAAGCGGTCATCGCCATCCTCGGTCAGTTGCGCCGCCCGGTCGGCCAGGGCCGGCGACAGCACGCGCCGCGCCGCCGCCAGCAGCGGCCGCGCCTCCTCTGCCTCGGTCCCCGACAGCGGCGTGAAGTGGAAGCCGGCAAGATCGCCCACCACGTGGCCCTCGACCACCACCTCGTTGGCGGCGTTCACCACGGCGTTGATCTCGGCGCCGGATTTCAGCCGGCGGTGCAACGCCGCGCGGCGGCGGTCGACGAAACGCTGGGTCAGCGCCTGGTGCAGCGCCTCCGACAGGCGGTCCTCGATCGCCTGGGCGCGCGCCTGCCAGGTCGCGGGATCGCCCACCCAATCGCCGCGATGGACGATGAAGGACCAGGTGCGCACATGGGAGATGCGCTGGGTCAACTGGTCGATGTCGCCGTCGACGCGGTCGAGCCGCGCGATCTGGTCGGCGACCCAGTCGGTCGGGAGCCTGTCGACGATCAGGTGGCGATAGAGCTGCGCCAGCAGGCGGACATGCGCGTCGGTCATCAGCTTGCGGAAGTCCGGCACCTGGCAGACCTCCCACAGCAGGGCCACGCGCGCGTGACCCTGCGCCAGGGCGGCGATCTCCGGATCGCGCGCCAGGGCGCGCAGCGATTGATGGTCCTCCGCCTCCTGCTGGCGGATCAGGCCCGGATGCGGCGGCCGCGTCTCCAGGCTGCGCAGCAGATGATCGACGGAGCGGAAATCGAGATCGGCGCGGCGCCACATCAGGTGGGTCAGCGGATCGACGCGATGGTTCTCCACCGCCTCGACGATCTCCGGCTCCATCGGTCCGACTTCGGCCGTGGTGCCGAAGGTGCCGTCGCTCATGTGCCGGCCGGCGCGGCCGGCGATCTGGCTGATCTCGGCCTTGGTCAGCGGCCGGGCGACGCGGCCGTCGAACTTGCGCAACGCGGCGAAGCAGACATGGTTCACGTCCATGTTGAGGCCCATGCCGATGGCATCGGTGGCCACCAGGTAGTCGACCTCGCCGGCCTGGTACATCTCGACCTGGGCGTTGCGCGTGCGTGGGGATAGGGCGCCCATGACGATCGCCGTGCCGCCGCGCTGGCGCCGGATGAGATCGGCGATGGCGTAGACCTCGGCGGCGGAGAAGGCGACGACCGCGCAGCGCGGCGGCAGGCGGGTGATCTTCTTCGGCCCGGTATAGGTGAGCGTGGAGAAGCGCGGCCGCTGGATGAACTCCGCCTTGGGCACCAGCGCGCGGATCCAGCGGCTGATGGAATCCGAGCCCATCACCATCGTCTCCTCGAGGCCGCGGGCATGCAGCAGGCGGTCGGTGAAGATGTGGCCGCGCTCCGGATCGGCGGCGAGCTGGATCTCGTCCACGGCGAGGAAGGCGACCGGTCGGTCGACCGGCATGGATTCGACGGTGCAGACGAAATAGCGGGCGCCGGGCGGGACGATCTTCTCTTCGCCGGTGATGAGGGCGACCTGGCCCGCGCCCTTCACCTTCACCAGGCGGTCGTAGTTTTCCCGCGCCAGCAGGCGCAGCGGGAAGCCGATCATGCCCGAGCGATGGCCGATCAGCCGCTCCAAGGCCAAGTGGGTCTTGCCGGTATTGGTGGGGCCGAGAACCGCGGTCAGCCGCGCTTCGGAATCGCTCATGGTCCTTAGATAGTCGGCCCGCTGTCCCGCAAATTCAAGGGCGCCGGGATGACAGCGTCGGCCGGTCCGGGCGGCGGCCTAGCGGCGGCGGAAGCGGAAAAAGGCCGGCTGGCGCCCCTCGCGCAGGGCCTTGGCCTCGTAGCGGGTCTGCGGCCAATCGGCCGGGCGCTCGCGCCAGTCGCGCGGTCCCTGGGCCAGCCATTGGAAGGCGGGATGGGCGGTCAGATGCGCGAGCGCCCAGGTGATGTAGCCGGGGTCGTCGCTTCCGACGCGGAACTCCGCCCCCGGCTTCATCAGCCGCGCCAGCTGGTCGAGCCGCGCGGTCTGGATGAAGCGCCGTTCGGCATGGCGGCGCTTGGGCCAGGGATCGGGGAACAGCAGGAAGACGCGATCGAGCGACGCATCGGGCAGGCAATCGAGCAGGTCGCGGGCATCCTCCGGATGGATTCGCACGTTGCCGAGGTCATGCGCGGCCACCTGGGCAAGCAAGGTGGCGATGCCGTTGAGGAACACTTCGCAGCCGATGATGCCGGCCTGTGGATTGGCCTGCGCCTGCGCGGCCAGATGCTCGCCGCCGCCGAAGCCGATCTCCAGCCACAGTTCCCGCGTCGCCGCCGCGAACAGCCTTCGCGGATCGAGCTTGCCGGAGGCGGGCAGGGCCACGGCGAGCCGCGGCAGCAGCGTGTCGATGAGCTGCTGCTGGCCCTTGCGCAAGGGCCGCCCCTTGCGCCGCCCATAGAAGCGCCGCTGCTCCGGCACCGACCCGGCGGAATCCTGGTCGCGATCCGGACTCATCGCCGAAATGATGGCGACTCTAGGCGAAGGCCGATTGCAGTCCGGCGACCAGGTCCAGCTTTTCCCAGGAGAAGCCGCCATCGGCCTCCGGCTCGCGGCCGAAATGGCCATAGGCCGCGGTGCGCGCGTAGATCGGCCGGTTCAGCTTCAGGTGCTTGCGGATGCCGCGCGGGCTGAGATCCATCATCTCGGTCAGCAGCTCGATCAGCTTGTTCTCGTCGACCTTGCCGGTCTCATGCGTGTTCACATAGACCGACAGCGGCTTGGAGACGCCGATCGCGTAGCTGAGCTGGATGGTGCATTTGTCGGCGAGCTTGGCGCCGACGACGTTCTTCGCCAGATAGCGCGCGGCATAGGCGGCGGAACGATCGACCTTGGTCGGGTCCTTGCCGGAAAAGGCGCCGCCGCCATGCGGCGCGGCGCCGCCATAGGTGTCGACGATGATCTTGCGCCCGGTCAGGCCGGCATCGCCGTCCGGGCCGCCGATGACGAAGCGTCCCGTCGGGTTCACGTAGAACTCGTTCTCCGGGCACATCCAGCCCGCCGGCAGAACCTGCTTCACGTAGGGGCGCACGATCTCGCGCACCGCCGCCTGGTCGAGGTTCTCGGCGTGCTGGGTCGAGACGACCACCGAGGTCGCCCTCACCGGCTTGCCGTTCTCATAGAGCAATGTCACCTGGCTCTTGGCATCCGGGCCCAGGCCCTTTTCCTTGCCGGAGCGGCGCGCCTCGGAGAGCAGCTTGAGGATGCGGTGGGCGTAGTAGATCGGCGCCGGCATCAGATGCTCGGTCTCGTTGCAGGCATAGCCGAACATGATGCCCTGGTCGCCGGCGCCCTCGTCCTTGTTGCCGGCCGCGTCGACGCCCTGGGCGATGTCGGCCGATTGCGAATGCACGTAGCAATCGATCTCGACGGTCTTCCAGCTGAAGCCGGCCTGGTCATAGCCGATGTCCTTGATCGACTGGCGGGCGCATTCCTTCATCACCTCATGGGTGACGCTCTTGGGGCCGCGCACCTCGCCGGCCAGGACCACGCGGTTGGTGGTGGCAAGGGTCTCGACCGCGACGCGGGATTCGGGGTCGGCCGCCAGGAAGGCGTCGACGATGGAATCGGAAATGCGATCGCAGACCTTATCGGGATGGCCCTCGGACACGCTTTCGCTGGTGAACAGGTAAGAATTTCTGGACAAGGCTCGGGTCCTCAAACGCTCGGATGGGAATTCACACGGAAAACACGCTGGAAACCCCGGGCCGCCGGATTCGGGGGCTGGCCGATGGCCCGGCAAGGCCTCGAAAACCCCAAGTTGTGACCGTTGGCCGGGGCCGGCGCGTCGGGTCGCGCGGGATATTGGTTGAGCGGGCAGCCCCGGTCAAGCGCCGCTTGGCGCTTTTGACCGATACGGAGTGTGATTTAGGAGGGTCGGGGGACGGGCCCGCCGATCCCATGCGCGGAACCGCTGCCGGCCTAATCTTCGTCCTTGAACGACTTGGCGATCGACTTGGTGAGCTCGAAGATCCGCTTGCGCACCGCCGGGTCGCCGATCTTGTAGTAGGCGCGCACCAGTTCGAGGGTCTCGCGCTTGGCCATCGGGTCGGGCTCGTAATCGGGCGCCGGCGGATGGGCGAGGCCCATCAGCTTCGATGGCGTCTTCTCCTGAACGCCCGGCGCCATGTCCTCGAAGAAGTACGAGACCTGCACGTCGAGCACCTTGGCGAGATCGAACAGGCGGCTCGACCCGACGCGGTTGGCGCCGCGCTCGTATTTCTGCACCTGCTGGAAGGTGAGGCCGATCGCTTCGGCGAGTCGCTCCTGGCTCATGCCAAGCAAGGTACGGCGCAGACGAATGCGGCTGCCGACGTGAACATCGATCGGATTGGGAAAGCCTTTGCTCGCCATCCGGCCGGAAGATTTGCGTGGTCGCGCCATGTCTATCAACTCATCTAAAGGACTGCAGGGTTGCTATAATCCTGGTTTTTCCAGATTCGACAACCCTCGAACCACCGACCCTGCACACAAGGATAGGTAGCGCACCAATTCGGCTGTAGGAGTATATGCTGTGACACCAAGTGTCATTGCGCGCCGGCCGCGCCCCGCCGCGTCACGACGACGCCTCCCACGGCCGACAGCAGGACGAGAACGATCGGTGCCACCAATCCGATGCGCGCAAACAGCGTCAAATCCAAAGCATCGGGAAGCAATGCATCGAGCGCGCCTTCGGTTCCCAAAGGCAAGGCGGCGGTGACGCGGCCATAGGGGTCGATCATCGCGGTGATGCCGGTATTCGCCGCGCGCGCCAGCGGCAGGCCTTCCTCGACGGCGCGGAACCGCGCGCTGGCGAGATGCTGGTAGGGGCCGGGCGATTTGCCGAACCATCCATCATTGGTGATGTTCAGCAGCCACGCGGGCCGGTCTGCGGGATCGAGCACCGCGCCGGGAAAGATCACTTCGTAGCAGATCAACGGCGAAAAGGGCGGCAGCCCGTCGACATGCACCGTCGTCGGCCCCGGGCCCGCCGAAAAATTCCCGGCGCCCGACGTAAGTTTATCGATGAAACCGCCCAGTATCTCCGACAGCGGCACGTATTCGCCGAGCGGCACCAGATGGAACTTGTCGGCGGTGCCGACGATGCGGCCCGCGGGATCGAGCACGGCGAGCGAGTTCCAGTACCGCTCGATCTCGCCTTCGGCGGGCTCGCCGCGCAGGGTCCCGGTGATCAGGAAGCCGCCCGGCGGCGCGGCCGCGGCGACGTATTGCCGCCAGTCCGGCGCATGGTCGAGGAACATGGTGACCGCGGTCTCCGGCCAGATCACCGCGGCGACCTTCTCCAGCCCCGGTGTCGCCACGCTCAGGCGCAGATGCTGCGCCACATGCTGGTCACGATGCGCGCCGGTCAGCTTCTCGACCTGGCCGATATTGCCCTGGACCAGGCGCAGGATCTTGCCGGTGTCGGCGGTCTCGGCATGGCCGAGGCGCCAGGCGCCGAATCCGTACAAGGCCACGGTCAGAATCACGTACGCGCCCGCGGCGCGAATCGCGAGGCGCCGGTCGCCGCGGCCCATGAGCGACAGCAGGCCGGCGAGCAGGATGGTGAGCAGGCTCAGGCCCCAGCTGCCCCACAGGCTCACCGATTGCATCATCGGCGCGGAAACATTCCAGACATACGCGGCGAGATTCCACGGGAAGCCGGTCATCAGATGGCCGCGCAGCCACTCGGCCAGCACCCAGGACGCGGACAGGAGCAGCACCCGCGCCAGCGGCGGCGCCTTGCGAAACTGCGCCAGCGCGACGGCGAGGCCAACATAGAGCGCCAGGAAGGCGGCAAGCCCGGCGATCACCGGCGGCACCATCCAGCCGAAGCGCACCGGATCGATCAGGAAGGAATTGGCGATCCAGAACAGCCCGCCGAGGAAATGGCCGAAGCCCCACCACCAGCCGATGGCGAAGGCGCCGCGCCTGCCGCTTGCGGTCTCGGCCGCCCAGATCAGGCCGACGAAGCCGATGGCGACGCCGGCCAGCGCGGCGACCGGCGCGAAGGCCAGGGCCGCCAGCGCGCCCAGCGCCATCAGGACCAGCCAGCGCAGCGGGGCAGGGCGCCGCAGCCACCAGCCCTGGCAGGCGCCGGCGAAGCCGCCGGCCGGGGCCGGCGCCG
>JBDHTX010000014.1:0-97849 GCA_039808885.1 Dongiaceae bacterium | reverse complement strand
TGAACTGGGAAGGCGCGACCAAAGTCCCGCGATCGAGCCAGGAGACCTCAACGGATCGTCGCATTGCGGCTCGCCTCGGCGGGAGGAAGGGACCACATCCATGTCAGCCAGTCCGGCTGGTTCTGCGCGCGCTTTGCCGCCGGTGACCCTGGTGCTGGGTGGCGCGCGCTCGGGCAAGAGCAGCTTCGCCGAGCAGGCGTGCCGCAATCACCGGCGCGGCTGCGTCTATCTGGCGACGGCGGAAATCCTTGACGACGAGATGGCCGAGCGGGTGCGCCAGCACAAGGCGCGCCGCGACGCCCTGTGGCGCAATATCGAGGCGCCGCTCGACATCGCCCCCGCCCTGGTGGCCGAAACGGAACAGGGAGCGGCGGTCCTGGTGGATTGCCTGACCCTCTGGCTCAGCAACCTGATGCATGCCGGGCGCGATCCCGACGCGGAGGCCGCGGCGCTGATCAAGGCGCTCGGTCAATGCGGCGGGCCGGTGGTGTTCGTCTCCAACGAGGTCGGCCTCGGCATCGTGCCGGACAACGCGCTGGCGCGTGCGTTCCGGGACCATGCCGGCCGCTTGAATCAACGCATGGCGGCCGTCGCCGACGACGTGTTCTTCGTCGCGGCGGGACTGCCGATGAAACTGAAATAGGGCATTTGGAATCAGGACGGGGATTGGGATGAGCACGAAGATGAGCGGGAAAATTCCGGCAACGGTGGTGACCGGGTTCCTGGGGGCGGGCAAGACGACGCTGATCCAGAACCTGCTGCGCAACGCCAATGGGCGGCGGCTGGCCCTCATCATCAACGAGTTCGGCGAGACGGGCGTCGACGGCGAGCTGGTCAAGGGCTGCAAGATCGAGGGCTGCCCGGAGGAGAACATCGTCGAGCTGGCCAATGGCTGCATCTGCTGCACCGTCGCCGACGACTTCCTGCCGACCATGCAGGCGCTGCTCGACCGCCCGAACCCGCCGGAGCACATCGTCATCGAGACCTCGGGTCTGGCGCTGCCCAAACCCCTGGTGAAGGCCTTCAACTGGCCCGAGGTGCGCACGCGCGTGACTGTGGACGGCGTCATCGCCGTGGTCGACGGCCCGGCCGCGGCGGCGGGCCGTTTCGCCGACGATCCAGACGCGGTGGCGGCGCAGCGTTCGGCGGATGCGGCGCTCGACCACGACAGCCCGATTGCCGAGCTGTTCGAGGACCAGATCAACTGCGCCGATTTGATCGTGCTCAACAAGAACGACCAGATGGACGACGCGGCGCGCCGGGCCGCGTCCGACCAGATCGCGCGGGAGATGAAGCGCGCGGCAAAGGTGGTGCCGGCCAGCTTCGGCGCCATCGATCCCGCCGTGCTGCTGGGCCTTGGGGCGGCGGCGGAGGGCGATCTCGAGAGCCGCTTCTCGCACCACGAACTGGAGGGCGAGGATCACGACCACGACGATTTCGAGTCCTTCCATCTGGATCTGCCGCAGCTGACGCGGCCGGAGGAGCTGGTCGCCCGGCTGATGCCGGCGATCGAGCGCCACGACATCCTGCGGGTGAAGGGCTTCATGGATGTGGCGGGCAAGGACATGCGCCTGGTATTGCAGGGCGTCGGCCCGCGGCTGCAGCATTACTATGACCGCGCCTGGGAGGCGGACGAGGCGCGCCGCTCGCGCCTGGTGGTGATCGGGCTGAAGGGTCTCGACCGCGCGGCCATCGCCCGCGAGCTGGGCCTCTAGACACATGCATCTGCTGGCCGCCAAGCCGGGTGAAATCGCCGATGGCAGCGAGGCCGTAAATCTTGGCCAGTCGCCCGGCGAGATCGTCGTGCTGTCGGCGGCCGACAGCGAGCTGGCCTGCCTGGCGAATGCCTATGGGCGGCTAGGTGAACCGAGGCCGAGCCTGCGCCTCGCCAACCTCTTGCAGCTTTCGCACAACCTCTCGGTTGATGCCTATGTCGAGGATATCGTCGCGCAGGCGAAGCTGGTGGTGGTGCGGCTGCTCGGCGGGCTGCGCTACTGGCCCTACGGAATCGAGCAGATCGCCGGCGAGTGCCGCAAGCGCAAGATCGCCTTCGCCTGCCTGCCCGGCGACGATCAGCCGGACCCGCAGCTGGCGGATTTCGCCACGCTGCCGGCGCCAGATTCGCATCGGCTCTGGCAATACCTCGTGCAAGGCGGGGCGGAGAACGCGACGCAGTTCCTGCGCTACGCCGCCGCGCTGACCGGCAGGGAGTCGGAATGGCGCGAGCCGCGGCCGCTCCTGCGTGCCGGGCTCTATTGGCCGGGCGCCGAGGCGCTGTCGCTCGCCGATCTGCGCAAGCGCTGGCACGAGGGCCGGGCGGTTGCCGGGATTGTCTTCTACCGAGCCCTGGTGCAGGCCGGCCAGACGGCGCCCATCGACGCGCTGATCGACGCCCTCATCGCACGCGGGCTTAATCCGCTGCCGATCTATGCCGCCGGATTGAAGGAACAGGTCGCGGCCGACCTCATCGCCGCCTTCTATGCCGAGGCGTCGCCGTCGATCACGCTCAACTGCACCGGCTTCGCCATCTCGCAGCCAGGTGCCGCACGGCTGGAGACGCCTTTCGACGCCGCGGATGCGCCGGTGCTGCAGGTCGTGCTGGGCAGCGGCACGATCGAGCAATGGCGCGACGGCAAGAACGGCCTTTCCCCGCGCGATCTTGCCATGCAGGTGGCGCTCCCGGAGGTTGACGGGCGCATCATGACCCGCGCCATCTCGTTCAAGGCGGCGTCGCGCTACGACGCAGCGACCCAATGCAACATCGTCGAGCCGCTGCCCGAGGCGGACCGCGTCGCCTTTGTCGCCGACCTCGCCGCCAACTGGGTTTCGCTGCGGCGGAAGCCCGTGGCGGAGCGGCAGGTCGCCGTCGTGCTCGCCAACTACCCGAACCGGGACGGCCGCATCGGCAACGGCGTCGGGTTGGACACGCCGGCGGGTGTCGTCACGGCGCTGCGGGCGATGCATGAGGCCGGCTATGCGGTGAGCGACGTGCCGGTGGATGGCGACGCGCTGATCGCGCGCCTGCTCGACGGCCCCACCAATGCGCTTGAGTCGCGCCAGCGCGCGGCGGCGACGACCTTGCCGTTGTCAGCCTATCGCGCGTTCTTCCTGACACTGCCGCCGACGGTGCAGCGCGAGGTTGCCGATCGCTGGGGTGCGCCGGAGGACGATCCGCATTTCGCCGCCGGCGCCTTCCGCCTCCCGCTGATCCGCCTCGGGCAGGTTCTGGTCGGCGTGCAGCCGGCGCGCGGCTACAACATCGACCCGGTGCAGAGCTACCACGACCCTGACCTGGTGCCGCCGCATTCCTACTTCGCATTCTACGCTTTTCTGCGGCGGCAGGCGAAGATCGACGCCATCGTGCATTTCGGCAAGCACGGCAATCTCGAATGGCTGCCGGGCAAGGCCCTGGCGCTTTCCGCCGCCTGCTACCCGGAGGCGCTGCTCGGGCCGCTGCCGCATCTCTATCCTTTCATCGTCAACGATCCGGGCGAGGGCACCCAGGCCAAGCGCCGCGCCGGCGCCGTCATCATCGACCACCTGACGCCGCCCTTGGCGCGAGCCGAGAGCTATGGACCCTTGCGCGACCTCGAATTGCTGGTGGACGAGTACTACGAGGCGGCGCAGCTCGACCCGCGCCGCTGCCGGACCTTGCGCGACCGCATCCTCGATTTGGCGCGGGGCTCCGGCATGGCGGCGGATTGCGGCATCGAGAAGACCGACGATGCCGATACCGCCCTCGCCAAGCTCGACAACCAGCTCTGCGAGCTGAAGGAGCTGCAGATCCGCGACGGGCTGCATGTCTTCGGCCAATCGCCGCAAGGCGGCTTACGCGATACGCTGCTGGTGGCGCTGGCGCGCCTGCCGCGCGGGCGCGGCGAAGGGGCGGAGGCCTCGCTGATCCGCGCGCTGGCCGCCGATCTGGCGCTTGATGAAGGCTTCGATCCGCTGGCAGTGGAGATGGCTGCGCCCTGGAAAGGCGCGCGGCCGCAGGCGCTGGCGCAGGTGAGCGGCGATCTTTGGCGCAGCGCGGGCGACACGGTGGAGCGGCTGGAATTGCTGGCGCTGCGCCTCGTCGGCGGCGAGCCGCCTTCGCCGGACTGGATCCACACGCGCGCCGTGCTCGGCTTCATCGCCGCGCAGCTGGCGCCGACGATCGATGCCAGCGGCGCCGCGGAAATCGCCGGGCTGCTGCGCGGCCTGGACGGACGCTTTGTCGCCCCCGGGGCCTCCGGCGCGCCGACGCGCGGGCGGCTCGACGTCCTGCCCACCGGGCGCAACTTCTACTCGGTCGACACCCGCGCGATCCCGACGCCGAGCGCCTGGGCGCTGGGCTGGAAATCCGCCGGGCTGGTGCTCGACCGCCACCGCCAGGAGCACGGCGCCTGGCCCCGCGCCCTGGTGCTGTCGGCCTGGGGCACGGCCAACATGCGCACCGGCGGCGACGACATCGCCCAGGCTTTGGCGCTGATGGGCGTGCGGCCGACCTGGGATGCCGGCGCCTCGGGCCGCGTCTCCGGCTTCGAGATCCTGCCGCTGTCATTGCTCGACCGTCCGCGCGTGGATGTCACGCTGAGGGTCTCCGGTTTCTTCCGCGACGCGTTCCCGGCGCAGATCGATTTGTTCGACAGCGCGGCGCGCGCGGTGGCCGAGCTCGACGAGCCGGAGCATCTTAATCCCATCGCCGCGCGCCTGCGCCGCGAAGCCTCCGCGCTGATGGCGCAGGGTGTGGCGGAAAGCGCCGCGCGGCGCAAGGCGGGGTTCCGGGTCTTCGGCTCCAAGCCCGGCGCCTATGGCGCGGGGCTGCAGGCATTGATCGACGAGCGGGGCTGGTCGGACGAAGGCGATTTCGCCCGCGCCTATCTCGCCTGGGGCGGCTACGCCTATGGCAATGGCGCCGCCGGCGAGGCGGCGCAGGCCAGCTTCTCGCAGCGCCTGGGGCAGGTCGACGCGGTGCTGCACAACCAGGACAACCGCGAGCACGATCTGCTCGACAGCGACGACTACTACCAGTTCGAGGGCGGCCTTGCCGCCACCATCAAGCACCTGACCGGGCGCAAGGCGCAGGTCTGGCACAACGACCATTCGCGCCCCGAGAACCCGCAGGTGCGCAGCCTGGAGGACGAGATCGCCCGCATCGTGCGCGCCCGCGTGGTGAACCCCAAGTGGATCGCCGGCGTGATGCGGCACGGCTACAAGGGCGCCTTCGAGATGGCGGCGACAGTCGATTACCTCTTCGCCTTCGCCGCCACGGCCGATTGCGTCGCCGATCATCATTTCGACCTGGTCTTCGACGCCTATCTGGCCGATGACGAGGTGCGTGGCTTCATCGAGCGGCACAATCCAGCCGCGTTGAAGGAGATCGCCCTACGCCTGATCGAGGCGCAGGAGCGCAACCTGTGGAAGCCGCGCTCCAACGCGGCGCATGCGCGGCTTGCCGAATGGGCGGGACGCGGGAACGTGGAAAGAGCGGCATCATGAGCATCGACACCGACAGCGACGCCAACCGGCGCGCCGACGAGAAATCTGCCAAGCGCAAGGAAGCGCGCGACAAGATGATGGCGCAGAAGACCATCGAGAAGGGCCTGCTCATCGTCCACACCGGCAAGGGCAAGGGAAAGTCGACGGCGGCCTTCGGCATGGTCATGCGCTGCGTCGGCCACGGCATGAAGGTGGGCGTGATCCAGTTCATCAAGGGCAAGTGGGATACCGGCGAGCGCTGGGTGCTGGAGAAGTTTCCCGAGCTCTGCACCATCAAGGCGCTGGGCGAGGGCTTCACCTGGGAGACCCAGGACCGCGCCCGCGACATCGCCCATGCCCGCGCCGCGTGGGAGGAGGGCAAGAAGCTGATGGCGGATCCATCCATCAAGCTGGTGCTGCTCGACGAGCTCAATATCGCGCTGCGCTACGACTATTTGCCGGTGGAGGAGGTGGTCGCGGAGCTGAAGGCGCGGCGCCCGGACTTGCATGTCATCGTCACCGGCCGCAATGCCAAGGACGAACTGATCGAGGCCGCCGACCTCGTCACCGAGATGGAGCTGGTGAAGCACCCCTTCCGCGACGGCGTGAAGGCGCAGAAGGGGGTCGAGTTTTGAGTTTGCGGCAGCCAACAACCCCCACCCTATCCCTCCCCCAGCTTGGGGGAGGGGATTCGCGTTCTCCCTCCCCCGGGGCGGGGGAGGGCAGGGGTGGGGGCGAGCGGAGGGAGATGCAGCGCGATGGCTAGCGCCGCCATCATGTTCCAGGGCACCGGGTCCGACGTCGGCAAGTCGCTGATGGTGGCGGGGCTGTGCCGCGCCTATGCGCGCAAGGGCATGAAGGTGCGGCCGTTCAAGCCGCAGAACATGTCCAACAATGCCGCGGTGACTGCGGAGGGCGGCGAGATCGGCCGGGCGCAGGCGCTGCAGGCGCGTGCCTGCAAGGTGGCCGCCTCGGTGCACATGAACCCCGTGCTGCTGAAGCCGCAATCGGAGGTTGGCGCGCAGATTGTGGTGCAGGGCAAGGTGTGGGGCCAGTGCAAGGCGCGCGACTACCGCGCGCTGAAGCCGCAACTGCTGCCGGCGGTGCTGGAGAGCTTCGCCAAGCTGTCGGCGGAGGCGGACCTGGTCCTGGTCGAAGGTGCGGGCAGCCCGGCGGAGATCAACCTGCGGGAGGGCGACATCGCCAATATGGGATTCGCCGAGGCGGCGGATGTGCCGGTCGTGCTGGTGGGCGACATCGACCGCGGCGGCGTCATCGCCAGCATCGTCGGCACCATGAAGCTGCTGCCCGAGGCCGAGGCGGCGCGGATCAAGGGCTACCTCATCAACAAGTTCCGCGGCGATCCGGCGCTATTTGAAGAGGGATTGGCGGCGATCGAACGCGCGACCGGCCTCGGCAGCCTGGGCGTGGTGCCGTGGTTCGAGCGCGCCCATCTGCTGCCGGCCGAGGACGCGGTGGCGCTGAATGGCTATCATGCGCGCCAGGATGGCGAGATCCGCATCGCCGTGCCGCGCCTGCCGCGCATCGCCAATTTCGACGACCTCGACCCGCTGCGCGCCGAGCCGGATGTGCGCGTCGACCTGGTCGAGCCCGGCCATCCATTGCCCGCCGACGCCGATCTCGTGCTGCTGCCGGGGTCGAAATCCACCATCGCCGATCTCGCGGCGCTGCGCGCGGCGGGCTGGGACATCGACCTCAAGGCGCATCTGCGGCGCGGCGGCAGGGTGCTGGGCCTCTGCGGCGGCTACCAGATGCTGGGCACGCGGCTCGACGATCCGGAGGGCACGGAAGGCCCGGCCGGCGCGGTCGATGGGCTGGGCCTGCTCGGCGTCGCGACGGTGCTGGGCGGCGACAAGGCGCTGGTCGAAGTCGCCGGCGCCGAACTGGCGAGCGGTCGCAGGGTGCGCGGCTACGAGATGCATATCGGCCGCACCACCGGCGCCGATTGCGCGCGGCCGATGCTCGATCTCGGCGGCCGGGCCGATGGCGCCATCTCCGCCGATGGCAGGGTCATGGGCACCTATGTGCACGGCCTCTTCGCCGATGACGGCTTCCGCCATGACTTTCTCAACCGCCTGAAAGCGCGGGCCGAGAGCGGGCTCGCCTACGAGGCGCAGGTCGAGCAGGTGCTCGACCAACTCGCCGACCACTTGGAACGTCACGCCGATACCCAGAGGATACTGGATCTTGCTAGCCAAAGAGCCAGATAAGCGCGCCCAGCAGCGCCGTCTGCGCCAGACAGGCGCGGACAAAGAGCCGCAGCGCGTTGCGGATGTCGGGCGCTGCCGCGTGCGGCCTGCCGCCCTCGCCCATGAACGGCTCCTCGACGCGCCGGCCGTGATAGGAGCGCGGGCCCGCGATGGCGAGGCCGAGCGCGCCGGCGAAGGCCGCCTCCGGCCAGCCGGCATTGGGCGAGCGGTGGTAGCGCGCGTCGCGGCGCATGGCGCGGAAGCCGGCCAGCGCATCGGCGCCGGGCAGGAACAGGGCGCCGAGGCAGGCGAGCAGGCCCGACAGCCGCGCCGGGATGAAATTCGCCAGATCGTCCAGCCGCGCCGCCGCCCAGCCGAATTGCTGGTGCCGCGGGGTCTTGTGGCCGATCATGCTGTCGGCGGTGTTGAGCGTCTTGTAGGCCAGCAGGCCGGGCAGGCCGAGCAGTGCCGCCCAGAAGACCGGCGCCACCACGCCGTCGGAGAAGTTCTCGGCCAGCGATTCGATCGCCGCGCGCGATACGCCGGCCTGGTCGAGGGCCTCCGGATCGCGACCGACGATGCGCGCGACCGCCAGGCGCCCGCCGCCCAGCCCGCCGATCTCCAGCCCGCTGGCGACCGCCGCGACATGGTCGTAGAGGCTGCGCTGGGCGATCAGGCTCGACATCAGCAGCGCCAGCCACAGCCAGCCGAGCGGCAGGGCCAGCAGGATGACCTGGATTGCCCAGCCCAGGACCAGGGCGCCGGCGACCAGTCCTATCGTGGTCCAGGCGCCGTGGTTGCGCCGGCGACCCGGCGTGTCGCTGTCGAGATTGAAGCGGGCATCGGCCCATGCGATCACCCGGCCGATGAGCTGCACCGGATGGAGCTGGCGGCGGCTGATCGCCTCCGGGTCGCCGATGACGGCGTCCAGGGCCAGCGACAGCGGCAAAGACCAGGGGCGATCGAACAGGAACATGATGCGGTTCATTGGCCGATTTGGCGGCGGTCGTCAATCGGCGAAGGGAGAGGACTGAGATGAGCAAGATCGGCGTGATGGTGTGCGGCCACGGCAGCCGCGACGTGGAGGCGATCACCGAGTTCCAGGCGGTGGCCAGGGGAATCGCCCAGCGCCTGCCGCAATACCCGGCGGATTACGGCTTCCTGGAATTCGCCAAGCCGATCATCCGCGACGGGCTGGATGCGCTCCGCAAGCAGGGCGTGACCCGCTGCTTGGCGGTGCCGGGCATGCTGTTCGCCGCCGGCCACGCCAAGGACGACATCCCCTCGGTGCTCAACAAATACCAGGCGGACCATCCCGGCTTCCGCATCGAATACGGCCGCGACCTGTCCGTCGACCTGAAGCTGCTGCGCGCCGCCGGCGACCGCATCGAGCAGGCCGAGCGCACGGTCAGCCGCAAGGTGCCGCGCGCCGAGACGCTGCTGGTGGTGGTCGGGCGCGGCACGTCCGACCCCGACGCCAATTCCAACATCAGCAAGGTCGCCCGCATGCTGTGGGAGGGCATGGGCTTCGGCTGGACCGAGGTGTGCTATTCCGGCGTCGCCTTCCCGCTGGTCGGGCCGGGCCTCGAGCACGCGGTGAAGCTCGGTTACAAGCGGATCATCGTGTTCCCGTATTTCCTGTTCACCGGGATCCTGGTGAAGCGGATCTACGAGATCACCGACCAGATGGCGGCGCGCCATCCGGAGATCGAGTTCCTCAAGGCCGGCTACCTCAACGACCATCCGCTGGTGCTGGACGCCTTCGCCGAGCGGGTGCAGGAGATCCTCTCCGGCGACAACAAGATGAACTGCCAGCTCTGCAAATATCGCGAGCAGGCGATCGGCTACGAGGCCGAGGTCGGCCGGGTGCAGGAAAGCCACCACCACCACGTGGAAGGCATCGGCACCGGCCCGGCCGAGGGCCATGACCATGGGCATGACCACAGCCATGGGCACGATCACGGCCACGACCATGGGCATCATCATCACGATCATGCGCACGACCATGGACACAGCCACGATCACGCGCATGCCCATGATCATCACCACGATCACGACCACGATCATGGGGGCCATCATCACCATCGGGATCACGGCACGGCGCATGGGCACGACCACAGCCACGATCATGCGCATGATCACGGCCACGATCACGCGCATGGGCACACCCATACCCATTTCCCGCCGCCCTTCCCCGACCATCCGCATGGTCCCGGCAAGCGCGACCCGGAAAGGCTGTGATGTCTATTTCCATCGTCATGGCCGGACTTGGTCCGACCACCCACGAGTTTCCCGGGGCAGGGTTGCGCCGTGGCAGGCAAACTCGTGGGTGGTCGCGCCAAGCGCGACCATGACGATCGGAGGGTCCATGCCCCGCGACTATGAAAAGGACCCGGCGGCGATCTATCGCCAGTCCTTCGCCACCATCGAGGCGGAGGCGGGGCTGGAGCGCCTGCCGCCAGCGCTGCGCCCGGTGGCGCGGCGCATGATCCATGCCTGCGGCATGGTCGATCTCACTGACGACATCGCCTGGGGCGG
Organism: Dongiaceae bacterium; assembly: GCA_039808885.1. Taxonomy (GTDB): domain Bacteria; phylum Pseudomonadota; class Alphaproteobacteria; order Dongiales; family Dongiaceae; genus Dongia_A. The sequence continues at coordinate 87,641 of JBDHTX010000014.1, read as the reverse complement.
TGAGCCGGTGGCGGCGGCGCGCGCGGCAATCGCCGGCGGGGCCAGGTTGCTGGTCGATGCGCGCATGGTCGCAGCCGGCATCATCGCCACCCGGTTCCCGCAGACCGAGATCGTCTGCGTGATCGGCGAGGACGAGACGGCGGATACGGCGCGCCGCCTCGGCACCACGCGCTCGGCTGCCGCGGTCGAGTTGTGGCGGCCGCATCTGGCGGGCAGCGTGGTCGCCATCGGCAACGCGCCGACGGCCCTGTTCCATCTCCTCGACCTGATCGAGGGCGGCGGGCCGCGCCCGGCGGCGATCTTCGCCTTTCCCGTCGGCTTCGTCGGCGCCGCCGAATCCAAGCAGGAATTGATCGACGCCGCGCTCGGCATTCCCTATCTGACCCTGCGCGGCCGGCGCGGCGGCAGCGCCATCGCGGCGGCCGCGATCAACGCGCTGGCGGACGACATGGGGGCGAGCACGGCATGAGCGTCTGGCTCAACATCATCGGCCTGGGCGAGGACGGCCTCGACGCGCTGCCGCGACGCCTGCGCGCGCTGGTCGATGGCGCGGAGCTCATCGTCGGTGGCGAGCGGCATTTGGCGATGGCGGCGGATGCCAAGGCCGAGAAGCAAAGCTGGGCCTCGCCCCTGTCGCGCACCATCGAGGAGATCTGGTCCCGGCGCGGCCGTCCCGTGGTGGTGCTGGCAACCGGCGATCCGATGCATTTCGGCATCGGCGTGACGCTTGCCCGCCGCGTGCCCGCGGCGGAACTGGCGGTGCATCCGCACATCTCCGCCTTCTCGCTCGCCGCCGCGCGCCTGCATTGGCCGCTGGCCGAGGTCGAATGCCTGACCATCCACGGCCGGCCGCTGGAACTGCTGACGGGTGTTGCGGCGCCGGAGCGCAAGCTGCTGCTGCTGTCCCATGACGGCGGCTCGCCGGCGGAGATCGCCCGGCTGCTGACCGGGCTCGGCTATGGCGACAGCGAGCTGACCGTGCTGGAACACATGGGCGGGGAACGGGAGCGGGTCTATGCCGGCCGCGCCGCCGCCTGGAACTTTCCGCGCGCCGCCGATCTCAACACCATCGCGGTGCTGTGCCATGCCGGGGAAGCGGCGCGGCCGCTGTCGCTGGCGCCCGGTCTGCCGGACGATGCCTTCGCCCATGACGGGCAACTGACCAAGCGCGAGATCCGTGCCGCGACGCTGGCGGCGCTGCGGCCCTTGCCGGGACAATTGTTGTGGGATGTCGGCGCCGGCTGCGGCTCCGTCGCCATCGAATGGCTGCGCGCGCATCGTTCGCTCGCGGCGATCGCCATCGAATCCGACCCGGCCAGGCAGGAGCTGATCGCGCGCAACGCAAGCGCTCTGGGCGCGCCGTTCCTGAAGCTGGTCAGAGGCGCTGCGCCCCAGGCCTATGACGGATTGCCGGCGCCGGATGCGATTTTTGTCGGCGGTGGCCTCAGCGACGACGGCGTGATCGAGCAGGCCTGGGCGCGGCTGAAGCCCGGCGGCCGCATGGTCGCCAACGCGGTGACGGCGGAAGGCGAGGCGCGGCTGCTCGCCTGGCATGCGCGGCACGGCGGCGAGATGATCCGGCTGTCGGTGGCGCGGCTGTCGCCGGTCGGCGATCTGCATGGCTGGCGCCCGCTGATGCCGGTGACGCAGTGGGCGGGGACGAAGAGCGTGGGGGACAAGTCTTGAGTGGAATCGTCTACGGCGTTGGGGTCGGCCCCGGCGACCCGGAACTGCTGACCTTGAAGGCGGCGCGGCTGATCCGCACCGCCGATCTCATCGCCTATCCGGCGCCGGAAGAAGGGCCGAGCTTCGCGCGCCAGATCGCGGCGCCGCATCTCGGCCACGAGGTCGAGGAGATGGCCATCCGCATGAATATCGGCGACGGCCGGTTCCCCAAGGACGATGTCTATGACAAGGCGGCGGACGCCATCGCGGCGGCGGCGCAGGCGGGCCGGCAGGTGACCGTGCTTTGCGAGGGCGATCCGTTCTTCTACGGCTCGTTCATGTATCTCTTCGCCCGGCTCACCGATCGCTGCCGGGTCGAGGTGGTGCCGGGCGTCTCCTCGCTGATGGCCTGCGCGGTGGCGACGCGCGGCGCGCTGGCGGCGCGCAACGACGTGCTGACGGTGGTTCCGGCGCCGCTGCCGGAAGAGGATCTGCGCCGCCGGCTGCAGCATGTCGAGGCGGCGGCGATCATCAAGGTCGGCCGGCACCTGGGCAAGGTGCGCAAGGTGCTGGGCGAGCTGAAGCTCATCGACCGCACGCGCTATGTCGAGCGCGCCACCCTGGCGCAGCAGCGGGTGCTGCCGCTGGCCGAGGTGAAGCTGGACGAGGCGCCGTATTTCTCCATGCTGCTGGTGCACCGGCGCGGCGAGGCCTGGCGATGAGCGGGCCGCGCAACGATGCGGCGATCGTCGCGCTCTCGGCCACGGGCGGGAAGCTGGCGCGCCGCATCCAGCAGATCCTCGGCGCGGGCGAAGTGCTCGGCCTCGCGTCGCGCGTGGCGGATGCGGATCGCACATTTGCCGTTGCCACCGAGGTCATCGCGCAATGCTTCCGCGCCGGCCGGCCGGTCATCGGCATCTGCGCCAGCGGCATCCTGATCCGCGCGCTGGGCGCCGAACTCGGCGACAAACGGAGCGATCCGCCGGTGCTGGCAATCGCCGAGGACGGCTCGGTCGTGGTGCCGCTGCTCGGCGGCCATCACCAGGGCAATCGCTGGGCCGCGACCCTGGCGGCGGCGCTCGGCGCGACGGCGGCGATCACCACGGCAAGCGATGTTTCCCTCGGCGTGGCGCTGGACGAGCCGCCTGCCGGCTGGCGTCTGCGTGTCGGCGACTACAAGTCGGTCGCGGCGAGATTGCTGGCCGGGGAGCCAGCGCGGGTCACCGTCGAGTCCGGCCCGGCACCCGCCTGGCTCGACGCCTTGCCGCGGAGCGAGACGGCGCCGATCCATATCCTGGTCAGCACGCGCGCCGATGCCCAGGCCGATCTGGTCTACGCGCCGCAGATCGTGGCGCTGGGCGTCGGTTGCGAGCGCCTGGCCGCGGCAGCCGAACTGGCGCAACTGGTCGACGGCGCGCTGGCCGAAGCCAATGTCGCGCGCGAGGCCGTTGCCTGCATCGCGTCCATCGCCCTGAAGGCGGCGGAGCCGGCGATCCACGCGGTGGCGCACGACCTCGGCGTGCCCGCGCGGTTCTTCGACGCCGCCCGGCTCGAAGCCGAGACGCCGCGTCTCAAGACGCCTTCCGACCTGGTCTTCCGCGAGACCGGCTGCCACGGTGTCGCCGAGGGCGCCGCGCTGGCCGCCGTGGGCGCTGATGGCGACCTGATCCTGCCCAAGCGGCGCTCGCAGCGCGCCACCTGTGCGCTGGCGCTGTCCAATACGCCGATCGACGCCAAAGCCGTCGGCCGGGCGCGGGGCGCGCTCGCCATCATCGGCATCGGGCCGGGCGCGCCGCAAGCCCGCACCCATGAGGTCGACGCGGCGGTGCGCCATGCCACCGACCTGGTCGGCTACAAGCTCTATCTCGACCTGCTCGGGCCGCTGGCGGCGAACAAGGCGCGGCACGGCTACGAGCTGGGAGAGGAGGAGATGCGGGTGCGCATCGCCCTCGACCTCGCCGCGCAAGGCCGCGACGTGGCGCTGATCTGCTCCGGCGACGCCGGCATCTACGCCATGGCGACGCTGGTCTTCGAGCTCATCGACCGCGAGGGGAATCCCGATTGGGCGCGGGTCGAGATCACCGGATTCCCCGGCGTCTCGGCCATGCAGACGGCGGCGGCGCGGATCGGCGCGCCGCTCGGCCATGATTTCTGCGCCATTTCGCTGAGCGACCTGCTGACGCCGTGGGAGGCGATCGAGCAGCGGCTGCAAGCGGCGGCGGCGGGCGATTTCGTCGTCGCCTTCTATAACCCGGTGTCGCAGCGGCGGCGCACGCAGCTGGCGGCGGCGAAGGAGATCCTGCTGCGCCACCGGCCGAAGGATACGCCGGTCATCCTCGGGCGCAATCTGGGGCGCGACGGCGAGGCGGTCACGGTTGTGGCCCTGGGCGATCTGAAGATCGAGGATGTCGACATGCTGACCCTGGTCATCGTCGGGGCCAGCACGACGCGCGCCGTGGCGCGGCCCGATGGCGGCGCCTGGGTCTATACGCCGCGCGGCTATGCGAAGAAGATGGATGCCCAGACGAGCGGTCGGGTGAAGGCGGGGAACTCATGAGCATCGTGCATTTCATCGGCGCCGGCCCGGGCGACCCCGACCTCATCACGGTCAAGGGCAAGCGGCTGATCGAGGAGTGTCCGGTCGTGCTCTATGCCGGCTCGCTGGTGCCGCCGGCGGTGGTCGCCCTGGCGCGGCCGGGCGCGCTGGTGATCGACACCGCGCCGCTGACCCTGGAGGAGATCGTCGGGCACATGCAGAAGGCGGTTGCCGAAGGCAAGAAGGTGGCGCGCGTGCATTCCGGCGACCCCTCCATCTACGGCGCCATCGCCGAGCAGATGCGCCGGCTCGACGCGCTGGGCATCGATTATGACGTGACCCCCGGCGTGCCGGCCTTCGCCGCCGCCGCGGCGATGCTGAAGACCGAGTTGACCCTGCCGGAGATCAGCCAGAGCATCATCATCACCCGCACCGACGGCGCCGCCTCGCCCATGCCGCAGGGCGAGGACCTGGCGACGCTCGGAAAGTCGGGCGCCACGCTCGCCATCCATCTGTCGATCCGCAACATCCACAAGGTGGTGGCGGAACTGACCCCGCACTACGGCGCGGATTGCCCGGTGGTGGTCGTCTTCCGCGTCGGCTGGCCGGACCAGGAGGCGATTTTCGGCACGCTGGCCGACATCAAGGGCAAGGTGAAGGAGGCCAAGATCACCCGCACCGCCCTCATCATGGTCGGCCGCGTCTTCGGCGCCCGCGATTTCGAGGACAGCCGCCTCTACCACGCTGACCACCGCCACATCCTGCGGCCGAAGAAGAAGGCGTAGCGATGCTGCAAGGTCCGCCCCTTCCCCCCTTGCGGGGGAAGGTTGGGAAGGGGGGTGTCGCAGCGCCAGGTTTGTCCGCGAAGAGTCCTCGCTTGCATCGCCTTCGGCGATGCGCGCCTGCAAGGCGCGCGACCCCCCATCCGGCTCCGCCTAAGCTCGCTCTGCTCGCCAAGGCTGCGCTGCCTTCCCCCGCAAGGGGGGAAGGATGTTCTTGCGCGGGGAGGCTCGGAACGAGATGACACCCCTCTGGCGACACAGCGGCTTCCTCCATCTGTGGGGCGCGCAGGCGACCTCGGCTTTCGGCACCCGCATCGGGCGCGAGGCGATCCAGCTCGGCGCGGTCCTGCTGCTGGGTGCCACGCCGCTCGATTTCGCCTGGCTCAACGTCGCGGCGTCGCTGCCCTATCTGCTGTTCGGCCTGTTCGCAGGCATCCTGATCGACCGCGTGCGCAGAAGGCCCCTGCTGATCGCGACCGATCTGGCGCGCGCTGCCTTGCTGCTCTCCATTCCGCTCGCCGCCTGGATCGGCCAGTTCTCGCTGGCCCAGCTGCTGGTCGTCACCTTCCTGGTGACGTCCTGCTCGGTGATCTTCGATTCCGCGCATCAGGCCTATGTCCCGACGCTGATCGGCAAGGACCAGCTGTTGGACGCCAATGCCAAGCAGGAATCGACCGCGGCGGCATCCGAGATCGTCGGCCCGCCGGTCGGCGGCATACTGGTGCAGGCGCTCGGCGCGCCGATCGCGATCCTGTGCGATGCGGTCAGCTATCTGGTCTCCGCGTGCCTGCTGTGGCGCCTGCCGCACCAGGAGGCGCCGAGTCCATCTGCCGGCGGGCGGCTGACCCTGGATGAGCTGAAGGTCGGGTTCCTGGTCGTCTTCCGTCACCGGCTGTTCCGCCCGTTCGCCATCGCCAAGTCGATCCGCGCCATCTGCGGCGGCGCCATCGGCGCCTATTACGTGCTGTACCTGGTCGGCGACCTGCACGTCTCGCCGGCCTCGCTCGGCCTCATCGTCGGATGCGGCGGCGCCGCGACGCTGGCGGCGGCGCTGGTGACGACGCGCCTCGCGGCCGCGACGCCGCTCGGCCCCGGCATGATCATCGGGGTGATCGCGGCCACCCTGGGAATGGCGATGATACCGCTGGCGGGTTTCGCAATCGGCGGACCGGCGGTGATCGGGCTGCTGATCCTCGGCCAGGTGCTGGGGGATTTCGGCCTTACCTACACGCTGTCGCTCGAACGCACCCTGCGCCAGCACCGCATCGACAACGCGCTGCTCGGCCGCGCCACGGTGGTCATCTATATGTGCGGCAACGTGCCGGGACCGCTCGGCGCCATCCTCGCTGGAATCAGCGCCGAGTATTTCGGCCTCACCCCGGTGCTGTGGGTCTGCGTCCTGGGCTATGCGATGTCGCCGGTGGTGCTGCTGCTGTCCGACGTGCCGCGCCTGAGGAAAGTCGCGGCGGACTAGGCCAGCAGGGCCCGCAGCGCCGCGATCACCTCGTCGACACTGGTCGCGACCGGCGAGCGCGGCTCCTGCGCGATCGGCGGGCGCTCGATCATGATGACCGGCAGGCGCAGGCGGCGCGCGGCTTCCAGCTTGGCGAATGTCGCGCCGCCGCCGCTGTTCTTGGCCACCACGAGGTTGATGTGATGCTCGGCGAGCAGGCGCAGCTCGTCGGCGAGTTCGAAGGGGCCGCGCGCGGCGATGATTCGGTAGTCGTGCAGCGGGATCCGCTCCGGCACGTCCACCATGCGGACGACGAAATGGGCATTGCGCACGGGCGCGAAGGCGTCGAGCTCCCCCGAGCCGACGGTCAGCAGGATGCGTCCGCCCTCGCGGCGCGCAAGTTCGGCTGCCTCGGCCGCGTCGCGCGCGGCGATCCAGCGGTCCTCGGGCGCCGCCCGCCAGGCCGGGCGCAACAGGCGCAGCAACTCGGTCCCGCTTGCCGCCGCCGCCTCGACCGCATGGGCGCTGATCTGGTCGGCAAAGGGATGCGTGGCGTTGACGACGAAGCGGATGCCCTCGTCCCGCAGATAGCGCGCCAGGCCTTCCGGCCCGCCGAAACCGCCGCTGCGCACCGCACCCCGCGGCTGGCGCGGCTCCCGCGTGCGTCCGGCCAGCGACGAGATGATCTCAAGGCGCTCGATCTCCGCCAGCCGTTCCGCCAGCTCGTAGGCTTCCTGGGTGCCGCCGAGGATCAGGACGCGCATGGCTGGGCCTCAGGCGAAGGCGCCGGCGGCGCCCACCAGCTTGGAATCGCGGTCGTAGACCAGCACCTCGATCGCGACCTTGCCGTTGACATGCTCGACGGCCACGTCGCGCGCCTTGTCGGCCACCACCTGGGCCAGCGGCACGCCCTGCTGCAGGGCGATGTTGAGCGCCTCCATCGCGGTGTTGGCCTCGACGATGCGCCGCCTGGTGAGGTCGTTGGCGCCGCGTTCGCCCGCCCAGGCAGCGAGCGTGTTGAGATTGACCTGGCTGCGGCCGGAATGGAGATCGAGGAAGCCTTCGGCCAGCTTGCAGAACTTGCCGAAACCGCCGGCCAGCGTCAGCTGCTTCACCGGATGATGGCGCAGGTATTTCAGCGTGGCGCCGGCGAAATCGCCCATGTCGATGAAGGCGATCTCCGGCAGGCCGTAGCGCTCCTGCACCGCGCTTTCGGTGGTCGAGCCGGTGCAGGCGGCGGCATGCTCCAGCCCGGCGGCGCGGATGACGTCGATGCCGCGATGGATCGAGGCGATCCAGGCCGAGCAGGAAAAGGGATGCACCACGCCGGTGGTGCCGAGGATGGAAATGCCGCCTTCGATGCCGAGGCGCGGGTTCCAGGTCTGCCTGGCAAGCTCTTCGCCGCCCGGCACCGAAATCTCGATCTCCACATCCGGCTCGGCGCCGTGGGCCACCGCGACCTCTTCGATCACCTCCGCCATCATCCGCCGCGGCACCGGGTTGATCGCCGGCTCGCCGACCTCGACCGGCAGGCCCGGCCGCGTCACCGTGCCGACGCCGGTCCCGGCCTTGAACTGGATGCCGGCGCCGCGCGGCAGCGCCTTCACCTTGGCCTGGATGGTGGCGAGATGGGTGACGTCGGGGTCGTCGCCGGCGTCCTTGACGATGCCGGCCATCGCCCAGCCCTTTCCGGCCCGGCGCAAGGCCAGCGCGAAGCTCGGCCGTTCGCCCTTGGGCAGGGTGATTTCGACCGGATCCGGGAACTGGCCGGTGACGAGCGCGGTAAACGCCGCCTTGGTCGCCGCGGTTGCGCAAGCGCCGGTTGTCCAGCCGCGCCGCAACGGGCCTTCTGGCTTGCGAGTCATGACGCTATTCTAGGCGTTAACGTCCGAATCTGGCTAGTCATCGGACGGGGTATCCCTAGGATCGCGGCATGAACGACGTCCTGAACACTTTGCCGGGAATCGAGCCGGGCTGGGTCTGGCTGACCGGCGCCGGGCCGGGAACGACCGGTCTGCTGACCCTGCTGGCCCTGCGCGGGCTGCAAAGCGCCGATGTCGTCGTCTATGACGCCCTCGTCGACCAGGACGTGCTGAAGCTGGCGCGGCCGGGCGCGGTCCTCGAATATGCCGGCAAGCGCGGCGGCAAGCCCTCGGCCAAGCAGCCCGACATCTCCCTGCGCCTGGTGCAGCTGGCGCGCGAGGGCAAGCGGGTGCTGCGCCTGAAGGGCGGCGATCCCTTCGTCTTCGGCCGGGGCGGCGAGGAGGCCCTGAGCCTGGTCGATGCCGGCATCCCGTTCCGCATCGTGCCGGGGGTGAGCGCCGGGATCGGCGGCCTCGCCTATGCCGGCATTCCGGTCACCCACCGCGACTGCAACCACTCCGTCACCTTCATCACCGGCCACGACGCCGGCGGCGTCATGCCCGAAGCAGTCGATTGGGCGGCGATCGCGCGCGGGTCGCCCGCCATCGTCCTTTACATGGCGCTGAAGCATATCGGCCAGATCTCCGGCCGCCTGATGGAGGAGGGGCGCAAGCCCGGCGAGCCCGTCGCGGTGGTGAGCAAGGCCACGTCGTCCGAGCAGCGCGTGCTGGAGACGACGCTGGGCGCCTGCGCCGCCGACATCGCGCAAAGCGGCATCGAGCCGCCGGCCATCGTCGTGGTGGGCGAAATCGTGCGGCTGCGCGCCGCGCTCGACTGGCTGGGCGCGATGCAGGGCCGCACCCTGTCGCCCGATCCGCTCGGCCTGCGCCGCCAGGGCCAGACGGGTTCGTGATCGCCCGATGACCGCGCGCGGCGCGATCATTGCAGCCGCGTCGTCGGGCAGCGGCAAGACCACGGTGACCCTGGCGCTGCTGGCGCTGCTGGCGCGGCGCGGCCATCGCGTGGCGTCCTGCAAGGTCGGGCCGGACTACATCGATCCAGCCTTTCACGCGCGCACCACCGGGCGCGCCTGCTACAACCTCGACAGCTGGGCGATGCGGCCGGAGACCGTCGCAAGCCTGACCGCGCGGGCGGCGGCGGGGGCCGATGTGCTGGTCGTCGAGGGCGTCATGGGCTTGTTCGACGGCGCGCCGATGCCGGATGAAGATCACGCGGCGCTGGCGCCCGGCTCGACGGCGGAGATCGCGGCGCTGACCGGCCTGCCGGTTGTCCTGGTGTTGCGCGCGAAAGGCATCGGCGCCACCGCGGCGGCGATTCTGGAAGGCCTGAAGCGGCACCATGCGCGGGTCGATGTCGCGGGGGTCGTCTTCAACGAGGTCGGCGGCGAGCGGCATCACGACATGCTGGCGCAGGCGGCAAAGCGTGCCGGGCTATCCGCGCTGGGATACCTGCCGGGCTTCGCCGATCTGGCGCTGCCCAGCCGGCATCTGGGCCTAGTGCAGGCGGAAGAACACGCCGACCTTGCATCCTACGCCGGGAGCCTGGCCGATCGCCTGGCGCCGCATCTCGATCTCGACCGGCTGGTGGCGCTGATGCGGCCGCCGGCCGTCGCCGCGATGCCCGGCCATGCCCAGCCGCCCATGCCCCCGCTCGGACAGCGGATCGCGGTCGCCCGCGACGTCGCCTTCGGCTTCGCCTATGCCGCGACGCTGGAAGGCTGGCGCGATGCCGGGGCCACGCTCACGTTCTTCTCGCCGCTCGCCGACGAGGCGCCGGCCGCCGATGCGGATGCGGTGTTTCTGCCGGGCGGCTATCCGGAGCTGCATGCCGGACGGCTCGCCGGCAATGCGGGTTTCCTCGGCGGCCTGCGCCGGGCGGCGGCACGGGGTGCCGCGGTCTATGGCGAATGCGGCGGTTACATGGTGCTGGGCGAGGGGCTGGTCGATGCCGGCGGCACCCGCCACGCCATGGCCGGGCTGCTGCCCGTCGTCACCTCCTTCGCCGAGCGCAGGCTGCATCTCGGCTACCGGCAGGCGCGGCTGCTGGCGGACGGGCCGCTGGGGCGGGCGGGCGCGGCCTTTCGAGGGCATGAATTCCACTACGCCCGCGTGGTTTCGGAAGGCGAGTCGCCGGCCCTGTTCGCGGCCCAGGATGCCCGCTGTCGCGATTTGGGGAGCCTGGGTCGCCGCCAGGGCAGTGTGCTCGGATCGTTCTTGCATCTTATCGATCACGCCCCGTGAAAGGGCCGGTAAGCCTTGCCAGGGCAAGGCAAATCGGGCAATTTTCGGGAACGCAATGATTTCCGAGGCATGTTGCCGGGCGGCCGATCAGGCCGGGGCGCAGGCCCACAGACGGGGTAGAAACGAGATGAACCAGATCCGCACCGCCGCTCATTCGGGCAGCAAGCTCAATGCCCGCTCGGCCGCCCTGTTGGCCGCGATGATGCTCGCCGTGTTTGGCGGCGTCTTCATCTACGGCATCGGCTTCGCCGGGGCCAGCGTGCTGCACAACGCGGCGCACGACGCGCGCCACGCCAACAACTTCCCCTGCCACTAATTCCCCGCGAAATTCCCGGGGGCGTCATCGCCCCTGGTATCGCTTGAATGTTTGATCTGGAGGCCGGCCGCTTGTGCCGCGTGACCGCATGTTCGGATATCTGCGCCTGTTCCTGACCGTTGCGCTGCTCGCCGGCATTGCCGCTGGCGCGGTCAATTGGGGCTTGCACATGATCGGCACCACGCCGCTGATCCTGGCGGCGGAAGTCTACGAGAAGGCCGGTGAGGCGGCCGCGCCCGCCGCGCCGAGCGAGGCCGCGGCGCCCGAGGCAACGACGGGCGAGGCGGAGGGCCATGAGCATCATCACGACGCGGCGGCCTGGGAACCCGCGGATGGCTGGCAGCGCAACCTGTTCACGCTGGGCGCCGATGTCGTGACCGGCGTCGGCTATGCCTTCCTGTTGACCGCCGCCATCGTGTTCTTCGGCAAGGGCGCCGATTGGCGCCGTGGGATCCTCTGGGGCCTGGCGGGCTTCGCGTGCTTCTCGCTCGCGCAGAGCTTCGGCCTGCCGCCCGAACTGCCGGGCACCGAAGCGGCGCCGCTGCTGGAGCGTCAGGTCTGGTGGATCGGCACCGCCATCGCGACGGCCGCCGGCCTGTTCGCGGCAGTGCGGATGCGCAATGTCATCGGCTTTGTCATCGCCGCGGTGCTGATCGCGCTGCCGCACGTGGTCGGTGCGCCGCAGCCGGCCAGCCCTGGCGGCCTGGCGCCGGAAGAGCTGGAACACAAGTTCGTCGCGGTCGACATCGCCTCCAGCCTGGTGTTCTGGCTGGTGCTCGGCGTGCTGACCGGCGCGTTCTTCAAGCGCTATGCCAACGAGGAGGGCGTCGCCGCCTAGGCCGGCAAGGCGGCGAGGATCGCGGCAGAGGTCGTCACCTGCGCGTATTCGCCGTGCATATTGGCCAGCGACAGGGCATGGACGTCCTCGGCCGGCCACAGTTTCCCGCGCAGGTCGCGGCGGGCGAAGGTGAAGCAGGCATCCTCGGGCCGGTAAACCGCGTAGCCGAGATTGCCGGCCGTCCGCACGGTCGCCTCGAGCGAGTTGTTGGTGATGACGCCGAGGATCACCAGGGTCGACGCGCCGATGTCGCGCAGGTGATGGTCGAGGTCGGTGCCGATGAAGGCGCTGTTGACGCGCTTGGGGATGATCGTCTCGCCGGCGCGGGGCGCCGTCTCGGGCTTGAAGTCGTTGCCCGGCTGGCCGGGGCGGTAGGTCGAATTCGGTTCGGTCGAATCGTGGCGCACGTGCACGATCGGCCAGCGCAGGCCGCGCCAGCGCCCGAGCAGGGCCGCGGCGGCGGTTTCGGCGGCCGGATTGTTGCGCGGACCCTCGGCCGCCCAGCGCGGATCATTGATCGCGCGCTGCAGGTCGACCAGAATGAGGGCAGCTGGATGCAGGAAGCGCGGCGCTTCGGCCATGTATCCCTCGCCGTGGTGGTGGGTGGCAGGCATTCGTGATCGCGTGTCGGTATCGGGAACTCTAAAAGGAAGGGTAGCAGGGATGACGACCAGGACAGGACAAATTTTGACCGCCGCGGCGGTACTCACCGCCCTCGCTTCGCCGGCGATGGCGCATACCGGCGTCCATCTGTTCGGCGAAAGCGGATTCGTCGCCGGCTTTTCGCACCCGCTGCTGGGCCTCGACCACCTGCTGGCGATGCTGGGCGTGGGCATCTGGGCGGCGCAGCTGGGCGGCCGGGCGACCTGGCTGGTGCCCGCGGCCTTCGTCAGCGTGATGGTGGCGGGGGCGGCACTGGCGCTGTCCGGCGCGGCGCTGCCGATGGTGGAGTTCGGCATCGGCGGCTCGGTGCTGGCGATCGGCGGCCTGATCGCCTTGGGCGCGCGCCTGCCCCTGGTGGTGGCGATGGGGGTGGTCGGCCTGTTCGCGCTGTTCCATGGCCATGCCCACGGCACGGAGCTGCCGGGCTTCGCCCATCCGGCGGCCTATGGCGCCGGTTTCGTGCTGGCGACGGCGCTGCTGCATGCCGCGGGCTTCGGCATCGCCTTGCTGCTGCGGGCGCAGGCGACGCGGCTGCCGCTGCGCCTCGGCGGCCTCGTGATGGCGGCGGTCGGCGGCTATCTGCTCGCCGCCTGATCCACTTCAAATGGTCTCTGCACGGCCCGCGTCGCTCGATGCGGGCCGTTGCCATTTCAGCGATCGGCGAAGGCCAGCTTGGCGCCGAGCGCCACGAAGGCCCCGGCGAAGGTGCGCCGCATCCAGGTAAGCACGGCGGGCCGCGAGACGACGTGGTCGCGGATCTTCGCCGCGAACAGCCCGTAGCCGACGAAGACGACGAACGTCATCAGCATGAACACAAGGCTGAGCTCCAGCATGCGCGCCAGGGGCGCCGCCTCGTCCGCGCGCATGAATTGCGGCAGAAAGGCGAGGAAGAAGATCGACAGCTTCGGATTGAGGATGTTGATCAGGATCGCCTTGACCGTCACCTGGAGCGCCGAGCGGGAACCGGTGTCCTTCTCGACCTTGAGCGCGCCGTGCTCGCGCCAGGCGTCCCACGCCATGTAGAGCAGATAGGCGACGCCCAGGTACTTGAAAACCTGGAAGGCCAGCGCGCTGGTGTGCAGCAGCGCCGCCAGGCCCAGGATCGCCGCCGCCATGTGCGGCACGATGCCGAGGGTGCAGCCGAAGGCCGCCACGATGGCGGCGCGGGCGCCGCGCGTCAGGCCGGTCGCCAGGGTGAAGACCACGCCGGTTCCCGGCGACACCACGACGATGAAGGAGGTGATCAGGAACTCGATGCTCATGCCTGGCCCTTTCGCAGGTGATCGCGCCAGACTGCCTCGCCAACGCCGCGGCGGCAAGGATTGCTAGGGATGCGGCGGCGTCACCGGGACGGCCCGGCGCAGGGTGACCAGGGCGACGCCGAGCGCCATGGCGATGATGGCGACCCAGATCCAGGCGCTGACCATTTCCTGGAAGATGATCCAGCCCCAGAACACGCCGGCAACCGTGATGACGTTCGCCGTCATCGAGGCGAAGACCGGACCCACCGTGCGCACCACCCAGACGAACAGCATCATCATGCCGGCGTTGATCACCAGCATCGCGGCGGCGGCCTGCACCGGCACGGTCATGGGAAAAGTGGGAAGGAGGAAGCCGTCCAGCCCCGCCGCCAGGGGCAGCGCCATGAGCCCGCCCATCAGCAGCATGCCCGTGGTCTGGGTCAGCACGTCGGAATCGGGCGGCGAATGCAGCGCGATATAGAGATTCTGCAGCGCGTAGAAGGACGCCGCGCCGAGACCGAGGAGCACCCAGCCGACCTGGCCCGGCTCCGGCAGGCTGCTCTCGGGCAGCACGATGCAGGCGACGCCGGCAAATCCGGCGACGACGCCCAGCGCCCGCAGCGGATCGAAGCGCTCTACGCGCAGGCAGAGGATGATGACGTAGGTGAGCAGCGGCGCCATCGGGATCATCAGGGTCAGCACCGCCACCGGCAGATGCGGTGCGATCCAGAACAGGATCGGTCCGGGAATGGTGAAGCCGAGCAGGCCGTTGATGATGTAGTTGCGCAGGTAGCGCCATTGCGGGCGCGGGTAGCGTCCGAGCATGGCGCAGACCAGGAGCAGCAGGGCGCCGCTGCCCAGCGTCTCCCAGATGATCAATCCGGCCGGATGCGCGCCGGCCTCGCCCGCCACCTTGGAGAGCGCGAAGCCCAGGCCCCAGACGCTGCCCATCGCCAGCAGCGCAAGCGGGCCGACGATGAGCTTGGCAAGCGAAGGCGGCGCGATGGCCAGGTCCTTGGTGTCTTCGCTTGCCATGATCTCAGCGCCGATCCTGGAATTCGAACAGCGCGTACATGGCCCGCTGATAGGTCCGGCGCAAAGCCGGGAAGGGGAAGCGCGGCAGCGGCCGCGCCAGCAGCGGCGACGGCCGCAACGATTCGCTCCCGGCCAGCCGGTGCGCCAGCAGCAATCCGCAATAGGTCGCCAGCGCGACGCCGGTGCCGACATAGCCGAGCGCGTAATGCACGCTGCCGTTGTCGACGCTGCCGACATGGGGCGACTTGTCGAACGGCACGCACACCCAGCCGTTCCAGAAATGCGTGACCTCGATGCCGCCGAGGATCGGGAACATGTCGGCCAGGCGGCGCTGCAGCCAGGCCTTGTGCTGGTCGCGGCTGGCGGCGGTGTCCTCGATGCCGCCGCGGGCGCCGAACAGGATGCGGTGATCCGGCAGCAGGCGATAGTAAAACAGGAGATTGCGCGAATCGCTGATCGGCAGCGTGGTCGACCAGTTGAGCGTGGCGCGTTCCGCCGCGGTCAGCGGCCGGGTCACGATGATGTTGGAAAGGGCCGGCAGCAGGCGGCCGTCCATCGCCGGGTGCAGGCGGTCCCCGGTATAGCCGTTGCCGGCGATGACGACCTGCTTCGCGCGCACCTTGCCGCCCGGCGTCGCCAGCACGTGGCGCTTGCCGTCGCGGGACCAGCCTTGAACCGGCGAAGCGCCGTGAAGAATGGCGCCGGCCTTCTGGGCCGCGCGCGCCAGGCCGCGCGCGTATTTCAGCGCGTGCAGGGCGAAACCTTCCTCGTAGAGCAGCGCGCCATGCGCCTCGCGGCTGATCAGGAAGCTGCGCTCGAGTTCGGCCTTGTCGAGCAGGCGGGACGGCACGCCGAACTTCTCCTGCATGAAGCGCTGGTCGTGCTCCAGGCCGCGCATGCGGTTCGGCAGATGGGCGAGCTCCAGGTTGCCGTCCGGCGTCGCCTCGGCGTCGATCGCCTCGTCCCGCAGCAGGTCGCGCACCAGGCGAACGGCATCGCGCGACTGGTCGAAGATCCGCCGCGCCTCGGCGGCGCCCCATGTGTCGATCCAGCCGGCCATGCTGGTCTTGCCGATGCCCAGCGTGGCGAAGCCGCCATTGCGGCCGCTGCAGCCCCAGCCGATCTGGTTCGCCTCCAGCACATGGGCCTTGAGGCCGAATTTGCGGCCAAGGTGATAGGCGGTGGAAAGACCGGTATAGCCGCCGCCGATGACGGCGATGTCGACATCCATGTCGGTGGCGACGGGCGCCGCATCGGCGATCTCGGCGCCGGCGGTTGCCGCCCAGTAGCTGTCCACATGGCGCTGTCCGGGCGACTGCGGATCGACGATGTTGATGGCCATGAATCCCCTCTGCGGCCCGCACCCTAGCCTGTCGCCAGGGCCGGCGCAAAGGAACCAATTGGTTCAGGAAAGCGGGCTTATTCCACGGGTTTGATGCAGTCCGGGTCGTCGTTGCGGACGCTGTTCACGCGGGTGTCGACGCGGTAGCAGCCGGTCAGCTCCGCCGGGTAGGGCGCCAGCAGCGCCTGCAGCCGTTCCGCCGGCGTGTCGGCGGCGAGCCAGGCATCCTCATCCGTGCGCGCCAGCATCACCGGCATGCGGTCATGGATCGGGGCGATGCGGTCATTGGCCGAGGTGGTGACGACGGCGAAGCTGCGGATGACGGGTGCTTCGGCGCCCGCCGCGGGATCGCGCCAGGCCTCCCAGATCCCGGCGAAGGCGAAGGCCGGGCGGTCGGCGGCAAAGATGCGCCAGGGCCGCCGGTCGCCGCTGCTCTTGTCCTTGTTCCACTCGAAGAAGCCGTCCGCGGGAACCAGGCAGCGGCGCTTGCGGAAGGCGTCGCGGAAGGCCGGCTTCTCGGCGATGCTCTCGGCGCGCGCGTTGATCATGGGGGCGCTGGTCGGCAGGGCCTTGCTCCAGCGCGGCACCAATCCCCAGCGATACATCTTCAGGGCGCGGTCGCCGCGCTCGTCGAGGCCGATCACCGGCGCCTCCTGGGTCGGCGCGATGTTGTAGCGCGGGCGCAGGTTGAGGCCGGTCATCACCCGGAACAGCTCGCGGATGGCGTCGGGTGGCAGGGTGAAGCTGTATCGGCCGCACATCGGTCGTGGCCCTGTCTTTCCAGGAGTGCCCCCAAGAGGGCTAGGATGGGCCCAAACTTAGCCGATGGAGATGGCGATGCCGCAAGACCCCAGAAAGCCCGGCGGCCGGATGGCCGTGGTCGTGGGCGACATCACGCAGCTGGATGTCGACGCCATCGTCAATGCCGCCAATGACCGCCTGCTGCCCGGCGGCGGGGTCTGCGGCGCCATCCACCGCGCCGCCGGCCCGGAACTGGCGGCCGCCTGCCGCGCGATCGGCCATTGCCCGGCCGGCTCGGCCGTCATCACGCCCGGCTTCCGCCTGCGGGCGCGCCACGTCATCCATGCCGTCGGGCCGGTCTGGCAGGGCGGCGCGGCGGGGGAAGCGGCGCTGCTGGCCGGGTGCTACACCCGGGCGCTCGCCCTGGCCGCCGCCGCCGGAGCGGCGGACATCGCCTTTCCGGCAATATCGACGGGCATCTTCGGCTACCCGCCGGAGGCCGCGGCGCGCGTGGCCGTGGCGGCCGTCTCCGACGCCTTGGCGGGCCAAATGCGGCCGGTGCGGGTGACGTTCTGCTGCTTCGATGAGGCGATGGCAGAGATCTATCGCCGAGTATTACAGTCGTAAATTGCGGTATAAGCTCTTGCCAAATCACCCCGCAGACCCATAAATACTTGGGAGGGTTCGATTTTAATGTGGCATTAACCGTGATGCAGGTGGACGGTGGGTCGGGGACCTGTGACCGGACTGGCGCTTGAACGGTAAGTCAATGTCGGAAGAAGACCCTACGGCAGCGTCCCAGGGCGACCAAGGCTTCGGGGCGCAGATCGATCCGCGGCCGCTCGACGATCTCACCACGTCGACGCAGGAATCCGGCTACAGCCACGATCCCTCGATCGTGCAATCCCAGCGCATCCACCAGCTCTGCGCGTATTGGCGGGAAAAGGCCGGGCGCGGCATGCCGGCGCGGGCGGAGTTCGATCCGGTCGACGTGCGCGAATTGCTGCCCAACCTGATGATGCTGGATGCGCTGGGCGAACCGACGCGGTTCCGCTATCGCCTGGTCGGCACCCGGGTGGTGCAATACACCGGCTTCGATTTCACCGGCCGCTACCTGGACGAGATGGTGTTCCAGGGCCGCGACTTCATGGAGGAATGCTACCGGCTGGTGATGACCGAGCGGCGACCGGTCTTTGGCCACTACGCCTGGCTGGTGCGCTCGCGCCACTTCGGCCGCTGCGAGTTCGGCCTGTTTCCGCTCTCGGATGACGGCAAGCGGGTCGATCGCTGCGTCTCGATCGAGGATTATGAGCGCATGGAGCGCGACATCCTCGCCTTCGGTCACCAAAAGTCGGTCGCCCGCGGCCAGGCCAAGCCCGGACGCTGAACCGCGCCGGATCGGGCGCCGGTGCGCGAACCGTCGCACCCCGTTGCCAGAACGCCCAATACTCCGTATTGCAGACCTGATTGCGGTTTCCGGAGTTCCGCCCCCATGGATCGGCCCATCGCCCTGTTCGAGCTGACATCGCTGTCGCGCGAGGCGCGCGACCGGCTGCTGGTCCGCTCCGAGGCCGATCTCGCCGTGTTCGAGGCGCGGGTGGCGCCGATCATCGAGGAGGTGCGCCGGGATGGCGACGCGGCGCTGGCGCGCTTCGCCGCGCGGTTCGACGGCGCGCAACTGTCGCCGGATGCGATCCGCACCCCGGATGACGAATTCGAGCAGGCCTTCAAGGCAGTGGCGCCGGAGGTGATCGCGGCGCTGGAATACGCCGTCGACAACGTCCGGCGCTACCACCAGGCGCAGCTGCCCGAGGACATGTGGATGAAGGAGATGCGCCCCGGCATCTTCGCCGGAGAGCGCTGGTCGCCGATCGATTCCGTCGCCTGCTACGTGCCGCGCGGCAAGGGATCATTTCCTTCCGTTACGGTGATGACTGCTGTCCCGGCGATCGTCGCCAAGGTGCCGCGCGTGATCATTTGCACGCCGCCCCTGCCCGACGGGCGCACCGACCCGGCGACGCTGGTGGCGGCGAAGCTGGCCGGCGTGCGCGAGGTCTATCGCTGCGGCGGCGCGCAGGCGGTGGCGGCCGTGGCCTATGGCACGGCGACCGTGCCGCGCGTGGTCAAGATGGTGGGGCCGGGCAGCCCCTATCTGGTGGCGGCGAAGAAGCTGCTGGCGCACCGTATCGACCCCGGCATCCTCGCGGGACCGTCGGAATCCATCATCCTGGCCGACGAGACCGCCGATGGCAGGCTGGCGGCGCTCGATCTGCTGATCGAGGCGGAGCACGGGCCGGATTCCTCCTGCTTCCTGGTCACCAATTCGCGCCAGGTCGCGGAAGATGCCCGCGCCGCCATCCCCGGCTTCTGGGCGCAGATGTCCGAGCAGCGCGTGGACTTCTCCGCGACGGTGCTGAAGGGACCGCAGGGCGGCATCGTGCTGGCGCCGGATTTCGACTCCGCCTGCGACTTCGTCAACGACTACGCGCCGGAGCATCTCACCATCCATGCCAGCGATCCCTGGCAGCACATGAGCAAGATCCGCAACGCGGCGGAAATCCTGCTCGGCGACCGCACGCCCAACACGCTGGCGAATTTCGTGCTCGGCCCCAACGCGGTGCTGCCGACCTCGGGCGCCGCCAAGACCAGCTCGGCGCTGAGCGTGTATGACTTCATCAAGCGCAGCTCCGTTGCCTACGTGACCCAGGCCGGCTATGGCGAAGCGGCGCTGCAGGCCCGGCGGCTCGCCACCTATGAGGGCTTCGACGGCCATGCCAATGCGGTGTCGGAGACGCGCGATCGGCTGATGCGCGTCAGCTCGCGCGGATCGCAAGAGTCATGAAGATGTCGCGTCGCCTCTTGCCGGCCGCCGACGGCTCGCTGATGGCGGAGAGCGACAAGCTGGCGGCGCTGGAGACGCTCGGGCGGCTCAGCAACGAATCACGGGCGGTCTACGAAGTGTGGCTGCAGGCTCAGTCCGGCGGGAAACTGCCGCGCTACGATGATCTTCATCTGAAGCCGGTCCTTGCCCTGATGCCGAACGTGCTGGTGGTCGATGTGCTGGACGATCCGCGGGACTACCGCTACCGCCAGGTCGGCTGGCGCGAGGTCGAGGCGCGGACGACCGATCCAACCGGCCTGACCGTGCGCCAGGTCTATGAGGGCGAAGGGCTGGACTTCGTGCTGGAGAACTACAACCTCGCTGTCGACAACCGCGAGGCCTTCGTCGATTTCTCCATCGACATCACCGCCAGCCAGCGCTACGTCGAGACCGAGACGCTGTTCCTGCCGCTGTCGCAGGGCGGCGGCACGGTAACCCAGGTCCTGGTCTACAGCCACTTCCTCGACCGGCCCAAGATCTCGCCGGTCCGGGCCGAGCCGGACATCTAGAGCGGCTTCGCCTCCAGGAAGCGCCGCACCACGTTCTCGGTGATGCGGCTGACGTTGTTGTCGTAGCGGTTGTGCGCCAGCGAGCCGGCCCAGGAGATCGAGCTCACCGAGAACACCGCGCCGCCCTTGGGCGTCTCGAAGAACACCATGTCGGCCTTCACCATCGGACAGGTATCGCCATTGACGGCGGAGTGGGAGTGATTGAACTCCTCCTTCACCCAGTGATAGCTGGCCGGGAATTCGCTGGCGGTGGCCAGGATCAGCGCGTGCGGCGGGGTGCCGAGGCTGGCATCGGCGCGGTCCAGCTCCCAGCCGGCGGCGCCGCCGCCGATCGAGCCGAAATCGCCGATCTTCTCGTTCTCGCCGACGCCCTTGAAGATGAAGGCGGCGCGCGGGTCGCGGCTGTCCGGATTGCGGTCGTACCAGCCCGAATAGTCGAAGCCCTGGGCGGTGAAGCCTGCGCCAACGAGCATGTTCGGCGGCCGCCCGTTGCGCCGCCACAGGCCGGAATATTCGCCGGTGAATTCCATGAAGTTCTCGCCGGTCTCGGTCCACCAGGCGCGCATGCCGTCCTCTGACCGGCGGTGCTCGATCACTCCCGGCAGTTTCGGGTGCCAGGCGATGCGCCAGTAGAAGCCGTTGGCGCCCAGATACATCAACCGGCCGCCCTGGTTGGTGTAGTCCTGCACGCCGTCCAGCATGCGCTCGCTGTAGTATTCCGGGTGCGTCCCGGTCATTACGCAGGCATAGGGCTTCAGCGCCGCGACGCCGTCGCGCTCCAGCTCCTCGTCGGTGATGACGTCGTAGGGAATCTTTTTCGCTTCCAGCCAGTCGATGATGTGGGTGTCGGCGTTGAACTGCCACAGGTCGGTCTTCAGCCGCATGTTAAGGATGGGCCGCAGGTAGGACGAATGGCAGACGCCGCTGCCGTCGTTGTGAATGTCGTAGGTGGAGAGGCCGAGCGAGCCGCACTCCTCCATGAACTGGTCGGTCGGCGACAGGGTGGTGAATTTCGACGAGCTCAGCTCGTCGAAATGCCACGACGTCGGCATCTGGTGGTTGGCATAGGCGAGGTAGCTCGCGGTCGGCACCAGGAAGGCGAGCCTGGCCGTGGCCTTGCCCCTGGGCGGGGTGACGAAAAGCGGCGCGAATTCCTCCAGCGCGCCTTGCGTCAGGTGCAGGCAGTAGATGCCGCTCTTCAGCGCCTTCGGCAGGCGCAGGGCGAAGTCGGTCTCCCAGCCGCAATCGTAGAGATCGTCGTCGTGGAAATGAATGGCGCCGAAGTGCTCGGGCTTGTGCACCCAGTTGTGCTCGGTGCCGTTCCAGTTCCAGCCGGTCATGGCGCGGGTCGGCAGATTCACCGTCTGGCCGTGGCGCCGCTTCGGGCCGCGGTCGACAACGGAGGTGCCAGGGATGTCGCGCGAGAAATCCCACGCTGCCACCGCCTGGCGCGGCGCCAGCGCGCCGCGCCCGCCGGGCGGCGTGAGCAGGGTCTCGACGGGATATGCCTTCGCGTAGACGGCGGGCGAATCGATCTTGCCGTTGAAATGGGCGGCGACCTTGGCGCCGTCGTTCCAGGCGGCGATGAGGAAGCGGTTGGCGGCGGCGGAGGCCTTCGCCTTGCCCTTCGCGATGTCGCGCTGGGGGTTGCCGGCATAGGCAAGCTGGCGATGGGCGGCCAAGGTCACGCGCCCGGTCTTCGCATCGAAGCTGGCCGCGACGCGGTACCAGTGGCGCGACAGCAGCTTGCCCGGCAGGGCGACGGCCGCCGCATCGCCGACGCGCAGGGCGAGGCGGCCCTGCTCATCGAGATAGAGCGCATAGCCGGTGGCGTTCGCCGCGTCCCAGTTGCCCAGGATGCACTGGGCCTCGCCCTTTTCCAGCCAGGTCGGCCAGATGAAGGCGCTGAGCGAGAATGAGTCGAGCGCGAAGCCTTTGCGGTCCTTGATCGCGGCGTAGGAGCCGAGCGGGACCGGCTGGAACCGCGCGGAATGTTCCGACTCGGCGACGCCTTTCACCGGCTCGACCTTGAAGCCCGGCCCCTCGGCGGAATCGTCGCCACAGATCACCCGCACCAGCCGCGCGCGATACTTACCGGCTTGGGGCGAACTGACCTTGACCTGGACCAGGTCGCCGGGCTTCGCGCTCAGCTTGTCGGTATAGGCGAGCAGACGTTCGGGCATGATGCAATTCTCGGATTGTGACTATTCGACCGGGCAATCGCGACCGGTCATTTCCTTCCAGCGCGCGCGGAAACAGGCCCAGACCGCCTCGTCGTGATCGTGGAACACCCGCGACTGGTCGACCTGCAGCCTGGTGCCGCGGCGCGGACCGAACTTCGCCAGGCGCCATTCCTTGTGCGGCACGGTGCAGAGCACGATGGTCTTGCCGCGCGCATGGCCCCAGCGCATCAGATCCAGCAGCCGATGCAGATCGGCGCTGTGATAGCCGGAGGGTTGGCGCTTGAACTCCTCGCACAGATCGGTGCGGGACTGATCGATCGACAACATGAATGGCGAATCCCGAGAGCGTGACTAGGTGCGCCACGCATCATAGAGAGCCATCAGACCCGCTGTCGAGCCGTCGCGGGCGATTCCTGAACCGCCCAGTATGTCGTTCGCCAGTTGCTTGCCGAGCTCGACGCCCCATTGATCGAAGGAATTGATGCCCCACAGGATGCCGAGCACGAAGGTCTTGTGCTCATAGAGCGCGATCAGCTTGCCCAGGTGGTAGGGGTCGAGCTCGCCCAGCAGGATGGAGTTGCTGGGCCGGTCGCCCGAAAAGGCCCGGTGCGGCGCCAGGATGCGCGCCTGTTTGGCCTTCATCCCCGCCTTGCGCATCTCCGACTCGGCTTCGGCGGCGCTCTTGCCGAGCATCAGCGCCTGGCTCTGCGCCAGGAAATTCGCCGTCAGCAGGCGGTGCAGGTCGGGATGGCCCGAGCGGTCGCGCGCGGCCAGGATGAAATCGCAGAACACCTTCTGCGTGCCCTGGTGGATCAGCTGATAGAAGGCGTGCTGGCCGTTGGTGCCGGGTTCGCCGAACAGCACCGGGCCGGTGGCGCATCTCACCGGCCTGCCGTCGCGCCGGCGGCCCTTGCCGTTGCTCTCCATTTCGAGCTGCTGGAGATAGGCCGGCAGCCGCGCCAGGTCCTGCGCATAGGGCAGCACCGCATAGGCGTCGCAACCCAGGAAGTCGATGTTCCACAGCGCGATCAGCCCCATGGTCAGCGGCAGGTTGCGCTCCATGGGCGCCTCGCGGAAGTGCCGGTCCATGGCATGGGCGCCGGCCAGCAGCTTCTCGAACCCGTCCCAGCCCAGCGCCACCGCGATCGGCAGGCCGATGGCCGACCACATGGAATAGCGGCCGCCGACCCAGTCCCAGAAGCCAAAAACGTTCGCCGGGTCGATGCCGAAGGCCTTGGCCTTGTCGACCGCAGCGGAGACGGCGACGAAATGCCTCGGCACCGCCGCGGCGGAGAGCCGCGCGGTGAGCCAGTCCCGCGCCGCGTTCGCATTCGCCAGCGTCTCCTGCGTGGTGAAGGTCTTGGAGGAGACGATGAACAGGGTCGTGGCCGGATCGGCATGGGCGAGGGCGGCCTCGAGATGCGCGCCGTCGACGTTGGAGACGAAATGGAAGCGCAGTTCCGGATGGCAGAACGGGCGCAGCGCCTGCACCGCCATCGCGGGGCCGAGATCCGAGCCGCCGATGCCGATGTTGATCACGGTGCGGATGCGCTGGCCGGTGGCGCCGACCCAGTGGCCGTCGCGCACCGCCGCGGCGAAATCCCGCATCCGCGCCTGCACCGCGCGCACGTCCGGCATCACGTCCTTGCCGTCGACGGTCATCGGCGCGCGCCCCTGGTGGCGCAGGGCGACGTGGAAGACGGCGCGATCCTCGGTGGTGTTGATCCGCTCGCCGGCGAACATGCGGTCGCGCCAGGTCTCGATGCCGGCCTTCGTCGCCAGGTCGCGCAGCAGCCGCATCGTCTCCTGCGTCACCAGGTTCTTGGAGAAGTCGAGGGCGAAAT
Organism: Dongiaceae bacterium; assembly: GCA_039808885.1. Classification (GTDB taxonomy): domain Bacteria; phylum Pseudomonadota; class Alphaproteobacteria; order Dongiales; family Dongiaceae; genus Dongia_A. Next base: position 63,488 of record JBDHTX010000014.1, on the reverse strand, counting down.
CGTCTAGCTGCAGCGAGAACTGCGCGAAGCGGCCGGCATCCCGTGCGAAGAGGTCGCCGATGCGGGTCTTCGCAAGGGATTGCCGGTGACGCTTCAGCGCCGCCCATTCGGCGCCGCGGGTGAGGTCCAGGTCGCTCATGCCTGCTTCAGTCATTCCTGGCCTCGCAGGTGCCGCTGCCGCCCGTCGACCACGCCGCGATCGGTCAAATGCAGGTTGACCAGGGTGCGGTCGGCGTGGCGCATGCGCCAGGACAGCATCTTCTGCGCGTAGGTCAGCAGCACGTCGCGGTACTGCGGGTCGCCGGCCAGGTTGGTCATCTCGTGCGGATCCTTGCGCATGTCGAACAGCAGCGGCGGCAGGCTGACAAAATGGACGTATTTGTAGTCCTCGTCGCGGATCACGGTGAGGTAGCATTCGTCGGGATGCAGCCCGAGCGCCGTCTCGCCGTCGAAGCCCGGCGAAGTGTAGGAGAAGCGGAAATCGAGCTCGTAGTGCACCTCGCGCCGCCAATCCGGCGGCGGCGCGCCCTCCAGGAACGGCAGCAGCGAGCGGCCGTCGCATTGCTCGGGGATCGGCCGGCCGAGCCAGTCGAGGATGGTGGGGAGGATGTCCACCGCCTCGGTGAAGCGGTCGATCCGGGTACCGCGCCCCTTGTCGGCCAGGCGGCGCGGATCGCGGATGATCAGCGGGATGTGGAAGCTCTGCTCGAAATAGACCTCCTTGCCCCAGCAATAGTGATCGCCGCCCATCTCGCCATGATCGCAGGTGAGCACGATCAGCGTGTCCTCGTATTCGCCGGTCTGCTTCAGATAGGCGACGAGGCGGCCGATCTGGTCGTCGACTTGGGTGATCATGCCGTAATAGGTCGCCCGCATCTGCCGCAGCTCCAGTTCCGGCATGCGCACCAGGTTGTTGGGATTGTGCTCGTCATAGCCGGTGCGGCCGTCAAAGGCGTCGAGCTTCACCTTCAGCAGCGGATGCTGCTTGGCCTCCTCCTCCGGAGTCGCCTTGCGGTTGACCATCGGCACCTTGGCCGGGTCGTACATGGCGTTGTAGGGCTCCGGGCAGATGATCGGCGGATGCGGGCGCAGGAACACGCAATGCACGAACCAGTTCTGGTCGCGCCGCACCGACAGCCAGCGCATGACCGTGTCGGCCATGAAAGTGGTCTCGCTCTCATCCGCGGTGAACATGGTCGGGATGAAGGAATGGCCGCGATCGGCGGGCTTCTCGAAGCCGGGCCGCGGCTTGTAGACATCCCAGCGGCCGTTCGGCAGGTCGTAGCCGCGCGCCTTCAGGTCGGCGACCCAGGGCGCCATGTGGTCGGGCAGCTGCATGCCGACGGTGAAGCCGGGCAACACGCCCTCATAGGTCTTCAGCGCCGGGTCTTCGGGGTTGCGCGTGCGCGGGTCCAGGCTGGTGTCGGTGTAGCCGAACAAGGTCGGGTCATAGCCGGCCTTGCGCGTCTCCCACGCCACGTTGGTGAAGCGGTTGTCGAGCGGCGTGCCGTTGCGCCCCGACCGGTGATTCATCAGGTAGGCGCCGGTGTGCAGGCTGGTGCGGGCCGGGCCGCAGGGCGCGCAGACGGTGTAATGCCGCTGAAACAAAACGCCGTCGGCGGCGAGCGCATCGAGATTGGGCGTCTTGACCATCGGATGGCCGAGGGCCGACAGGCATTCGCCGCGCCATTGGTCGACGCTGATGAACAGGATCTTGCGGGCTTTGTCGCTCATGGTTCGCTCTGTAATCGCCTCTGGCGCGGGTTCGAGGCGGTGATTGTCGGCAATCGCGCGCTTTGACGCAACCGCCCTGCTGGGTTTGCCGATGGGTGAAGGCCGGCGGGCCGGCGGCTAGAGCAGCTTGCCGGGGTTCATCAGGTTGTCGGGGTCGAGCAGCCGCTTGATCCGCCGCATCAGGTCCAGCTCGACCGGCGATTTGCGGTGCTCCAGCTCGGCGCGGCGCAGCTGCCCGATGCCATGCTCGGCGCTGATCGAGCCGCCGAATTCCTGCACCACGTCGTGGACGATGCGGTTGACCGTCCCGGTGCGGGCCAGGAAGCGCTCCTTCGCTTCGTCGCGTGGCTGGACCAGGTTGAAATGGATGTTGCCGTCGCCGAGATGGCCGAAGGCGAGCAGGCGCGTCTGCGGGTCGGCTGCCTTCAGGGCGGCCTCGCCGGCAATGAGGAAGTCCGGCACTTTCGCCACCGGCACCGAAACGTCGTGCTTGATGTTGGCGCCCGCGCGCCATTGCCCTTCGACGATGCCTTCGCGCAGCCGCCACAGGGCGCGGGATTGCGTTTCGGAGCTGGCGACCACCGCATCGCCGATCTCGTCCGCCTCCAGCGCGGCGGCCAGCGTGGTTTCCAGCGCCAGCCGCAGGTCGAAGGCCGGCGAGCTGGTGCTGGCCTCGATCAGCACCGACCAGGCGGGCCGCGCGGCAAGCGGCCAGGCGAGGCCGGGCACATGCGCTTCCGCGAGCTCGATGCCGAAGCGCGGCAGCAGCTCGAAGCTGACCAGCTGGTCGGCCAGGCCGGCGCGGCAGCGCGCCAGCAGGCTCACGGCCTTGCCGATCCCGCCCAGGGTCACGATGGCGGTGACGCGGGCGACGGGTTTCGGAAACAGCTTCAGCGCCGCCGCGGTGATGACGCCGAGCGTGCCTTCGGAGCCGATCAGCAATTGCTTGAGATCGTAGCCGCTGTTGTCCTTGCGCAAGGCGCTCAGATGCGAGAACAGCGACCCGTCGGACAGCACCGCCTCCAGGCCGAGGCAGAGGTCGCGCGCATTGCCGAAGCGCAGCACGTTGATGCCGCCGGCATTGGTGGCGAGATTGCCGCCGATCTGGCAGGTGCCTTCGGCCGCCAGGCTGAGGGGAAACAGCCGGTCGGCGTCGGATGCCGCCTGCTGCAGATCGGCCAGGATGCAGCCGGCCTCCGCCACCAGGCTGTTGTTGGCGGGATCGAGGGCGCGGATCTTGTTCATGCGCTTGAGCGCGACGACGACGGCCTTGCCGGTCGCATCCGGCGTCGCGCCGCCGGAGAGCCCGGTGTTGCCGCCCTGGGGCACGATCGCCGCGCGATGCTGGCGGGCGAGGCGGATGATGTCCTGCACCTGCGCCGCCGTTTCCGGCAGCACGACCGCGCGCGCCTTGCCGTGATAGATGTCGCGCCAGTCCTTCAGGAACGGCGCCGTGGCTGCGGAATCGGTCAGGCAGTGACGGTCGCCGACAATGCCCTGGAGTCCCGCGATCAGCGGGTCCATGCGCGCCGTCCCGCCGTCAGGATTACTGGCCCGGATACAGCGTCAGCCGGGTGACGCCGACATTGGCGCCGATGCCGATATTGCCCTCGACCGCGAGGGGCTGCAGCGAGATCTTGCCCCCGTCGCCGCCGAACAGCAGGTTCGCCTTCACGCCGATGCCGGCCGAGGCGCCGGCGCCGCCGCCGGTATAGTCGCCGGCCAGCGAGCCCGGCGCCACGTTGTTGCCCGGCGCGATCACGCCCCAGACGATCGACCCGGCATGGAAATAGCCGAGGTCGAAGCCCCAGTCGCGGATCTGGCCGTTATAGCGCTCGACCGATCCGTTGGAGCGGTTGAACACGCAGCTCACATTGCGGTTGGAGCCGATGAGATAGCCGAAGCCGGAGGAGACATTGCAGACCAGGCTGCCGAGGTTGACGTCGGCGCGCGCCGGTTGGGACGCCCAGGGGGCGGCGCACAGCAACGCTGCCGCCAGCCCGATCGCGAGACCCGAGATTCGCATGGTCAACTCCCTAGTTCCCTGGAATGCGGCCGACTTGCCCGGCGCCGCGATTGTTCAGCCGACATGATGGAGCAAGTCCCGGGGCCGGGAAACCGGATTCTTCGTCACATTCCGGTGGGTTGACGGATGTCACTGGCGCCTGGAGGGTGGTTGTCCCGCCGCGCGCTCAGCGCGGCGCCGCCGCGCGGCGCAGGCGATCGTTAATGGCCCGCCCGAGGCCGGTTTCCGGCACCGGCATCACGGCGATGGCGCGGTATTTCGGGTCGTCCAGCTTGCGCAGCATGGCGAAGAGGTTGGCGGCAGCCTCTTGCAGGTCGCCGGTCGGGCTGAGATTGAGCGCGTCCTTGGGTGCGGATGCACCGAAGCCGAGCAGGACCTCGCCGGTCGCGGCGGCGCTTGCGTCGAGTCGCACCGGCAAGCGCGGCGCGTAGTGGCTGAGCAGCCGGCCGGGCGAGCGGGGTGCCGCGGCATCGTCGCTGCCGGTCTCGGTCTCCACCGGGCCTTGCAGGATGTCGGCGATCTGCTCCGCCGTGACCGCGCCGGGGCGCAGGATGCGCGGCTTGTCGTCCAGCAGGCTCAGCACCGTCGATTCGACGCCGATGGCGCAAGGCCCGCCATCGATCACGAATTCCACCTTGTCGCCGAGATCGGCCAGTACGTGGTCGGCCTCGGTCGGCGACAGACGGCCGGAGGGATTGGCGCTGGGGGCCGCGAGCGGGACGCCCGCCATCATCAGCAGGGTCTGCGCGATGTTGTGCGCGGGCACGCGCAAGGCGACGCTGTCGAGCCCGGCCGTCGCCAGCAGCGAGATCTTGCAATCGCGGCGGCGCGGCAGCACCAGGGTCAGCGGCCCGGGCCAGAAGCGCTTGGCGAGCGCCTGGGCCTTGGCCGAGAGCTCGGCATGCTGCGCCGCCGCCGAAGTATTGGAGACGTGCACAATCAACGGATTGAAGCTCGGCCTTCCCTTGGCCGCGAAGATCGCCGCCACCGCGCGGTCGTTGGTGGCGTCGCCGCCGAGGCCATAGACCGTCTCGGTGGGGAAGGCGACCAGCTTGCCGGCGCGAAGCGCCCGCGCCGCCTCGCCGATCTCGCCCAAGGTCGGCTGCAGGCGCCTAGCCATGTCCGGCGCCCCGCGCGATGAAATGCGGATTGCGGAAACCCGGCTTGCCGTAGCGCAGGGGCGCGCCGTCGCTCGCGTGGACGGAACCTCCGGCGGCTTCGAGGATCGCCTGGCCGGCGGCGGTGTCCCATTCCATGGTCGGCCCGTAGCGCGGATAGAGATCGGCGGCGCCCTCGGCCAGGCGGCAGAATTTCAGCGACGAGCCGGCGACGAGCGTGCCCTGGATGCGCTCGCCCATCTCCTCCGCCTTCACCAGTTCCTTGGCGGCATGAGAGCGGCTGATGATCATGACGGCGCCCTCCGGCGGCGTGCGGCGCGCGTGGATGGCGGTGAAGGCGGTTCCGTCATCGGCGCGCTCGGCGACGCGGTCGTAGCCGCGATAGGTCTGGGCCAGCGCCGGCAGATGCACGATGCCGAGCACCGGCCGGCCATCCTCGATCAGCGCGATGTTGACGGTGAACTCGCCGTTGCGGGCGACGAATTCCTTGGTGCCGTCCAGCGGATCGACCAGCCAGAAGCGCGCCGGCGCTTCCCGTGGCAGGCCGGATTGCTGCGAATCCTCCTCCGAGATGATGGCGATGTCGGGGGCGAGGCGGCGCAGGGCCGGCAGGATCACCGCCTCGGCGGCCAGGTCGGCGGCGGTCACCGGGGAATGATCGGCCTTTCGCGCGGTGGCGAATTCGCCGGCATAGATCTTGAGGATTTCCGCGCCGGCATGGCGCGCCACCTCGGCCAGTTCCGCCGCCCATTTCGCGCGTGTCAAGGAAGGCTAACCCTGCTGTCGTGCCCGCCGTAGCGCCTGCCCGATGGCAGGCGGCGTCGCGGGCATGTCTAGCCGAGTGACGCCCGCGGGCGCAAGCGCGTCCGTCGGCGCGCCGGGCAGGTCGAGATCGCCCATCTAGCGCCCGGCGCCGGCGAGGAAACGGCGGCCGATGCCGAATTGCGCCATCGGTGCGGACCCGTTCTAGCGGCCGGTGAAGCGCGGCTTGCGCTTGGCCAGGAAGGCGGCGCGGCCCTCCTGGTAGTCTTCGGTCTCGGCCGCCGCGCCCTGCAGCTCGGCTTCGGTGGCGAGTTGCTGCTCCAGCGAATGATGGCCGCTGAGGTTGATCGCCTGCTTGATCAGGCCGATGGCCGCCGTCGGCATCTCCGCGAGGCGCCGCGCCAGCGCATCGACTTCGCCCGCGAAATCCGCATCGGACATGCATTTCCAGATCAGGCCCCACTCGGCCGCCTTGGCGGCGTCGAGCGGCTCGCCCAGCAGGGCGAGGCCGAGGGCGCGCGCCTGGCCGACCAGGCGCGGCAGGAAATAGCTGCCGCCGCAATCGAGGCTGAGGCCGATATTGACGAAGGCGTTGACGAACTTGGCGCTGGCGGTCGCGATGGTGATGTCGCAGGCCAAGGCGAGCGAGCAGCCGGCTCCGGCGGCGACGCCGTTGACGGCGCCGATCACCGGCTGGCGCAGGGCGCGGATTTGGCGCACCACCGGATTGTAGTGCCGCTCGACCACGCTGCGGATCGCGCGCGCATCGTCGACCGCCGCGTGGTCGCTGAGATCCTGTCCGGCGCAGAAGCCGCGCCCGGCGCCGCCCAGGATCACCACCCGCACCGCATCGTCGGCATCAAGGTCGGAGAGCGCGTCGCTCAATTGCCCCAGCATGCCGAGGGTGAAGCTGTTCAGCCGGTCGGGCCGGTTCAATGTCAGGCGCGCGATCGACCCGTCACGCCGCACCAGGATCGTGGACTCGCTCATCGGAACCTTTCCGTCGTCACTTTTCCGCCGTCACTTTTCTGTCGCCACTTTTCTGTCGCCACTTTTCTGTCCCTGGGCGCGACATTTTCTCCACCGAACTTTCCAGCGCACCGGTCATAATGCAATAGATAGACGAGGCAGGGCCTGTCGGCCAGCCTCTCGCAAGCGGGACCAAGGTGGCGGTTCTTGCCGCGGTGGCCCCGCCGGCCGATGTCATAGGAGTGACACGTTGCGTGGATATCTGTTGGGCGCTGGATTGAATGGCGTCATGGGCGTGGCGATGGGTGCCTGGGCGGCGCATGGGCTGCAAGCCACCCTGGACGCCGCCGCGATCGAATGGGTGAAGACGGGCGCTTCCTATCAGCTGTGGCACGCGGCGGCGCTGCTTGGGCTCGGCGCCGTCGCCAACGCACAGCGCACGCGCCTGTTGCCCCTGGCGGGCTTGGCCTTCGGCATCGGCGCGCTGGTATTTTCCGGCGCACTCTACCTCTACGCGCTGGCCGGTCTTGGTTGGATCACCGCGCTTGCGCCGATCGGCGGCACGGCGATGATGGCTGGCTGGCTGGCGGTGATCGTCGCGGCCTTCCGGCTGCGATCCGCAGGATAGGGGCCTCGGCACAATGGGATCGAGCAACATCGGGCGCATCCAGGTCTTTGCACTCGTCGTCGCGGCGGCCATCTGCGGCCGGGCCGCGGCCCAGGACGCGGCCCAGGATGCAGCACCGCAGCCGAGCTTCGATTGCGACGCGGCGACGCAACCTCTGGAGACGCTGATCTGCGCGGATGAAGAGCTGGCGTCCCTGGACGCGGATCTGGCGCAGGCCTACCGCACGAAGCTGGCGGCCACCTCCGGCGACGCGCAGGCGACCTTGCGCCTGGAGCAGCGCGCCTGGGCGGGCAATCGCGCCGCCGCCTGCGGCATCGACGGCGGAGAGGCCCTCGAGGTCGATGACGCGATCGGGTGCCTCAGCGCGCTGTACCGCGCCCGGATCGATGCCCTGGCGCCGCCCGACACGGCGACCGCAGCGCCGCCGCCGAGCTCGGGCTATGCCTGGCTGATGGGCAACTGGCGCGTTGCGGCGCTGCGCACGGCGCTCGCCGACGCGGACCGCGCGGCGGCGGCGAAGGGCTGGGTCGGCCGCGACCTGTCGCTGGCCGAGGCGCCGATCCGGACTCTCGCGGGCGATTCCTGTTCGATCCCGCGCTACCACGCCGAGCCGGCGCCCGGGCCCGAGTTCGGCGATCTGTCGCAATACCCGACGGCGGTGATGGTGCGGGTAACCTGCGTCGGCGTCGCCCTGCTCGACCTGGTGCGGCTGGGCGACGACCGGATGCTGCTGTCGGAGGGCCAAGCCATCCTCGAACTGCAGCGGCGACCCTAGCGACCTGAGAAAAGGGGAGAGGAGATGACAACCGCCTTCTTCACCCATCCCGCTTGTCTTGAACACGATACGGGCCCCGGCCATCCGGAACGGCGCCAGCGGCTGGAGGCGGTGTTGCTGGCGCTGGCGGAGCCGGAATTCGCCGCGCTCGACCGGCGCGAGGCGCCGCGCGCCACGCTCGAGCAGATCGCGCGGGTGCACGAGCGCGACTATGTCGAGGATCTGCTGGCGCGGGTGCCGCAGCGCGGCTGGGCGGCGCTGGACGGGGACACCGCCATGTCGCCCGGCTCCGGCGAGGCCGCCTTGCGCGCGGCGGGCGCGATGACGGCCGCAATCGACCTGGTGATTGGCGGCGGCGCCGACAACGCCTTCTGCGCGGTGCGCCCGCCGGGGCATCATGCCGAGCGCGACATGGCGATGGGCTTCTGCCTGTTCAACAACGTCGCCATTGGCGCCGCGCATGCAATCGCGGCGCATGGCTTAAAACGGGTGGCGATCGTCGATTTCGACGTCCACCACGGCAACGGCACGCAGCACATCTTCGAGCGCGACGCCCGGGTGTTCTACGCCTCGACCCACCAGATGCCGCTCTATCCGGGCACCGGCGCCCGCTCCGAGCACGGCATCGGCAACGTCTGCAACGCGCCCTTGCCGCCATTCTCTGGCGGCGATGCCTTCCGCGACGCCTATGAGGAGATCGTGCTGCCGGCGCTGCAGCGCTTCCAGCCGGAGCTGCTGCTGGTCTCCGCCGGCTTCGACGCCCATCGCGCCGATCCGCTGGCCAGCCTGGAGCTGGAGGCGGAGGATTTCGGCTGGGTGACCGAGCGGCTGGCCGATCTGGCGGCCACGCAGTGCCGCGGCCGGCTGGTCTCGACGCTCGAGGGCGGCTATGACCTGGGTGCGCTGGCGGAGAGCGCCGCCGCCCACGTCGCCGCCCTGATGGCGGCGAAATCCTGAATATATCAAAGGTTTGCGGTGCGCCCGGCGGCCTTGCTGCGGTCGGGAGCGATGGCTAGAATGCCGCCGATTCTCAAGGTTCGACCCGCCTCGGGGCGGCGGGTCTTCGTTTAGAGGCACGCATGGCCCAGGACAAGACGACCGGGACCGCCGTTCCGGCCGACATCGCCGGTTTGAGCTTCGAGGACGCGCTGGCCGAGCTGCAGGAGCTGGTCAAGCGGCTCGAGCGCGGCGACAACAAGCTCGACGACGCGATCAAGGCGTATGAGCGGGGTGCTGCCTTGAAGCGTCATTGCGAGGCCAAGCTGCGCGAGGCGCAGCTGAAGGTCGAGAAGATCGTGCTGTCGCAGGACGGGTCGGTCGGCGCCGAGCCGGCGAAGTTGGACTGAGAGTACTGCGGCTTTCCACCAATCCAGGTTCCGGAGCTTTCCTTTGTCGATCGAACAGGCTTTGAACGAGGCCGCCGCCGCGGTCAATCGCACCCTGGACCGGCTGCTGCCGCCCGTCGCCGGCGCCGAGCGCCGCGTGGTCGATGCCATGCGCTACGCCACCATGGGCGGCGGCAAGCGCATCCGGCCCTACCTGGTGCTGCACAGCGCCGCCTTGTTCGACGTGCACGCGGACTATGCGCTGCGCGCCGCCGCGGCGGTCGAGATGCTGCATTGCTATTCGCTGGTGCATGACGATCTGCCGGCGATGGACGACAGCGACCTGCGCCGCGGCCGGCCGACGGTGCACAAGGAATTCGACGAGGCGACGGCCATCCTGGCCGGCGACGGCCTGCTGACCATGGCGTTCGAGGTGCTGTCCGATCCGGCGACCCATCCCGACGGCCATGTGCGCGCCGAGCTGGTGCATGCGCTGGCCAAGGCCGGCGGCGCGGCCGGCATGGTCGGCGGGCAGATGATCGACCTGCTGGCGGAGAACGAGGCGCTCGACATCGGCGCCATCACCCGGCTGCAGCGGCTGAAGACCGGCGAGATCATCGCCTTCTCCTGCGAGGCGGGCGGCATCCTCGGCCACGGGGCGCCGCAGGTGCGCCATGCGCTGATCTCCTATGCCCACGATCTGGGGCTCGCCTTCCAGATCGTCGACGATCTGCTGGATGCCGAGGGCGACGCGGCCCAGACCGGCAAGCCGGTCGGCGCCGACGCCGCCGCCGGCAAGGCGACTTTCGTGTCGATTCTGGGTCTGGAGCGCGCGCGCAACCAGGCGCGGCTGCTGGGCGACCAGGCGAACGCGCATCTCGATATGTTCGGCGCCAAGGCCGACCCGTTGCGTTGGATGACCGACTTCGTCATCACCCGCAAGAGCTAGAGCAGAAAACCGGATGCAGGACCCATGTCGAGCGACAAGATACAGACGGCGCCGGCCGTCCGCGCGCTCGGCATGCCGGTTCACGACTGGCGCCGGGAGATCCGCGAGACCCTGATCCTGACCCTGCCCATCGCCGCGGCCCTGCTGGCGGAGATGGGGATGGGCGTCATCGACAATGCGATGGCCGGCCATCTGGGCGAGACGGCGCTGGCCGCCGCCGGACTTGGCCTGCAACTGCTGTTCACGCCGATGCTGTGGGGCATGGGCGCCATCTCCGCCACCGGCGCGGTGGGCGCCCAGGCCCATGGCGCGGAGGATCACGGCGGCGTCTCGCTCGCCATGCGCCAGGGCTTCCTGATGGCGACCCTGCTCAGCCTGCCGATCGTCGGCGTGCTGCTCGGCGCCATCGCGCTGCTGCCCTACATCTATGACGATGCCGAACTGGTGTCGCAGATGCAGGGCGTGGTGCTGTGGGGCCTGCCCTGGGTGCCGCTGACCTATTGGTTCACCGTCCTGCGCAACTTCGCGACCGTGATGGGGCGGCCGATGATCGTCACCGTCTGCGCCGTCGTCGGATTGCCGTTCTCCTTCCTGTTCAACTACATCTTCATGTACGGGAACTGGGGCGCGCCGGAGATGGGCGCGATGGCGGTGGGCCTGAGCGGCAGCCTGGTGGGCGTGCTGCATCTCGCCATCATCGTCGCCTATGTGGAGCTGGTGCCGACGCTGCGTCACTACCGGGTGTTCGGCAGCTTGTTGCGCCTCGATCGCAGGATGATGGCGGAGCTGTTCCATGTCGGCGTGCCCATCGCGCTCGCCTATGTGTTCGAGAGCGGCCTGTTCTTCGTCTCCGCGCTGCTGATGGGCCTGGTCTCGACGGCGGCGCTGGCGGCCCACAACGCGGTGGTCAATGTCTGCTCGATCTCTTTCATGATTCCCTATGCGCTGAGCCAGGCCGCGACCGTGCGCGTCGGCTACGCGATCGGCGCGCAGCGGCCGGAGGCGGCGCGCATGGCGGGCTATGCCGCCATCGGCCTCGGGGTTTGCTGGATGCTGCTGGCGGCCCTCACCATGTGGACGGTGCCGAGCCTGCTGACCTCGATCTATCTCGACCTGGACGATCCGGCCAACGCCGAGGCGGTCGGCATGACCGCGATGTTCTTCATCGTGGCTGCGATCTTCCAGGTGGTCGATGGCACCCAGGTGACCACCCAGGGCGCCCTGCGCGGGCTCAAGGACACGCGCGTGCCGATGGTGATCTGCGGCCTCGGCTATTGGGTCTTCGGTCTCGGCACCGGCGTGCCGCTCGCCTTCTGGTTCGATCTCGGCGGTGTCGGGTTGTGGTGCGGCATGGCGATCGGGCTCGCCGTGTCGGCGAGCCTGCTGTTCCTGCGCTGGCGCCACATGTCGGCGCGGCTGATCGCCTGACCATGGCCGGCGCCGGCAAGCAACGTGCCGACAAGCTGCTGGTCGATCGCGGCCTGGTGGAATCCCGCGCCAAGGCCCAGGCGCTGATCATGGCCGGCAAGATCTATTCCGGCGACCGCCGCATCGCCAAGGCCGGCGACCTGGTGGCGGAGGATGCCGCCCTCGAGGTCAAGGGCCAGGATCACCCCTGGGTGTCGCGCGGCGGGCTGAAACTCGCCCATGCGCTGACCGCCTTCGGCCTCGACCCCGCTGGCGCAATCGCCGTCGATGTCGGCGCCTCGACCGGCGGGTTCACCGACGTGCTGCTGGCCCATGGCGCGGCCAAGGTGTACGCCGTCGATGTCGGCCATGGGCAACTGGCCTGGAAGCTGCGCAACGACCCGCGCGTGGTGGTGCTGGAGCGCACCAATGCGCGGCGGCTCTCTGCGCAGGAAATTCCCGAGCCGGTGAATTGGATCGTCTGCGATGCCAGTTTCATCGGGCTGGAAACCGTGCTGCCGGCGGCGCTCGCCCTGGCCAAGCCCGGCGCCATCGCGGTGGCGTTGATCAAGCCGCATTTCGAGGTCGGTCCGGACCGGGTGGGCAAGGGCGGCGTGGTGCGCGACGCCGCCCTGCACGAGGAGGTCTGCGACCGCATCCGCGCCTGGTTCGGGCGCCAGCCGGGCTGGACGGTGATCGGCCTCACCGAAAGCCCCATCCTGGGACCGGAGGGCAACAAGGAATTCCTGATCGCCGCCCGGAAGAGCTGACGGCAGCAACCCTACGGCGCAAACTGCGCGGCGTTGAGATAGACGGCATCAATGGAATTCGTCGCCGCCGCCTTGCGCAGGTATGCGGCCGCCGTCGCCTTGGAACCGGCGATGCGATCGCGCTGGCCGAGCGCGAAGTTGATCCAGAATTCTGCATCTTCCGGCCGGCCTTCGCGCGCGGCGAGGGCGCCGATGCCGGCGCGCAGGTCTGGCTCGCCGATCGCCCCGGCGAGCAGCCGTCCGGCGATGGCGAAATAGCTGTCCTCCTCCGCCCATTCGCCGGCCGCCTTGCGCAGCTGGTCCACCGCCGCCGGCTCCGCGCCGGCCGTCGCCAGATAGTGGAACAGGCTGTCCCAGGCCGATTGGCCATTGGCGAGGTCGATGGCCTTGGCATAGAGCGGCGCCGCTTCGGCGAAGCGGCCCTGGGCGAACTGGGAATCGCCGGCATCCGACCACAGCTCGGCGAATTCCGGATTGAGCTCGAGCGCCTTGCGATAGTCGCCCTCCGCCTCGCGGTACTTGCCCTGCTGCATCTTGGCGTTGCCCAGCCGGTCCCACGACCAGCCGTCCGCCTCGACATAGGTGGTGGCCTGCTGGAAGGCGACCTCGGCGGCGGCGAAGTTCCTGAGCCCGGATTGCGCCTGGCCCATGACCCGGTAGATGAACTCCCAGGCATCGCTGCGGGTATTCTGCGCCAGCGCCGATTCAATGTCCTGCAGCGCATCGGCGTATTGCCGCAGGTCGTTATGCGCGGCCGCCCGCGCGGCGAGGATGGCGCCGGCATCGCCGGGATTGGTCTCGCCGTTCTGCAGCAGGCGATTGCAGGCGCCGATGCGCTGATTGGGGTCGATCTTGCGGCTGCTCAACTCGCCCCGGATGCAGGCGGACCAATCCGCCTTGGGGATTTCCGCGACGGCCGGCGCGAAGGCCGGTAGCGCCATCGCCGCGAGCATCACCAGCCCCGCGGCCATTCTCAAACGCAGCATGCCCTTGTTCCCGAATACGATCCCCGGGCGGAAACTAGCCTGCGGCAGGAATTCGGGCAACCGGCGAAGCGGTCACTCCATCCGACCGTTGACGGCAAGCGGCGGCGACCACAGGAACGCCGCGTCCGGCTGGCCGATCAGCGGCCGCAAGGCCTGGGCCAGCCGCCGCGCCGGGTCGGCCGGGATGCCTGCGGCCTCGGCGGTCACGGCCTGCGTGGCGAAGGATCGCGCCCCTTCGCTCATGAAGGATGACAGCAGCGCCTCCCATTTTTCGCGCGCGGGCGGATAGCTGACCAGGGCGACGTTGAACTCGGGCGCGATCTTGGCCTCCTGCTTGGCAAGCTTGATGGCGACCGCGAGGCCGCCCAGCGCGTCGACCAGGCCGCGCGCCTGGGCGTCGGCGCCGGACCAGACCTGGCCCTTGGCCGCATCCTCAACCTGTTCCGGCTTCAGGCCGCGGCCGCTCGCCACCTTGCCGACGAAATCGGCATAGATGGAATCGAGCCGCGCCTCCTGCTTGGCCCAGGCCGCTTCGGAATAGTCGCTGTTGAGGCTGTCGGTGTTGGCGGCGGCGCCGGCTTGCACACCCTCGAAGTTGATCGCGAGCTTGTTCCACAGCTTCGTCAGCACCGGCTTGCCGGCGAAGACGCCGATCGAGCCGGTGATGGTGCCCGGCTCGGCCACGATCTTGGTCGCGGGCGCGGCGACGAAATAGCCGCCGGACGCCGCGACGGTGCCGAAGGAGACGACGACCGGAATGCCAAGCTCGCGCGCCCGCGCCACCTCGCGCCAGATCGTGTCGGCGGCGACATAGGAACCGCCCGGCGAATCGACGCGGAAGATGATCGCCTTCACGTGATCGTCGATCGCTTCGGAGATGGCGCCCGCGACGGTGTCGGAGCCGAGATTGCCCTCGTTGCCGAACGGGTCGACGTCGCTGCGGCCGAGGGTGACGGCGCCGCTGCCGTGGATGATGGCGAATTTCGGCGCGGTGTCGGCCGGTTCCGGAATCTGCGCGGCATAGTCGGCGATGCTGACCGCCGCATCCTCGCCAAGCGCGCCGAAGGCGATCGCCGCCGCCTGGTCCCAATAGGCCAGGTCATCGACCATGCCGGCCTGCTTGGCCTGCGCGGCGTCCCATGGCGCCTCGTCGATCCAGCGGCGGGCGACGGCGGGATCGACCTTGCGCTGGGCGGCGATGCCGGCCACCACCTGGTCGAGCCAGGAATCGGCCAGGGCCTGCAGGTTCTGCCGCACCGGCGCGGGCATTGCGGTCTCGGTGAAGATGTCGGGCGCGCCCTTGTATTCGCGGCGCTTGCTGACGCGGGGCTCGACGCCCAGCCAGTCGAGCGCGCCGCGCAGGAACGGCTGCTCGAGCAGGAAGCCCATCAGCCGCACATCGCCCGAAGGCTGCAGCAGGATGTCGTCGGCACTGGTGGCGACGTAGTAGTGCAGGGTGCCGTCGCCGCCCTCGCCGAAGCTCTCGGCGAAGGCGTGCACCGGGCGGCTGCTTTCCTGGAACCGGGCGACCGCGTCGCGGATTTCCTGCGCCTGGGCGATGCTGAGCGGGCCGCGCCCGACGCGCAGCAACAGGCCCTTGATGCGGCTGTCGGCGGTGGCGGCCTCCAGGCCGAGGACGATGTCCTCCATGGTGGGCCGGCCGGCGTGGCCGAAGGGCAGGTTGAGGTGCTGCGCCGCAATGCCGTCGGAGAGGTCGATGGTGAGCACGGCCTGATCGGGGATCTTGTGCTTCTGCGGGCCGAAGGATGCGGCAAAGAAGAAGCCGATGATCGCCAGGCCGACGACAGCCAGGCCCATCAAGGCCAGGAGCCAGAGCAAGACCCGTCCCAAGCCGCGCAGAAAGCCCATCTCCGACATCCATTCCATCTGTTGTCAGGCCGACCTTCCTATCATAATGCGGCCGGCAAGTCGTTATCCTGACAATCCCTTGAACCCGGCGCGGCTTCGACCCTTCCCATGAACCCGAGTGAAACCAGTTCGGTGCCCGCGGTGGACCTCATCCCCGCCGCGATGGGCGCGCAGGGGGACGCCATCGCCGAATTCGACGGCAGGCGCGTCTTCGTGCCCTTTGCTCTTCCGGGGGAGCAGGTGCGCGCAAGGCTGCGACCGAAATCGGCGGACGGACTGGTCGCGGAGGACCTGGAGGTCCTGGCCCCGGCGCCCGATCGCGTGGCGCCAATCTGCCGGCATTTCGGCGTCTGCGGCGGCTGCAAGCTGCAGCATTGGGCGGAGGCTTCCTACCGGGCATGGAAAATCGACCTGGTGCGCCAGGCGCTGCGCCATCACGGCCTTGAGCTGCCCGCCCGGCTGGAGGCGGTGTTCCTGCCCGCCGGTAGCCGGCGTCGCGCCGAATTCGCCGCGATGAAGCGGGACGGGCGCGTGGCCTTGGGCTTCCAGGAGGCGCGCGGCCATCGCATCGTCGACCAGCAGGAATGCCCGATCCTGGCGCCCGAGCTGGCGGGGATCGTCGTGCCGCTGCGCAGGGCCCTGGGCGAAATGCTGCCGGAAGGCCAGGCCATCGACATCCTGGCGACGGCGACCGATAGCGGGCTCGACCTGGCCATTGCCGCCGATCGCGCGCCGACCGACCGGCAGCGCCAGGCGCTGGCGCGCCTTGCCGAGGCGGCTCCCGTCGCGCGGATAACCTGGCGCGGCAAGCGCGGCGACGCCGAGCCCGTCGTGCAGCTTCGCCCGCCGCAGCTGAGCATTGGCGGCGTGCCGGTGGACCTGCCGTCACCCGCCTTCCTGCAGCCGAGCGCGGCGGGCGAGGCGGCGCTGCGCCAGGCCCTGCTGGCACTGCTGGTCAAGCCGAAGCGCATCGCCGAGCTCTATGCCGGCAGCGGCACCTTCACCTTCGATCTGGCCCGGCTTGGCCGCGTTCACGCGGTGGAGGGCAACAAGCCCTCGATCCAGGCGTTGGAACAGGCGGCCCGGCGCGCCCAAGTGTCGCATCGCATCACGGTCGAGACGCGCGACCTGGAACGGGCGCCGCTGACCGTGATGGAGCTGAAGCCGTTCGACACGGTGGTCTTCGATCCGCCGCGCGCCGGGGCGAAGGCGCAGTCGGAAATCCTCGGGCGCTCATCCGTGCGCCAGATCGTCGCCATATCCTGCAACGCCGCAACCTTCGCGCGTGACGCGCGCGCGCTTGTCGATGGCGGTCTCGCCATGGTCGCGCTGACCGTGGTGGACCAGTTCATCTGGTCACCGCACGTGGAGATTGTCGCGGCCTTCCGGCGCAGCCGCTGAGGCGTCCCCGCGCGCCGGCCGGCATCCCGCACTTATGGAAGTATAGCGCGGCATGATGTCCGCGCTTTTCGCCAGGGTTACTGCCCTGGGTCCGAAGGATTTCCATCATACGCAAGTATAGGGGCGCCGTACTTAGGCACAATTATTTAACCAACTGGGACGATGGTAATTTCATGGCGCCTCAATTCCATGCCGATCGGGCATGAGAAGCCGCCACGAAGTTCCTGGTTTCGCCCATGACCAATGCGCTCTATTTGACAGAAACCATTACCAGCCTGATCGCGCTCGGTCTTGTGATCTTCATCAGCGCGACGGTCCTGTTTCTGCTGCCGCGGCGAAACTGCGGCGACCAGCTGTTCTGGATCGTTCCTTGCATCAGCATCGCCGCCAGCGAGGCGTTCCGTCACACCGTCGAGGTGACGCTGCTGGTCGACGGACTGCTCAAGTCCGCCGTCATCTTCATTGTCTCCGTGATGCTGTCGTCCAGGATCCGGTCGACCTCTGCGCGGCCGGCAGCGGTGCCCGCGATGATCATGGTGTGCGGCACGTTTGCCGCGGTGCCGGCCATTCTCGCCGCGGCGGGCGTTGGGGGGCCAATCTACCTGGCCGCCACCGTCGGCTGCCTGCTGGCCGCCAGTTGCTGGCCGATGTGCGACCGCCAGATGGAAATGCCATCGGCCCGGCGGCGCGACGAGATTTTCCTGATCCTTCTGGTGCTGGGCTACACGCTGTGGGTGATCTCGGATGTGCCGTCCCCGGAGCGCGAGGACGTCAGCCCGCTGTCGGAGGTGTTCGAGCACTATGCCGGCGTGTTGATCGGCTTCGCGACGGGTTCCGTCGTCCTGGGCCACGCGATCCGGGAGAACCAGCATCTGGCCGAACGGGAACATACCGCCCGGGTGGCGCAGGAAGAGGCGTCGCAGTTCCTGCGCGCCCTGATCGACGCCAATCCGGCGGCGGTCTATGTGAAGGATCTCGCGGGGCGCTACCAGCTGGTCAATCCGGTGGTAATGAAGTGGGTCAACGCCCCCGGCGTCGCGCTGATCGGCAAGAAGGCCGAGGACGTGTTCCCGCGCGAAACCGCCGAATCGATGCGGCAGCATGACCTCATGGTCATCGAAAGCGGCGAACAGATAAACCGCGAGGTGCTGATCCCGCACGAAAACGGCGGAATGCGGTCGCTGATCGACTACAAGTTCCCGCTGTTCGACGCCGACGGCAAGGTGAACGCGGTGGCGGGCCTTGCCGTCGACATCACGCAGATCAAGGAATACGAGAACGAACTGATCATGGCGCGTTTCAAGGCCGAGGAGGCGAACCGCGCCAAGTCCAACTTCCTGGCCCACATGAGCCACGAATTGCGCACGCCGCTCAACGCCATCATCGGCTTCAGCGACGTCATCCAGCGTGGCATGTTCGGCCCCGACAACATGCCGCTCTACCAGCAATACGCCGGCGACATCCATCGCGCCGGCAACCTGCTGCTGGCGCAGGTGAACGACCTGCTGGACATCTCCCGGGTCGAGGCCGGCACTTTCGATCTGGCGCTGAAATCGGTCGCCCTGAACACGATCGCCGAGGAATGCTGCCACCTGTTGCGCGACCAGGCCGAGCGACGCAGGGTCACGCTGTCGATCGATCCCGCGCGGCCGCTGCCGCAGGTCACCTGCGATCCGCGCGCCACGCTGCAGGTGCTGATCAATCTCGCCGGGAATGCCATCAAATACGTGCCGGAGGGCTCGACCATCACCATCGCCGGCGGCAGGACCGAAAGCGGCGTTGACTACTTCCTGGTCGAGGATAACGGCCCCGGCCTGCCGAGCCGCGTGCTGCAGGCGCTGCTCGACCCCTGGACGCATCAATCCGCCGTCGTCACCGAGAATGGCCAGGGCGGCATGGGGCTGCTGCTGTCGCGCAAGCTGATGGAAGTGCAGGGCGGCCGCCTGGTGATCGAGAGCTCGCCCGGCAAGGGAACCCGGATCGCCTGCCAGTTCGGCGGTGCTTCGCGAGAAAGTCAGCAGGCGGCGCGATCGAAGGGCGCCTGAGCGCCACGGTCCTCCCCGCGGGCCTATTGCGGGCCCGGGCTGAAATCGCCTCTGACTTCCGTCGTCGGGGCATTCAACTCGCGAAGATAGCTTTCACAGATCGCGGCAATTGACGCTTCCCGTTCGAGGCCGTGGGCCTTCTGCAGCGCGTCCACGATGTGCCTGGTCATGTCGGCCAGGATCATGCCCCAGGCTCTCTGTTCCGGCACCTTTGACTCTTTCATGTACATGCCGACTTTCAAGCTGCAATGCAGCCCTTCCTCGGCGATCCAGACGCGCGCCATTTCCACGGAACTGGAATCACGCAGGGCCGCGTCGGGAACGGTCAGCACTTTCATTGTCGTCGATCCCCAAGGTGGCGCAATCAAGTCGTCGCGAGGCCGCATTGCGCGCGGTGGCGCAGCAGGTGATCGGCCAGGACCACAGCCATCATCGCCTCGCCGACCGGGACTGCGCGGATGCCGACGCAGGGATCGTGGCGGCCGGTGGTCGAGACCTCGATCTCGTTGCCGGCCACGTCGATGCTGCGGCGCGGAGTGTTGATCGAGGAGGTCGGCTTCACCGCGAAGCGGACCACCAGATCCTGGCCCGTCGAGATGCCGCCGAGGATGCCGCCGGCCATGTTGGAGAGGAATGCCGGCTTGCCGCCTGCCATGCGCATCTCGTCGGCATTCTCCTCGCCGGAGAGGGCCGCGGCGGCGAATCCGGCGCCGATCTCGACGCCCTTCACCGCGTTGATGCCCATCATCGCGCCGGCGAGGTCGGCATCGAGCTTGCCGTAGAGCGGCGCACCCAGGCCGGCCGGCACGCCGCTGGCGGTGACCTCGACCACCGCGCCGACCGACGAGCCGGCCTTGCGGGTCTGGTCGAGCAGGTCTTCCCAGCCTTGCACCACTCCGGCATCCGGGCTCCAGAAGGCGTTGCGCTCCGTCTCGGCCCAGTCCCAGCGCTCGCGCGCGATGCCCCGGCTGCCGATCTGGATCAGCGCGCCGCGGATGGCGACCGGAGCGGGCAGCAGATGCGCCAGAACCTTGCGCGCGATGGCGCCGGCGGCGACCCGCGAAGCGGTCTCGCGCGCCGAGGAGCGGCCGCCGCCGCGATAGTCGCGGATGCCGTATTTGGCCCAATAGGTGTAGTCGGCATGGCCGGGCCGGAACTGGTCCTTGATCTTGCCATAATCCTTGCTGCGCTGATCCTCGTTCCGGATCAGCAGCGAGATCGGCGTGCCGGTGGTCCTGCCCTCGAACACGCCGGAGAGAATCTCGACCGTGTCCGGCTCGCGCCGCTGGGTGACGAACCGGGATTGTCCCGGCTTGCGCTTGTCGAGCCAGGTCTGGATGTCGGCCTCGGCGAGCGCGATCCCCGGCGGCGTGCCGTCGACGACGCAGCCGATCGCCGGCCCGTGGCTTTCGCCCCAGGTGGTGAACCGGAACAGGTGGCCGAAGCTGTTGTGCGACATGCCGCCCGGGTCTTCAGCCCTTGCGCTCGGCGAAGCTGGTCAGCATTTCCGCCATGTCGGCGGCGGCCTCGGGCCGCATCATGCCGACGATGTTGTAGCCGCTGTCGACGTGATGCAGCTCACCGGTCACGCCGCGCGACAGGTCGCTGATCAGATAGAGCCCGGCGCCGCCGACATCCTCGATGGTGACGTTGCGCGCCAGCGGCGCGTTGAGCTCGTTCCAGCGCAGGATCTGGCGGAAATCGCCGATACCCGAAGCCGCCAGGGTCTTGATCGGTCCGGCGGAGATGGCGTTGACCCGGATCTGCTGGTCGCCCAGATCGGCGGCCAGGTACCGCACCGAGCATTCCAGCGCCGCCTTGGCGACGCCCATCACGTTGTAATGCGGCATCACGCGCTCGGCGCCGAAATAGGTCAGGGTCACCAGGCTGCCGCCATTGGGCATCAGATGCCGCGCGCGCTCCGCCACCGCCGTAAACGAATAGCAGGAGATGTCGAGCGTCAGGCGGAAGTTCTCGCGCGTGGTGCTGACATACTTGCCCTTCAGCTCCTCCTTGTCGGAAAAGGCGATGGCATGGACGACGAAATCCAGGCCGCCCCACTCCTGCTTGATGGCGGCGAAGGTGGCGTCGAGGCTGGCATCGTCGGTGACGTCGCAGGGGGTCAGGATCTTCGAGCCGACCGACTGGGCCAGCGGCTGGACCCGCTTCTGCAGTGCCTCGCCCTGGTAGGTGAAGGCGAGTTCGGCGCCGGCGTCATGCGCCGCCTTGGCGATGCCCCAGGCAATCGAACGGTCATTGGCGACCCCCATGATCAGGCCGCGTTTTCCGGCCATCAGGCCGCTTTTGGAGTTCATTGAGTGCCCCACCACAACATCTTGATATCTTTAGAGGAATGGAGCGCATCCTACACCATTAGGCGGGACGGTCAAACCGCCGCCTGGGATCGGATTCGCCGTCTTCAGTCGCTGCCGAGCTTGGCGCGCACCTTGTAGGGATGGCGTTCGGCCGAGCGCTCGATGGCGCTCTTGAGGTCGGCATCGACCTCCTTCGGCATGACCACGACCAGGCGCACATACTGGTCGCCGCGCTGGCCGGTCTTGCCGGCCTGGATGCCGCGGCCGCGCAGGCGCAGCTGGGTGCCGCTGTTGGAGCCCGCCGGCACCTTGACCGCGACCTTGCCGTCGATGGTGGGCACGTTGATGCTGGCGCCGAGCACGGCCTCGTAGAGCGTGATCGGCAACTCGACCAGCACGTCGTTGCCGTCGCGGCCGAAGATCGGATGCGGCTCCACCGTCACCTCGACGAAGGCATCGCCCGCCGGGGCGCCGCCGCGTCCGGGCAGGCCCTGGCCCTTCAGGCGCAGGGTCTGGCCGGTATCGGTACCGGGCGGCAATTGCACTTCCAGCGTCTTGCCGTCGGCCAGGTTGAGCCGCTGCTTGGTGCCGAGCACCGCCTCCAGGAACGGCACGCGGACCTGGTAGCTGACATCGGCGCCTTTCAGCTTGATGCCGTCGCCGCCCTTGCCGAAGCCGAAGAAGTCGCCGAACAGATCGTCGGAAAAGCCCTCGTCGTCCTCCAGCCCGAAGCCGCCGCCGCGGCCGCGCCGCGGGCCGCCGGCACCGGGGCGATGGTTGAAGCGCTGCGCCCTAGCCTGGCCGTGCTCGTCGATCTCGCCGCGGTCGTATTTGCGGCGCTTGTCGGTGTCGCTCAGCAGGTCGTAGGCGGCCGTGGTCTCCTTGAACTGCGCCTCGATCTTCTTGTCGCCGGGATTGAGGTCAGGGTGCAGCTTCTTCGCCAGCTTGCGATAGGCGCGCTTGATATCCTCGTCGCTCGCGCCCCGCGCGACGCCCAGAACCTTGTAGGGATCGGCCATGTGCAGTCACCCTCCTGCGCCCAATAGTTAAGGACGCGGGCGGGCGGCCGCAAGGAGAAGCTAGAGGCGCGGAGACCCGGTCAGTTCACCAGTTTCCAGGTGCCGTCCGGCTGGCGGCAGGCCTGGCCGGTGCCGCTCTGGCTCTGGCCGTTGGCGGTGACGCCGGTCTGGTAGGTGCGGCAGGTGCTGCCGGCGCTTTGATAGGTCTCAGTCGGCGTGGTGTAGCCGCTGGTGCCCTTGCCCGGATTGGACCAGGTCGAGGTCTGGCCGTCGGCGTTGTTGTTCAGCGCGTAATTGGCGTTGTTGTAGGCGGTCTGGCGGTCGCGCTCGTCGAGATAGGCGCCGATCTGGTTGCCGACCACGCCGCCGACCAGGGCGCCGGCGCCGACCGCCCACCATTTCCCATCCCCGATGGCATAGCCGGCCGCGGCGCCGCCCAGCGCGCCCAGTACCGTGCCGGTCTGTTGCGAATTCTGGCAGCCCGCGAGCACGGTTACGGCCAGCAGGGCGGTCAGCGTTTTGGCGGGCCAGGATCGACGCAGCAGCATGGTGTGGGGTTCCTCCTCAACGATCGGCCGGCAGCTTGCCCGAGTCGGCGAAGACAACCGGCGTCTTGAAAATGAGGCCGCTTCGACCCCGATTCAATGCTATAGAGAGCCCTCTCGGCAAAGTGACGCAGCGCCGGAAGTCGTTGAAATCCCATCGAATTGACATGACTGACCATCCCAAGTCCGAACCTTACGATTTGTTCCGCAAATGGCTGGCCGAGGCGGAGGCCAGCGAGCCGAACGATGCCAACGCCATGGCCATCGCCAGTGTCGGCGCTGATGGCCAGCCCTCGGTGCGCATGGTGCTGCTCAAGGACGCCGATATCCGCGGTTTCGTCTTCTACACCAACTACGAAAGCCGCAAGGGCCGGCAATTGCTGGAGACGCGCAAGGCGGCGCTGGTGCTGCACTGGAAGACGCTCGGCCGCCAAGTGCGCGCGGAGGGCGCGGTGGAAACCGTGACCGAGGAGGAGGCGGACGCCTATTTCGCCAGCCGGCACCGCTCCAGCCAGATCGGCGCTTGGGCCTCGCAGCAATCGCGGCCGCTGGAAAGCCGGTTTGAGCTGGAGAAGCGCGTGGCGCTGTTCGCGGCCAAATACGCCATCGGCACGGTGCCGCGGCCGGCCTACTGGTCCGGCTTCCGGGTGGTGCCCGAGCGCATCGAGTTCTGGGAAAACCGGCCCTTCCGTCTGCATGACCGGCTTGTCTATCATCGTGCCGGTGACGGCTGGACCACGGAAAAGCTTTATCCCTGATGGCCGAAAAGTCGACCGCGCCGAACGCACCGGCGAACAATCGCGCCGATCACGGCCGCCTCATGCGCCTGGCCAGCATGGCCTCGGTCGGGGCGGCGGTGCTGCTGATCGCCATCAAGTTCGTGGCCTTCCTGCAGACCGGGTCGGTCAGCCTGCTGTCGACCTTGTTCGATTCGGCGCTCGACGCCGGCGCCTCCATCGTCAACCTGATCGCGGTGCGCCATGCCCTGACGCCCGCGGACGCCGAGCATCGCTTCGGCCATGGCAAGGCGGAGCCGCTGGCAGGGCTGGTGCAGGTGGCCTTCATCCTGGGATCCTCGATCCTGCTGCTGACCGAGGTGGTCGACCATTTCATCACGCCGCGGCCGGTTTCGGCGCCCGAGATCGGCATCGCCGTCATGGCGATCTCGATGCTGGTGACGCTGGTCCTGGTGCTGTTGCAGCGCCATGTCGTTCGCAAGACCGGCTCGATGGCGATCAAGGCCGATTCCGCGCATTACGGCAGTGATTTCCTGGTCAATGCCAGCGTCATCGTCGCCCTGATCCTGAGTGCCAAGTTCAAGCTGTGGTGGATCGATCCGGCGATCGGCCTTGCCATCGCCCTATTTATCGCCTGGGCGGCGGTGCAGATCGGGCGCGAGGCGCTCGACATGCTGATGGACCGCGAGATGGACGATGCCGAGCGCACGCGGATCAAGGAGATCGTGCGCGGCCACAGGGAGGTCCTCGATCTGCACGACCTGCGCACCCGGATCGCCGGGCGCGACCGCTTCATCCAGTTCCATCTGGAACTGGATGGCGGCCTGACCCTAACCGAGGCGCACCACATCTCCGACGCAGTCGAGGCGGAAGTCCGCGCCGCTTTCCCGGAGGCAGAGGTCATCATCCATGAGGACCCGGCGGGCGTCGTCGAGCGCCGCGCCTCCTTCCGCTACCACTGAGGACTTGCACAGATGACCGCAGAGGTGAAGAAGACCGTGGTGCTGACCGGCGCCAGCCGCGGCATCGGCCATGCGACGGTGAAGCGCTTCAGCAAGGAAGGCTGGCGCGTCATCACCTGCAGCCGGGACGCGATCCCGGACGAGTGCAAATACGATCCCAACTGGACCGACCACGTCACCGTCGACCTGGGCCAGCCGGACGAGACCGACCGCTTCGTCGAGCAGGCGCTGAAGATCCTCGACGGCAAGCCCATCCACGCGCTGGTCAACAACGCCGCGGTCAGCCCGAAGACCGCGTTCAAGGAGCGCCTCGGCATCCTCAACGGCGACGTGTCGGCATGGCGCGAGGTGTTCGAGTTGAATTTCTTCGCCCCGCTGAAGCTGGCGCGCGGGCTGGCCAAGCCGCTGCACCAGGGCAAGGGCGTGGTCATCAACATCACCTCGATCGCCGGACACGCGATACATCCCTTCGCCGGTTCGGCCTATTCGACCTCGAAGGCGGCCTTGTCGGCGCTGACGCGCGAGATGGCGGTGGAATTCGCGGCGCTCGGCGTGCGGGTGAACGCCATCGCGCCGGGCGAGATCGAGACCGCCATGATCGGCCCGGAATACGAGGCGCTGATCCCGCGCATCCCGATGGGCCGCATGGGCACCACCGACGAGGTTGCCGGCGTGGTCTTCCAGCTTTGCGGCAAGGATTTCGGCTACGTGACCGGCACGGAGATTTTCCTCACCGGCGGCCAGCACCTGTTCTGACGGTCACGCTCGGCGTCTATGGCTTCGACAAGGCGGCCTGCGCCTTTGCCAACTCGGCCGAGGGCAGGTCCATGTTGTGCGACACGTCGATCAGCCAGTCGTCGCCATGCAGGGTCAAGATCCAGTTCAGGATGCCCTCGCGTTCCGGCCAGGGATTGCCCATCGGGTCGCGCGCGCCGGCCATCTTCCAGCGCACATCGACGGCGGCCACGTCAGGCCGGATCCGCCGCAGCCTGGTCTCGATGACGGCGAGCGTCGAATCCCTGAACATGGTCTTGAAGATCGGCGTGTGCGCGGCCTCGATGCCGGCGCGGCCGCGCTGCACCATGCCGAAGACGTTGGTGAATTCCGCGTCCTCGGCGAAGGCCGCCGCGAAAGCCTGTGGATCGTGGGCATTCCAGGCTGAAACCAAGCGCTGCACCAGGCCTTCAACGGCGCGGTCCACATTGCGGCCATCATTCATCTTGCGAGCTCCGTGAAGCGTCCTGCCGTTGTGTGTCCTACGGCGCGACGCCGTCGCCGGATGCACCTGGTGCGAGCGACACGCACGCGACGCTACTGCGTCTCCCACAATTTCAAGAACCAGTCGCGGCGCGCCTGGACCTCGCCGATCTCGTGGTCCAGCCAGGGGATCAGCGCGCTGTCATGGTCCCTGTAGTGCGCGCGCAGGTCGTTGAGGCGGATCAGCTCGCGGTCGCAGACCTCCATCAGCATCTCCAGCTGCTGGCGGCGCTGCTCGGGCTCAAGCTGGTCGAGGAAGTGCAGCTTCAGGGCGACGATCAGCTTGTTCACCTCGCCCATCGGACCACGCAGGTTGGCGGTCATCAGGCGCTGCAATTCGGTGCGGCCCTCGGGCGTCAGGCGGACGATCTGCCTGTCATGCGCCGCCGCCGGATCGACCGCCTCGATCAATCCCTCGACCTTCAGCAGCTCGAGCGAAGGGCCCAGCAGGTCGAGCGAGGGCCCGACGATGCGGGCGGTGAAGTGCCGGATATCGCGGGCCAGATCGGCATAGGCGTGCGGCCGCTTGCCCAGCAGCCCGAGGGCCGCCAGGCGCACCGCTTCGCTCGGGACCAGGCTGTTGTCTTTGTACATGTCAGAATCGTCGAGCCGGATAAATGAATACCGGCGCGCAGTCTAGCCGCTCCGGCGGCTGCTGTCCAGGCAATTGAGAATGATTCGCAACTAGTTCCGGATGCCGCGCAGTCGTTCGGAGCGGCGGCGGAGGAGTTCGACGGTCGTCAGCATGAGGATGGCGAAGCCGATGAGAAGTGTCGCAGCCGCGGTAATGGTCGGGCTGATCTCCTCGCGGATGCCGGCGAACATGACGCGGGGCAGGGTGCGCTGCTCCGGGCTGGCGATGAACAGGACCACCACCACCTCGTCGAACGAGGTGACGAACGCGAACAGCGCGCCGGAAATCACGCCGGGCAGGATCAGCGGCAGGATCACCTTGCGGAACACCGTCACCGGCGGCGCGCCCAGCCCGGCCGCCGCCCGGCTCAGCGAATGGTCGAAGCCGACCAGCGTCGCCGTCACCGTGATGACGACGAAGGGCGTCGCCAGCGCGGTATGCGCCAGGATGATGCCGAGATAGGTGTTGATGAGGCCGACCTTCACATAAAAGAAGTACATGCCGACGGAGGTGATGACGACCGGCACGATCATCGGCGATATGAGGATGCTCATGACCGCGGCGCGATAGGGAAAACTGGGACGGGAGAGGCCCAGCGCGGCCAGGGTCCCGAGAAAAGTCGCCAGCAGCGTGGTCGAGACGCCCACGATGACGGAGTTCATCAACGCCTCACGCCAGCGGTCGGTGCCAAAGAAGTCCTGATACCATTGCAGCGACAATCCCGGCATGGGATAGGTGAAAAACTTGCTCTGATTGAACGATAGCGGCATCACCGCCAGAATCGGGGCGATCAGGAACAGGAGCACGCAGGCGCACAGGATGAGGAACAACCAGCGCCAGATGCGTTCGATCCGCGATGCGTGGGGCGGCAGTGCGAAGCCGGTCATGCGAGCTTCATCCGATCGATGCCGACCAGCTTATTGTAGACGAAATAGAGCAGCAGGGTGACCAGCAGCAGTACGGCGCCGAGGGCCGATGCCATGCCCCAGTTGATTTCGCGGTTGATGAACAGCGCCACGAAGTAGCTCATCATCTGGTCGGCGGGCCCGCCAACCAGCGCCGGGGTGATGTAGTATCCCATGCTGAGGATGAAGGTCAGCAGGCAGCCGGCGGCGATGCCGGGCACCGTCTGCGGGAAGTAGACGCGCCAGAAGGCGAGGAACGGCGCGGCGCCGAGCGATCTTGCGGCGCGCACATAGGCGGGCGAGATCGTCTTCATCACGCTGTAGATCGGCAGCAGGGTGAACGGCAGCTGGATGTGGGTCATGGCGACGATGGTGCCGCCGCGATTGAAGATCAGCTCCAGCGGATGGTCGATGATGCCGATCCATGCGAGCGCGCTGTTGATGACGCCTTCGCCTTGCAGCAGGACCACCCAGGCGGTGGTGCGCACCAGGAGCGAGGTCCAGAACGGCAGCAGCACCATGATCATCAGCAAGTTGCCCTTGCCGGTCGGCAGGCTGGCCAGCAGGTAGGCGAGCGGGAAACCGAGCAGAAGGGTGAGGATCGTGACCGCGGCGCTGATCTCGAGCGTGCGCAGCAGGACGTCGATGTAGATTGCCTGGTCGGCGCTGGTGCGCGCGATTCTGCCATCGGCGTCGCGCTCCAGGTCGACGGCCGCCAGCAGATAGTAGTCGGTGACCGGCCGGACCGAGCGCTTGATGACCGACCAGGTCTTCCGGTCGGCCCAGACCTTGTTGATGCCGATGAGCGCGTCCTTGTAGGGACCATTCTCGAGTTTCGTCACCGCGCGGCCGGTCATCAGGACCTGGCTGCGGATTCCGGAAATCTCGTAGTTGAGCCGCTTGCCGATCTGGGCGACGAGCTTGGCCGCCTGGGCCTGCTTGAGATCCTCGGTGAGCGCGGCATAGACGCTCTCCGCCGGAAGATCGGCGCCGTCCCAGCCGGCGATCTCGACGGCGGTGCGCGGCAGCAGCTCCGCCACCGGAGGCTGGTCGCGCACGGAGTACCAGAGCATCTGCCCGATCGGCAGGATGAAGCTGATCAGGATGAAGAGGAACAGCGGCAATACCAGGCCGACGGCCGCCAGCTGGCGCTTCCGCTCCGCCAGCGCCAGGCGCCGCCGCAGCGACGGCGCCGATTCGTCGGGCTGCGCCAACGCCGCGCTGGTCACGACACGGTACGACCTGCGCGACGTCCGCCCATCCCGGCACTGCCGGGATGGGCGTGGCGCACGCTTTTCGCCGGAATGATCACTGGGCCAGCCAGGAGTTGAACCGCGCCCGCAATTCCTCGCCGCGATCGGCCCAGAACTGCTGGTCGAGAATCAACGCATTGGCCATGTTCGCGGCCGAGGTCGGCAGGTTCGGCACGGTGGCCGGGTCGACCTTGGCCTCCGCGTCCTTGTTGGCCGGGCCGTACGGGATGTATTTCGTCTGCTCCGCCATGCGCTCGGGCTGGCTGGCGAAGGCAACGAACGCGTAGGCGTCGTCCAGGCGCGGCGTGCCCTTCGGAATCGACCACAAGTCCCAGTCCGGAGCCTGCTGGTCCCAGACGATCTTGAAGTTCTTCCCTTCCTGCTTGATCGCGTTGTAGATGCGTCCGTTCCAGGCGGAGGTGATGACGACCTGGCCGTCAGCCAGCATCTGCGGCGGCTGCGCGCCGGCTTCCCACCAGACGACTTCCGATTTGATGGTGTCGAGCTTCTTGAAAGCGCGATCGACTCCTTCCGGAGTCGAGAGCACCTTGTAGACGTCGGCCGAAGGCACGCCATCGGCGATCAGCGCCCACTCCAGGTTGACGAACGGACTCTTCTGCAGCCCGCGCTTGCCCGGGAACGCCTTCAAGTCGAAGATGTCGGCGACCTTGGCCGGGCCGTTCGGCAGCTTGTCGGCGTCGTAGGCGAAGACCGTCGCATAGGAGATCGACGGGACCGAGCAATCCGACAGGTCGCCGGCGATGAACTTGGAACGGTCGACGCCGAGCTTGCTCCAATCGATCGTCTCCAGGATGCCTTCGGCGCAGGCGGCGAGCGCAGTCTGGGCGTCGACGTCGACGACGTCCCAGGTCACGCTGCCGGCCTCGACCATCGCGCGGATCTTGGCGATCTCTCCGTTGTATTCCTCTTCGGTGATCTTGGCGCCGCTCTCCTTCGCGTAAGGCTCGATATAGGCCTTGCGCTGGCTTTCCTGGTAGGCGCCGCCCCAGGAGACGATGGTCAGCTGCTTTTCCTGCGCGACGGCGCTCGGCACCTCGACCGCGGTCATGCCGACCGCCATCGCCAATGCGCTGGCGGTCAGAGTCAGTTTGGTCTTCACGTAAGCCTCCTCGTTTTCCCAACGGCCCATTGCTTGCTTGCCCGGCATTGCTGCGTCGGTTCGCGGGCCGATCGAACCGAGGCCGGTTGAAGTCAGAATGCGTCGAGCGCGCGGCAGTCCTCCGGCCGCCAGCCGACGCGGATGGTGGCGCCCGGCGCCAGCGCCGGCACGCCGTCGGAATTCGGCACCTTGATGACGAAGTTGCTGTGGCCGAGCACCTGCACGCGGGCCCGCGTGTGGTCGCCCATGTAGATGAGCTCCTCGACACGCGCGTCGAACAGGTTGGCGCAGTCGCCGCTTGCCGGGTTGATGCGCACCCGTTCGGGCCGGAGCGACAGGGTCGTCTTCTGGCCGGCGGCATCGATCTTCACCGGCAGGGCGCGAATCTCGCCGGCCTCGCCGACCTTCACCCGGCACTGGCCGCCGCCGCATTCGGTGACCACGCCGCTCAGCCGGTTGTTCTCGCCGATGAACTGGGCGACGAAGGAATTCTGGGGCCGCTCGTAAAGATCGGACGGCGTCGCCAGCTGCTGGATCTCGCCGTCGCTGAATACCGCGACGCGATCCGACATGGTCAGCGCCTCGCCCTGGTCGTGGGTGACGTAGACGACGGTGACGCCCAGGTTCTGATGGATGTGCTTGATCTCGAGCTGCATGTGCTCGCGCAGCTGCTTGTCGAGGGCGCCGAGCGGCTCGTCCATCAGCACCAGCTTCGGATCGAAGACGAGCGCGCGGGCCAGGGCGACGCGCTGCTGCTGGCCGCCGGAAAGCTGCGCCGGCCGGCGCTTGCGCATCTGCGACAGCTGCACCATGGCGAGGGCGCGGTCGATCTTGCGGTCGATCTCGGCCTTGTCGATCTTGCGCACCGAGAGCGGGAAGCCGAGATTCTCCTCCACCGTCATGTGCGGGAACAGGGCATAGTTCTGGAACACCATGCCGATGTTGCGCTTGTGCGGCGCGAGATTGTTGATTTCCTGGCCGTCCAACTCGATGCGGCCGTGCGTCGGCACCTCGAATCCGGCCAGCATCATCAGGGTGGTGGTCTTGCCGGATCCGGACGGCCCGAGCAGGGTCAGGAACTCGCCGCGCTGGATGGCGAGATTGAGGTTCTTCACCACCAGGGTCTCGCCGTCGTAGGTCTTCTGGACGTCGATGAAATTGACGAACGCGTTGCCGCCCGTGCTCATGCGCCTGCCGCCAGCCCTTCCCTGTCTGCCGCTTGATCCGGCGATCGGCGGAGCGTTGTTCGCTCTCGCCTCGGCGGCGCGGTGGTTTTCTTTTACGCTCTTATCCACGTTGGGAGTCAACGCGAATTTGCTGTCCGCTCGGTCAATGCATCTTGGGTGTCGTGCTTAGGTGAAAGGATTTCACTCTCATCGGTGAATGATGTTGTGCTCCGGGCCGAAGGGAAAGCCGGTGATGTCGAGCGCACCATTCTCCGTGACCACCAGGATGTCATGCTCGCGGTAGCCGCCGGCGCCGGGCATTCCCTCGGGGATCATGATCATCGGCTCGATCGAGACGACCATGCCTGGCGACAGAACTGTCTCGATGTCCTCGCGGAACTCAAGCCCCGCTTCGCGGCCGAAATAGTGGCACAGGATGCCGAACGAGTGACCATATCCGAAGGTGCGATGCGCCAGCACGCCGTGCCGCGCGAAGATCTCGTTCAGCTCCCGGGCGACGTCGCAGCAGCGGATTCCGGGGCGAACCAATTCCAGCCCGGCGCGATGCACCTCGACGTTGATCTCCCAATAGCGCAGATGCGCGTCGGAGGCGTGATCGAGGAACAAGGTCCGCTCGAGCGCCGTATAGTAGCCGGCGATCATGGGAAAGCAGTTCAGGCTGAGGATATCGCCCTTGCGCAGGCGGCGCGCGGTGACCGGATTGTGCGCGCCGTCGGTGTTGATGCCGGACTGGAACCAGGTCCAGGTATCCAACAACTCGCCATCGGGGAAGCTGCGGCCGATCTCGCGCACCATGGCCTGGGTCGCGTGCAGCGCCACCTCGTATTCCGGGACGCCCTCGGCGACGGCCTCGACGCAGGCGGCGCCGCCGATATCGGCGATGCGGGCGCCCTCCTTGATGTGGGCGATCTCTTCCGCCGATTTCACCATCCGCGCCTGCATGCAGGCCGGCGCGATGTCCACCAGCGTCGCTCCGGGATAGAGCGCTTCCAGCCTGGCGCGCCTCTCCAGCGTCGGGTGATCGAACTCCACGCCCAGGCGGCGGCAGGCCGGCAGCGCCTGGCGGATGGCGCGATAGAAATTGTCGCGCTGCCAGTCGGTGTAGACGATGTTGTCTCCGAAGGTGCGGCGCCAGGGCTGGCCGCCATCGATGTTGGCGCTGATGCTGGTGACCTGCCGCGCCGTGGCGACAAGCCCGTAGGGCCGGCCGAAGGAGCAGTACAGGAAGTCGCTGTAATAGGCGATGTTGTGGATCGAGGTGAACAGGGCCGCCTCGAGATCCTGCGCCGCCAAAATCCGGCGCAGTTCGGCTTGCCGGCGTTGGTACTCCGCATCGGAGAAGGTCCGGCGGACCGGAGCCCCGTTGCGGATCTGCTTGGTGGCCGGAAGATCGCCGGAGAGCGGGGTCACTGCGGGCGTCTGGTGCATGCTGGCTCCGTCGGCTGCGTGGAGAGTCGAAGCATAGGGGAACCATCTATATAAAAAAGAATTACTTTATCAATTTTATGATTATAAATGTTTATAGATATGCCGACTCATGCGGCGGGAAATGGCGGCGTGCAGCGGCAACGGCCCGCGCGCCTGACGCCACCACCGTTATTACGCTTGTTCGACTGCAAGTGGTCGTGGAAAATAGTCCTTGGCGGATGGCGGTGCGTTCGCCCAGCAAGTGCATAGTCCGAAAGGATTAAGCCGGATGCGCCCGAACAATTGATGCATTCGAACCTATAATACGCTTCGGGGAATCGGATGCGCCAATAAGCAAACAAAATGGGCTTTGCATGCGCCACGTCGACTTGGATCTGTTGCGGACGTTCTTGGCGGTAGTCGAGACCGGAAGCTTCGCCGCCGCCGCCGAACAGCTCGGCTGCACCCAGCCGGCGGTCAGCCTGCAAATCAAGCGCCTCGAGACGATGTTCGACCAGGAGTTGATCGAACGGGCCCGTCCGGCGCGTGCGACCGAGCCCGGACAAACGGTTCTCGGCTACGCCCGGCGCATGCTGCGGCTGAATGACGAGTTGCTGGACCGCTTCGCGCCGTCGCGGCAGGGCATCGTCCTCCGTGTGGGCATCCCCAATGATTTCTCGGTGGCGATGCTGCCGATGGCGCTGAGCCGTTTCGCCCAGGCCGAGCCCAATGTCGTGCTCGATCTGCAATCGGAGCTGAGCCACACCCTGCTCGAAGGGCTGAAGGCGGGCAAGTTCGACATGGTCGTCGCCATGACGCCGGAGCGGGTCAGCGACAACGCGGTCAAGACCTGGAACGAGCGCCTGGTGTGGATTGCGCCGCCGAACCTGAAGCCGGGCGGCGACAGCGTGCTGCCGCTGGTGTGCTACCCGGAGGGCTGCGTCTACCGGGCGCGTATCCTGAAGCGGCTGGCTGAGGAAGGTCTCAACTGGCGCATTGTCATGACCAGCCCGTCCTTCACCAGCGTGACCGACGCCGTGCGCTCCGGCCTCGGCGCCGCGGCCTTCGCCGAGACCACGGCGCCCGCCGATCTCCGGGTCGAGCGGCGCAAGCCCTGGCCGGACCTCGGCATGGTCAGCGTCGGCCTGTTCCGCCATCCCGACGGCTTGAACGGCGCCGGCCAGCGTCTGGCCGACCATCTGCTGGACAGCCTCGATCGCATCGAGCAGAAGCTGAGCGCTTAGACCGCAACCGGCAGGGACAGCTCGCGCCAGCAGGTGCCGAGCGCGCGGACCAGATCCTCGATCATCGCATCGTCGTGCTGTGGCGCCGGCGTGAAGCGCAGGCGCTCGGTTCCCTTCGGCACCGTCGGATAGTTGATCGGCTGGGCATAGTGGCCGAAGCCGCGCAGCAGGCGGTCGCTGATCGCCTTGCAGGCATTCGGCTCGCCCACCAGCAGCGGCACGATATGGCTGTCATTGGCCATGACCGGCAGGCCGGCCTCGGTGAGCCGCGCGCGCAGAAGCCGCGCGCGCTCCTGGTGCCGGGCGCGCAGGTCGCCGGCCTCGCGCAGGACGGACAGGCTGGCGCGGATGCCGGCGACGATGGCCGGCGGCAGCGCGGTGGTGAAGATGAAGCCGGGCGCATGGGAGCGCACGAAATCGACCAGCGCCGCCGAACCGGCGATATATCCGCCGATCAGCCCGAAGGCCTTGGCGAAGGTGCCTTCGATCACATCGATGCGGTGGGCGAGGCGATCGCGCTCGGCGATGCCGGCGCCGGTGGCGCCGTACATGCCGACCGCGTGCACCTCGTCGACATAGGTGAGGGCGCCGAATTCCCGCGCCGCGTCGCACAGGGCAGCAATGGGCGCGATGTCGCCATCCATCGAATAGACCGATTCGAAGGCGACGATCTTCGGCCGTCCGGGCTCGACCTTGGCCAGCAATTCACGCAGATGCGCCGCGTCGTTGTGGCGGAAGACGTGGTACTCGGCCCGGCTGTTGCGGATGCCGGCGATCATCGAGGCGTGATTCTGCGCATCCGAGAACACCACGGCATTGGGCAACTGGCGGGCCAGCACGCCGAGGGTCGCCTCGTTCGAGACGAAGCCGGAGGTGAACAGCAGCGCCGCCTGCTTGCCGTGCCAGGCGGCCAGGTCGCGCTCCAGCAGGACATGGCCATGCGTGGTGCCGGAAATGTTGCGGGTGCCGCCGGCGCCGGCGCCGTGGGCGGCGATCGCCTCCTGCATGGCCGCCAGCACGGCCGGGTGCTGGCCCATGCCGAGATAGTCGTTGGAGCACCAGATGATGACCTCGCGCGGCTCGGCGTCGGGCCGCTCGTGCCAAAGGGCGCGCGGAAAACGGCCGGCGAGACGCGCCATGTCGGCGAAGACGCGGTAGCGGCCCTCGGCTTTCAGCGATCCCAGCCGCTCGCGGAAGAACTGCTCGTAATCCATGCCCACTCAGACCCGCCGCCCTGAACACATGCCCCGGCCGAAACCGTGGCCGAAACCCCGGCCGAAACCCTGGCCGAAGCCTTCGGCCGAAAATCCTAATATCGCGCGAATTCAGAATGGATGAAGGTTTTCCCGCCGCCCGCCTATGCGCCCTTTCCGCGCATCAACCCGTTGGCTTCCGCCGAGGGCAGGGCGTCCCTGGCGAAACCGAAGCTGCCTTGCTCGCGGATCTCCCGCCCGGCCCGCAGCGCCGCCGCCAGAGCCAGCCGCGCCAGGGACGAGCCCAGGCTGATGCGCTTGACCCCGGCTTCCGCCAATTCTGGCACCGAGAGGTCGATGCCGGCCAATCCCATCACGACATTGACGGGTCTGGAAACGCTGCCGCAGACGGTGCGGATCTGCTCCAGCGTGCGCAGCCCCGGCGCGAACAGCACCTCGGCGCCCGCCTTCTCGAAGGCCTGCAGGCGCTTGATGGTGTCGTCGAGGTCGGGCCTGCCGTGCAGGAAATTCTCCGCCCGCGCGGTCAGGACATAGGGCACCGTCAGGCGCCGCACCGCCTCGACCGCCGCCGCCACGCGCTCCACGGCCAGGTTGAAATCGTAGATCGGGCGCGCCGGATCGCCGCTCGCATCCTCGATCGACCCGCCGACCAGGCCCGCCGCCGCGGCAAGGGGAATGGCCTGCGCTGCCGTCTCGGGATCGTCGGCGAAGCACTTCTCGAGGTCGGCTGCGACCGGCAGGTCCACCGCATCGACCATCAGCCTGGCGTGGTCCATCGCCTCGTCGCGGGTGACGTCACCGTCCTTCTTGCCCAGCGTGAAGGCATGACCGGCGCTGGTCGTCGCCAGCGCCTCGAAGCCGAGCGAAGCGAGCAGTCGCGCCGAGCCCGCATCCCAGGGATTGGGAATGACGAAGGCGCCGGGCCGCGCATGGAGCGCGCGGAAGGCCTGGACTTTCTCAAGCTGGGTTCTTGGCATCGGTTTGCTCCTGCTGTCCGGGGGCGACAAGTCTGCCGACGAGCCTGGCACAGCGTCGCCGCCAAGCCTGGCGGCGGGCTTGGCGTTTCCTGCCAATCGCGCCTCCCTCCCCAGGTCAGGGGAGGGAGGGAATCGGTGGCGGGGTTACGCCGCCGCCGGCAGGTGGCCGCTCTGCTTCAGCCAGGCCTGGGTATCCGCGAGCGCCTTGCCGAAGCGGTCGAACAGGCTGTCGATCTCCGCCTCGGTGGAGATCAGCGGCGGGCAGATGGCAAGCGAATCCGCGACCGGGCGGATGATCAGGCCATGGTCATGCGCCATTCGCACCAGGTTCGCGCCGACCGCCAGCGCCGGGTCGAAGCTCTCATGCGTCGCCTTGTTCTTCACCAGCTCGATGGCGCCGACCAGGCCGACGCCGCGGCACTCGCCGACCAGCGGATGATCGGCGAAGGAACGCATCCGCTCCAGGAAGCGCGGCGCCAGCGCCCGCACGCGGTCGACGATCTTGCGCTCCTCGTAGATGTTGAGCGTTTCCAGCGCCACGGCGGCGCAGGCCGGATGGCCGGAATAGGTGATGCCGTGGCCGAAGACGACGTTCTTGGCGCTGTTGTCGCGCAGCACCTCGTAGACGCGCTGGTTCATCATGATCGCGGCGATCGGCAGCACGCCGGCGGAGAGCTGCTTCGCCATGGTCATGATGTCGGGCTTCATGCCCATGGTCTGCGAGCCCCAGAAATTGCCGGTGCGGCCGAAGCCGCAGATCACCTCGTCGGCGACCAGCAGGATGTCGTATTTCTTGAGGACGGCCTGGACCTTTTCCCAATAGGTCTTGGGCGGCACGATGACGCCGCCGGCACCCATCACCGGCTCGGCGAACATGGCGGCGATGGTGTCCGGCCCCTCGGCCAGGATCAGCTTCTCCAGGCTCTCGGCGCAACGCGTGGCGAACTGCTCCTCGGTCTCGCCGGGCTTGCCGAAGCGGTAGTGGTGCGGGCAATCGGTGTGCAGCACGCCGGCGATCGGCAGGTCGAAATCCTTGTGCACGACGGGCAGGCCGGTCAGCGATCCGGCCGCCACGGTGACGCCGTGATAGGCCTTCACGCGCGAGATCAGCTTCTTCTTCTGCGGCCGGCCGAGCGCGTTGTTGTAGTAGCGCACCATCTTGATGACGGTGTCGTTGGCTTCCGAGCCCGAGTTGCAGAAATACGCCTTCGACATCGGCACCGGCGCCAGGTTCACCAACTTCTCGGCCAGTTCGGCCACCACGCCCGCCGTCTTGTTGGAGAAGGTGTGATAGAAGGACAGGGCCTTCATCTGCTTCACCGCCGCCTCGACCAGGCGCGGTTCCTCGCCGAAGCCGAGCGAGGAGCACCACAGGCCGGACAAGCCGTCCATGTATTCCTTGCCGTCCTCGGTGTAGATGAAGACGCCCTTGCCGTGGGTGACGATGAAACCACCCTCCTGCTCGTTCTTCAGGGCGTTGGTGTAGCCGTGGAAGTGGAAGGCGGCGTCTTTCGCCGCCAGGGAATTCGGCCTCGGGCTCATGATCCATCCTCAGATGCTGGCGGGGCCGGCGCCGCGAAACGCTTTCCCGGCTGGCCCCTCACGCGGATGGCGCTAATATCCTTTGGGGAGCAGGCGAAGTCAAAGCCGTCATTGTAGCGGGACATCGCGTCTAAGCATTTGAAAGGGAACAACTATCATGGGTCTGCGCATTTGCGTCGGCGGCGCCACCGGGTGGACGGGCAGCGCGCTGGTGAAAGCGGTGCTGGATGAGCCCGATCTCGACCTGGCCGGTGCGGTCGCGCGCAAGGCGGCGGGGCAGGATGCCGGCCAGGCGGTTGGCCGCGACCCGATCGGCCTCGCCGTGGCGGCGGAGGTCGAGGCGGCGCTGAAGGCAAGCCCGACCGATGTGTATATCGACTACACGCATCCGAGCTCGGTGAAGGCCAATGTGCTGACCGCGCTGAAGCTCGGCGTGCCGGCCATCGTCGGCACCTCGGGGCTGACCGCGTCGGACTATGCCGAGATCGCCAAGGTGGCCGACCACCAGGGTCTGGGCGTGGTGGCGAGCGGCAATTTCTCGCTGACCGCCGCCCTGCTGCAGCGCTTCGCCCTGATGGCGGCACAGCACGTGCCGGATTTCGAGATCATCGACTACGCCAAGCACACCAAGCCCGACGTGCCGAGCGGCACCGCCAACGAGCTGGCCGAGCGCCTGGGCAAGGTGGCGCCCAACCGGCCGGGCGTGCCGATCGACAAGATCATCGGGCCGAAGGAGACGCGCGGCGCGGATGTGAGCGGCGGGCGCGTGCATTCAGTACGCCTGCCGGG
The DNA here is from genome assembly GCA_039808885.1 of Dongiaceae bacterium. Lineage (GTDB taxonomy): Bacteria > Pseudomonadota > Alphaproteobacteria > Dongiales > Dongiaceae > Dongia_A. The sequence continues at coordinate 25,617 of JBDHTX010000014.1, read as the reverse complement.
TTTCATCCTCTCGGCCGAGGTGATCTTCGGCATGTATGGCGAGCGGCTCTCCATCCGCCACGACGCGGGCAGCAGCGCCGATCCCTATGTCGGCGGTACCCTGCTCGCCGCGCGGCGCGTGGTGACCACGAGAGGCCTGGTGCGCGGGCTCGACAACCTGCTGTTCGGCGCATTCGAATAGGTAAAACCCTGTCGCATTCGTGGGCCAATTCGTCGCTGGGGCGCGGCGAATTGCGCCGGTGGAACAGGGCAGGGCGGTGCGTATTTCTTACACGGCGCCGGCAAGGTCATGTCGGCGGGTAAGGGTCGCCTGACATGGACGCAATTCTGCTGGCGCGGCTGCAATTCGCCGCCAACATCACTTTCCACATCCTCTTCCCGACCATTTCCATCGCCTTGGCGTGGGTATTGGTCTTCTTCAAGCAGCGCTTCGCCCGCACCGGCGACGGCAAGTGGATGGAGGCCTATCGCCTCTGGGTGAAGATCTTCGCGCTCACCTTCGCGCTCGGCGTGGTCAGCGGCATCACCATGTCGTTCCAGTTCGGCACCAACTGGCCGGGCTTCATGAACACGGTCGGCAACATCGCCGGCCCGCTGCTCGCCTACGAGGTGCTGACCGCCTTTTTCCTGGAAGCGACCTTCCTCGGCATCATGCTGTTCGGCACCGGGCGGGTCAGCGAGCGCATCCACACGCTGGCTACCTGGCTGGTCGCCATCGGCACCTCGCTTTCCGCTTTCTGGATCCTGTCGCTGAATTCCTGGATGCAGACGCCGCGCGGTTTCGAGATGCGGAACGGCAAGGCCTATGCCACCGACTGGCTGGAAGTGTTGTTCAACCCCTCGCTGCCCTATCGCCTGACCCATATGCTGCTGGCCTCGGGGCTCACCGTGGCCTTTCTCGTCGCCGGCCTCTCGGCCTATCGCTGGCTCAGGGGCGATCGCGGCCCGGCGGTGCTGGCGGCATTGAAGACGGGCGTCTATCTCGCCGCCCTCCTGATCCCGCTCCAGATATTCGTGGGTGATCTTCACGGCCTCAACACCCTGAAGCACCAGCCGGCCAAGATCGCGGCGATGGAGGGCATCTGGCAGACCGAACGCGGCGTGCCGCTGTTGCTTTTCGCCTGGCCGGATGAAGCCGCGCGCGCCAACCGGTTTGCCGTTGGCATTCCCAAGGGCGCCAGCTTGATCCTGGAGCATGATTCCGAGGCGGAGCTCAAAGGGCTGAACGAGTTCGAGGGCGCGCATCCGCCGGTGAAGCCGCTGTTCTTCGGTTTCCGCCTGATGGTCGGGATCGGCGTCCTGATGCTGGCCGTGTCGTGGCTCGCCGCCTGGCAACTGCGTCACCGTGGTGCGCCGAGCGTGATGACGGCGCGCGTCCTGGTCGGCATGACCTTCGCCGGCTGGGTGGCGACCGTCGCCGGTTGGTACGTGACCGAGATCGGCCGGCAACCCTTCCTGGTCTATGGCGTGCTGAAGACGGCGGATGCGGCCTCGAGCGTGCCGGCGCCGATGATCGGCGCCACGCTCGCCATGTATCTGGCGCTCTATGCGGTGCTGATCGTCGCCTATGTCAGCGTGCTGTTCTACCTGGCGCGGCGGGCCGGGGGCGGCGACCGCCATGGCGCGCCGGTGGCGCTCCCGGTGCCCGGCACGGCGGAATAGGAGGCGGCGATGGACTGGACGCTCGCTTATTGGCTGCCCCTGATCTTTGCCGGTCTGATGGGCCTCGCGATTCTGATCTACGTGGTGCTCGACGGCTTCGACCTCGGTATCGGTATCCTGATGGCGCGAACGGAGGTCGGGGAGCGCGACCGTATGATCGCCTCCATCGGCCCGTTCTGGGACGCCAACGAGACCTGGCTGGTGCTCGGCGTCGGGCTGCTGCTGGTCGCCTTCCCGGTGGCGCACGGCATCGTGCTGGGGGCCCTCTATCTGCCGACGGCGCTGCTGCTCGCCGGCCTGATCCTGCGCGGCGTCGCCTTCGATTTCCGCGCCAAGGCCCAGGACAAGCACAAGCGCCTGTGGGATCACGCCTTCTTCGCCGGCTCGCTGCTCGCCGCCTTGACCCAGGGCTACATGCTCGGCCTCTACATCCTTGGCTTCGCCAGCGGGTGGCCGTCGCAGCTGTTTGCCGCGCTCACCGCCATCATGCTGGCGGGCGGCTACGCCTTCATCGGCGCCTGCTGGCTGATCATCAAGACCGAAGGCGACTTGCAGCGCCGCGCGGTCGAATGGGCCAGGCGGGCCAGCTGGCTGACCGCCGCCGGCATCGTCGCCGTTTCGCTGGCGACGCCGCTGGTCAGCCCGCGCATCTTCGACAAGTGGTTCGCGCTGCCCAACCTGCTGGTGCTGGCGCCGGTGCCCATCGTGACCGCGGCGCTGTTCGTCTGGGTGGAAGTCCTGCTGCGCCGGATGGCGGCGGCGCCGGATCGGGGTGCTGCGCGCCCCTTCGCCGGCGCGGTCGGCATCTTCGTGCTCAGCTTCGCCGGTCTCGCCTACAGCTTCTTCCCTTTCGTGGTGCCGGACCGCCTGACCCTCTGGCAGGCCGCGGCGGCGCCGGAATCGCTGCTGTTCATTCTCATCGGCGTGATCGTCGTGCTGCCGATGATCCTCGGCTATACGGCCTTCTCGTACTACGTCTTCCGCGGCAAGGCGCGCGACCTGACCTACTACTAGAAAGCCGCCGCCGGGTCAGTTGGCGCCGCCGCGCGGCGACCGGTCGTGCTGGTTGCCGCTGCCGCCCTTGTTGCCCTTGCCGCTGTCGCGGTCGGCCGGATAGGGCGGCGGGTCGGACGGCGTCAGGGACGGTTCCAGCACCACGACTTCATGCGGCACCGGGTCCTTGGCGCAGTCGCGCAGCACCTTGCGCTGGTCCGCCGAATTCTCGGTGATGCAGGAAAGATTCGCCGGATCGTCATCGGCTTTCGCCGGATGGACCGCAACCTCCACCGCCAGCGGGCCCAGCATGGCAAGCAGCGGCAACAGGGATGACGTACGCATAGGGCCTCCTCTGGAGGCTCCTGCCGGCCATTCCGGTCTGTCCCGCCTCCTGTCGCTTAGTGGCGACGGGCCCAGCCGCGGTTCGTGACCCCGGTCACAGGCGCGTTACCGGCCAAGAACGGCCAGCACCGCCTGTGCCGCGGCCTCGCCCGAGAGATGGGCGCCGTGCACGTCGCCCATGTAGCGCTCATGCGTTGCCTCGCCGGCGAAGAACACGCGATCCTCCACGGCATTGGCCAAGGTGGCCCGGGACTCCGCCTTGCCCAGCCTGGCCGCGGCGTAGCAGCCGCGGATCCAGGGATCGTGATCCCAGTCGGCGAAGACGACGCGGTCTTGCACGGCCTGCCGGAGATCGCTGCCGAAAATTCCGGCGAGCAGGGCGAGCGCGTAATCGGCGCAGGCCTTCGCCCCCGCGGCGGCGAGCGCCTTGCCGCCGGGGCCGTTGAACATCGCCGTCACCGTGTCGCGGCCGCCCTCGCGGATGACCAGCTCGACGGCCTGGTCGGGGCCGAGATCGGGCATCAGCATGACGTCGGCGAGATCGCCGAAGACGTTGCGACTGAAGCCGAGCGCGACCTTGTTGCAGCTGCCCATCGGCAGATCGGCGATGGCGCTGAGCTTCCAGTCGGGCAGCGGCGGATCGAACCGGATCGCTTCCGCGGCGAGCACGCCGACGGGAACGGCGAGAATGACCGCGCGCGCCTGCAGCGTGCCGCGCGGCGTCTCGACGGCGATCTCTTGCGCGCCGCCCCAGCTCACGCGTGTCGCCGGCGTGTTCAACTGGACCTCCAGCCCCTGCGCGTGACGGGCGAGCAGGGCGCCGAAGCCGTCGAGCACCGGCAGGTCGTCGCCCTCCCAGACATAGCGGGCGAAGTCCTGCGCCGAGGCCTCGCTTGCCGGCACGCCTTGCTTGGCGGTGAAGGCGGCCTCGAACATCGGATGCCATCTGCCGTGGAAGGGGAACAGGTCGGCGACGGTGCAATCGACGCGCTCGGCCCCGGCGGCGACGATCTTCTCGAAGCAATGGTCGACATAGGCCAGGCATTCGGCATTCTCGGCCGCGCCCAACAGGCGGCCATCCTGGGCCACGCGGAAATCCTCGGGCCCATGTTTCACGTGAAACACGTAGCGATCGACCAGCGGCGCCAAGGGGTTGAGCGCCGGCGAGTGCAGCCAGTGGGCGCCGAGATCGACCGGCACGCCGAGCGTGGCGGTATCCGTGACGGTGCGGCCGCCGATCCACGGCTTGGCCTCGAGGACGATATGGGCGGCGCGTGCCTCCTGGAGTTTGCGCGCGGCGGCAAGGCCGGCGGCGCCGGCCCCGATGACGATGACATCCAACATGGGTCTCTCCCGTTGGCACGACGCAACCATGGCATCGCGCGGCTTGTGACTGGAAACGCAAACCGCCATTCTGCGTTCAGAACGGCGTGGCGCGGGAGATCAGGAAATGGACCAGTACAAGGAAGCTGCCTTTCGCCGGATTGAGGCGCATTTTGGCGAGCTGTCGGACTGGAATCAAGTCATCTGGCATTTCGGCGAGACGGCGCTGCGCGAATATAAATCCGCCGCCTGGTACGTCGCCCGCCTGAAGCGGGAAGGCTTCGAGGTCGAGGCGGGAACCGGCGGCATGCCAACGGCATTCCGCGCCACCTGGCGCAACGGCCCAAAGGAGTCCGGGGGCCCGGTCATCGCCGCCTATGCCGAATACGATGCCGTGCCGGGCAATTGCCAGGCGGCGGCCACGAAGAAGATGCCGCGCGCCGGCCTGTCGCCGCATGCCGGCGGCCATACCGATCCGCATTCGGCGCTCGGCATCTCCGCCCTCGGCGGCGCGCTGGCGGCGAAGGGGGTGATGCAGGAACATGGCATCAAGGGGACCATCGTGCTGTTCGGCGAGCCGGCGGAGAAGCTGCGCCTGTCCAAGCCGGTGCATGCGGCGAAGGGCTATTACGACGGGCTCGACGCCGCGATCAGCTTCCATCCCACCTATATGCTGCCGCTGGTCAACACCGCGCGCTGGGACACTCATTGCGGCGCCGGCTATGCGTGCATCTACACCTTCGAGTGCGACGAGCCCGAAAGCTGGATGAGCGGTGATCCAGATAGCCCAATTCCGGCCAGCCACGTCGCGGCGCGGGCCCCCGGCGCCACCGACGCGCTGATGCACATGTTCGCGCTGACCAAGCAGACGCAGTCCAACATGCTGCCCTTCACCCAGGGCTGGTCCTTGAGCGAGGCGATCCTCACCGCCGGGCAGGCGACGGCCGACAACCTGCCGGCGCAGATCGCCGAGATCCAGTATCTCTGGCGCACGCCGACGGTGGACATGGCGGAGCAGGTGGCGCGGGTGCTGGACAATAACGCGGCCGTCGCGGCCCAGGCCGCGCATTGCCGCTGGCGGCGGACCTGGGTCACCAAGTCGCGTCCGGGCCTGCCCAACCACGCCTTGGCCGAGGCGACCTATCGCAACATCGTCGCCGCCGGCGCGCCGAAATGGGGCGAAGAGGCGATCGCCCTGGCCCAGGAGATCCAGCGCGAGCTCGGCCTCGCGCCGATGGCGCGGCCCTATCTGGAGGCCTGCGAGAAGACCATCCCGCCGATGGAGGCGGAGATGCAATTGCGCCACGACCTGCCGCCGGCGCAGCTCAATTCGACCTCCGACGACTACACGGAATTCTGCTGGCATTGCCCGACGGTGCGCTTCTACATCGCCCGGCCGATGCTGAAGAGCGCCGGCAAGCCGTACCCGGCCTGGGCAATGAATGCGCTGGGCGGACTGCGGCCCTGCATCGATCCGATGATCGCGACGGCGGCGAAGACCATCGCCGCCACGATCCTGGACCTGGTCGGCAACGGCGATTTGCTGGCGCGCGCGCAGGCGGAGTGGCGCGAGCGCACTGGCGGGGGCATCGGCGGGACGAAATGGCTGGCGCCGCTGCTGCCTGAGGATTTCCGCGTGCCGCTCGATTTCCGCTGGCCCGAATACGTGACCACGCCGCGCGGCGAGGAATGGTGGATACCGACGCGGCAGGAATAAGCGACGCAGGCGCAATAGGGGAGGACAACATGGCGAACCAACACGCGGCCAATTTCGATCTCACCGGCTCGGTCGTCTTGATCACCGGGCCCGCCCGCGGCCTTGGCCGCGCCAGCGCGCTGGCCTGCGCCGCGGCGGGCGCCGACCTGGTGCTGGGCTATCGCGACAAGGCGAAGGACAGCGGATTGACCGCCGAGATCGAGCGCATGGGGCGCAAGGTCCTGCCGCTGCAGGTCGACGTCCTCAAGCTGGACCAGATCAAGGACGGCGTGCAGCGCGCGCTGGACGCGTTCGGCCGCATCGACGTGCTGCTGAACAATGTCGGCGTCGGGCCGGAGAACCCGGCGGTGAAAGTGACCGAGACGGATTTCGACTACACGGTCGACGCCAATCTGAAGGGCACCTTTTTCATGACCCAGGCGGTCGGCCGGACCATGATCGAGCGCCGGCAAGGCCGCATCATCAACATGAGTTCGCAGGCCGGCAGCGTGGTTCTGCATGGCGAGTCGATCTACTGCATGACCAAGGCGGCGATCAACCACCTGACACGCTGCCTCGCCTCCGAATGGGCGCCGCACAACATCACGGTCAACAGCGTGGCGCCGACCTTCATCAAGACCGACGGCACCGCCCCGGCGCTGTCCGACCCGGATTTCAAGCGCCGGACGCTGGCGCATATCCCGCTGGGCCGCATCGGCGACCCGAAAGACGTGGCCGGCGTGGTGGTGTTCCTGGCGTCGCCGGCCGCCGCGCTCATCACCGGCACCAACATCCTGGTCGATGGCGGCTGGTCGGTGGCGGACATGCGCTCGGCGCTCTAGGGTTCGGCCGCCTTCGGTGCGGACCTGCGCAGCTCCGCGCCGATGTTCCACAGGATGGCGGCCAGCACGCAGCCGCCGCCGATGAAGGTGGCGGGCGCCGGGACCTCGGCGAAGAAGATCCAGACCCAGAGCGGCGACAGCGGGACCTCGCTGGCGCTGAGCAGCGCGGCCTGGGCGGAGGGCAGGCGGCGGGCGCCCATGGTGTAGATGCCGAGGCCGGCGCCCTGGGTCACGATGCCGAACAAAGCGAGCCAGCCGATCTGGGCCCAGGTCGCGGTCAGCGGATCGCAGAAGAAGAAGGCGATCGTCGCGGCGACGAAACCCGACATGGCGGCCGATTCCAGCATCGGCACCTCGCGGTGGCGGCGCATGATGACCGTCATCATCGCCATGGTGCCGGTCATGTAGAGCGCCGCCGCGTCGCCCAGGATGTGCCCGCCGCCGATGCCGAAGGACCCCCACACCGTCACCGCCACCCCGGCTCCCGCGACCAGCGAGCCGACCAGCGTGCGCGTGGCCGCGCGCTCGCGGAACCAGGCCCAGGCGAGGATCGCGGTGATGAAGGGCAGGGTGGCGTAGATCACCGTGACATTGGCGACGGTGGTGTTCTGCAGGGCGAAGATGAAGGCCATCTTGCCGGTGGCGGAGATGGTCATCAGCGCGATGCCGGCCGGGCTGAAGGCGCGCAGCAAGTCGAACTTGAAACTGCCGCGCTCGATCATCGCCAGAACGACGATGGAGGCGCCGCCGAACACGCCGCGCCAGAACAGCACCACCCAGATGTCGATGGGCACGGTGCGGGCGAAGAATCCGGCGGTGCTCCAGGCGATGGCCGAGGTGATCACCATGGCCATGCCGATGAGCGTACTGCGCTCCGCGGCGGCGGCCGGAGACATCTGCCCGGCCGCGCCGGTCTGGTTGGTCATGGTACTTTCTTACATCCCCGATGCCGCCAGCGCCGGATCATCCGGGCGGTGGCGCCGCAAACCGATCCTCGACTACTGCACGAACTCCACCCGGCCTTCTGGCTTGGGCGCGACCTTTCCGGCCTTGGCAACGTAGGCCATGACCTGGTCGGCCATCAGCTTGCCGTCGAGCGGGCCCAGGATCACCTTGCCGTCGGCGAACATGACGTAGCCATCACCGCCGCGCAGCATGAAATCATTGGTGGCGATCCTGTAGGTCTTCGCCGGGTCGAGCGGCTGGCCGCCGACCTCGACCGCGACGACGCGGCTGCCGGCGGCCTTCTTCAGGTCGACCTTGGCCCTGAGGCCGGAGACCTGCGGGAAGCGGCCCGCCGCCTGCTCGACCTGACCGACGCCGTTCTCCAGCGCCGCCAGGATGGTGGCGCCTTTCGCCTCGATCAGCACCGTCTTGTTGCCGAAGGGCAGTTCGGAGAGCACGTCACGCCGCGCCAACGTGGCGCCCGCGGCATATTCCTTGTTGCCGCGGATGCCGCCGCCATTGGTGATGGCGACGTCGGCGCCGGTCGCCGCGCGCATGGCGTCGGTGATCAGGTTGCCGATGGCGGCCTCCTCGCCGCGCACGGTCGCCTTGCGGCTGTCGAGCGGGGTCTCGGTGGTGCCCAGCGCGACATCGAGCTCTTTCGACAGCACCTCTTCATATTGCTTGGTCTTCGCTTCGGTCGCGGCGTCGGGTGTGACCGTCGCGGTGTCGATGATGCGGAATTCAGGCCACCACTTGACGCTGCGATTGCCGTCCTTGTCCTCGACATCGATCGACAGGTCCACCGCGGTCACGTATTCCGCCTCCTCCTTCGATTCGACCAGCACCGACTTGCCGTCGAACAGAAGCGCCAGATCGTGGTCATCTCCTGACAGGATCACATCGAAGGCGTGGCTTTCGAACATGGCGCGGTCCTGGGCGCGGTTGGCATGGGCGACCGCCACCACCAGGTCGGCCCCGGCCTGGCGCAGCTTGGCCGCCTCGGCGATGCCGGTCTCCACCGTGGGCAGGAACTTGAGGTCGCCGGGCGAGGATTTGAGGGGAGAGTCGTCAGCCGTGAGGCCAACCAGCCCGATCTTCGCGCCGCCGAATTCGTAGATCCTGGTCGCGGCGAAACCGGGCAGCGGCTTGTCGTCGGGCCCGAGCAGGTTGGCGGCGAAGAGCGGGAATTTGGCCTCGCCCATGCGCGCCTGGAACACGTCGCGGCCGAAATCGTATTCGTGGTTGCCGGGCACGAAGACATCCGGCGGCATGGTGTTCAGCAGGTCGATGACATGCTTGCCCTGGTCGAAGCTCGACATCAGCGAGGGCGAGATGGTGTCGCCGGCATGGGCGTAGATCAGGTTGCCGGCCTTGGCGCGCTCGGCCGCGACCACGCCGGCCAGGCGCGCGAAGCCGCCGCGCGGGCCGGCGCCATCCAGCTTGTAGATGTCATTGGTCAGCAGCAGCGTGACCTTGACTTCCTCGGCGAGGGCTGGCGCCGCGGCGAGCAGCAGGGCGGCGAGGGAAAGGATGAAACGGCAATGACGCGACCGGGACATGGCGGATCCTCCCATCACTGATGAAAGAAGGAGTCTTACCCCCGCCGCGCGGCGGGCCGCAATGCCGGTCCGGTTACGCCAGCGCCTGGTCCAGGGCGCCGAGCAGCCGGTCCACGTCGCGATCGTCGTTGTAGTGGGCGAGGCCGATGCGGACCACGCCGTCCTCCGCGGTGAGGCCGAGCGCCTTGATCAGCCGCGCGGCCCAGAAATCGCTGTGACCGATGGCGATCTGGCGGGCGTTGAGCCTGGCGACGATCTCCGCCGAGCTTTTCCCAGGCACATGGAAGGCGATCACCGGTGCGAGGCGGCCGTCGCTGGAGGGTTGCCGGCCGACGATGCGGATGCCCGGCTTGCCCTTGAGGAAAGCCTCGACCTTCGCCGCCAGCCGGGCCTCATGCGCCATGATCAGCTGGTAGACCCGCTGCAGCCGGGCGTGGAAGGAATTGGCCGGCTCCAGCTTGTGATGCGCATGCAGCGCGTCGAAATAGTCGGCGATGCCGACGCAGCCGGCGGCGAATTCGTGGTTCGGCCCGCCGGGCAGGAACTTGTAGGCGATGTTGTCGTCGGGGATGAAATGATGGTTGAGACCGTGCGCCTTCTTCAGGAGGTCACGCTTGCCATAAAGCACGGATTGATGCGGGCCGCAGACCTTGTAGAGGCTGAAGACGTAGAAATCGCAATCGAGCGCCTTCACGTCGACTGGAAAATGCGGCGCGAAGGCGGTGCCGTCGACGAAGGCCATCGCGCCCACGCCATGGATCTTCTTCACCAGCGCCGGCACGTCATGGACGATCGAGGCGACATTGGAGCAATGGGTGAAGGCGACGAGCCGGGTGCGCGGCGACAGCAACTGGTCGAGCGCGTCGTATCGCAGGGCGCCGGTCACGCGGTCGACCGGCCATTCGCGGATCACCAGGCCGAATTCCTCCAGCCGGCGCCAGGCCCCCACATTGGCCTCGTGGTCCTGCTCGGTGACGATGATCTCGTCGCCGGCCTTGAACAGCGGCCGCAGCGCCTGGCTCATCAGATAGACGTGCATCGTGGTCGAGGGGCCGAGCACGATCTCGTCATGGTCGGCGTTGATGAACTCCGCCATCAGGTGCTTGCCGCGGGTGATCCGTTCGGTCGCCAGCTTGGAGGAGGGGAAATTCCAGTGCGGTTGCACCTGGGTCTGGCTCATGTATTCGTGGGTGCGGTCGATCACCTGGCGCGGCACATAGGTGCCGCCGGCATTCTCGACGAACACCCAGCCATCGGAGAGCGGCGGGAACTGCTCCCGCACGAAGGCGGTATCGAGCGTGGTCATGTCTGGGTTCCGTATCGATTTGAGTCGGGGACTATGCGGGTTCCTTGCCGCCCAGTTCCTTGCCGCCATGCGCCAGCGACCAGGCCTCGGGGTTCTCGAGGAAGGAACGCACTTCCTTGGCATCGGCCGCGTCCAGCGTGCCGAGATCGCCGGCCGCCTGCAGCACGTCGCGCCAGGTGGTGAGGCCGATCAGGCTGACGCCCTGCGCCTTCAAATCCTCCACCGCCTGCGGGAAGATGCCGTAGTGGAAGACGACCAGGGCGTGGCTGACCTGGCCGCCGGCGGTGCGGATGGCGTTGACGAAGTTGAGGATGCTGCCACCCGCCGTGGCGAGGTCCTCCACCAGCAGCGCGCGGGCCCCTTCCGGCAGCACGCCTTCGATCTGGGCGTTGCGGCCGAAGCCCTTCGGCTTCTTGCGGATATAGGACATCGGCAGGCCAAGCTTCTCGGCGATCCAGGCGGCGTAGGCGATGCCGGCCGTCTCGCCGCCGGCGATCACGTCCAGGCTCTCGGTGCCGATCTCGCGGAAGATGGCGTCGATGGCATGGCCGATGATCATGGCGCGGGCGCGCGGGAAGCCGATCACCTTGCGGCAATCGACATAGACCGGGCTGGCCCGGCCCGAGGTCAGGGTGAAGGGGTCCTTTGGCCGCATCAGCACCGCCCCGATCTCCAGCAGGATGCGCGCCACCACCGGCCCGGACGGGCGGTCGCTGCCTTGCGGGCGCTGGACGATGGTTGGGGCGGTCAGGGTCATGGTGTCCTCATGGGCGGGCGGAAAGGCGCCGGAGACGGCCGGCAGGACGGTCATAGAGCCTTTCCGACCGGGATGAAAGCGGGTGCCGGCCTGCTGTGCCGTGGCGCCGTCCCGGCTAGGCGACGGCGGCTGAACTGCTCTAGCCTGCGAGCCGCCCCTGGGTTGGGGTTTCCAGGACAGGCCGGCCCCGATCCGGGCTTGGCAGTCGCAAGCGGGGAGTGCCAATGGCGGAGATCGAGGTCAGCCGGAATGGACAGACGGTGGAGGTAACCCTCAACCGGCCGGACAAGCGCAATGCGCTCAATCTCGCCATGTGGCAGGGCCTGGCGGAGGCCCTGGCCGCGGCTGACGCGGATGAGACCCTCCGCTGCGTCGTGCTGCGCGGCGCCGGTGGAAATTTCGCCGCGGGCGCCGATCTGGCCGAATTCGCCGTCGCAAGGGCAACCACGGCGCAGGCCGAGTCCTATGGCCGGACGATGCTGGATGCGCTCAACGCGATCCGCTCCTGCCGCCATCCGACCATCGCCGCGATCCAGGGGCTCTGCGTCGGCGGAGGCCTGGAAATCGCGCTCATGTGCGATCTGCGGCTGGTCACGCCCGACAGCCGCTTCGGCATTCCGATCCAGAAAGTGGGCATTGCGATGCCTTATCCGGAGCTCGCCATTCTGACGCAGATCCTGGGCTCCGCAGTCATGCTGGAGATGCTGCTGGAGGCGCAGCTGCACGATGCCGCCTGGGCCGAGCGGCGCGGGCTGGCAACCCGCCTGGTGGCGGATCTGGAGGCGGAGCTGCACGCCGCGACCGGGCGAATCGCGGCCGGCTCGCCCATGTCACACCGACATCACAAGCGTCTCGTCCATCGTGCCGCGCAGGCGAACCTGACGGTCGACGAGGAAACTGTCAGGTTGTCCTACGCGGCGGTGGAAACGGCGGATTATCGCGAGGGAATTCAAGCGTTTTTGCAAAGACGTGCGGCAAATTTCACCGGCAATTGAAAGATCTGGATTGGACGACGCCGGACGCCGGGGTTACAGTATTTGCGGGTGGATGGCGTCACGCCATCGTAAAGGGACGGTGAAGGCCAATGGAAGAACTGCGAAAGGGCCTGCGCATGCCATACGGTGATTTCTGGGTCGCCTATCTGGATGCGCATCGCAATCCCGCCACGCGGGCGATGCATTACCTGGCGACGGTCACCGGGATGGCCGGCACGGCGGTCGCGATCTGGTTCGAGGTTCTCTGGCTGATGGCGGGTGGCATCGGCATCGCCGTCGCGATGGCGGTGACGTCGCATTGGTGGATCGAACACAACCGGCCGCTGATCCGGGTGAACCCGTTCTATGGCGCGGTCTCCGACTTGCGGATGTGCTGGCTGGCCCTGACCGGCCGGCTGCGCGGCGAATATGCCCGCCTCGGCCTGGGTTTGCCGGCGCCGAAGCCGGCGCGCGGCGGCGGCGTTCCCTCCAACGACCCGACCGCGCCCTTCACCAGGGCCGCCTAGGCTCCGCATTTCGCCGCGCGCAATCGCGGCGACATCGGCTTGGCCCGCGCCAGTCGCGCTGCGGCGGGCGGGCACAAGCCTTGCACTCAGGACTTTGGCGTGAGGAAGCGATACGTCGCGTCGCCGCGCGCGACCGGCCGGCCGTCCTGCGTTCGGACTTCCGCCGTGGCATAGCCGATGGTGCGGCCGCCCCCGATGTGCCGGCCGGTGGCGACCAGGGTATCCCCCAGCTTTGCCTGCCCCAGGAATTGCATCGACAGCGAGACGGTCACGGCCGGCAGGATCTGATCCGGCCCTTTGGCCAGGGCGACGGCAATGCCGGTCGCCGTGTCGATCAGGGTCGCGAGGACGCCGCCATGCGGAACCTCGAGCCGGTTGAGGTGCTTCGGTTCGACCAGGAGTTCAAGCTCGGCGAAACCGATGGCGCGGCTGCGCAGCTTGTAGCCGATCAGCTCGGCATAGCCGCTATGCGGCGGCTGGCCGTCCTCATTGATCAAGCGGTTATTCTGGCTGCGGTCGTTCATGGCCTCGGCGCTTTTCCGGAGATGCTGCGGCATGATCGGTGCCCGGCCTTGCCAGCTCAAGGGAAATCCTCAAGACTGCCCCCGCGGCCAGGGATGAGCCGTCTTGATGGGCAGTCGCGCAGGCGCAGCGCGCCGCACGGCCCCTGGAACGCAGCGCTGGGGACGGCCGAACGGATGATCGATCTCTACACCTGGGGCACGCCCAACGGGCACAAGGTCCATATCATGCTCGAAGAGCTGGGCCTGCCCTATCGCATCCACAAGGTGAATATCGGCGCCAAGGAGCAGTTCCGGCCCGAATACGTGAAGATCAATCCCAACAGCAAGATTCCGGCGATGGTCGACCAGGACGGCCCGGACGGCGCGCCGATCACCGTGTTCGAATCCGGCGCGATCCTGTTCTACCTGGCGGAGAAGACCGGGAAGCTGCTGCCGGCCGAGGGCGAGGACCGGGCCCGCGTGCTGGAATGGCTGATGTTCCAGATGGGCAATGTCGGCCCGATGTTCGGCCAGTGCTATCACTTCAAGAGCTCGGCGCCGGAGCGCATCCCCTATGCGATCGACCGCTATGCGCGCGAAGTCGGGCGGCTCTACGCGGTGATGGACAAGCGGCTTGGCGAGAGCGCCTATCTCGGCGGCGCGGAGTTCAGCATCGCCGACATCGCCTGCTGGCCGTGGACGAAGAATCCGCCGGCCTACGACCAGACGCCGGAGGATTATCCGAACGTGCAGCGCTGGATCGGCGCCATCGCGGCGCGGCCGACGGTAAAGCGCGCGCTCCGCGTGCTCGACAAGGCGTGAGGGCGCAGCGATGATCGAGCTCTACACCTGGCCCACGCCGAACGGACACAAGGTCCATATCGCGCTGGAGGAGATGGGCCTGCCCTATACGGTGCACGCCGTCGATATCGGCGCCGGCGACCAGTTCAAGCCCGAGTTCCTGAAGATCAGCCCGAACAACCGGATTCCGGCCATCATCGACCGCGACGGACCCGGCGGCAAGGTCATGGCGCTGTTCGAATCCGGCGCGATCCTGATCTACCTGGCGGAGAAGACCGGCAAGCTGCTGGCGCCGAAAGGGGCCGCGCGCTACGCGGCGATCCAATGGCTGATGTTCCAGATGGGGGGCGTCGGCCCGATGCTGGGCCAGGCGCATCATTTCCGCGTCTTCGCGCCCGAGAAATATCCATACGCGATCGACCGCTACACCAACGAGGCGAAGCGGATCTACGGCGTGCTGGACCGCCGGCTGGGCGAGGCGCCGTATCTCGCCGGGGCGGAATACGGCATCGCCGACATCGCATCGTTCCCGTGGCTGCGCTATTCGGAGAGCCAGGGCGTCGACGTGACCGCGTATCCCAACGTGCAGCGCTGGATGGGCGCGATCGCGGCCAGGCCGGCGGTGGAGCGGGGCCTGAAAGTGCTCGCCGAGCATGCGCGCAAGGAGCCGATCACCGACGCGCAGCGCGAGGTCCTGTTCGGCAGCAAGCAATACGAGCGGCGCTGAACCGCCGGTACGGATGGCGGGAAAAAGATCGGCCGATGCAGGCTCCATGCATCGGCCGGTGAGTGGCCTCGACAGGCAGTCGAGCTCGTCAGCGCCAGCGCGCCAGCAATCCGTCGACGATCTCTTCGATCTCGCAAGGCTCGATGCCGGCGTCGCGCAGCAGCCGGTCGTCGACCCGGCGCAGGGTCGTCAGGATTTCGTGCCGGCGCCAGCGCAGCCAGGCACCGCGCAGCATCGCGGCGAACAGTGGAACGAAGCCGGCGAACGCGCCGTGGCGATGGCCGGACGGGTGCCTGTCTGGCAGCACATGCGACAGCGCGGCAGAGGCGGCGGTCAGGTTGCTCATGGTTAGACCCACTTGTAGAAGGGGAATGGCATCCCCGCTCTCAGGCTGATATTTGGCCCTTCAAATCAGCGATTCAAACGAATCCTTCTTGACGGATTGATGAGCCAAATTTGAAGATGGTCGGATGACGAGACCGGTCAATCTGGCGGCCTTGCGCGGCTTCGAGGCGGCCGCGCGCCATCTCAGTTTCACCCGCGCGGCGGCGGAACTGAACGTGACGCCGGCCGCCATCAGCCACGCGATCCGCGAACTGGAGCTGGACCTCAAGGTGAAGCTGTTCGAGCGCTCAAGCCGCGTCGTGCGCTTGACCGCCGCCGGCGAGACTCTGGCCCGCGCGGTGGCCGAAGGCCTCGGCACCATCGCGCGCGCGGTGCAGCGGCTGCGCTCGGTCGAGGGCCGGCCGAAACTGGTGGTGACCACCTCGCCCTCGCTAGCGGCGAAATGGCTGGTGCCGCGGCTCGACCGTTTTCTCGAGCGTCATCCGGAGGTCGATGTGCGCATCGACGTGGCGCCGCGGCTGCTGGATTTCGCCGAGGATGCCGTCGACATCGGCATCCGCTTCGGCGTCGGCGACTATCCCGGACTGATCGCCGAGCGGCTGTTCGAGGAAAGCGTGTTTCCGGTGTGCTGCCCGCAGCTGCTGGAGAGCAAGCGGCCCCTGCGCCAGCCGCGCGACCTGCGCCACCACACCCTCATCCACATCGAATGGGACGCGCAATGGGCGACCTGGCCCAACTGGGCGATGTGGCTGCGCGCGGCCGGCGCGCCGGAGGTGGACGCGACGCGCGGCCTGCATTTCGGCCAGACCGCGCTGGCGTTGCAGGCGGCGCTGGACGGGCAGGGCATCGCCCTGGGCGATTCGACGCTGGTCGCCGACGACCTCGCCGCCGGCCGCCTGGTGCGGCCCTTTCCCATGGCGCTGAAGGGCCCGGCGCAATTCGCCTATCACCTGGTGCATGCGCCGCAGCGCGCGGAAGAGCCGCTGATCAAGGCGTTCCGGCGCTGGATCCTCGACGAAGTGTCCAGCACCAAGCTGGCGGAGAAGACGCCGACGGATGCGGGCGAGAGCGCGGGACGGGAGCAGGGGACGCCGCGCGGCCGGCGGTCTGGCCGCAACGGCTGATCAGGGCTGGCTGCGGCGGAACGCGGCCAGCTCCTGGCGCAGCCAATCGCCGGCCAGTTCGGGCGCGGCGCCGCAGCGGACCAGATAGGGTTGCCCGCTCATCAGGCTCTTGCTCGCGGCGAGGTCGATGAAATCCTCCGCGGTGGCGATTTCATCGCGGAAATGCGCGTATTTGTCCTTGATGTGGGCCACGGCGTCGGCAGCCGTATATTCCGTGTCGTTGCGGATGAAGGCGCAGGGCGAGCCGGCGATGAAATCGAGCAGATGGTCGATTTCCGCCGCCGGCGTGGTGGCCCCGGCCTTGCCGGCGAGGAAAAGCAGCAACATCAGCGGGGCGAGAAAGCGGGGCTTGGGCACGCGCATCGGTCTTTCATCTCCCATGGTCAGGCACCGGCCGGATCTACCGCACAGATTGTCCGCATCCTGGCGGAAGGCCACCAGACCCGCGCTCCGGTCGGGCCCGGATTGCCCGGCCGCGGGCGGCGGAGCGGGCATCCGGCACGGGCGCCGAGGTTTGACATTTGCACCCCCCGCCCTTAAGGAGATGGCGCGCATACGCCGTGGCGCAAGTCGCTCACGGCGGAGGGGTGGCCGAGCGGCTGAAGGCGGCGGTTTGCTAAACCGTTATAGGGACCTAAATCCCTATCGGGGGTTCGAATCCCCCTCCCTCCGCCAATTTTTCCAGCTGGCAATCGCGATGCCGGGCGTGGGTTGGCGCCGGAATCCGGCGCCGCGTCCTGAGGCGGCTCAGATCATGCTTGGCGGGTGATCCATCCAGCGCAGGAAATCCGCCGGCGGCATCGGCTTGGCGATGAAATAGCCCTGCGCCATGTCACAGCCGAGCAGCCGCAGCTCCTCGAGCGCCGCGGCGGTTTCCACCCCTTCCGCCACAACCTTGAGGCCCAGATTGTGGCCGAGATCGATGATCGCCTTGACGATGGTATGGGCGTCCCGCGACCGGATCATCTCGAGCACGAAGGAGCGGTCGATCTTGAGCTCGGTGAAAGGCAGCTGGCGAAGCTGCACCAGCGACGAGTAGCCGGTGCCGAAATCGTCCAGCGACAAACCCATCTGCTTGATGCGCAACCTGGTGAGGGTGTCGAGCAGATGTACGACGGATTGCGCGGCACTCTCCGTCAATTCGATCGTCAGCGCGCTGGGCGTGCATCCGTGCGACGCGCAGATGCTCTCGATGGTGTCGGGAAAATCAAGGCTGTCCAAGTTGCGCGCCGAAACGTTCACGGCGATGTTCGTGCGCAGGCCGACCCGTTCCCATTCGGCGATCTGGCGCGCGGCGATCGCGACCACGGCGTCGGTCAGATCGCCGATCAGCGCGCAGGTCTCGGCGAGCGGAATGAAATGCGACGGCGGTATCATGCCCAGGCTGGCATGCGGCCAGCGCGCCAGCGCCTCGGCGCCGACGGGCTCGCCAGTCGCCAGATCGATCTTCGGCTGATAGTGCAGGATCACGCCGCCGCTGCGGATCGCCGCGGCCAGCTCGCCGCGGCCGAGCGATCCCAGCGACAGCGGCGCGTTCATGTCGCCGCCTCACGCCACGGTGGAGAGGCGCGTGAGCTCCGCATGCAGCTCCGCCCGGCGGAAGGGCTTGGTCAGGATTCCGGCGATCTTCAAGCCGCGGATACCGCCAAGGCGCTGCGCGGATTCGAGCACGCGCTGGCCGTGGCCGCTGATCATGACGATGCGCGCCTCGCATTGCTGGTCGGCGAGGAACCGCAGCAATTCGATGCCGTCGGCCCCGGGAATGCTGAGATCGAGGAAAATGACCCGGGGCGCCACGCGCGCGTAGGCGTGCTTGAAGGCGTCGCCGTCCTGCACGGTGTGGGCCGCATAGCCGAGCTCTTCCGCCACCTTGCCGATGAGACGGCAGATGGCCAGCTCATCGTCGGCGATCAGGAGTGGGGTGGGTGCGGTCGCCTGAACGGATAGGTCCATGTCCAACTCCCATCGATGTTGTCATAATTCCTTGAGAAGTATTTAGGAATGGTTACCAGAATTCACGCGCCGGGTTCCGTAGGCGGTCGAAGATTGATGAAGGCGTCGGGTGCCACGCGCGATTCAGCGCGCCAGCACGAAAATGACGGGTCGATTTGATCTGGATCAGATCGGCGGAACCGCCGACGGGCCGCCCAGCTGGCTAGTTGCCGACGGCGGCCAGGGAGTTGTCGAGCTTCAGGACCAGGCAATCGGTGCGCTTGGCCTTGAGATTGCGGCAGGCGGTCTGGGCGTCGGCCTTGGTGAGGCCGGCCACGCGGGCGCGATAGACCTTGCCGCCGTTGTTCATCTTCTGGCTGTCGATGACGATGCGCGCATCGGCCAGCAGGGCAGGCTCGGCCTTGGCGGCGATCTGCGCGGCGTTCTGGGCCGCGTTGTATTTCGAATAGGCGCCGACCTGGATGCCGTAGTCGCCGTCCGCCTTCCACACCATCGTGGTCGATTGCGAATCCGGCTTTGCCGCGGCCGCGATCTTGATATCGCCGCCGGTGCCGGGCTTCAGCATCGGAACCAGCCGCGGCGCGCTGGAGGTCAGCGTCGCGGCATAGGGCTTCAGCTGGAACTCGGCGTCGATGATGCTCGCCTTGGGCGCATCGGGCGTCTGCAAGGCCTTGGCGACGACCTGGTCCATGGCCTGATTGTCGGTGGCGACCAGGGTCGGCTCCGGCGTATGCGAGCCGGCCGGCGCCTTGGTGCTGTTCGGGGCCTTCGCCGCCAGCATCAGGCCGGTGCCCTTGGCGGTCTTGAAACCGTCATCCAGCAGGTCGGCGACCTTGCGGTCGCGCGCCGAGGGGCTGGAGCCGCCGAGCACGACAACCACCAGGCGCCGGCCATCGCGCTTGGCCGAGCTCGCCAGGTTGAAGCCCGAAGCGCGGATATAGCCGGTCTTGATGCCGTCGTAACCCTTGTAGCTCTTCAGCAGGCGGTTGTGGCCGTTATAGGTGACGCCGCGATACTTGAACTTGGTCCGGCTGAAATAGTCATAGTACTGCGGGAAATCGCGGATCAGCGCGATGCTGAGCGTCGCCAGGTCGCGCGCCGTCGTTTTCTGCTTCGGATCCGGCAGGCCGTTGGCGTTGCGGAACGTGGTCTGGGTCATGCCCAGCGACGCGGCCTTGGCCGTCATCAGCTTGGCAAAGCCGGCTTCCGTGCCGCCCAGATGTTCGCCGATCGCCGTCGCCGCGTCATTGGCGGAGCGCACGACGAGCGCCAGAATGGCGGTCTCGACCGAGATCTGGTCGCCGCCGTCGACGTTCAGGTTGGTGGCCGGCTGGCCGGCCGCGTAGTTCGAGAACTGGATCGTATCGGTGAGCTTCACCCGGCCGTCGGCGAGCGCCTCGAATAGCAGGTAGAGCGTCATCATCTTGGTGAGCGAGGCGGGATAAGTCTGGGCGTCGGCGTTGGAGGCGCTGACGATCTCGCCGGTGGCGGCGTCGACCACGATGCTGGACTGGACCGGCCGGGCCTCGGCGGCCTGGGGCAGGGTGCCAAGCGACAGGACGACAGCAGCCAGGATCACAGCGATCCGGGCAGCCCAGGCACCCCATTGCTTCTGCTTGACCACCCACCGGAACGCCATCAAGTGTTCCCCTAGCCGACGCGGCGCGCCGTAATTAGTTAACGGATGATACGAATCCGCATGAATCTTGTCTACAACAACATGTTAGACTGCAGGCTCTTAACAATTAATGACTCAATCTTTCCCGGGATATGCCGAGCGATGCTCAGACCCTTGTTAGCTGCCGCGCTGGTCGGACTGGTCCTGTCGGGCTGCGCCTACCACAACGGCCCCCAAAGCAATGTGGACAATCCGGCTTTCCGCAAGGTGGCCTGGTTCAGCTACCTGGACGGGTATGACATCCGGGAAAGCTGCATTCCCGGCTCGGTCGACCGCTTCCGGCTGGTCTATAACGGCCAATACGAGAAGCAAATCCGCGCCTACGAGATCACCGGCGACGGGGCCGGCGGCAATTCCGGAGGCGCCTATTACATCGCCCGGGCGATGGGCCAGCCGAACCTGCTCAATCTCACCACCAACGACCTGCTGGCGCCTTGGCGCTGGCAGAAATCGGAAATGCCGCTGAGCCCGGCGGAGTTCGCCGCCTTTCGCGACCAGCTGGCGGCGAGCGGCTGGGGCCAGGGCGCGCCGCAGGGCAAGCGGCTGCACTCGCGCGACTTCTATTGGGTGGCGGCCGGCTGCAAGGACGGCCAGTTCCACTACGACGCCTGGGTGCATGCGCAAGGCGACTTCCCGCAGATCAAGTTCCAGGACTTCCTGCTGGCGCATGACAAGACCGGCATGGCCTTTCGCCAGCCGGTGAAAGTGCTGCCGATCGATCGCACGGAGCAGGGCCAGCCGAACGAGCGCTCGGCGACCATTTTCTCGCTGACGGTGCGGGGAGAAGGCATCGGCGGGCTGATCAACGCCTTTTGATGGGCCGGCCCGGCGCCCGGCAGGGCCGGCCTGCCAGGCGAGCGTGCTAGAGTGGGGCATGTGGGGCGGGAAGGCGGTCGCCCGATTGCACCCATCTAGATCGTGGTTGAACGGCCGGCGGGGCGCTCTATCTTTTAACCTGACGTTGACATCCAATATTATAGATAAATGTCGAGAGCAGAGATCGAGACGGTGATGGACGCATTCGTGCCGAGGTTCGCGACCCGGGCGAGCGGCCCGGATCGTGACGACGAGGATACCGGCGGGCC
The DNA here is from genome assembly GCA_039808885.1 of Dongiaceae bacterium. Classification (GTDB taxonomy): domain Bacteria; phylum Pseudomonadota; class Alphaproteobacteria; order Dongiales; family Dongiaceae; genus Dongia_A. The sequence goes on along the minus strand of JBDHTX010000014.1, from coordinate 4,469 downwards.
CGGCAACGGGCCGGGCGTCGGCACCATCGTCAAGACCCAGGTCAAGACCAAGAAGCCGTCGATGTATCGCGTGCTGCTGCTGAACGACGACTACACGCCGATGGAATTCGTCGTTCACGTGCTGGAGCGGTTCTTCAACAAGAGCCGCGAGGCGGCGACCGAGATCATGCTTCATGTGCACCACCGCGGGGTCGGGGTGTGCGGCGTCTATACCTACGAAGTCGCGGAAACGAAGGTGACCCAGACCATCGATTTCGCCCGCCGCCACCAGCACCCGCTGCAATGCACGATGGAGAAGGAGTGACGGCCGGGCCGGGAAGGCCCGCCGTGACCGCGAAGGAGAGAGTGGAATGCTGTCGCCGAATCTAGAGCAGACCCTGCATCGGGCCTTGGCCTACGCCAATGACCGGCGGCACGATTATGCGACGCTCGAGCACCTTCTGCTGGCGCTGGTCGACGACCAGGACGCCATCGCCGTCATGCGCGCCTGCAACGTCGATGTCGACCGGCTGCGGCGCGACCTGACCGACTACGTCGACAACCAGCTGGGCAACATCGTCGGCCGGCACAACAACGAAGCCAAGCCGACCGCCGGGTTCCAGCGCGTGCTGCAGCGCGCCGCCATCCACGTGCAATCCTCGGGACGCGAGGAAGTGACCGGGGCCAATATCCTGGTCGCCCTGTTCTCCGAGCGCGAGAGCCATGCCGTGTTCTTCCTGCAGGAGCAGGAGATGTCGCGGCTGGACGCGGTCAACTACATCAGCCACGGCATCGCCAAGTCGCCGGGCCGGTCCGAACCGCGGCGGGTCCGCGGCGCCGACCCGGAAGCGGAGGCCAATGGCGTGAAGACCGGCAGCGACGCGCTCGAGGCCTATTGCGTCAACCTGAACCAGAAGGCCAAGGACGGCCGCATCGATCCGCTGATCGGGCGCGAAACCGAGGTCAACCGCACCATCCAGGTGCTGTGCCGCCGCACCAAGAACAACCCGCTCTATGTGGGCGATCCCGGCGTCGGCAAGACCGCCATCGCCGAGGGCCTGGCGCGGCGCATCGTCAACGGCGACGTGCCGGACGTGCTGAAGAACGCCACCATCTTCGGCCTCGACATGGGCGCATTGCTGGCCGGCACCCGCTATCGCGGCGATTTCGAGGAGCGGCTGAAGGCCGTGGTGAAGGAGCTGGAGGCGACCGAGGGCGCCATCCTGTTCATCGACGAGATCCACACCGTGATCGGCGCCGGCGCCACCTCGGGCGGCTCGATGGACGCGTCCAACCTGCTGAAGCCGGCCCTGCAAGCGGGCCTGCTGCGCTGCATCGGCTCGACCACCTACAAGGAATACCGCCAGTATTTCGAGAAGGACCGCGCGCTGGTCCGCCGCTTCCAGAAGATCGACGTCAACGAGCCGTCGGTCGAGGACGCGGTGAAGATCCTGCGCGGCCTGAAGCCCTATTACGAGAAGCACCACTCGGTGCGCTACACCAGCGAGGCGATCCGCGCCGCGGTGGAGCTGGCGTCGCGCTACATCAACGACCGCAAGCTGCCCGACAAGGCGATCGACGTGATCGACGAAGTGGGCGCCGCGCAGATGCTGCTGCCCGAATCCAAGCGCAAGAAGACCATCACGGTGAAGGACGTTGAGGCGACGGTCGCCACCATCGCCCGCATCCCGCCAAAGTCGGTGAGCAAGGACGACAAGAACACGCTAAAGAACCTGCTGCGCGACCTGAAGACGATGGTGTTCGGCCAGGACAAGGCGATCGAGGCGCTGGTCGCCGCGATCAAGCTCGGCCGCGCCGGCCTGCGCGAGCCGGAAAAGCCGATCGGCTGCTACCTGTTCTCGGGTCCCACCGGCGTCGGCAAGACCGAAGTGGCGCGGCAATTGGCGCGCTGCATGGGCATCGAGCTGATCCGCTTTGACATGTCGGAATACATGGAGCGGCACACCGTCTCGCGCCTGATCGGCGCGCCGCCGGGCTACGTCGGCTTCGACCAGGGCGGATTGCTGACCGACGCCATCGACCAGCACCCGCATGCGGTCCTATTGCTGGACGAGATCGAGAAGGCGCATCCGGACCTGTTCAACATCCTGCTGCAGGTCATGGATCACGGAAAGCTCACCGACCACAACGGCAAGACGGTCGATTTCCGCAACGTCGTGCTGATCATGACCACGAATGCCGGCGCCAGCGAGATGTCGAAGGCCGCCATCGGCTTCGGCCGCGAGCGGCGCGAGGGCGAGGACCAGGAAGCGATCAACCGGATGTTCACCCCGGAATTCCGCAACCGCCTCGACCAGATCATCGCCTTCGGCAACCTGCCGCCGGAAATCGTGGCCCAGGTGGTCGACAAGTTCGTCATGCAGCTGGAGGCCCAGCTGGCCGACCGGCACGTCTCCATCGACCTCACCGACGCGGCGCGCAAATGGCTGGCGCAGAAGGGCTTCGATCCGCTCTACGGCGCCCGGCCGCTGGCCCGCGTCATCCAGGAGAACATCAAGAAGCCGCTGGCCGAGGACATCCTGTTCGGCAAGCTGGAAAAGGGCGGCACGGTGCGCGTGGATCTCGACAAGGAGGCGGATTTGCTCGTCTTCCAGGTGGTCGAGAGCAAGTCCAATCCGCGCGAGGAGACGGTCGAGCCGGTCGACGCCTGATCCGACTGCAGTCTTATTCAGAACAACGAAGGGCCGAGCTCCGCTCGGCCCTTTTTATTTGCCCAGTTCAGCGCATTAATCATGCTGTGACATAGGTGTGGCATCTAGAGATTGAGTATCATGATCTTATCACAACATTAGTTACGAATCTTTAACCATTCTGGCCAAGATTGTTAAGGCGCGAACAGCGTGCTGAACGGCGGTTTCCGCGGGATCGGATTGGGGAATTCAGTCCTGTAAGTAATGGAACCTCGACAGCGTCCGCCGGTTTGACGGGGTGGCGGAGTGTTCGAATCCGGTGGGGGGCCAACTGCAATCAGGGCGCGTGTCCTGCGTGCCCTAGAGCAACTCGGAGGCCCTCGATGCGCGTTTTCGTTTCCTCGCTTTCCCTTGCCGCAGTGATCGTCGCCGGCAGCTCTGGGTTCGCCCTGGCGGCGCCCGACCGCATTGACCTGCCGGCGCCGGCCATCCCGGCCACGATCTCCGCCGATACGTCGGCCGATGTCTCGGCGGATGAGATGAATTCCAATCGCCAGCTGGCCGATTTCGAGGTTTCGGCGGGAAGAACGCCGGAACTGGGTGCCGAAGACCAGGTCCTCTATTCCGTGCTCTCCGACCAGATCCGCCAGATGCGGCTCAAGTCTGCGCTGCCGGCGGTCATGTGCCTGGCCGAGAGCAACAGCGACGGCACGGCGCGCACCGTGCCGGCCGAAGTCATGGACCGGCTGGTCGCCGATAATGCGAACGACGATCTCTTCACCCTGAAGCAGGGCACCGAATGCGTCACCGCCGGCAACCGCATCGTCGATGCCGAGACGCATTCCCGCGCGCTGCTGATCACCGCCGGCCCGATGGAAGCCGACATGAAGGGCCTGATGTCCGGTTGCGGCGATTTCGTCGGCGGCTTCGTCCGCGCCGAGGACGACAGCGACTACGATTTCTACGCCGTGAATGGCGGCGACGTGGCCCGCAAGCTGGGTTGCGAACTGGCGCAGTAGCATCGCGGCGGCGTGTGCCGCCGGTCTCCACTCCGATCTCCCGACAGAACGGCGGCCATTGGCCGCCGTTCTCCTTTCCGGCCGGCCGTCTTGTGATCGACGGGCAGTGTGGGCAAGATGCTCCATCACTGGTTGATCGGGGGTGGGGGCATGGGGTGGATTTCGAGTCGGCGACCGTTGGTCGCCGCAATGGTCGTGGGGCTGTTCCTCAGCGGCTGCTATACGACGCATACGACCATCGCCGCCGGCGATCTGAGCCAGGATGACACGGCGACCTACCTGATCCTCTCCGACCAGCTGCAGCGCGTGCGCAACGTACTCAAAGAGCCGGCCAGGGTATGCCTTGGGCGTTTCCAGAACGGCTTGAGCGGCGGGCTGTCCCTGGTGCCGCCGGATGTCCTCGAGCGGCTGCGCCGCGATCAGGCGGCGATCGAGCCGCATCTCGAGCTTTCCGCCAGCGTCGAATGCCTCGCCTATTATGTGCGCGACAAGGGGCCGTTCACCCCTGAGGAGACCGATATGCTGGTCTATTCCGGCGAGCTTCCCGAATGGGCGAGCAACCGGCCCTGCGGCGACCTGGTCGGCGGATTCTATGATCCCGGCAATTTCGATCGCAGCGCGGAATATGGCGTCGCTGTCGAAGACGGCGTCGCCAAGCTGACCGGCGGGCATTGCCCGCATCAATACTACGTGCGGATCGGCTAGGTAGTGGACTCATAAGTTCGGGTCCAGAGGCGGGTTGAGGCAAGGGCGACGGCGGCGAGAAAGTTCCTGGCGAGCTTGTCGAAGCGGGTTGCGACGCGCCTGAAGTGCTTAAGCT
>JBDHTX010000013.1:0-108370 GCA_039808885.1 Dongiaceae bacterium | reverse complement strand
CCGCCGAGCCGGCCAGCGCGCTGGTCAGGTTCAGCCCCACATTCTGGCTCGAACCGCTCTCGGTCGCCGTCGGCACCGCGCTCTGCGACACGTCCAGGTACTGGTCCAGCACCGCGTCGACCGTCACGTTGAAGTTGCTGTTGCTCGACGTGGTCTCGCCGCCGTCGCCGTCCACCACCGTGGCGGCGACGTTCAGGTTCGCACCGTCGACGTCGCTGTCCGGCGCCGCCTTCACCTGCACCGTGATCGACACCGGAACGCCGTCGGCAGCGCCGCTGACGTCGAAGGTGATGGTGTGGGTGACCGCGTTGTAGGTCGGGGTGCCGACGATGCTGCCGCCGACGATGGTGAAGTCGGCGTTGCTGTCGTCCTTCACGTCCCAGTTGGCAGGAACGTTGCTGAGAACGATCTGCGTCACGTGGTCGGTCGCGCCAGGCGTCGCCGTCAGGGTGACCGGGCCGTAGACATCTTCCTTCAGGTAGGAAGCACCCTGCGTGCCCACCACCGCCGAGGTGGTCACCGTCGTCGACGGGTTGACCGTGATCGAGAAGTTGGTCTGGTCGGTGTAGGTGTTGTCCGACGTGACCGGCTCGTTGCCGCTCGCCGGCGCCGTGCCCTGCGGCGTGTTCGCCTCCGCCGTCGTCACCGAGATCTGGCCGTTGATCACGCCGTCGAAGCCCGCCGGGACCACCGCCTGCACGAAGCCCAGCGCCGTCTGCAGATTCGCCGCGCTCGTCGCCGTCAGGATCCAGGTGCCGGAGTTCGCCGGGCTCTCGACCAGGGTCGTGCTGGCCGGGAAGCCGGCACCCAGCGTCAGGTCGATCGCCGTGTTCGGCACCGAGATCGTCGCCGTCTTCGGCAGCACCTCGGACCCGTCGCCGTCGGCGCCCGCGCCGCCGGCGAACGAGTTGGTGAACGGATTGCCCGCCGAGCCGGCCAGCGCGCTGGTCAGGTTCAGCCCCACATTCTGGCTCGAACCGCTCTCGGTCGCCGTCGGCACCGCGCTCTGCGACACGTCCAGGTACTGGTCCAGCACCGCGTCGACGGTGACGTCGAAGGTCGAGCTGTTGTTGGCGAAGACCACGCCGTCCACGACCGTCGCCTGGACCACGAGGTTGTCGCCGTCGACGTCGCTGTCGGCCGCCGGGGTCACCGGCACCGTGGCGGTGACGGCGACGCCGGCACCGGCGCCGATGATGTTGATGGTGAGCGTGTCGCCCACCAGGGTCACGGTGCCAAGCGTGCCGCTCGACAGCGTGATGCCGCCCTGGTTCACCGTCCAGCCGGCCGGAATGTCGTCCAGCACGATCTGGGTCACGTGGTCGCCCGCACCCGGCGTCGCGGTCAGGGCCACCGGAGTCTCGACGTCTTCCTTGATCAAGGATGCGCCGCCCGGATTGACCACCGCGGAGGTCGAGACCGTCGCGTCGCCCAGGTTGATGGTGAGCGTCGCGGTGTCGCTGTCGCCATCGCTGTCGGTATAGGTGTAGGTGAAGGTCTCCTTCGAGCCCGACGGCACCTTGCCGAGCCAGTTGCCCTCATCGAAGTCGTAGGTGTAGTTGCCCGCGGCATCCATGGTCAGGGTGCCGAACACGCCGTTGGCGACGAAGCCGCCATCGGGGTCGGAATCCTGGGTCACCGACTGCAGCTTGCTGATGACGGCGACCTTGTCGCTGCCGCCGTCGTCCACGCCGGGCGTGTCGACGCCGGTCCCGGAGATGACGTTGCCGCTGGCGAAGAAGGTGGCGCCGCTGTCGCTGGTCTCGATCGAATCCACGTCGTCGCGCGCGGTCGGGCCGTCATCCTCGAACCGGATGACGGCGCCGAGGTCGATGGTGTCGCTGTCGGTATCGCCGTCGCCGTCGGTGACGGTGAGCTTCAGCAGCAGCTTGTCGCCGTCCATGATCTCCGGCGAAGCGGATTCGTCCGGGTCATTGGCATCGTCGTGCTCGACCGCGCGGAACTGGGACACGGTCACGTCGCCGGTCGCGACGTCCACGGTGACGCGGAACGACAGCTCGCCGTCGGCGGCGCCGACATGGCCTTCGACCACGCCGTTGCCCTTGTCGACCAGGATGATCGCCAGGTCAGATTCCGAGTCCACCAGGCCGGAATCCTCGCCCTTCACCTCGAGCGAGAACACGCGGTCGCCCGTCGCGGCCTTGCCGTCGGTGCCGAAATTCGTGCTCTCGCCGAACAGCGCGCCCGCGGAGATGTGGGCATAGGCGATGTCGCCATCGACATTGCCGGCTTCGTCATTGGCGTTGGGATCGGCCGGCTGGTCGAGGGCCGGCAGACCGACGGATTCGTCCAGCACCAGCGCGGCGCCGGAGCCCAGCGTCAGGTGGGTGCTCGGGCCGTCATCCTCGAAAATGATGGCGCCGTTGCCATCCTTGCCGTCGAGCGGCACGCTGACGCGGACGCTGTCGTGATCCTTGTCGGTGACGATGGCCGAGATATAGACCGCCGCCTCGCCGTTCGGGCCGGCAAGCAGCGTGATCGGGTCGTCGTGCTTGCCCGAGGCCTCGTCGCCGGCTTCCGAATGAACGATGGCGCGATACTGCGCCAGGGACAGATTCCCGGAATCGTCGAGCGCCAGGGCGAAAGCGACCTGGCCGGCCGGGTCGTTGCCGACGACGCCGAGGACGATGCCGCCGCCCACCGCGAACAGGTAGATCGCGCCGCCGGTGGCGGTGTCGGTCAGGTTGGTCGCCGCGCCGAACAGGGACGAGCCGCCGGCCCCGGTCAGACTCAGAGTCGTGGCGCCGGGGCCGTCCGACCCGTAGGCCGCGTTCGGATTGCCGGTGCCGCCGCTGAGGTCGACAGTCACCACCGTCGCCGCATAGCCGATGGCGGTCAGGCTCTTGCTGAGCTCCAGGGCCGAGAAGACCGGCAGCGGGCCGGCGACGTCGTCGTCGCCGTCATCGCCCTTGGTCTCGTCATGGATCAGCAGGCCATCGCCATTGACGTCGAGCTTGATGTCGACCAGATCGGCCTTCGGGCCGTCGTCGTCGAAGGTGATGGCGCTGCCGATGTCGCGGCTCTCGGTGACCGTGTCATAGTCGCCGTCCGTCACGCTGAGCTGTACCGACAGCACTCCCTGGGGGAGGCTCAGCAGCTCATCGGGCGCGCCGAACTCGCCCTCTTCGCCGCCGTGGTCGATCGCCTGGTACTGCGCCACCGTGATGTGGCCGCTGCCGTCGACGTTGATGGCGAAGATCACGTCGCCATCGGTGTTGGTGCCATAGATCGTGCCGCTGCCGTCATACAGGGTGATCGGCTGGCCCTTCAGCGTGTCGTGCAGGCCGGTGACGCCGCCATTGCCGATGATCAGGCTGTAGCTGTGCGAGTAGTCGCCGTCCGCCCCGGCATCGTAGCTGAACAGCGTGGAGGCTTCCGCCGACGCGACGCCAAGCGGGTCGCCGTGGTTCTGCAGGCTGATCGGCAGGATGATGCCCTGCTCCTCGTCGTTCTCGATCGCGGGGCCGTCCTGCGGCGCAGCCGGATAGGCCGGATCGTCGAAGTCGGTGCCGTCGCCGCCAACCGTTTCGTCGAGCTGCAGCGAGATGCCGTTCTCGGTCTTGTGGATGACCGGGCCGTCGTCCTGGAAGACGATGGCGGAAGCGCCCTCGTTGCCGCCGCCAAGCGGGCGGATCACGGTGACGGCGTCGCCATCGGCGTCGGTGACCGTCACCTGCAAGTGGACAATCGCGTTCTCGTTGTTGCCGCCGAGCAGCCTGACGGATTCGTCCAGCGACCCGGTGTCATTGTGCTGGATGGCGCGATACTGGCCGAGCTCGAGCGCGCCGGTATCGGTCACGTGCAGCACGAAGGAGACCGCGCCCTCGCTGTCCGCCGCGCCGCCACCGGTGCCGACACGGCCGACGACGAAGGTCTCGCCGTCGACGGTTTCGGTGAACAGGAAGATCTGCCGGTTGGTCTGTGTGTCGCGCAGATTCGTGGCGTCGCCGTCGAAAGCGTTGCCGGCGGAATCCACCAGCGAGACCGCGCCGACGCTGCCCGGACGGTCGGCGCCGATCGCCGCATCGGCATCGGCCGAACCGCCGCTGAGGTCGACCACGATGTTGGTCTGGGCGTGGCCCAGGTTGGAGAGCAGGCCGCGCGTCACCTCGAAGGCGGCGAGCGCCGCGCTGGGATCGGCGACGTCATCCTCGTCCTGCGCGCTGGCGTCCGGATCGGAGGCGCCGGAGACGCCATCGCCCTTGTCCTGCACGCCCGCAGTCTCGTCCTGGACCAGCAGGGCATCCTCGCCCTCGCCGCCGCCCAGGCGGATATCGACCTTGCAGCCATCCGGGCTGTCGTCATCGACGCTGATGTTGATGTGGCCTTCCGACCAGTCGCCGTCGACGTCGTAACCGCGAACGGTCACATCGACATGCAGATTGTCCTCGAAGGAAGTCGCGTCGTTGTCGGCATCCGTGCTCGGGTCATCCGTGAACGGATGCGCCAGCGGCTGGAGCAGGCAGAAATCGAATTCACCGATGCCGGCACCCTCGCTGTCCAGGGTGAAGGTGAAGACCGGATCGCCCTGCACCGGCGATTCCGCGGTGCCCAGGTTGACATAAGCGGTCCAGGTCACCACGCCGTCGACGTCGGGGCCGGAACGGCCGATGATGACCGGCTGGCCATCGGCGGTATGCAGGTCATTCGCGCCGATCAGATCGCCGTTGCCGTCAACGCTGAGCGACAGGACCACGTGGCCGCTATCGTCCTTGATTTCCATCGCCTGGATGGCGAGGTGGCCCGGCTGGTCGACGCCGAAACTGAAGCTGATCTTGCCGTCGGTGTGCACGCGGCCGGGATCGTCGCCATAGGCGTGATCGCCGTTGCCGTTCGGCTGCAGCTTGTCCTCGTCGATCAGGCCGGTGCCGTTGAAGCGAGAGGTCGCGTCGTAGTCATAGCCCCAGTCGACGCCGCAGAATTTCGGGCCGTCGTCCTGCACCACCACGTTGAGCGGCTTGGTCGCGTGGTCGCCGTCGTTGTCGCTGATGCGGACCTGGATGACCGGCGTGCCGTCCTCGCCCAGGATCTGGAAGCCGTCGTCGTGGTCGGCCGACGTCGGGCCGTCCGTGTCGTGGTTGATCTGGTGATACTGCACGAAGGTCAGCGTGCCGTCGTCGTTGATGGTGATGACGAACACCGCTTCCTTGCCGGTGCCGAGGTCGACCGCGATGCTCTCGCGCGCGTCCTGCTGCGGCTGGTTCTCGACCTCGATATAGCCGACGATGGTCTGCGCATCGATCTGGTGCAGCTTGATCGTCTCGATCTCGCCGTTCCAGGTGACGGTCGCGTTGGTGACCTGATCCGCGATCGTGAGGTTGCCCTCGTTGCCCGGGGTCAGCAGGTTGTCCTCGGTCGGCACCGCGCCGGCGCCGCCGCCGGTCGCGATCATGAACAGCTCGAACGGATGCTCGTTCTCGCCGTCGTCGAGGCCGTCGCCGTCGGCGTCGGTGCGGTCCTCGAGCTCGCCGAAGATCGAGTTGCGGGCGGTCGGATCGTCGGCGTCCTTGTCCTGCTCGCGCGACGACTGGTCGGCGCCGAAGCTGGCCGCGACCTGGTTCTGCGCGATGCCAAAGACGGCGCCCACGCTGTCGCCGTAGGGCAGGCTGAAGCCGGCGCCGGTGACTTTCGCATAGGCGTCCTGCGCCGCGTTCCAGGCATTCGGATTGAAGATCGACTGGTCGTCCGCGTCGCCCTGCGGGAACCAGCTCTCGTCATGCGCGATCGCCGGGTCGACGTTGTCGATGGTCAGCAACAGGCTGGAACCCTCGGTCCACTGGTAGCCCGTCTCGCCGAAGAACGGGATGTCGTCCTCGACACCCAGGTGCATCACGGTGGACAGCGTCGAGCCGTCGGAATCCTCCGCCGTCAGCTTCACCGGCAGATCGAGCGTCTGCTCGTTGGCGCCCAGCAGGTCGGCGCGGCCGTCGCCATTCGCGTCCGGCGCCGCGTTGTCGATGTTGTCGTAGAGCGTGAAGACGACATGGAACTCGCTGTCGGACTTGTCTTCCTGCACCTTCACGTCGAAGACCAGGCGGTCGACGCCGTCGGTATACTTGCCGTCGCTGTCGGCATCGACGAACGCGACGATGCCGTTGCCCTGGCCGCCGCCCGCGGGCTGCAGTTCATAGATGACCGGCTCGCCTTCCGAGGTCAGGCCGGCGGGCAGATTCGTGGTGTCGACCGAGAGCGTGCCGGGAATGTCGTCGCCGAAGGTCACCTTCACCGTGGCCACGGTCTGCAGCGGCTCGCGGTCGGAATCCGGGTAGCCATCGTTGCCGTCGCTGTCGGCGCCGCCCTCTTCGCGGTCCTCGCCGTCGAAAGGATCATTGCCCTGGCCGAAATCGCCGCCACTCTGCGGCGGCAGGAACGAGGCGCTGTTGCCGCGCTCGCTCAGCGGCTGCAGCTCGACCCGCGCATCGCCCTGCAGATCGTCTTCGTTGATGACGCCGCCGAGGATGTCGAAGGTGATCCGGATGTCGGTCGGCGCGGTGTCCTCGTCCCGCGTGAACAGCTTGCGCTCGTCGTCGATCAGCTTGTACTGCAGCGCCGTCGCGCCCAAAACGCCTTCCGCCCCGATCAGGCCAGGGCCAGGACCCGCCTGGAACGGAATGAAAATGCCGCCGCCGCCGGCGTCGCCCGTGTTGCCCGTCGCCGGACCCGCAGCCGTCTGGATGTCGAGATTGGGGTCGGTCGCGCCAACCACGTCGGCAACGTCGACCGGATCGCCATCGGCAGTGACGATCTTGATCGGCGACTGCTCGTTCGCCTGCACATAACCCTGGAAGATGATCGTGCGACCGTCGATCACGATCGAGAGGTTGCCCTCGGGCCCGATCTTGGCCAGCAACCCATCCGTCGTGTCCGTCGGCAGCGTGATCGTCTGACCAGGCTGCGCCGGAATGAGAACCACACGCTGGCCCTGCGGAACCTGCACCGGCTCGCCAGCGCCGTTCGTCGCCGCAGCCAATTGAACCGAACCGAACTCGTGCTCCGTGCCGGCCATATCGGCGCTGGCATCAGTGATCGACTCGCCCTGCGGGAGATGCGTGGAATCCGTAGCCATCTGATTTTGCCCTCAGTGAATTCGTCATGCGAAACGCACGACGTCTCCTAGTCCAGACCGCCCGGGTTCTCGTGGCCCGGTTCGATTGCAGAGATCGAAAACTTCCCCAAGCTTGACCTCTGACGGTGCGGATTATGGCTACGAGACCGGGCGTTCCGCAATTCGCCACAAGTTCGTTGTAATATACGTGGATATATCGTTTTAATTATTTTTCAAATGCTGCGGAAATTGCACCAGCCGCATTTTTCAACGTTATTTCAATGCGTTAGATTTCACCACATTGACAATGTGTCCGGGCAGGTCGTTAACCGGCCGAGGCACTGGCGGGCACCGGGTTGCTTGGCGCTGAGGGGCCCAATGCGATCACAATTATTATTGGTATTCCAACATACCCTCATATATCGAGCGAAGACCGATGCGCCTGCGGCCTGAAACGCAAACCGGCCGCGGTGGGACCGCGGCCGGGGCATCCGGAGCGCGGGCGGAGCGTCTTGCGCCCCGCCCCTCTCGCATTGGTCTTAGGCGGTACCGAGCACGATGTCGTCGGTGTTGTCGAGTCCGACCGAGATGTTCGACGGGTTGCCGATCCCGAGCAGCGTCACGTGCACGTCGCTCGCATCGAAGCCGTTGCCGGTCAGATCCACTGTGACCACGGCGTCGCTGCCGCCATCCGTCACCTGCACGCGGGCCTCGCGCGCATCGGTCGCCACGCCGAGGCTGTCGAACAGCTGGTCCAGGTTGACGTGATCCTGGCTGTCGGCGCCGCCATTGTTGACGCCGTCGCCGAAGCTCGACACCCGGTCGTTGCCATCGAGCACGCTGGTGATCATCACCGTGTCGTGGTCGCCGCTGGCGCTCGACAGGTTGATGGTGTCGTTGCCGGCGCCGCCGACCAGCAGGTCGTGGCCCGCGCCGCCGTTCAACGTGTCGTTGCCGCCGCTGCCCAGCAGCACGTCGTTGCCTTCGTTGCCGTTCAGCGTGTCGGCCTGGCTGCGGCCCACCAGGATGTTGTCGAGACCGTTGCCGTCGAGCGTGCTCTCGCCCGCCTGGCCGCGGTCGACGACCACATCGCCGGTGTCGTGGCGGCCGTTGGCGCTGGCGTCGTAGGTGAACTCACCGCCATTCGAGTTGTTGTCGGTGATCGTGACGTTGCCGCCGGCATGCACGACGCCGCTGAGGTTGCTGATGCCGGAGATCGTGCCGACGCTGATGCGGTCGCCATCGGCATCGGTGTCGTTCCACAGCAGCGCGTAGTCCGGCACCACGATGCTGGTGCCATTGCCGCCGCTGACATTGGTGATAACCGTGTCGTCGCGCGCGATCGGGGCGCTGTCGCCGCCCGCGATCGCCACCGTCAGCGTGTTGCTGGCGGCATCGCCGTCATTGTCCATCAGCGTGTAGCCGAAGGTCTCGTTGGCCGGCAGGACGGCACCGTCCAGCACCGAGTAGGTGTAGCCGCCGGTGTTCATGTCGACGACCACCTTGAACCCGTCGGCGGAGAAGGTCAGCACGCCCGCCGCCTGGGTGAACGCCAGGGCGGCGCCGCTCTGGGTGACGGTCGTGCCGTCGTAGTTGAAGTTGGTGCCGTCGAAGGTGAACTGGCGCACATAGCCGCCATCGGCGCCGGCCGCGTTGCCGCTGTCGGTGCGCAGGTTCCCGGCGACGCTGGTCGTCACCGTCGAGGCCAGGGTGGCCGAGAGCTGGCTCAGATCCGTGACCACCGTCGAGTTGGTGTTGATCTCCTGGGCGCCGTTGTAGGCGACCGGGTTCAACTGCACCGGATCGACGTCGCCCGGCTGGCCGAAGCCGAGGGCATAGGCGTTGACGTCGTTGGCCTTGAGGAAATTGGTCCAGGCCGTCTCCTCGCCGCTGTCGATGCCGGCATCGCCACTCGGTCGGTTCGGATTGCCGTCCGACAGGAAGTAGGCGATGTTCTGCGCCCCGGCGATCTTGCCGCTGTTGCCGTAGGCCGTCATGGCATCGGTCAGCGCCTCGTCGTAGTTGGTGTACGACTGCGCCGACAGGCCGCTCAGGAAGTCCTTGGCCTGCGCCACGGTCAGCCACACGCCGGCCGGCTGGATGTCGGCATTGGTGCTGAAGGTGACGATCTGGATCATCACGTCGCCCCTGGCGTCGTACTGCTCGATCAGTTCCTTGATCGAGGCCACCGCCAGCTGCAGCTTGTTCAAGCCGGTCAGGCCTGACGGATCCTCCATCGAGAGCGACACGTCCAGCACCAGCAGCAGGTTGGTGTTGACCTGGTTCGCCACGGTGGTCGACTTGCTGAGCGCGTTCGCCACCGGCGAGTCGTCATCGACATCGATCGACAGGTCCTTGGTGACCGTGCCGCCGCTGTTGGTATAGCTGACCCGCACCGGCACCGTGAGGTTGTCCTCGTAGCTCGCCGTGCCGTCGTCGGTGGCATTGTCCGCCGGATTGTTGTTGCTGTCCGGATGCTGCAGCGCCTGCAACAGGCGCACTTCGTAGGCGCCGGTCGCGGCGTTGAGGATCTGCACCTCGAAGACCGGCGTGGCGCCGGGATTCGGCACGCCCCCGGTCACCTCGGTGGCGTCATAGCCCTGCAGCAGGCCGCTGCCGGCGCCGATGGCGACGATCGCATGGCCGTCGGCGGTGCGCAGGCCGCTCCAATCGCCGGCGGTCAGGCCGATCGACCCGACATTGCCGCTCCAGTTGACCGGCAGGGTCGCCTGCCAGACCGCTTCGCTGGCCGCCGTATCCGGCGCCACATTGGCGTTGTTGTCGCCGGCGCGGTTGTCGTTGTTGCCGGTTCCGGCGATGCCGTCCTCGTCGACCTTCGCGACCACGTCCTCGGCGGTCGGGCCGCTCGGCCCGACATGCACGACCTGGACGGTCGAAACGACCGACAGGTTGTTGCCGGCGATCTCATGCGCCGGATCGACCGTGTCGCCCGGCAACTCGCCGTCCTTCGCCACGGCATAGACGGTGAAGGTCTGGTCGCCGGTGGCGCCGGCCGGCGCCGCCAGCACGACCGAGCCGCTGGCCACACCGGTCGCCGGATTGATCAGCGCGTCGGCATCGACGATCAGATAGGTGCCCGCCGGCACGCCGTAGCTGTTGCCCGCGGCCAGCACCGTCGGCGCCGGAGAGGTCGAGGAATCGTCCCACGCCGAGCTCGGCAGCTTGATCAAAATGGTATGATCTTCCGAGCCGTCGGTATGGTCGCCAAAGTCGGCGGTGAAGCCGAAGCCGAACTTGCTGCCCGGATCGACCTTGTCGCCGGCATTGGGGCTGATGGCGAGGGATTCGAAGCCGTCGCCCTGGAAATAGCTGACCGGCACGGTCGAGACCAGGCTCAGGCCGCCCGCCACCGGGTCGATCTGGTAGACTTGGCCGGAGACGCGGTCGACCGCCCACAGCTTGCCGTCGAGGCCATAGGCCAGGTTCTGCAGATCGACGTTGTTGCCGACCAGGACCGGATGGCTGGCCGCGCCGGTCGCCAGGTTGATCTCGTAGAGGTAGGTCGAGCTGCCGCTCTTATCGAGGCCGTACATCTTGCCGTTGCCGGAATTGTAGGCCATGCCGTCGATGGCGATGTTGGCGCCCGTCGTGCCGCCGACCGCGGTGAAGCCGCCCGTCGCCGTGTTGACGGTATAGAGCTGGCTGGTATTGCCGCTGCCGACCACGGCATAGAACGTGTTGCCGACGAACTCGGTGCCCATCTCGCCGACCGGCGAGGAAGCGCCGATCACCGTCGTCGCACCCGTCGCCGGATCGATGGAGACCAGGTACTTGTTCTGGCCCGGGCCGGTGGTGAAGCCGTAGAGCAGCCCGTTCGCCGTATTGAAGGCCAGGCCTTCGATGTCCGGCTGGGTCGAATTGGGGATCGTCACCGGGCCCACGACCTTGACCGCGCCGGTGTCCAGGTCGATGCGGAACAGCGTCGCCTCGCCGGTATCCTTGGATTCCGCCACCGAATAGGCGAAGCCGCGCGGCGAGACGGTGGTGTCCAGCGCGGTCGGCTGGTCGGCGACCGCGTCGACGGTGACCGCCAGCGAGCCGCCGATGGTCGAGGTGTCGTTGGAGGTCGGATCCTTGATCACCGCCGTGTAGCTGAGCGTGTAGTCGTTGGACGCGTCGTTGTTCGGCTGCGTCAAGGTGACGGTGCCGAGATTGGCGGCCAGGATCGTGATCGAATTGGCGCCGGTGCCGGTCACCGTCTGGAGGCCGTCGGAGATGACGACGCCCAGCGGGATGTTGTTGATGGTGACCGAGACGAACTGCTCATCATCCGCCGGCACAAGGTTCAGCGCGACCGTGCCGCCCACCACCGTGGCGAAGTTGCCGAGATACTGGTTGGGCCGGCTGTCCTCGGTCACATAGACCACGCCCGACGTGCTGCCGTCGGCGCAATCGGTGCGGAAGGAAACCGCATCGCTGGCGCTTTCGCTGGCCAGGTTGTTGACCGGATTGTCGACGTTGCCGGCGCCGGTGCCCTGGTCGGTCGGCGTGTCGACCGCATTCGCCGTGACCGTGAAGGTCGGCGTGGCGCCGGCATAGGTCGCCGGGGCCGTCACGTTGAGGACCAGGTTGCTGACCCCCGCATCGCCGCCGGGGATCGATACGGTGACCGTGCCGGTGCCGAGGCCGGAGAAGTTGGCCGCGGTCAGGCCGTCGAAATTCGCCACGCTGGTGATGACGAAGCCGGCCGGGGCGGTGATGGTCAGGCTGTGCGTCTCGGTGCCGTCGGCGATGTCGCCGAAGCTGGCGGTCACCTTGACGGTGCCGGTTTCGCCGGACAGGAACTGCTCGTCGCCGGAGCTGCTCAGCGCGTCGATGGTGACGTTGGTCGGATCGTCGGCCGCCGCGTCGACCCGCACGGTGACGTTGCCGCCGATGGCGGAAAGGACGCCCGAGCTGGTGTCGGTGGTCTGGCCGCTGAAGGACAGGCTGAAATCGTTGTCCCGGTTGGCCGGTGGCGTCACCACGATGGCCGCGCCGCCGATCCAGTCGGCAAGCTGCGCCGGGGTCAGCGCCACGCCATTGGCGATTGCGGCGCCGCTGATGGTCGCCATCGCGCCGGTGGGAATGCCGGTGATGGTGAGCGCCGTCAGCGCCTCGCCGACACCAAGGCTGACCACGCTGCCGAAGGCGATCTGCCCGGCGGCCGCGGTTTGCGGCAGGGTGTGGTCGTACTGGTTGAACACGGTGTCCTCGGCAATGCGGATATGGCCGCCGATGGCGTTGCAATGGGCGTTGTTGACCGTGAAGGCGAAGGAGGTCGTGTCGGTATAGGTGTTGTCGCTGGTATCCGGCTCGGCGCCGCTCAGCGGCGCGTTGCCCTCCGGCGTGTTCGCCTCCTGCGTCGTCACCGCGATCGAGCCGTTGACGGTGCCGTCGAAGCCGGCCGGGACCACGGCCTGGACGAAGCCGAGGGCGAGCTGCAGATCGGCCGCATTGGCCGCGTTCAGCACCCACACGCCGGAATTCGGCGCGGTCTCGGCGATGGTGGCGCCGGCCGGGAAGCCGACGGCGAGCGCCAGGTCGATCGCCGTGTTGGGCACGGTGATCCGGGCGCTGACCGGCAATTGCTCGGAGCCGTCGCCATCCGCGCCGGCGCCGCCGGCGAAGGAGTTGGCGAAAGGCGTGCCGTCGGCGCCCGCGACCACGCTGGTCAGATTGAGGCCGACATATTGCGTCACGCTGCTTTCGTTGAGCGTCGGCGCCTTGCCCTGCGACACGTCGAGATACTGGTCGAGCACCGCGTCGACCCCGACGTTGAAATTGCTGCTGCCGGTGGCGCTCTCGCCGCCATCGCCGTCGACGGCGGTCGCGGCGAGGTTCAGCGCGGCGCCGTCGACATCGCTGTCGGGGCCGGCCTTCGCCTGGATCGTGGCGGTGATGGCGACGCCGTCGGCCGCGCCGACCACTTCAAGGGTCAGCACGCCGCCAGAGAAGGTCACGGTGCCGAGCGTGCCGCTCGAGAGCTGGATGTCGCCCGCGCCCGTCTTCACGTCCCAATCGGCCGGGATGTTGGACAGCACGATCTGGGTGACATGGTCGGTGGCGCCCGGGGTCGCGATCAGCGCGATCGGGCCATAGACATCTTCCTTCAGGAAGGCGGCACCCTCGGTGCCGACCTCGACCGCGGTCTCGACGCTGGTATCCGGCTTCACCGTCACCGAGAAGCTCGCGGTGTCGGTCACCGCGTTGTCGCTGGTGTCGGGCTCGCTGCCGCTGGCGGGCGCGGCCCCTTCGGGCGTGTTCGCCTCGGCGGTCGTGACCGAGACCGAGCCGTCGATGGTGCCGTCGAAGCCGGCGGGGATCACCGCCTGGACGAAGCCGAGCGCCGCCTGCAGGTCGGCCGGGCTGCCCGCGCTCAACACCCACACGCCGGAATCCGGCGCGGTTTCGGTCAGGGTCGTGCCGGCCGGGACGCCGCCGCCAAGCACCAGATCGATGGCCGTGTCGGGCAGCGTGATGGTGGCGCTGGTCGGCAGGATCTCCGAGCCGTCGCCGTCATTGCCGGCGCCGCCGGCGAAGGAATGAGTGAACGGCGTGCCCGCGGCGCCCGCCAGGGCACCGGCCAGGTTCAGGCCGACGGTCTGGCTGAGGGCGCTTTCGCCCGCCGCGGCCGGCGCGCTCTGCGACACGTCGACATACTGGTCGAGCACGGCATCGACCACGGCGTTGAAGGTCGAGCTCGCGGTGGCGGTGGCGCTGCCGTCGACGGCCGTCGCCTGGACTACCAGATCCGCGCCGTCGACATCGCTGTCCGCGGCGGCGGTCACCGGCACGGAGGCGCTGACCGGGACGCCCGGCGTGGCGCCGACAATGGCGATGGTGAGGGTGTTGCCGATCAGCGTGACCGCGCCCAGCGTGCCCTCGGTCAGGGTGATGCCCGCCAGGTTGACGGTCCAGCCGGCCGGGATGTTGTCGAGCACGATCTGGGTGACCTGGTCGCCGGCGCCCGGCAACGCGATCAGCGCGATCGGGGTTTCCACGTCTTCCTTCAGGAAGGCTTCGCCCGCCGGGTTGATGGCGGCGAAGGTGGTGACCGAGGCCTCGCCGGGGGCGACGTCTTCCGCCGTCACGTAGAGCCGGCGATCATCGTCGATCAGCTTGTAGGCGAGATCGGTCGCGCCGAGCACGCCTTCCGCGCCGATCAGGCCGGGGCCGCTGCCGGGCACGAAGGGGGTGAAGATGCCGCCGCCGCCCTCGCCCTGCCCGCCGGCGGCCGGGCCGGCCGCGGTCTGGATGTCGAGATTGGGGTCGGTGGCGGCGACCAGTTCGGCGACATCGATCGCCGTGCCGCCGGTCGTCATCAGGTTCACCGGCGCCTGCTCAGTCGCCTGGACATAACCCTGGAAGATGATGGTGCGGCCATCGACGACGATGGAGAGGTTGCCCTCGGCGCCGATCTTGGCCAGCAGGCCATCCGTGCCGTCCGTCGGCAGGGTCAGCGTCTCGCCCGGCTGCACCGGGATCAGAACGACGCGCTGGCCCTGGGGCAGCTGCACGGGCTGGCCGGCCGCGGTCAGGTGGACCGCGCCGAAATCCAGCTCGGAGCCGGAGGAATCCGCTCCGTTGTCATTGCTGTAGGTGCCGGGGTTCAGATGGGTGCTGTCGGTAGCCATGATCTATGCCCTTCGCATTGACCGTCCTGCGCTGGCAGGTCGGGAAATTGGTCGTCCGGGTTCCGTCTGATGCCCGGATCGAATTCACAGCGGCCGAGCCGTGCTCGACTGCGCGCTGATCATGCAAGGGAGATGGGTGCAACCCGTTAACCCGCAAAATCGGCAGGGGTGCTAACGATATACGCGCATGTGTCGCAAATATACTTTAGGACCGGGCCCGGCGAATCGCCTGGTTTGTCGAATCAACATTCTAGATCAAGCGCTTGAACTAGGACCGGGTGGTCTTGTCGCGGGCCTGGTGCGACATTCTTGACCAGGAAAAGACCTTACCGCGGCCCACCGCCGAGGCTGATCCCGGTCGCGCAGACAGCGCGCCGAAGGGCCGGAAATCCTAACCGCCAGCCGCCTTCGCCCACTGGAAAAGCGGATGAAAAAAGGGCGCCCGCAGGCGCCCTTCCCCAAGATAGTTGGCGATCTGGCGGGAACCGGAGGGCGCCCCCGGAGGAGCGCCCTTAGTCTCGTCACAACCCACCCGTGGCGACCGCACTGGCGCTACAAAGCGCCAGTGCGGATCCTCGGATCAGCCGCCCGCGTTGTTGATGACCTCGACGGTATCCTGGACGTAGACCGTCGCCCCGCCCAGCGTGTACTGCGTGAAGGTCAAGCCATTGATATCTGCGTGAGCAGGATCGTTGACTTGGGCCGTCGCGCCCACCGTCCAAGTGCCGGACAGCCGGACCTGGTCATCGCCGCCCGGAGCCGCACCGTTGCCGTCACCCATGATGTACAGGGTTTTGTTGGCGTCAGTGATGTCGATGACGTCCGCGGCACTCAGATCGTTGTCGCCAGACCCATCGCCGATGTCATTGGCCGTGTTGCCGTTCCGAAGGTCGATGGCCTCGATGTTGTTGACGCGACCAAGGAAGTTGAAGCTGTTGCCTCCGGTGTCGTCATCGATGTTGAAGTCCAGGGTGCCAGATTCAACACGCAGGGTGTCGAAGTTCGCCCCGCCGTTGATGGTGCCGTCGGCCGTGTCATAGATCAGCCAATCGTCGCCATTGCCGCCATTCAGCGTATCGTTGCCGCCGCCACCGGACAGAACGTCGTTGCCGTCGTTGCCGTTCAAGGTTTCAGCTGCGCCGGTTCCGACGATGATGTCATTGGTCGAAACGCCATCTATGGCACCCGAGGTGTCAAGATGGACAGCGCCGCCGTTGACAACAGTCCCGCCAGTCACGGTGTAGGTGAAGGGGTCAGACGAGCCGTTAGTCTGACCGTTATCAAAGTCCACTGTGAAAGACGTCGGCAAGCCCGCATCGTTGATCGCAAACTTGGCCGAGCTCTCGTCCACGCTCGTCACGCTCAGCGGACCATCCGCATCGCTATCGTCACGCAACAGCCACGCCGCCTGTACCGTGATGGGACTGGTGGTGTCGGTATAGATGTGGTTTGCGACCGTAATCGTCGGATCGGCAACCGCATTCACCGTGATATTCGCCGTCGCCGGTGAGGCATCCGCCAGGCCGAGATTGTCGACCGCGGCGAACTGGAAGGACTGTCCGCCGTTGAAGTTGGCGTCGGGAACGAAGAACACCGATGCCGCATTGGCAACCGCCCCTACCAGCTCGTTGACCGAGATCTCGTTCGTCAAGCCAGCATCGGCATAGAGCTTGCCGTTGGTCGGCAGGCTGGTGATCTTGAACTGACTCACCGACCCGTCGATGTCATTGCCCGACAGATTGATCTGGATCGATGCCGCATCCTCGTTGCCGACCGCATTCGTGTTGCTAGTCGTCGGCGCGTCATTGACTGCCGCGATGTTGATGGTCACGAAAGCGTCGTCCGTCAGCGCGCCACCACCGGTATTGCCGTTGTCACTCACATGCAGCGTGAGCTGCGTGCTGGACGGCGGCGAGTCGGAGTTGGCGTTGAAGTTGATCGTGCCGGTCGAGCCACCGCTCAGCAGGCTGTTGATCTCCGCCAAGGTTCCGGTGAGCGAAACCGACGACGAATTGTTGCCGACGATGTCGCCACCCGAGATGCCGCTATTGCCGCCGCTCACGTTGATGATGCCGGCTCCCACCGACAAGGTCACCGTGATGTTGCCACTGCCGGCATCGATATCGCTGACCGACAGGCCCTTTCCATGCAGGGCGAAGTTGACCTGCTCGGTGGCACTGAACGGCCCCACCGGCGCGACCGCGTCGGGCGCGTCGTTGACCGGCGTGACGGTGATGGTCGCCGTCGCCGGGGTCGGATCCTGCACACCGTCGTTGTCGACGGCGGCATACTGGAAGGTCGGCGCGCCGCTGAAGTTGGCGGCCGGCACGAAGTAGACGTTCGGCCCCGGCACGGTGTCGCCAGCGGCGACGAGGGTCAACAGTCCGGCGTCGGCATAGAGCAGGCCGTTGGCCGGCAGGCTGGCGATCTTGAACCCGACCACCGACCCGTCGCTGTCGCTGCCCGACAGCGCGACCGTGATCGCTCCGCCGTCTTCCGCACCCGAGCCGGATGCGGCATTCGTCTCCGGCGGCGCCTTCAGGTCGACGTGCAGCGTGCCGGTCACGTTATCGCCGTCGCCATCCTTGATGACATAGGTGACGTCGAACGGCGTGCCATCCACGGTGCCCGAAGGCGGCGTGTAGACATAGGTGCCGTCCTCGTTCACGTGCAGCGAGCCCTTGCCCGCGCCGAGGTCGATGTCGAACGCGTGGTCCGTCGAGTTGAAGGTGTGGGTGACAGCGTTGAAGGTGACCGACACCATCGCCGGAGCGCCGTAGCCGTCGGCGCCGGCGTCGTCGTTGGCCAGCAGGTCGCCGTTCACCGGGGTCACCACGCTGCCCAGCAGATCGTCGAGCGTCTGCGTCAGCTGCGTGATGTTGGCATCCGGGATGATGACCACGTTGTCTTCCTGGCCGTCATTCGGATTGTTGTCGGTGTTCGGATAGGAAACCGGCTCCAGGTTGTCGACATTGGCGGTGCCCAGGCCGATGGCGAACACGTTGGTGATGTTGTTGGCCGGAGTGGTGACGAAGCTCTCCCACTCGGCGATGGACACATCGTTGCCGGTGCCGTTGCCGGTGATGCCGGCATCACCGCCCGGATCGTTGGCCGTGTTCGGCGCACCGTCGGACAGGAAGTAGACCAGGGTCTGGTCCGCCGGGCCGCTCGGACGCGGGCTGGCGCCGTAGACGTTCATCGCCTCAAGCAGCGCGATGTCGTAGTTGGTGCTGCCGCCGCCGACGAAGTTGCCGTCGCCGGGGCCGCTGCCGATATAGGTCAGAGCAGCGGCACGCGTCATCCAGACGGTCGAGGACACGCCATCGTCGAACTTGACGAACTGGACGTTCAGGATCTCCGGGTGATTGAGCAGCAGCTGCTGCATCGAATACCGGGCCAGGCCCAGGCGATTGTCGTCGAAGCCCGGAACGTCGGTCGGGATGACGATGCTGCCACCGCCATTGGTCATGCTGCCCGAGACGTCGACGATGAAGACGATGTCCGCGGTGCCGGCGGTCGCCGGAGCCACGTTCAGCGTATCGTCCCCAGTCACCGGACGGTCGTCATCGACGCTGACGGTGAGCGTGTGCTCGGTGGCGCCGCCGCCATTGGTCGCGGTCACCGTCACCGGCAGGGCCTTGTTGTCCTCGCTGTTCGGATCGGTGTGCTGGATCGGCTGATACAGCTGCACCTCGTAGACCGAGGTCGCCGCATCGATCACCTTGACTTCGATGATCTTGTTGCTCTGCCCCGGCAGGCCGTCCCAGACCGTCAGGTCGCCGGTGCCGTTGCCGGACACATTGGCCGTGGTCAGGACCGCGCCACTCAGCGGATGGATGTTCGCCAGGTTGCCATTGGTCACCGTGAACTTGATGGAGCCGACGTCGCCGTCCCAGTTGATGTTCAGGCTGTCGCGGGAGATCGCCTCGGTGGCCGGAGCCGGCAGGCCGGCTTCCTGGTGGCCGCCGACGTCGTCGCCCGGAGCCGGGTCGTTGGTCGGGGCCACCGGGTCGTCGAAGATGCCGGCCAGCAAGCCGTCTTCGTCGACGAGCGTGTTCTCGTCCTCGAAGTTCGGCTTATTGGTGTCGGTGTGGCCGTTGATGGTGATCTTCAGCTCGGCCGTCGAGGTGTCCCCGTCCTTGTCGGTGATGACATAGGAGAAGGTGTCGTACAGCTTGTCCCCGTTGTTCAGGGCCGCCACGGCCGGATCGTCATTGGTGAGGACGTATTTGTAGTCGCCGGCGCTGTTGACGTAGAGCGTGCCGTGGGCGCCGCTCACCTGGCCGTTGCCGTCGAAGCCGCCAGGCGCACCCGCCTCGACCCACTTCAGCGACTGCAGGCCGTCGGAGCCGACGTCGTCGGCGTTGCCGTCGGTCGCGTTGGCGTCGCTGCCGAACGCGGTCACGTTGGCGCCGGTGTAGACGTTGCCGATGGCGATCAGGTCGCCGTCCTCGGTGACGCTGTCCACGTCGGCGACGGCAACCGGGCCGTCATCCTCCCACTTGATCAGCTTGCCGAGGTCGAGGGTATCGGTGTCCTTGTCGCTGTCGCCGTCGGTGACGGTCTGGACGATGAACAGCTTGTTCGCGTCCATGATCTCCGGCGAGCCGGATTCGTCGTGCGTCGCCGCGGAGTCGCCCGCGTTGTCGTGCTCGAGCGCGCGGAACTGCGAGATCGTCACTTCGCCGGTCGCCTGGTCGATGTCGATCCGGAAGGCAACCGCGCCGCCGCTGCTGTTGACGCGGCCTTCGATGGTGTCCGCGTCCACCTGGTACAGGCGGATGTTCTGGCCCGTCGCCACGTCGTCGAGGCCGCTATCCGTGCCCGTGCTGCTGATGGACAGCGTGTAGGCCTTGGTGCCCGCGCCGTCGGTGCCGTAGGACGAGTTGTCGACGAACAGCAGGTTGCCCGCGACCTTGGCGTAGGCGATGTCGTTGGCGACAATGCCGGCCTCGTCATTGGCATTGGGATCGGCATAGGGGCCGGTCGCCACGCCGACGCTTTCGTCGAGGATGATCTGGGCGCCGGAGGCCTGGGTGATATCGGCGTGCGGCCCGTCGTCGTCGAAGTGGACGGCCTTGCCGATGTCGACCGAAGCGGAGTCCTGGTCACCATCGCCGTCGGTGATGGTGTAGACCGCCTTCAGCGCGCTGTTCTCGATCCAGACATCCTCGTCATTGTCGTTGTGGTCCGGATGCTCGAGCGCACGATACTGCGCCACGTCGATCGTGCCGTTGCTGTTGATGATGACCGCGAAGGCCACCGCGCCGCCCGAGCCGCCGACGCGGCCTTCGACCACGTCGCCGTTCTGGTAGAGCAGGATGTTCTGGCCGGTCGCCGTGTCGTCGATGCCGGAATCCACGCCCGAGAAGGCGACCTGGAGCTTCAGCGAGGTGGTCGCGCCCTCGTCGTCGTTGCCGGTCGAGGAGCCCACCGTGGTTACCACGGAGGAGTCGCTGCGCGCCCAGCCGATCAGCGTGCCGAGGATGCCGGAGAACGCCGCCGGCAGCGGGCCGGACTGGTCGCGGTCGGCGCCCGAGCCGGGGTTCTGCACGCCGGCCGTCTCGTCATGCTGCACGGAGTGGCCGGTGGCCGAGATCTTCGCCTTCGGACCGTCGTCGTCGAAGCGCACCAGGTTGCCGATATTGGCCGTGTCGCTGGCGGAATCGCCGTCGGCATCGGTCAGCGTCAGCTTGACCTGCAGCGCCTCGGTGTTGAGGCCGATGTCCTCGTCGAAGTTGTTCGGGTAGTCCGGATGCTTCAGGGAGTCGTACTGCACCACGGTCAGCTCGCCATCGCTGTCGATGGAGATGGCGAAGATGATCGCGCCCGACGGGTTCGGCGTGGAGCCGTCGGCGCCGGAGCCTTCGCGGCCGACGATGATGCCGTTCGGGCCCTGATACAGCCACACGCTGTGGCCGTCCGTCGTGTCGACGCCGGAGTCGGCGACACCGCCCGCGACCACCAGCGAATAGCTGGCGTTGCCCGGGCCGTCCGCGCCGTAGCGCGCATTGTTGATCTGGACGACAGAATCGCCGTCATGCGCCCAGCCGATGGCCGGGCCGGCGGCGAGCACGTTGAACAGGGACGGCGGGTTGCCGTTCTGGTCGTCGTCGCCGCTGTCGGTCTGGCGACCCGCGGTCTCGTCGTGCTGGGTGGTGCCGGCCGCGCTGGCGCTGATGTCCACCACCGGCATGTCGTCGTCGATGGTGACCTTCACCTGGGTATAGGCGACGTCGCAGTCCTGGTCCTCGATCTGCACGTCGATGACGAAGTACGGATCCGGATTATTCTCAGTGTTGTCACCCTGCTCATTGCCGTCGTCATTCGGATGCTGGATCGGCTGCAGCAGGGTGAAGGTGAAGCCACCCGTCTGATCATCCGTGATCTGCATCACGAACACCTGGTTGCCCGGATCGCTCGGGTCAGTGCCCTCGACGTAACCGACCAGGCGATGCTCCTCGGCATCCCAGGCGGCGAAGATGTTCTTGCCGCTCAGCGTATTGAGGCCGGTGTCGCCGCCGTTGCCGACGGAGAGCTCGATGCTGACCGGATCGGCGCCCGGGGTGAACGGGATGTTGCCGATGAACTTGGCGTCGTCCTGCGCCGCGTTCGGGCCGGTGTGGTCTTCCTCCAGGTCGCCCGTCTGGTGGTCGCCGATGCCGTCCTTCAGGGTGCCGGCCGGGTTCAGGCCGTCTTCGTCGACCACGATCTGCAGACCGCCCGAGGTCTCGCCCGGGATGGTCGGCTGGGTGTCCTTCACGTCGACCGTCAGGGTCGCGCAGGACTCGTCGCCGTCCGCGTCGCGCAGCGTGTAGTCGAACTGCTCGGCGAACTTGTCCTGCGGGCAGCAGGTCTCGACGTTCACCAGCACGAAGTCGGAGTTGTTGCCCGAACTGGAGCCGGCGCCGTTGTTCAACGGCGTCAGCACGATGTGGTCGAAATCGATACCGTTGGTGTCGATGTCGAGCGGCACCAGGCCCGTCTGCGAGCCCAGGATCTGGCCCGAGGCGATCAGGGTGTTGCTGGCGTCATAGACCTGCCACAGCAGGATCTCCTGGAAGCCCGCATCCGGACCACCGTCATAGAGCGCGCCGATCAGCAGCTTGGCGTTGTCGGTCGGCGTGTCGAAGCGGACCGTCAGCACCTCGTCCGGGCCGTTGTTGTCGACCTCGCTGTTGTCGCCGCCGCCGGTGTTGATGCCGATGCCGCGATACTCGGGGCCGCTCACGTTGAGCGTGCGCAGGCCGAGCACACCGGTATTCACCTCCAGGTGGATGCCGGCATTGCCGAAGGACGTCTCCCACTCGCTGACGTCATCGAAGCCGTCGCCGGCGCTGTCGGCCAGCGTCGCCGGGCCGCCGAACTTGTCGTGGTCGTGCTCGGCGAACTCCGGAACGGTGTACTTGTAGTCGCCCACCTCGGCCTGATCGTCGCTGATCAGCACGATGTCGAGCGTGCCGCCATGGTCGGTCGGGATGTGCAGGATGCCGGTCAGCGGATCGAAGCTCTCGTCGCCGCTCAGCGGCTGGGCGGCCGGATCGCCGTCCGGACCACCCTTGGTCACGAACGGATCGCCGCCTTCCGGCGTGTTCAGGAAGTAGTGGATGCCGTCATGCGACAGCTTGCTGATCGTGTACGGCTGGTCGGCGCCCGGGTGGTCCGGGTTGCCGTCGAGGTTGTTGGCGTCGTTGCCGAAGATGGTGCCGTGCGAACCGGTCACGACATTGCCGGTGGCGAAGTTCAGCTCGCCCTCGCCATGCGTGCCTTCCACGACGCACTCGTAGTCGCACACGCTCTTCGGGCTGTCGTCGTCGACCTTGATCTTGATGCAGCCGTCGGCCCAGTCGCCGTCGACGTCGTAACCGCGGACGGTGAGGTCGAAGTTGAGGTTGTCCTCGTACTCGGTCTCCTGGCCGTTGTTCTTGGAGTCGGGGTCATGGTACGGGTGCTGCAGCGGCTCGTTCAGGCAGAACGTGAACTCGCCGGCGTTGTAGCCCGTGGTCTGCAGCGTGTAGACGAAGGCCTGGCTGTCATCCTCGCTGTCGACGCCGGTCAGGGTCAGCTGGCCGGTGATCTGGTTCAGCTCGACATGGAGCTCGATGAGGTGGCCGTCGGCCGTGCGCAGGTCGTTGGCGCCCTGCACGTCGTAGGTGTTCGTGTCCTTGTCGTAGACGAAGGTCACGTCGAGCACGGTCTGGTGCGCCGAATCGGTGACCTTCAGGCCCTGGACGTCCAGGTGGCCCGGCTGGTCGACGCCGAAGTTGAACTCGATCTTGCCGTCGGTGTGGGTGCCGCCCTTGTTGTCGCCCCAGTTCCAGTCGTTGTTGCCGTTCGGGCTGAGCCGGTCTTCATCGATCAGGCCGGTGCCGTTGAAGCGATAGGTCGCGTCGTAGTCGTTACCCCAATCAACGCCGCAGAACTTCGGACCGTCGTCCTCGATCGTCAGGTTGACCGGCTGCACCGCGTGGTCGCCGTCGAAATCCGTCGCCCGCACAAAGATGATCGGGTCGCCGTTGGAATCGGTGATGCTGAACGGATCGTCGTGGTCCGGGAAGGTCGGGCCGTCGACGTCGTGGTTGAGCTGGTGCAGCTGCAGGAAGGTCAGCGTGCCGTCATCCTCGATATGGATCACGAACACCGCAACCTGGCCGGTGGGCAGTTCCGGCACCGCGTCTTCCAGGGCCGCGGCCTGGAAGGATTCCTGGAGCTCGGGCGCGTTGACGAAGCCGACGATGGTATGCGCGTCGAGCTGGCGCACGTAGACCGGAAGCGGATTCTCGGCATCGCCATCCCAGGTGACCGTGGCGTTGGTCAGCTGGTCCGCGATGGTCAGGTTGCCCTCGTCGGCGATCGTGGCGAGGTTGTCCTCGGCGGGAACGCCGCCGCTGCCGGCCTTGATCAGGAACAGCTCGAACGGATGCTCGTTCTCGCCGTCGTTGACGCCGTCGCCATCGGCGTTGGTGCGGTCCTCGAGCTCGCCGAAGATGGAGTTGCGGGCCGAGGCGTCGTTGGCCGCATGCTCGTAGTATTCGCTGCTCGGGCCGTCGGCGCCGAAGCTCACATGCACCAGCGTCTGCGCCGCGCCGACGCAGTTCAGGGCGCCGGCGTCGTGCGGGAAGTCAAACCCGGCGTTCTCGAGCTGCGTGCCGAGGTCGAGCGCCACCCAGAAGACATCCGGGTTGAACAGGCTGGTGTCGTCGGACCCGGGCTGCACGCCCGGCGTCTCGTCATGCACGATGCCGACATCGGTGTGGATGATCTGCAGCACCTCGCAATCGATCACCTGGCCGAAGAACGGAATGTCGTCCTCGACGCCCAGGTTGATCGTGCCCGGCACGTTCGAGCCGTCGCTGTCGGTGATGATGAAGTGGGTCGGCAGCGAGAGAATCTGCTCATTCGCGCCCAGCAGATCGGCCTTGCCGTCCCCGTTCTCATCCGGCGGGGTGTTGTCGATGTTGTCATACAGCGTGAAGGCGACCTTGAACTGGCCGTCCGAGAACTGCTTGTCCACCTCGATGGTGAACACCAGGCGATCGCCGGGCTCGAACTTGCCCGGATTGCCGCCTTCATTGACGAAGCCGAGGATGACGTTGCCGAAGCCGCCGGCAGCCGGGATCACCTGGTAGATGATCGGATCGCCTTCGGATTCCAGGCCGGCCGGCAGCAGCGTCTTGTCGATGGTCAGCTTGCCCGGGACGTCGCCGTGGAAGTCGACGTCGACCGTGGCGATGGTCACCACCGGCTCGCGGTCCGGATCCGGAGTGCCGTCGTCGCCATCGCTGTCGGCGCCGCCTTCCTCGTGATCCGTGGGGTCGAACTCGTCGTTGCCGCGGCCGTTCATGCCGTTGTCGAGCCACCAGCCGAAGCCGAACTGCGCCGGAGAGATCGAATTCAGGCCCGCGCGCTCGCCGATCTCGATGATCTGCGTGTCGCCGGGCAGGTCGTCTTCGTTCACCACGCCATCGAGGATGTCATAGGAGATCTTGAAATCCGGCGAGGTGTCCTCTTCGCGGGTGAACAGCTTGCGCTCGTCGTCGATCAGCTTGTACTGCAGCGCCGTCGCGCCGAGCACGCCTTCCGCGCCGATCAGGCCCGGGCCAGGGCCCGCCTGGAAGGGAATGAAGATGCCGCCGCCGCCGGTGTCGCCGGTGTTGCCCGTGGCGGGACCGGCCGCGGTCTGGATGTCGAGGTTGGGGTCGGTCGCGGCAACGATGTCGGCGACGTCGACCGGATCGCCATCGGCAGTGACGATCTTGATCGGCGATTGCTCGTTCGCCTGGACATAGCCCTGGAAGATGATCGTGCGACCATCGATGACGATGGAGAGGTTGCCCTCGGGCCCGATCTTGGCCAGCAATCCATCCGTCGTGTCGGTCGGCAGCGTGATCGTCTGACCAGGCTGCGCCGGGATGAGGACCACGCGCTGGCCCTGCGGCACCTGCACCGGCTCGCCGGCGCCGTTCGTCGCCGCCGCCAATTGCACCGCACCCACGTCAAGCTCGCTACCGGCCATGTCCGAGCCCGTGTCCAGATTGAGCTCGCCTTGCGGGAGGTTCGTGGAGTCCGTAGCCATGTGTCAGCCCTCTCAAATGTGGGTCATGCGCCGTGCATGACGTGCTGTGACGTGAAATTCAGCGCGCTGTCGCGCATGCCCCAACTTCCCCAGGCTGAATTCCAGCGAGCCGGATTATGAGTTGTGACAATGCTGTGCGCAATTCGCTCAAAGGCGAGCTAAATATACATGAATGTATAGGTTTACCGAATCTTAGACTTTGCTGATGATGTCTTAAATTCGATAAAGAATAGTGATATTAATGGCTTAGAGGCGATTTTCCGCTCCGGCTCGCGCTCCGGGCGAGTTGTGAGCCGATGAGATTTCGGTCACCGAAATGCCCCAGCCGCCTTCGGCCATGCCCTTGGAAAGAGGCCAAAAAGCCTAGCCGGCGGTCCTATGCCGGAGTCGGGCTGCGGCGCGTCGTCGCCGCAACGCAAAGGGAGGGAAACGCCGCGACCTAGGCGGACGCGTCGATCATCAGGAAATACAGCAGATCGCCATCGCCGCGCACCACCGCCGGGCACAGATTGCCCTTGGCCATGATCAGGCGGCCCGGGCGCAAGCAGATGACGCGCGCCGGGTAGACGTTGGAGCGGCCGGCGGCGAACTGCTCGAGGATCTGCGGCAGCGGCACCGGCACCTTGATCTGCATGTAGCGGTCGATCGGCTTGTCGCGCAAAGCCGCCTCGTCGATCGACAGCCATTTCTGCGCCGCGCCGTTGGTCTTCAGCACCAGGCTCTGGGCGTTGAGCAGAAAGCACGGCGCCGGGCAGGCATCGGCCACCGAGGCGGCGGAAATGCCCTGGGTGCTCATCGACATTTCGCGCAGCTTCTGCTCCAGATCGCGGACCTGGAGCTTCAGCTCGTCGACGCAATAGGACCGCAAGGTCGCCGACAGATTGGCGCCGGGCGGGCATCCCTCGGCGATCTCGCCGATCAGCCGGTTGAGCCGCTTGCTGCGGCGCTGGGCCGACCGCTCGAGGATTTCCCAGATGTCGGCGCCGAGCTTCAGCGAATAACGGCGCCCCCGGTGCTGGACGATCCGGTGGATGATCTTCATCTGGGGCGCGCGCGCGGAACCCGCGGCGGGACCAGACTCAGCCGGCCGGGCGGGGGCGGTGGGTACCAGTGCAGTGTCAGCAGCGCTCATGCTTGATGCTAAGAACGTCGTCTATTCAATGTTTTTACTTGAGGAAGAATCATTCTATGCTATTCATGCGGTGTGAGCTACCCCATTCGTTTCGGGGAGGCCCCTTGTTGGTCGGGGAAAGCGGGCCATGCCATTCGTGAGACGTGACGAGACGGGCCGCGTGGTGGCCCTGTACCGGGAACAGACCTCCGACGCGCAAGAATATTTGCCGGCCGGGCACCCGGAAGTCGTGGAATTCTCAGGCGACCTAGGCACCGCGTTGGAGCGGCCCGACATGCTCCACTCGGATCTCGAAATGATCCGAGTTTACGAGGATTTGATCGACATTCTCATCAGCAAGCGGATCGTCGTGCTGACCGACTTCCCGATGGCGGCCCAGGAGAAGCTGGTGCGCCGCAAGCGGCTGCGCAGCTCGCTGTCGTCGCTGACCGAAGTGCTGGCGCCGGAAGACGAAACCGGCCTGCCCTAGGGTCTGTACTCAATTGCAACTAACATATTGAAAATGAATCAATCTGATTCCTGTAGCGATGAGTCGACAGTGAGTCAGATCAACGAGTTGGCGTCTATTGAGTCCAGACCCTAGCCCGCCACCCGCAGCGGCCGGTATTCCGCGCGCGGTCCGGACAAGCAAAAAGCCGCGGTCCTGCGACGCGCGGCTTTGCCAGCCCGATGCGCTGCGATCTCAGACGTGGTGCTGCAGCTCGATCGCCAAGCTCGGCGAATAGAACAGCTTGGTACCGTCCTCGAAAACCCAGTAGTTGAAGCCCGCAACCTGCATCCCGCTCTCGGTGAGATGATCGCTCGCCACACCGGATTCCAGCAGCTTCAATTCGGTCACGATATGCAGCTGCGGATCGTCGCCGCCATGGACGATGACGATCTCTCCGTTCGAATCCGGCAACAACTCTGACAGCGACAAGGTCACGGACAGATCGAGCGCGCTGCTTCGCGTGCCTTCAGCCACCGCGGCATAGTCGAGGTCCACCCCCGCACCCTGTGCCTCTTCCGGCATGGGTAGTTCCGTCCCGTCGTCCACAATAAAGTCCCTCGGATCTGACATCCGCTACACGCCCTCTCTATCCCAAATACAATTTAAAACAGATTTAAGATAACCGCAATCGTCACCTATACACCGGAGTAAGTCGGAATGACGATCGTATGTTTGATTGCAACATATTGGAAGCAATGCCTATTCATGGTTAACCCGCGATCTGCTGCGGCGACGGAATATTCACCCGGCGGGCCTCGATCGCATCCTTGAGCGGCAGGCTCGACTGGGCGCCACGGGTCAGGCAGGCGAGGCCGCCGGCCGTCGAGGCGGCCCGCAGGGCTTCCGGCAGGCTGGCCCCGCCGACGATCGAGGCGGCGAAAGCGCCAACGAAGGCATCTCCGGCCGCGGTGGTGTCAATCGGCGAAATCTCCATCGCCTTGACCTGCCAGGCCGCCTTGGGCTCGAAGGCCAGCGCCCCTTCCGCGCCCAGCGTGACGATGCAGGTGATGTCGGCGGCGCCGGCGATGGCCGCCGCGGCCGCGCGCGCCTCCAGCTTGCCGAGGCCAAGGCCGGCGGCCACCGCCACCGCCTCCGTCTCGTTGACGATCAGCCAGTCCAGCGCGGCCAGCGCGATGCCGGGAATGGGGCCGGCCGGCGCGGCGTTCAGCAGCACCCGGGCCCCCCGCGACACGGCCCGCGCCACCAGGGTCCAGTTCTGCGCCGGCCAGACTTCCATCTGCATGACCACCAGGGTCTCCGGGGTCAGCCATTCGTCCGGCACCTGCCGCTCCAGCGCCGCCGCATTCGCCCCGGTGGCCAGCACGATCTGGTTCTGGCCCTTGGTATCGACACAGATGAGGGCGCACCCGGTGGGCTGCTCGTCGCGCTCGACCCGGCTGATATCGACGCCCCCGGCAGCGAGTTCCGACAGCGCCACGTCGGCGAAGCTGTCGCGGCCGACGCGGCCGACCATCGCCACCTTCGCACCGGCGCGCGATGCCGCCAGGGCCTGGTTGGCGCCCTTGCCGCCCGGGACCATCTGATAGCCGGGGCCGAGCACGGTTTCACCAGGCTCCGGCAGGTGCGTGACCGGCACCGTCAAGTCGACATTCAACGATCCGAAGACAACGATCACCGGCATCCCCTGCGCGTTGCCGGCGTCGAGACAGCCTCAGCGCCAGCGCATGACGAGATCCGCGGCCTCCTCCCGGCTCGGCACCTTGCAGTCGATGCCGTTGCCGTCCGCCGCCGTCTCGCAGCTGAGAGTTTGGCCTCCATGGCTGGCTTCGATCAAGCCTTCCATCGACATTCCGCGCAGACGCAGGATCCCGCCGCCGGTGCTGCGACAGGAAAATTCGCCCTGCCCCAGCGCGATCCGCGACCAGCGGCCGTGCATCGTCGTCGCCAGCATTTCGGCGCCGTCCTGGCGCAGGCGGATCCAGTCGCCCTCGCCCGCCAGTTCAATGCGCCGGCCGCGGATCAGCAGCGGGCCGATCTGCCAGTCGCCGGGCCGCAGGTCGATCTCCCAGCCGTTCCAGGGCGATAGGCGGGTCACGTCCAGCGCCGCGATCAACGGCATCAGGCCGCCCCAGCCGTAGAAGAGATCGGTGTCCGGCTGGTCGTCGGCGCGACCGCTTTCGGCGTTGAAGTTCTCCGGGCATTGGCCCTTGCGCCAGGCCTGGTCGAACAGGCGATGGCTGTCGCTGGCAAGGCGCTCGGCCGCCGCGGACTCGCCAGCCCGGCGCAGGCCGAGATAGGTCAGCAGATTGAGCGGCGGCCAGATGCGCCCGCGCCAGTAGACGTTGTCGCCATAGGCCGGATCGTCGCGCGTCACCGATGGCAGGCGCCAGAAGCCGCCGAACTTGCGCGGATCGTCGAGCCAGCGCAGCAGGTGGGCGGTCTGCTCCGGCGTGGCGATGCCGGCCAGCAGCGGATAGAAGCTGGTCGGCGCGATGCTGCGGACGAAATTGCCATTCCCCCCGTCTTGTCCCCACAGGCGGTTGGCGAACACCTTGCGCTCGTCGTCCCACAATTGCGTGCGCACGCGCGCGGCCAGTTCGACGCTGCGCTGGCGCAGCCGCGCGGCCGTCGCCGCATCGCCGCGCTCCTCGGCGAAGCGCGCCAGCATCTCGCCGTCCAGCACCAGCAGCGAGTTCAGCCCCACATCGGCCGCGGTCAACGTGCCGGTCTTCGGATCGAATCCCGCCTCGTCATGCAGCGGCGAGTTGTCCATGGAGGATTCATTGCGCGCGCCGAGATGCGTGCCGCGATAGAGTCCGTCGCCCACGCCCGGCGACGTGCCCCATTCGAACAGCCCGTCGCCATTGCCGTCGCGCATGCGGAACCACCAGTCGTGGTTCGCCAGCAGCCGGTCATAGGCGAGGTCGATGATGCCGCGATCGCCGGAATGCTCGGCGATCATCCAGCTGACGATGCTGCCGATCGGCGGCTGCGAGCGGTCGACCCAGGAATCCCGCCCGGTCATCAGGCAGGGCAGGTTGCCGGCCGGCTGCGCCTGGCTGAGGACCGCCGCCACGTTCTCGCGCGCGATGTCGGGGTCGAGCAGCGAGGCGAGCCAGGCATGATGGAAGATGTCGTCGAGCCACAGCCCGAAACCGCCGAACTTCTGCGCCACCCAGGAGCGCGACAGCGAGGTATAGGGCCACTTGTTGATCGGATCCCAGACCGAGTTCCAGCCGACCACGTCGCGCACCGCATCGAGGGCGCGGTTGCCCCTGCCCCGCTGCAGCGGAGCCGGCGCCGCCGGCGCGGCGGCATCGAGCGCCGCGCGCGCGCCGGCCAGGGCCTCCGCCTCGTTCGCGCCGAATGCGATGGCCACGCCGATCCGCGGCGTTTCCTCGAAGTTGTAGCGCAGGCAGGGATAGTCGCCTCCGGTCCCGCGCGACTGCAGATAGAAATAGCCGAAGCGATGGTATTCCTCGCGCAGGGCGTCGCGCCCCGCGTGGAATGTCGCCATCAGGGCCGGGGCGCTGGCGACGACGGCGGCGGCACCGTGGCGCGGATGCGTGGCGGTCAGGGCGCCGGACGCCGCATCATAGCTCCAGGTGACGGCCGGCCCGCTCGCCTCCGGCCGCCATTCGAAAGGCAGGATCAGCCAGAAGCGCAGCGCCCATTCGCCGAGCTTCTTCGCCGTGCAGTGCAGACGCAAGGCCTCCGGGACCGGCCGGTCGCAGACCAGCTCCAGCTCCGTGCCGGCATGGCTGAGGCGCAGCGAGACGTAGTCGCCGCGCACCGTGCGCGGCCCATAGCGCACGCCGCCGGCGGATGCGGGAAAATCGGTGAAGGCGTTGGCGCTGGCGGCATAGGCGCAGGGCGTGACGCTCAGGCCGCGGGACAGATGGGTGAACTGGGCCGGCCACTCGCTGACCCAGGTGTTCCAGCCGCGGCCAGCCGCGGCCAAGCGCTGCATTTCGCTCATGAATCCTTTCCGCCCTCCCAGGCGGCGATGATCTCGTCCACCGTGGCCATCTCCACCTGCTCGTCGAAGCGCTGCTCCATGATCTGCAGGGCCAGGTCATGGCATTGCGCCATCGAGCTCGTCATCGCGTCGACCGCCAGGATCACCCGGAGGCCGAGGTCCATCGCCTCCATCGCGGTGGACAGCACGCAGACATCGGTCTCGACGCCGGACAGGATCAGGCACTGACCCGCGGGCGATGAGACGGTCTGGCGCAGGGATGCGTTCCCCAGCGCGGAATAGCCGCTCTTGTCGATCACCCAATTGGCCCAGGGCCGCAGTTCCGGAATGATCTCGACCAGATCGCGGCCCATGCTGTCCAGCGTGACGCGATGCCAGCGGCGGTAGTAGCGCCGCCAGACCCCCGTGGCGTGCTCCATCTTCTCGGGCGGCATGAAACGCGAAAAGCAGGCGCGTTCCGGCCGGGCCTCGAGCAGCCGCAGGATCGGCGGAACGATCTCGGTCAATGCCGGGGTGCCCCAGTCTTCGTGGGAGCGGAACAGCTCCTGCATGTCGACGACCAGATGAATCGCGTTCGCGGGGATCGGTCCGAACAGGCGCATCACGGCGTCACCGCGACCAGATGATCGCCCGACCAGGAGAGCACAACCTCCGCGCCCGGCGCGATCGCGCTGCCGGTCAGGTTCTGCCGGAACAGGGTCATAACCTGATCGCCCACGGCGATGTGGTAGGTCGTGCTGTTACCGGAAAAGACGATATCGGTCACCTGGCCGCGCAACGCGTTCAGGTCCGCATCCGCGCCAGACCGCGCCATCTCGCAGTGGATCTTCTCCGGCCGCAACGCCAGCGTCACCTGCTGTCCCGCCGCGCCGCCCGGCACGTCGCATTGCGCCCGCCCGCCGAGATCCAGCGCCACCAGCGCCCGGCCGCCGGATACCGCTTCGATCCTGCCCGTGAGGAAATTCGCCTCGCCCAGGAAGCCGGCGGCGAATCTCGAGCGCGGCCGCTCATAGACCTCCATCGGCGGCCCTTCCTGCACGATGCGCCCGGCCTCGAAGATGGCGATGCGGTCGGAGAGCGTCAGGGCCTCCTCCTGGTCGTGGGTCACGAAGATGGTGGTGATGCCGACCGCCCGCTGGATGCGGCGCAGCTCGATCTGCATCTCCTGGCGCAGATGCTTGTCGAGCGCGCCCAGGGGCTCGTCGAGCAGCAGAACTTTCGGCCGGGTGACAAGGGCGCGCGCCAGCGCCACGCGCTGCTGCTGGCCGCCGGAGAGCTGCTTCGGGCGACGGGCCTCCAGCCCGGTGAGCCGCACCATCCCCAGCGCCGCCTTGACCCGCTCCTGCACCTCCGGCTTCGGCAGGTTGCGGACTTCGAGGCCAAAGGCGACGTTCTCGGCCACCGACATGTGCGGGAACAGCGCGTAGTTCTGGAACATCATGCCGATGTTGCGGGCATGCACCGGCACGCCGCTGATGTCGTGGCCGTCGATCAGCACGCGGCCGCTGTCGAGCGTGACGAAGCCGGCGATGGCGCGCAGCAGCGTGGTCTTGCCGCTGCCGCTCGGCCCCAGCAGGCCGAACAGCTGACCCTCGGCGATGCGCAGGCTGACGCCGCCGAGGGCGACCACCGCGTCGTATTTCTTCACCGCATCGGTGACGATCACTTCACTCATGCACGCTCACTTTTCGCCGCCGAAGCGATAGAACCGCGCGGTCAGCAGCAGGACGCCCATCGACACCACGATGATGATGGTCGAGATGGCGTTGATCTCCGGCGTGAAGCCCTTGCGGATGGCGCCGTAGATCTCCACCGGCAAGGTGGTGGTGCCGGGCGGCGCCAGGAAATACGAGATCACGAACTGGTCGAAGCTGACGGCGAAGGCGAACAGCGCGCCGCCGATCACGCCGGGGGCGAGGATCGGCGCGGTGACGCGGCGGAAGGTCTGCCACGGCGTGGCGCCCAGCGTCGCCGCCGCCTCCTCCACCGCGCGCGGAAAGGTCGCCAGCCGCGCGCCAACCACGACGATGACGTAGGGCAGCGACAGCGCCACATGGCCGAGCAGGATGGCGATCAGCCCGCGCCTGATGCCGACCCAGTAGAAGAACACCAGCATCGCCGTGCCGATCACCAGCCAGGGAATCGCCACCGGCGGGAACAGCAGCAATTGCAGCACGGTCTTGCCGCGGAACTGGTAGCGCGCGAAGGCCAGCGCCGCCATGGTGCCCAGCGCGGTCGCGATGATCGTGTTCGCCACCGCGATGCCGACGCTGTTGATGCCGGCGCTGATCAGCTTGGCGTTGCCGGCCAGATCGCGGTACCAGACCAGGTCGAAGTCGAAGGGCAGCGCGTAGAGCGGCGAGGCGTTGAATCCCATCGCCGCCATCACCAGGATCGGCACGTAGAGGAACAGCAGCACCAGCCACAGATAGCCGGTCAACAGGCGGGCGCCGATCCCCTGCATCACAGCCCCTCCATGCGCCGGCGCGCGAAGGGATAGAGGATGAGGCAGATGATGAGCACCGCCGCCAGCATCATGAAGGAGAGCGCGCCGCCGAACGGCCAGTTGGCGGTGACGGTGAACTGCTCCTCGATCGCCATGCCGAGCGCGGCGCCCTTGGTGCCGCCGAGGATGCGCGGCTCCATGAATGACCCGACCGCGGGAACGAAGATGAGCGCCGAGCCGGCGACGACCCCGGGCAGGCTCATGGGAAAGATCACCCGGCGGAGCAGCTGCCAGGGCCTGGCGCCCAGGCTGCGCGCCGCCTCGATCACCGAATCGTCGATCGCCTGCAGCGAGATGTAGCAGGTGAGAATCATGTAGGGCAGGTACGAATGCACCAGGCCGATCACCACCGCCGGATAGGAATAGAGCACGTTCAGCGCGGGCGCGTCCGGCGCCACCAGGTGGATCGCCTGGTCCGCCAGGCCGCCCGGGCGCAGAACCATGGTCCAGGAGAAGGTGCGCACCAGCGCATTGCTCCAGAACGGCAGCACCACCAGCAGGAACAGCGCCTCGCGCCAGCGGCCCTTGACCACCTTGGCGAGCGCTAGGGCCGCCGGATAGCCGACCAGCAGGCAGAACAGCGTGACCAGGGCCCCCAGCTCCAGCGACCAGACCATCAGCTGGGCGTAGACCGGCTTGCCGAGGAAGGCCTGGTAGTGCTTCAGCGTGAAGCTGGCCGGCTGGGGCACCAGCGGCGACTTGTCGAGGAAGCTCACATAGAGCATGGCCGCGAGCGGCAGGAAAATCGTCGCGGTCAGCCAGATATAGGCCGGCCCGGTCAAGGCCAGGATCGCTCTCCGCTGCCGACGATCGGCGACCGCCATTCAGACTTCCCCTAAAGACTGCGCCACCGACGATAGCCAAATCGCCGGTGGCGCAAAAGCCCGCCGGTGGCGTTCCGCCGCCGGCCGGATGATTCGAGCGCGCTATTTCGCGAACTCGGCCTTCACTTCGGTCCAGAGGTCGTTGTAGCTCTGCCGCTCCTCGTCGCTCAGCAGCGCCATGAACTGCAGGCGGCCGATGGCGGCCTGGTCGCTGTGGATGATGCGGCCCATGTCGTCCGCCGGCAGCCCTTCATTGGCCTTGATGTTGGCGGAGGCCGGCGCGCCGGCCTTGGTCGCCCACTCGACATAGAAGCCGGGGTCGATCATGTAGTCGATGAACTTGTGCGCGCCATCGGAGTTGGGGGCGCCGGCCGCCACCGCCAGGCCGTCGAACCAGCCGATGCCGCCCTCCTTCGGCACCATGTAGCCGACCGGGAGCTTGAAATTGGTCTTCGACCGCGCGGCCGAGCCGCTCCAGTAGATCGAGACGTCGAAGGTGCCGGCCTGGAACAGCTTGTTCCACTCGTCTTCCGCCGTCCACAGGGTGGCGAGCTGCGGCTTCAGGCCGAGCAGCTTCTCCTTCACCTTGGCCAGATCGGCCGGATGGTTCATGTCCTGCCCGGTGGCGATGGCGCCGTAGGAGACCGCCTCGACCGCGTCGTCGCGCACGCAGACGCGCTTGGCGTTCTTCGGATCCCACAGCACCTCGACCGAATCCGGCGCCGGATTGAACTTCTCCGTGTTGTAGGCGATGGCGGTCATGCCCCAGACCCAGGACACGCCGAACACCTTGCCGTCGTTGTTCAGCATCGGGGAATCGCGGAACGCCGGGCTGAGATCGCCGAAATGCGTGATCTTGGCGGTGTCGATCGGCTGCACCAGGCCCTCGCCGGATGCCATGCCGTTCCAGGCGGAGTTGGTGAGCACGACGTCATAGGCGCCGGGATTGGTGCGCAGCTTGGTGATCATCTCCTGCTCGGAGGTGAAATAGTCGTGCACCACCTCGATGCCGTTCGCCTTCTTGAACGCCTCGACCGCCCAGGCCTCGTCGGTGCCGTAGCCCTGCCAGTTCAGCACCGTGATCTTGCCTTCGGCGCGCAGGATGCGCGGCGCCGCGATCACCCCGGCGGCGGCGCCCAGGCCCACCGCGCTGGCGCTCGCCATGAAACCGCGCCGGCTCAAACCCTTCCCATGTTTTTTCATTTGGATCCTCCGATGGCCGGTCGGGATCGACCGGCGTGTTGTCCCAGACTTCGAATCCGACCACGGGCTCGCGTCCCGTTCTGGCAACGATCCCGACCAGCAAAATCCGCGTCCCCACCGGGGTCAAGTCAAGAAAGCGTCAGGCCTTTTTGCCGCCCGCGCCCTGCGGCCTTGACTTACGCTGCCGGATTGGTCGCAATCGCTCCCTGCACCAAAGATTCCTAGCCAGGATGGCGGCACAAAGCAAATCGGGACCAATGGTCCAGGGCAATCCGGAACCGCCGAACCGCGGCCTGGGACAGGGCGGCGGGATCGACGGGTCTGCCCTGCTGGGGCGGGACCAATTCCCGCTCCTGGCCGGCCAGGACCTCGCTTATCTCGACAGCGCGGCCAGCGCCCAGAAGCCTCGGGTGGTGCTGGAGGCGATGCGGCGCTTCTACGAGACCAGCTATGCCAATATCCACCGGGCGGTCTACCCGCTGAGCGAGGCCGCCACCGAGGCCTATGAGGGGGCGCGGGCGCGGGTCGCCGCCTTTCTGGGCGCGGCCGAGCCCGATTGCGTGGTGTTCACCCGGAACGCGACCGAGGCGATCAACTTGGTGGCGAATGCCTTCGGCGCCGCGCGCTTCAAAGCCGGCGATCACATTCTGACCACCCTGCTGGAGCACCACGCCAACATCGTGCCCTGGCAGATGCTGCGCGACCGGCTCGGCCTGAAGCTCTCGGCGGTGCCGATCGACGCGGCCGGCGACCTCGACCTCGGCGCCCTCGACTACCTGCTGGCGGCGCGGCCGAAGCTGCTGGCGGTGACCGCGGCGGCGAACGGCATCGGCACGCGCACGCCGATCAAGGAGATCGTCGCCCGCGCGCACCGCGCCGGCGCCGCGGTCCTGGTCGATGCCGCCCAGGCGGCTCCCCACTTCAAGATCGACGTCGCCGATTGGGGTTGCGATTTCCTGGTCTTCACCGGCCACAAGCTCTATGGCCCGGACGGCATCGGCGTGCTCTACGGCAAGGCGGAACACCTGGAAGCCATGCCGCCTTGGCAGGGCGGCGGCGACATGATCCGCAGCGTCACCATCGAGCGCACGGAATACGCCGATCCGCCGCAGCGTTTCGAAGCGGGGACGCCGCCGATCGGCGCGGCGGTCGGATTGGCCGCGGCGATCGACCTGGTCGAGCGGGTCGGCTTTCGCCGCATCGAGGCGCATGACCGCATCCTGGTGGACTACGCCCTGCGGCGGCTGTCGGAGATTCCCGGCGTGCGGATGATCGGCGACCCGAAAGTCCGCATCGGCATCGCCTCCTTCGCCGTCGACGGCATTCATCCGCACGACGTCGGCTCGCTGCTGGGGGCCCGCGGGGTCTGCGTGCGCACCGGTCATCATTGTGCGCAGCCGCTGATGGACAACCTGGGCGTCCCCGGCACGGTGCGCGCGTCCTTCGGGCTCTACAATGACGTGGGCGACATCGACCGGATGGTCGAGGCCCTGCAGATCGCGCGCCAGACGCTGGCCCGATGATCGTCTGCATTCCCGAGGTCCTGACCGCCGAGGAGGTCGCCAAGCTGCGCGAGGAAGCCGCGAAGATCCCCTTCATCCCGGGATCGACCACCGCCGGCAAACGCGCCAAGCGCGTGAAGAACAACGAGGAGATCTCGCAGCAGGCGGAGGAGCGCAAACCGCTCTACGAGATCGTCATCGGCGCGCTGTTGCGCAGCCGCGAATTCAACCGGGCGGCGCAGCCCAAGCGCATCCTGGCGCCGCTGATCAGCCGTTACCGCCCCGGCATGGCGTATGGCCAGCACATCGACAACTCGCTGATGGGGCCGCCCAATGCGCGCGCGCGCTGCGACGTCTCGGTCACGGTCTTCATTGGCGACCTGGCGGAGTACGAGGGCGGCGAACTGGTGATCCACAGCCCGTTCGGGGTCCAGGAAGTGAAGCTTCCCGCCGGCTGGGCTGTCGTCTACCCGTCCTCGACCCTGCACGAAGTGGCGGAGGTGACGCGCGGCGAAAGGCTCGTCGCCGTCACCTGGATCCAGTCGCTGCTGCGCGACGAGCGGCAGCGCGAGATCGTCGCCCACCTGGCGCGGATCCGGGAGAAGCTCGATGCCGTGGCCCCCGATGCGCCGGAGACCGACCTGGCGCACCAGACCTACGACAACCTGCTGCGGATGTGGACCGAACCGTGACGGGGCCCGCCCGCAGCCGGCGCGCGGCCGGGATACGTCGCCGCGCCGGCGGTTTTCCGCCCGGCCGGCCTTGAACCCGGCGCGGCTTCGCGGCAAAACCATGTCCAGCGAATCCGCCTTGAGAGGCAGTAGATGATTGTATGCATTCCGGACGTGCTCACCGGCGACGAGATCCAGAAGATCCGCAAGGAGGCGGCGGCGATGCCCTTCGTGCCGGGCGCCGAGACGGCGGGCGGCCGGGCCAAGCGCGTGAAGAACAACGAGCAGATTTCCCAGAAGGCGGATGAGCGCAAGATCCTGCACGAGATCGTCATCGCGGCGCTGATGCGCAGCCGGCCCTTCACTCGCGCCGCCCTGCCGAAGCGTATCCGCCCGCCGCTGATCAGCCGTTACCGGCCGGGCATGGCCTATGGCAAGCATGTCGACAACGCGCTCATGGGTCCGAAGCTGGCGCGCGAACGTTCCGATGTGTCCTGCACCGTGTTCATCAGCGACATCGACGAATATGACGGCGGCGAGCTGGTCATCCATTCGCCTTTCGGCGTTCAGGAGGTCAAGCTGCCGAGCGGCTCGGCGGTGGTCTATCCCTCCTCCACCCTGCACGAGGTGGCGGAAGTCACGCGGGGCGAGCGCCTGGTGGCGGTGACCTGGATCCAGTCCTATGTCCGCGACGAACGCCGGCGGGAGATCCTCAGCCACGTTTCCCAGATCAGGGACAAGCTCGGCGCGATCGATCCGGACGCCGAGGAAACGGACCTCGCCCACCAGACGCATTCCAACCTGATGCGCATGTGGGCCGAGACCTGAGACGGCGCGCAGCGTCTACGCGCCGTCGAACGACCGCTGCAGGAATTCCGCCGACCGCCTGAACAATTCCTCGCGGTTGCCGGCGCGATAGATGCCGTGGCCCTCGTTGTCGAAGGTCAGCAGCCGGTAGGGAATGCCGGCGCGGTCGAGGTCGCGCTGGGCGGCCCGCGTATTGGCCGGCGAGACGTTCGAATCCTTCAGGCCATGCACGATCAGGAGATCGCCGCGGATGCGGTCGATGAAGTTCGCCGGCGAGGCGTTGAAGTAGCGCTCCGGCTGTTCCGCCGGCGTGCCGCCCATCATCTCTTCGCTATAGGCGCGGCCATGCGGCATGCCGGTCGCCTCGTAGTCCTCGGTCAGCTGGTACATGCCGCAGATCGGCACCGCCGCCTTGACCAGATCGGCCGATTTGGTGATGGCGCACCAGGCGGAATAGCCGCCATAGGAAAGCCCCACCACGCCGACCCGGCCCGGCCTGCCCTTGCCCGCGGCGATCAGGCTTTCCAGGCCGCTGCGGATGTCCGCCTGCTCGCGCCCGCCCCACCCGTCCTG
The DNA here is from genome assembly GCA_039808885.1 of Dongiaceae bacterium. Lineage (GTDB taxonomy): Bacteria > Pseudomonadota > Alphaproteobacteria > Dongiales > Dongiaceae > Dongia_A. The sequence goes on along the minus strand of JBDHTX010000013.1, from coordinate 69,443 downwards.
CTTGATTGCCTCGCGGAACGCCCGGCCGTAGCCGGTCGAGCCGCGATAATTGGGGTCGAGCACGGTGAAGCCGGCGGCGACCAGGAACTGGATATAGGTGTTGACCCAATCCTCGCTGTGCCAGGTCGGCCCGCCATGCACGTGGGCCAGCAGGCCGCGGCTTTCCCCCGCCGGCTCGTAGAGCCAGCCGGCGATCTCCATGCCGTCCGTCGAGCGCCAGCGATAGGGCCTGGCGGCGGCGAAGGCCATTGCCGGGTCCGGCAGGTGATCCCGCGTGCGCGACAGCACGTCGGTGCGCCCGGACCGCTGATCGACGCGCACGAATTCATGCGGACCGTGCGAGGAATAGAGCTCGGCGATCCAGGCGCCGCCGGGCAGCTGCCCGATCGGCAGCAGGCTCCCAGCCTCGCCGTGCAGGGGCGTTTCGTTGCCGTCGGCGAGCGTGAGCAGGCTCGCCTGGAGCGCGCCGTCGCGGAAATCCATCAGCGCCACGGTGCGTGCGTCATGGCCCGGAATCGCGGCGTCGACCGAGCGGCGCGGATCATCGACCAGCCAGCGCAAATGCAGGCCGGGCAATGCGAGCACGCCGACCCGGTCGTGCGTGTCACCTTCCGCCCAGACCAGGATGCGGTCCTGGTCGAGCCAGTGGCCATAGGCCTTCAACCCGTCGCCGACATTGAGGATTTCGCGATCCTCGCCGGTCGCCAGGTCGAGCAGCCAGATCTGGCTGCCGCCCGCATGGTGCTCGTGGCGGTGATAGAGCGCGTAGCGGCCGTCCTCGCTCAGCTCCACGCCGCGCTCGTCCAGGCTCTCTGCGGCGCTGAGGCAGCTGCGCCGGCCGCTGGCGAGGTCATGCCGATAGATGCGCTGGCCCTCGATCGGCGACCCGGTCGCATCGTCGTAGCTGGCGATATAGAGGATGGCGCCGCCATCGGGCGTGAACGCGCCGCCATAGATGTAGTGATCATCCTGCTTCGGCGTGAGCTCGCGGCGCGCGCCGCTGGCGAGGTCGAGCAGGATCAACTGGTCGTGCTCGGAGGCGCCTTCGGACTGCGCCAGCAGCAATCGCTTGCCGTCGGGCGAGAAGGACCGGACATAGGTATGCTCCGCCTCGTCGGTGACCCGCCGCGGAGGCGTGGAGCCATCGGTCGGCGCCAGCCAGACGTTGCCGACCTCCGTGATCCCGGTCCAGGTCCAGGCCAGGAGCCTGCCGTCCTTGGAGACCTTGGGCTCCCAGGCCAGGGGATAGCGCGCCCAGCGGCGCGCCAGTTCATCGATCTCGCTCATGGCTAAGCCTCGAAGGCTGCGCCGAAGAACTGGACCAGCCGACGGCAAAGCGTCTTGCGGTTCTCCGGCTTGGCGATGCCGTGGCCTTCGTCGTCGAAGATCAGCAGCTCATAGGGAATGCCGGCCGCATCCAGCTTCCGGCACACATCGGTCACGTTCTGCGGCGTCACGTTCGGGTCGTTCGCCCCCTGCACGATCATCAGTTTGCCACGGATGTTGCCGACGAAATGGATCGGCGAACGGTCGCGGTAGCGCTCCGGCGCCTGCGCCGGCGCGCCGCCCATCATCTCCTCGGAATATGGCCGCAGATCCGGCCGCGTGGTCTCGTAGTCGACCACCAGGTCGGTCATGCCGCAGATCGGCGCCGCGGCCTTGATGATTTCCGGCGCCACCCGGGTGATCTGGCACCAGGAGGAATAGCCGCCATAGGACGTGCCGGTGACGCCGATGCGGCCGGGCTTGGCCAGGCTGTGCTGGATCAAAGCGTTGGCGGCCGTGGCGATGTCGTCCTGCTCGATGCCGCCCCAGCCCTGCAGCTTGATCGCCTCCTGGAACGGCAGGCCGAACCCGGTGGAGCCGCGATAGTTCGGCGTCAGCACCGTGAAACCGGCCGCGACCAGGTACTGGATCTCCGGATTGAACGCGTCCTCGTCATGGGCGGTGGGGCCGCCATGCACCAGGATCACCGCGCCCCTGCTCGCGCCATGCGGGCGGTAGAGCCAGCCGTGGATCTCCAGGCCGTCGGTCGAACGCCAGAGGAAGTCCTCCGCCGCGGCCAAAAATTCGGGTCCCAAGCCCTCGCCCGCGCGGTCCGAGAGCGGCCGCAAGGTGCCGCCGGCGCCAACGCGCACCAGCCGCATCGGGTGCTTCGCCGCATAGTGGTAGCTCACCCAGCCCGTCGTGGCGGTCGGCGCGATCGGCAGCAGCGTGCCCGGCACGCGGGTGAACGGCGCCAGTTCGCCGCTCTCGGGATCCAGCAGCCAGGCGCGCTCCTTCGCCGATTGCGTCTCGCCCAGGACGATGCTTTCTGACCCCCGGGGCCAGTGCGCGCCGGAAATGTCGCGCTCCGCATCGTCGACCAGCCAGCGCGGCGCGCCGCCATCGAGTCCGAGCAGGCCGACGCGTCGGTGGCTCTCGGTCTCGGCAACCACCACCAGATGCCTGCTGTCTGGCGCCCACAGCCCTTCCGCCTTGCGCGCATCGCCGGCACTCAGCACTTCGCGATCACCGGCGCCGTCGGTGCCGACCAGCCAGAGCTGGCTGCCGGCCGGATGGCGGTCCTTGCGCTGGTAGAGCACGTGCAGCCCGTCCGGCGACAGCCGCGGCACCACATGCGCTGCCTTCTCCAGCCGCGCCAGGGGCAGCAAGGCGCCGGTCGCCAGCTCGTGGCGATAGATGACGTTCTGCTCGATCTCGCGCCCGCTCCCCGGATCGCGATTGGCCGCATAGACCAGGAACTGGCCGGCGGGATCGATCTGGCCGCCGCGGATGTAGAAGTCCGGGTGCTGGTCGGTCAGATCCTGCCGGCTGCCGTCCAGCGCGATGCGGCTGAGACCGGTCCGCTCGTCGCCGTCGCGCGACTGGCCGAGGATGACCGACTGGGAATCCGGCGCCCAATAGAAATAGTCGCAGTCGCGGTCGTTGGCGACCCAGGCCCGCGGCGGCGCGCTCGCGTCGGTCGGCGCCCACCACAGCTGCGCCGTCGGCCCGCGATTGCTGGCGATCCACGCCACGCGGGTGCCGTCAGGCGAAACGCGCGCGCCCCAGGTCTCGCTGACCGAGAACAGCTGGTCGAGCAGCGGCTCGAGTTTTTCCAGTGTGACCATGCGCCCGGATCCTACACGAAATGGCAGGCGACAAGGCGGCCGTCGTCACGCGGGCTCAGGGGCGGCTCAGTCATGTGACAAAGGTCGGTCGCCAGCGGGCAGCGGGTGCAGAACCGGCAGCCGCTCGGCGGCTTGATCGGCGACGGCAGGTCGCCCTGCAGCACCAGCCGTTCGCGCGCCCGCTCCTGTTTCGGATCCGGCAGCGGAATGGCCGAGATCAGCGCCTTGGAATAGGGATGCATCGGATTGGCGTAGAAGGTGTCGCGCTCGGCGATCTCCATGACCTTGCCGAGATAGAGCACCATCACCCGGTGGCTGATATGCCGCACCACGCTGAGATTGTGCGAGATGAAGAGCAGCGACAGGCCCAGCTCCGCCTGCAGCTTGCGCAGCAGGTTGATGATCTGCGCCTGGATCGAGACGTCGAGGGCGGAGACCGGCTCGTCGCAGATGATGAGCTTGGGCCGCAGGATCATGGCCCGCGCAATGCCGATGCGCTGGCATTGGCCGCCGGAGAATTCGTGCGGATAGCGCCGCAGCATCTCCGGCGCCAGGCCGACCTGGGCCATCGCCTCGCGCACGCGCTTGTCAATCTCCGCCTTGCCGAGCTTGGGGAAGAAGGTCTTCAGCGGCCGCGCGATGATGGCGCCGATGGTCATGCGCGGATCGAGCGAGGCCAGCGGGTCCTGGAAGATGATCTGCAGGTCGCGGCGCGCCTCGCGCAGCGCCTCCTGGTCCAGGTCGAAGAAGTCGCGCCCCAGCCAGACCACGTTGCCCCCGGTCGCCTTGGTCAAACGCAGGATGGCACGGCCCAGGGTCGACTTGCCGCAGCCGGATTCGCCGACGATGCCCAGCGTCTCGCCCGGCTTGAGGTCGAAGGAGATCCCGTCGACCGCCTTGACCATGCCGGCGGCGCCGCCCAGCAGCCCCTTGCCGAGCGGGAAATGCACCTTCAGGTCGGTGACGCTGAGCAGCGGTTCGGTCATCGGCGCGGCCTCATGGGATGACGAGGTGGCAGGCCGCGGCGCGGCCATTCGCCGAACGCAGCAGGTTCGGCGTCTCCGTGCTGCAGCGCTCGATCCGCCGCTCGCAGCGCGGCGCGAAGGGGCAGCCGCCGGTCTGCCCGGTCAGCGCCCGCGGCGACCCCGGGATGGTGCGCAGATCGTGCGCGACGTCGTCGTCCAGTCGCGGCGTCGCCGCCATCAGGCCCTGTGCATAGGGATGACGCGGCGATTCGAACAGGTCGTCGATCGGCGCCTCCTCCATCACCCGGCCGCCATAGAGCACGATCACCCGGTCGCACATCCGGGCGATGACGCCGAGGTCATGGGTCACGATCACCACCGCCGTGTTGAGGTCGCGCACCAGGCCGCTCAGCAGGTCGAGGATCTGCGCCTGCACCGTCACGTCGAGCGCCGTCGTCGGCTCGTCGGCGAACAGCAGCGCCGGCCGGCACAGCAGCGCCATGGCGATCATCACGCGCTGGCGCATGCCGCCGGAGAATTCGTGCGGATACAGCGAGATGCGCCGCGCCGCCTCGGGGATGCGCACCCTCTCGAGCATTTCCACCGCGATGTCGATGGCCTCCTTGCGGCTCTTGCCCTGATGCGCGGTCAGCACCTCGGCCAGCTGGTCCTGCACCCGCATATAGGGATTGAGCGAGGTCATCGGGTCCTGGAAGATCATCGACATGGCGGAGCCGCGGATCTTGTCCAGGCGATCCGGCGCCGCGTTGAGGAGTTCCTCGCCATCGAAGGTGACGCTGCCGGAGCACTTGCCGTTGATCGCGGTGAGCCCCATGGCCGCCATCAGGATCTGGCTCTTGCCCGAGCCGGATTCGCCGACGATGCCCAGCACCTCGCCGCGGCGCACATCGAAGCTGACGCCGTCGACGGCGCGGACGATGCCGTGCTCCAGCTTGAAATCGACGCTGAGGTCGCGCACCGACAGGATCGGCGCCGCGGCCTGCCGATTGGCCGTGTCAGCGCTCGTTCGGGTCGAAAGCATCGCGCAATCCGTCGGCAATGAAGTTGAGGCAGAACAAGGTGGCGGCGAGGAAACAGCCCGGCAGCATCAGCAGGCGCGGGTCGTTCTCGATGCTGTTGGCTCCGTTATCGATCAGCGAGCCCCATGAACTCGCCGGCGGCTGGATGCCGAGGCCGAGGAAGCTGAGGAAGGATTCGGTGACGATGACTTCCAGCACCAGGAGGCTGGAATAGACGATCACCACGTTCATGGAATTGGGCACGATGTGCTGACGGATGATCTGCCATTCGGTCATGCCGCCCGCGCGCGCCGCATCGACGAATTCGCGATGGCGCAACGACACAGCCTGGCCACGCGCGATCACCGCCGGCGTCAGCCACAGGACGACGACGATCGAGGCGAATAGTCCCATGACCGTGCGGCCGAACACCAGATTCACCAGCACGACCAGGAAAAAATATGGAATCCCGTAAAGCACGTCGACGGCGCGCATCATGATGTTGTCGATCGTGCCGCCGACATAGCCCGAGGTCGCGCCGTAGACCACCCCGATGATGACCGCCGCCAGCGCGCCGATGAAGCCCACCGCCAGCGAGACCTGGCCGCCGACCAGCACGCGCAGCAGCAGGTCGCGGCCGAACTCGTCGGTGCCGAAAGGATGCATCGAAAACAGGTTGATCGGCGCCGAGATGTTCTCGAAATCGGCATCCTCGGTGCCGAAGGGGAAGAGCAGCGGCCCAGCGAAGCAGGCGAGCGCGAGCAGCCCCAGGAAGATCATGCTGCCGACGGCCAGCTTGTTGCGGCTGTAGCGCCGCCAGGACGCCATGAACGGGCTGAGCCCCACCGCCGCGGCGGTCTCCAGCTGGGCGGGCGCCGCGACCGTCGCGTCACTCATAGCTCACCTTCGGGTCAAGGAAGCCGCGCGCCACGTCGGTGACGATGTTGGCCAGGATGACGACGCCGCCATAGAGGATCGTCACCCCCATCACCAGCGGGTAGTCGCGGTTGCTGGCGCCTTCGACGAAATAGCGGCCGATGCCGGGGATGCCGAAGATCTGCTCGATCACCACCGAGCCGGTGACGGTGATCGCCGTCGCCGGGCCGAGATAGGCGATGACCGGCAGCATGGCGCCGGTCAAGGCGTGCTTGATGATCACCCTTCGGGGACCGATGCCCTTGGCGCGCGCGGTGCGCACATAGTTGGTGCGCAGGGTCTCGATCATGCTGCCGCGCGTCAGCCGCGAGATGTAGGCGATATTGGGCAGCGCCAGCACGAAGACCGGCAGCACCGCGGCGTTGATCGAGCCGTCCCAGCCGGCGATGGGGAACCAGTGCAGTTGCAGGCCGAAGACGATCTGCAGCAGCGGGCCGATGACGAAGGTGGGCACCGCGATGCCGGTCATGGCGATGACGCCGGCGGTGAAATCGGTGACGCCGTTGCGCCGCAGCGCCCCGGCCATGCCCAGTGCGATGCCGGTGATGGTGGCGAACAGCATGGCCCAGAAGCCGACGATGAGCGACACCGGCAGGCCCTGGACGATGAGCTCGGTGACGCTGAAATCCTTGTATTTCATCGAGGGGCCGAAATCGAATTGGGCCAGGCCCCAGAGGTAGCGGCCGAACTGCACCAACAGCGGCTCGTCCAAGTGGTAGGCCTTGTTCATGTTCGCCAGCACCGCCTCGGTCAGCTTGCGGTTGGTGGAGAACGGGCCGCCCGGCGCGACGCGCATGATGAAGAATGAGATCACGATCAGCGCGAAGAGGGTCGGAATCGCGCCGAGGATGCGTCTGATGGCGAAGGAGAACATCGGGTTGGATGCGACAGCGGCCCGGCGGAGTCACCCGCCGGGCCGCTTTCGGCTCATCAGTTTTCGATCGACATCAACTTGCTGGGATGGGTGTCGAGGATGTTGTCCTCCCACCCCTTCACCTTCGGCTTCACCAGGTGGCGCGAGGTGGTGACGTCGAGCGGCGTCACCAGATAGTAGTCGAGCAGCACCTTCTCCGCCTGCGCCAGGTACTCATAGCGCTTGGCGAGGTCGGCCTGCTCGGACGCCTTGTTCATCAGGTTCTCGTATTCGTCGTTCTTCCAGTTGTAGCCGGACTCGGCGCTGGGCCGCATGTAGATGAGGTGCGATTCCGGTCCCGGCATGTCGCCGATCAGGTTGTCGTTCAGCACGTCCCAGCCGCCGGCATAGAAGGTGTTCATCCAGGCCTGGAACTCCTGGGCGTTCACCTTGGCGTCGACGCCGAGATACTGCTTCCACATCAGCGCGATGCCCTCGGCCATCTTCTTGGAGGTGTTGTCGGTGCTGGACTCGATCGTCACCTTCAATGGATTGTCCGGGCCGAAGCCGGCCTCGGCCAGCAGCGCCTTGCCCTTCTCCGACCGCTCCGCGGCGGTCATGTTGCACTCCGGCACCTGCGGCTGCTGGTAGCGCGGATCGTTCGGCGGCGAATAGCCGCAATTGGCCTGGTAGCCGGCCTTCAGGATCTTGTCCTGCAGCACCTGGCGGTCGATGCCGATGGCCAGCGCCTGGCGCACCTTGATGTTGTCGAACGGCGCCTTGGTGACGTTGAAGCTGATGTATTGGGATTCCAGGTAGGGCGTGATGCGCAGCTCGCCGCCGGCCTCGGCCTTCAGCGCGTCGAGCTGGTCGCTCGGCACCTCGTTGGTGGTGTCGAGCTCGCCCGCCTTGTAGCGCTTCAGCTCGGTCTGGTCGTCCTCGGTCACCGCATAGACGACCTTGTCGATCTTCACATTGGCGGCGTTCCAGTAGTTCGGGTTCTTGACCAGGGTCACGTGCGATTGCGGCACGTTCTCGGTCATCATGTAGGCGCCGTTGCTGACGATGTTCTCCGGCTTGATGAAGTCGGCGCCGTATTTGTCGAAGCTCGGCTTGTGCAGCGGCGGGATGTGATAGGATTCAACCAGCAGCAGGAGGTTCGGCTGCGGCGCCTTCAGCTTCAGGACGATGGTCTTGTCGTCCGGCGCGCTGATGCCGACGGTCTTCGGGTCGCCCTTGTCCGCCGCGTCGATGAATTCCTGGCCGCCCACCAGCGGGATCAGGGACGAGAAGTAGTAGGCGCGCGGCGAGGCGGTCTTCGGGTCGAGCTGGCGGATCACGCCGTTGACGAAGTCCTGCGCCACCAGCGGGTCGCCGTTCGACCACTTGAGTCCGTCGCGCAGGTGGAAGGTCCAGGTCAGCCCGTCATCCGAGCTTTCCCACTTCTCCGCGGCGCCGGGGACCATCTCGCCCTTCTCGTTGCCGGCGGTGAGGCCCTCGAAGATGTCGTCCTGGATCCAGCCCTCGCGCGCGCCGAAATTCATGTGCGGGTCGAGGGTGTCGGGCGATGCCCCGAAACCACGGGTCAGCACGGTCTCGGCGGATGCCGGGGTCGCGGCCAGGCTCGCCGCGAGGAGCGCCGCGCCCAGCAATGCCTTGCCGAGCCCGCGCGCAAGCAGATGTCGCATGATGTCTCTCCCTGTTGGTCCCGATCTGTCGCCGGTTCGGCTTATGTTGCCCTGGTTCGGTTTTCCGGCCAAGCTTCACGGTGATTCCGCAAAGCTGTATACAGGTCGCGAGACTAGCCTACCCGCCAGCGCGGCAGCAAGACCCTAATCCCAGGCCCAGATCCAGGCAGGATATCCCCCATGAACACGTCCTTGGACAGCGCGCTCGCCGAAGCCGAGGCGCGATTTACCGCCGACAACCCGAAGAGCGCCGCGCGCCACGCCTTCGCCCGCACGACCATGCCGGGGGGCAACACGCGGACGGTGCTGCACTATGCCCCCTTCCCGCTGGCCTGGGCCAAGGGCGACGGCACGACGCTCCTTGACCTCGACGGCCATGCCTATACCGACTTCCTCGGCGAATACTCGGCGGGCCTCTATGGCCATTCGAGCCCGGTGATCCTGTCGGCGATCCGCGAGGCGCTGGAGGGCGGCATCGTGCTCGGCGGCCCCAACCAGTACGAGGCGGACCTGGCGCAGACCATCCGCGACCGCTTCCCCTCGATCCAGCTGCTGCGCTTCTGCAATTCCGGCACCGAGGCCAACATCTTCGCCATCCAGACCGCGCGCGCCGTCACCGGCAAGACCGCCGTGCTCGCCTTCGAGGGCGGCTATCACGGCGGCGTGCTCTATTTCCGCTCCGGCGGCATGCCGCTCAACCTGCCCATTCCGTGGCTGACCGCGACCTATAACGACGCCGACGGCGCCGCGGCGATGATCCGCGACCACGCGGCCGAGCTGGCGGCGGTGATTGTCGAGCCGATGATGGGCGGCGGCTGCCTGCCGGCCGACCGCGATTTCCTGTTCGCCCTGCGCCAGGCCTGCAGCGAGCACAACGTCGTGCTGATCTTCGACGAGGTGATGACCTCGCGCCTGTCCACCGGCGGCTACCAGGCCATGGTCGGCGTCACGCCGGACATGACTACGCTCGGCAAGTATCTCGGCGGCGGGTTGAGCTTCGGCGCCTTCGGCGGGCGCATGGACCTGATGGCGCGATTCGACCCCGAGCGGGCGGATTCCTTCCCCCATGCCGGCACCTTCAACAACAACGTGTTGTCGATGGCCGCCGGCACCGCCGGCCTGCGCAAGCTGCTGACCGCGAAGGCGATCGGTCTGTTGAACCGCAAGGGCGACCGGCTGCGCAACGCGATCAACGAAGTTGCCAAGCGCCATGACGTGGGGCTGAGAGCCACCGGCATCGGCTCCTTCGTCGGCCTGCATTTCACCCGCGGCGAGATTCGCCAGCCCGGCGATCTCGACCCGGCCGAGGCCGAGCGCCGGACCAAGCTGCAGAACCTGATGCACCTCGACCTGATCGCGGCCGGCAAATACTTTGCCCGCCGCGGCTTCATGGCCCTGATGCTGCCGACGACGGAGGACGAGGTGGACGCCTTCGCCGGCGCGGTGGAGGAGTTCGTGGTGTCGCGCAAGTCGCTGTTGGGTTGAGGTCCATCAGCTTCCCAGATAGGCCCGCACCTCCGGCATGTCCGAGCGCAGCAAGCGCTCGGTCGCATCCACCATCACCACGCGGCCGCCGGCGATGAAGGCGGTGCGTTCGGCGGCGTAGCGGGCGTCTTCCGGGTCATGCGTGACCATCAGCACGGTGAGGCCGACCCGGTCGCGCAAGGCGCGGACCAGGTCGAGCATCTCGCGCCGCAAGCCGGGGCCGAGCGCCGCGAAGGGCTCGTCCAGCAGCAGGATCGGCCGGTGGCGCACCAGGCAGCGCGCGATGGCGACCCGTTGGCGCTCGCCACCGGAGAGCTGTCCCGGCAATCGCTGCTCGAATCCCGTGAGGCCGACATCGGCGAGGGCCTGGGCGATCTCCGCCCGCTGCGCCGCGTCGAGCCGCAATCCGGGGTCGAGACCAAGGCCGACGTTCTTCTCGACGTCGAGATGCGCGAACAGGTTGTGATCCTGGAACAGGGTCGTGCAGGGCCGCGCCGCCGGCTCCATCGTCGTGATGTCGAAGCCGTCGACCAGAACCCTGCCGCCCAAGGGCCGCTCGAAGCCGCCGATCAGCGACAGCAGCGTGCTCTTGCCGGCGCCGGACGGACCGATGATTGCCATGAATGCGCCATGCTCGACGGCGAGGTCGAAGCGCATGTCCATGTCTTCGTAGCGGAAAGCGAGATCCTGGGTTTCAAGGCGCGGCACGACCACCCACCATGCGTTCGATCGTTTGATACGTGACGAAGACCAGCAGCAGCAGCAGGGCGGCGATCGCCGCCGCGCCTTCCATGCGATAGGCGCCGATCTGGTCGTAGAGCAGCAGGGTCAGGTTGCGCAGCTTCGCGTCGCCGAACAGGCCGATGCCGACGAGGTCGCCCAGAGCCATCGCCGCCGCCATCGCCAGCGCCACGCCGATGGCGGGCCGCAGCACCGGCCCGTCGACCAGCCGCCAGCGCGACCAGCCGGCGATGCCAAGCGCGCGGCACAGCCGCTCGTGGCGGTGCCAGGCGCGCTCCACCGCCGGACGGAGGATCGCCGCGACGAAGGGAATGGTCATCAGCGCGTTGAGGAGAATGACGCCGATGACCGTGCGCGGCGTCCCATCGATGACCAGGCGCAGGGCCAGGAACCAGCCGAGGCCAAGCGCCATCGGCGACACGGCGATGGGCAGCGCCGAGGCGACGCGCAGGAGCGCCGCACGGCGCGGCTGCAGCGGCCGCACCGCCGCTTCCGCCAGCACCAGCGGCAGCGCCACGGCCAGCGACAGGCACGCCGCCGGCAAGGCGAGGCCGAGGCTGACACCCGTCGCCATCGCCAGGGCGGACCAGTCGAGCCGGCCCCGCAGCAGGCCGAGGATGCCGTCCACCAGCGTGGCGAGGATGGGCGCCAGCACGAACAGCCCGGCCGCCAGCAGGAATGCCGCGTCGCCGGCCCGGCCGAGCGTCCAGCCCACGCTCCAGCCTTGCGCGTTGCGCCAGCCGGTGGCGAGCGCCGCCTCGCCCACCGCGCGCTGCGCCAGGAGGAGACAGAGCAGGTTCAGCGCGAGCCCGCACAGCGCCAGCAGCGCCGCGCGCGGCGGGTCGAACTCGAAGCGGATCGCCTCATAGACCGCCACCTCGAAGGTGGCGGCGCCGGGCCCGCCGCCCAGGGCGAGCACGATGGCGAAGCTGCCGACGCAGAGCATGAAGATGGCGGCGGCGGCCTGTGGCAGATAGCGGCGCAGCATCGGCGCCTCGATCAGGCGGAAGCGCGCCCAGCCCGACATGCCGAGTTGCGCCGCGAGGCGCCAGGTCTCCACCGGGATCGACTGCCAGCCGGGCAGCAGCAGGCGCACCGCCAGCGGCAGGTTGAAGAAGACATGCGCCAGCACGACGCCGCCGAGTCCGTAGATGTCGGGCCGCGCCGCGATTCCGGCAACGCCCAATGCGGCGCCGAGGACGCCGTTGCGGCCATAGATCGAGACGATGCCGAACACCGCCACCAGCGACGGCAGCACGATGGGCAGCGACATCAGGCCCAGCAGCAGGCGCCGGCCGGGAAACGCGGTCTCCCGGGCGAAGGCGCGCGCCACCGGCACGCCGAGGCCGATGGAGACGAGTGTCGACAGGCCCGCCTGCAGCAGGGTGAATTGCAGCACCCGCCGCGGATAGGCCGACGCGAGCAGCCCGGCCAGATCGGCGTCCCCCGCCTGCGCGAAAAGCAGAGCCAGGGCGACGCCGATGCAAGCCGCCAGCAATGACGCGATGGCGAAGCTGGCGCTACGCATGGCGCCACCACGCGCCCGACCGCCACATCATCACTGGCCCGCGCTGTTCAGCCATTCCTCGATCCAGCCGGAACGCCGGGCCGCGACCTCTTCGCTCGGCATCAGCAGCGACTTCTCCGGCAGCTTCAGATCGCGGAAGGCCTGCGGCAGCGCGTCGCCGAGGTCCACAACCGGGTACATCCAGTTGGTGGTCGGGATCTTCTCCTGCGCCGCATGCGAGGTGAGGAAGGCCAGGAACTGCTTGGCCAGTTCCGGCTGATGCGACGTCCTGAGCCGGGCGGCAACCTCGATCTGCATGTAGTTGCCCTCGGCGAAGTCCACCGCCTTGTAGCGGTCGGTGTTCTCCATCATCACGTGATAGGCGGGCGATGTGGTGTAGCTCAGCACCATCGGCGCCTCGCCCTTGAGGAACAGGCCATAGGCCTCGCTCCAGCCCTTGGTCACCGTCAGCGTCCTCTTGGCCAGGTTCTTCCAGGCATCGGCGGCGCCCTCGCCCATCACCTGCTTCACCCAGAGCATGAAGCCAAGGCCCGGGGTCGAGGTGCGCGGATCCATCAGGATGATCTTCGGCATCTCGCCGGATCCTGCTGCCGGGGCGGCGAGCTCGGCCAGGCTTTGCGGCGGGTTGGGGAGCGCCTGGCTGTCATAGACGACGGCGAAATAGCCGTAGTCGTATGGCACGAAATCCTTGTCGTCCCAGGCGACCGGCAGTTTCAGCGCCGAGAGGTCGAGCTCGTGCGGCGCGATCAATCCGGTCGCCGCCGTCTCGGCGGTCAGATTGGTGTCGAGTCCGAGCACGACATCCGCCTCGGTCTGCTCGCCTTCCAGCTTCAGACGCGACAGCAACGCGGCGCCGTCCTCGAGCGCGACCCAGTTGATGGTGCAGCCGCATTCCGCCTCGAACAGAGGCTGCAGGGCGGGCCCAGGTCCCCATTCGGCGATGAAGGAGTTGTAGGTGTAGATGGTGAGTTTCGGCTTGTCGGCAAAAGCTGGTGCCGTGACGCAGGTTGCGATCACCGCCGCCAGCAGAGCGCATCGACGCAAGATCATGATGTCCTCCACGGGCGGCGGAGGAAATCGAGAGCGATGCTCAAATCTCGCTTAACTCAGATCCCTCCGCCGGCATTATCCGGATCAGGTTCTTCGGGTTGATGCGGTGGCATCTCTCAGCCCTGTGCGGGCACCCCGTTGAGCGCGCCCAACATGGGAAAGTGCCGCCGCCTTGTCAAGCGGCCGGGAAATGACCCAACAGCCAGCGTGGCATTCGCGGGTCGGCGAGCGCCTCGGCGAAGCGATCGAGATAGTCGTCGGCCATGCGCATCAGTCCGGCGTCGCCGCGGAACGCCGCTTCCATGGCGCACCAGGACCCGGCGACCAGGAACATCGCCACCCGGAACAAGGCGATCCGCGCAAGGATGACGCCGTCCGCATTGCCGAGGACCTCGCCGGCCAGACGGCGCAGCGCGTCGCCGTCATAGGAACGCTGTGACAGGATCGCGGCGATGTCCCAACAGGGATCGGTCATGGCGGAGAACTCCCAATCCACCAGCCGCAACGCGCCGTCGGCGCACAGCAGGAAGTTCGCCGGATTGGGATCGACATGCGCCGGCGCCGGCGCGAGCGGCGCCGCGGCGATCGCGCCGGCGAGGGTCTCCGCCGCGCGGCGCAATGCCGTCGCGCGCGGATGCGGGTGCAGGTCCAGGTATTTGTCGATCTCGCCGAAGGGATGCCGCGCCCCGCGAAAGGTCTCGCCGCTGCGCTGCAGCCGGCGCAGAACGTCGCCGATGCGCGCGAGGCAGGCGGGATCGGCGAAATCCGCGAGGTCCAGCGGCCTGGCGCCGGACAGGTAGCCGGTCACCATCAGCCGCTCATCGGCATGCAGCACCTCCGGCGCGATGCCGAGCCGGCCGGCGATGCGCGCGTTGTGCGCCTCGGCCGCGCGGTCGAGGTAATGCGTGCTCTCCGCCGCGATGCGCAGGACATAGACCGCGCCGCCGCCACTGACCCGGTAGGTGCGATTGGTGATACCGCCCATCGGCTCGCAACGCCAATGGCCCGGCGGACGCCCGGCAAGTAGCGGTACGGCTTCAAGGATTTCGGGGAGATGCGGATCGGACATCGACGCTTGTTAACTTCTCGCGGCGCCCAGGCGGAGTGGGCAAGTTAAACCCTTCTTAACCCACCGAAGACAACAATCGCCGAAATTCCTCGCCTATAGCTCCATAAATCCGATGAACGCCAAGCCCAATCCGCTCACCGCCGTATTGGTCTCCTCCAACCCCGCGACCGTAGATGCGGTGCGCCGGGCGTGCCTCGACGATGGCGGCAACGGCATCCACTTCACCACTGTCGCCGACACCGCCAAGGCCCAGGCCGAGGCGGACGACCAGGAGAGCGCCTGCGTCCTGCTTGACTGCAGCGTCAATGGCTGGAGCTCGCCGAAGCACCTGAAGAAACTCAGCGAGCGCAAGGACGGCGCCCCCATCCTGCTGCTCGGCAGCGATCACTGGGCGGATGCCGAGCAGGCCATGAGCGAGGCAGGCGCGGCCGATGTACTGGTGCCCTCCGATCTGACCCCGAGCGGCCTGCGCCGCGCCTTGCGCTACGCCCTGGCGCGACGCGACGCCGAGCAGCAATTGCGCCGCCTGGCCCTGTTCGACCCGGTGTCGGACCTGCCGAGCCAGGTCCTGTTCTGGGAGATCCTGTCGCTGGCCGTCCGCCGCGCCCGGCGCAACCGCGACTTCTTCTCTGTCCTGCTGATCGATTTCAACTGGAGCGTCCTGCCGGTCGACGTGGCCGACCGGGCGGTTCCGGTGCTCTATCGCAACTTCGCCCAGCGCATAAAGGCCCTGATGCGCGCCAGCGACACCGTCGCCAGCTTCGAGCGTTCGCAGATCGTGGTGCTGGCCGAATCCATGCCGCGGGTCGAGGACGTGCAGATCGTCGCCGCCAAGATCCTCTCCGACATCAACGCCCCGGTCGCCTTCGAGGACCGCTACCTCAGCGTCTCCGCCGCCATCGGCATCGCGCTCTATCCGACCAGCGGCTCGACCGCCGAGGCGCTGATCAGCCGCGCCAGCCAGGCGTTGTCCAGCGCCATGGAGCGCCCCACCAACAAATTCGTCTTCGTCTAGGCTGCCCGGCAGAAATTTCCGGGCGGGAGCGCGGACGGAGAATGGCGCCCTTCGCGGGCGCCATTTTCTTTTGAAATCAATGCGTCCGTCAGGTCCAGGGACGGCACGGCGCTTGCTTGAAGGCAGGCAGGTCAACCCCAGCAGGGAGGATTGCCATGCTGTCGATGTTCGCGCGTCCGGAAGACAAAGCCAAGACGGCGCCCCCCAAGACCGCCGCCATTCCCGGCGACGCCGGCCCCGCCCCCTCCCGGTCCACCATCCGATTGATGGAGCCGCCCGCCGCCAACGCGAATGTCGGCGCCGCGCCGGCCAAGAAAAGCGCGCTCGAGCGGCGGACGCCCAGCGTCGGCCAATACCTGCACCACCTGCAGCACGACATCAAAAGCTATGTCCGGGCCGAGACCGTCAACGCCGTGATCGGCACGACGCCGGCGGAGATCCAGCGCGTCGCCCGCATCCTCGCCAAGCTGAAGGGCCGCTACTTGGCCCAGCTGGTCGATCTCGGCAACGGCACCAACGGCCCGATCGGCGAGGCGGAGATCCGCGACCTGCGCCGCTGCCGCGAAATGTACGAAGAGGTCGAGACCGGCCTCAACGTCCTGCGCCAAGCCATCGAAGCGGGTGACCTGGAGCTCGACGACATCCGCGGCGACTGAGACGCCGCCATCGCCGGAAGGCCCTTGCCGTTCCGCCACCAACGCTCCTAGGATTCGACTCCATGCGGCGGAGGGTTCCCCCGAACCCTCCGCCGCGCACGTCTGATCAGGAGATATCCGTGAGCGATTTGAGCAGCTTCGCCGGCAAATACGCCGTCGTCACCGGCAGCACCCAGGGCCTCGGCGAAGCGACGGCGAGGCTTCTGGCCGAGCGGGGCGCCGCCGGCATCATCATCACCGGCCGCGACGCCGGGCGCGGCAACGCCGTGGCCAAGGCGATCTCCAGCGCCAAATGCCGCGGCGTCTTCATTCCCGCGGACCTCGCCAAGGTCGAGGATTGCCGGCGCATCATCGCCGCCGCCGACAAGGAATTCGGCAGCCTGCACGTCCTGGTGAACGTCGCCGCGCTGACCGAGCGCGGATCGGTCTGGGACACCTCGCCGGAACTGTTCGACCGCATGGTCAACATCAACATGCGGGCGCCCTTCTTCCTGATGCAGGACGCGGTGAAGCTGATGCAGCGCCAGAAGGTCGCCGGCTCCATCGTCAACATCTCCAGCGTCTCGTCCTATGGCAGCGTGCCGATGCTGACCGCCTATGCCGCGTCCAAGGCCGGGCTCAACATCCTCACCAAGAACATCGCCTATTCGGTGATGCGCCACCGTATTCGCGTCAACGCGCTCAATCTCGGCTGGATGGACACGCCGGGCGAAGACACCATCCAGCAGCGCTACCACGGCGGCGACCCGGACTGGCTGAAGAAGGCCGAGGCGAAGCAGCCCTTCGGCCGCTTGTTGAAGCCGGCGGAAGTGGCGCGGGCGATCGCGTTCCTCGCCTCAGAGGAATCCGGGATGATGACCGGCGCCATCGTCGATTTCGACCAATCGGTTGCCGGCGCCGGCCAGCAGCCAATCCCCGCCCCGATCGAGACCTGGGACAAGGTGATGGGCGTTTCGTTCGGCTGAGTCCCGTTAGCTCTTCTTCGGCTTCATCGCCTGCCAGTCTGCGTCGGTCAGTTCGCGGAGGAAGTTGAACTGGCCGGCGCCCTGGAGCCATTCGCCGCCGTCGATGGTCACGACCTCGCCATTGATGTAGCCGGCGCCCTCCGAAAGCAGGAAGGCCGCCAGGTTCGCCAGCTCCTCGTGCCGCCCCGGCCGGCCGAGTGGATTGTTGGTCTCGAAGCGCTGGGCCAGATCCGCGCGCGGCACCAGCCGTTCCCAGGCGCCGGGCGTGGGGAACGGGCCCGGCGCGATGGCATTGAGCCGGATGCCGCGCCCGCCCCATTCCACCGCCAGGCTGCGCGTCATCGCCAGCACGCCGGCCTTGGCCATGGCCGAGGGCACCACATAGGCCGAGCCGGTCCAGGCATACGTCGTGACGATGGACAGCACGCTTGCCTGCCGGCCCTCGGCCAGCCAGCGTCGGCCGCAGCCGGTGGTCACATAGGCCGAGCCGTGCAGGACGATGCCGAGCACTGCGTCGATCGCGCGCGGCGACAGCTCCTCTGTCCGGGCGATGAAGTTGCCGGCGGCGTTGTTCACCAGGGCGTCGAGCGGGCCGTCGCGCCACAGCGCCTCCAGCATGGCATCGACCGCGGCCGGGTCGCGGATGTCGCAGACCCGCCACGCGACGCGCCCCGGCGCCTGGATCGACAGGTCGTCGGCCGCCGCCCGCAGCACCGCCTCGCGGCGGCCGCAGATCGCCAGCGACGCGCCGAGCTCCAGGAAACGCCGGCCCATCGCCAGGCCCAGGCCGGTGCCGCCGCCGGTCACCAGCACGCGCTTGCCGCGCAACAGATCCACCTTGAACATCGTCGAAACACCTGGAGCAGTGGCCCTTGCGGCCCGAGTATCGCCCGTCCTTGATTGCCTTGCCAGCAGGGACCGTGTAGGAATTGGCCATGTCGCGGGACGCTCTGAAAGAGGCACGCCGGGTCCAGTTGATGGAAGCCACCATCGACTGCATCGCCGCGCATGGCTTCTCCGACCTGACTCTGGCCGATGTTGCCAAGGGGGCGGGGCTGTCGGTCGGCATCGTCAACTTCTATTTCAAGAGCAAGGACCAGCTGCTGATCGAGACCCTTCGGCACCTGGTCGACGACTACATCCAGCAGACCGACGAGAACATCCGTAACGCCGGACAGAGCGCCGCCGCGCAGCTCGATGCCGCGATCGAATCCGACTTCCATCGCGCCATCGCCAACCGCAAGAAGGTGACCGTCTGGTACGCCTTCTGGGGCGAGACGCGCTGGCGGCCCGAATTCCTCAAGATCTGCCAGGAGCTGTCGGACCGCTTCCATGAAGAGACCCGCGAGCTCTTCGCCCGGGTCATCACCGAGGGCGGCTACCAGGATCTCGATCCCGACCTCGTCGCCCGCGGCTTCGACGCGATGATCGACGGGCTGTGGCTCGACATGCTGATCAACCCGAAATCGGTCGACCGCGACGGCGCCAAGCGCATCCTGCGCACCTATCTCGGCGGCCTTTTCCCCAACGAGTTCGGCCGACAACGCAGCGGTGGCGCCGCACAGGCCGCGACTGCCTGACCGCCACCGCCCGATTGCGTTTCGCTGCCCGGCGATCCGGCCCGGATCGCTTGGCAATCCATCCGTGTCTGTCCGTTCGTAGGTTGGTCCGATGTCCTATCCCCTGCCGCCCGAAGCGCGCATCCTGCAGGCCGCAGTGCGCAAGTATGTCGACGAGGAGCTGATCCCCTGGGAAGTCCACGCCGAGATGAATCACGGCGAGGTGCCGCCCGAGGTGCTGAAGCGCCAGAAGGATGAAGCACGCCGGATCGGCCTCAGCTCGATGGATGCCCCCAGGGAGCTGGGCGGCGGCGGCGCTTCCATGCTGCTGCAGGCGGTGGCGCAGGAGCAGACCGGCCGCGTCACCAATGCGCTCGGCTGGCGTTTCTCCAATGTCCAGAAGTGGATGGCGAAGGCCTGCTCGCCGCACCAGATCGAGACCTGGGTGAAGCCGTTGATCGCCGACGCCCGGCACGAATGCTACGCGATCACCGAGGCCGAGGCTGGCTCCGATGTCGACGCCATCCAGGCGACGGCGCGGCGCGACGGCGGCCACTACGTGCTGAACGGCGAGAAATGGCACGTCACCTCGGGCAATCTCGCCGACGTCATCATCTTCCAGGCCAAGCTCGCCGACGGCCCCAACGCCGGGGCCCATTGCCTGTTCTTCGTCGACAGCGACACGCCCGGCATCGAGGTGGTGCGGTCCCCCGCCTATACCCATACCTTCGCCGCGCATCATCCGATCTACCGCTTCAAGGATGTGCGCGTGCCGGAGGCCAACCGCATCGGCGCCGAGGGCGACGGCATGGGCTTCACCCATGACTGGTTCCGCTACGAGCGGCTGATGATCGGGGCGCGCTGCTGCGGCGCCGCCGCGCGGCTGATCGACGAGGCGACGGCCTTTGCCCGCCAGCGCAAGCTCTTCGGGCAGATGCTGAGCGACATGCAGGCGGTGCAGTTCATGCTGGCCGACAGCCTGACCGAGCTGTGGGCGGCGCGGCTCATGGTCTACCAGACCGCCGCCGGCATCGACGCCGGCGAGGATGTGAAGGTCAGCCACGCGCAGAGCTCCATGGTGAAGCTCTATTGCTCCGAGATGGCGAACCGCGTGGCGGACCGGGCCGTGCAGATCTTCGGCGGGCGCGGCTACATGCGCGAGAACGTCGCCGAGCGGTTCTATCGCGAGTTGCGCGTCGAACGCATCTGGGAGGGGGCCAGCGAGATCCAGCGCGTGATCATCGCGGGCGGCCTGCTGAAACGCGGGCAACAGGCACTGATCGAATAGAATGTCATAGCCGGCTGCGGAGGCGTGCATGTGGAAAGCGGTTCAGCCGGTCGTGCCGGTGTTGCTGGGCATCGTCCTGATCGAGGCCGCCCTTGGCATCAGCGGCACGCTGATCGGCGTGCAGCTTGCCGATCGGGGGATCTCGGCATTCCTCATCGGCGTGGTTTTCTCCGCCTACAACGTCGGCTTCCTGTTCGGCACGCTGACCTGCGAACGCCTGATCAACCGGGTCGGCCATATCCGCGCCTTCGGCGTCTTCGCCGTCAGCACCGCCATCGCCACCTTGTTCTTCACCCTGACCAGGGATGTCTATGCCTGGGCCCTGTTCAAGGGGCTGTCCGGCTACGTCCTGGCCGGCGGCTTCATCGTCATCGAGTCCTGGCTCAACGACAAGGCGTCGGAGGACAATCGCGGCCGCATCTTCGCCGTCTACATGGTGGTGACCTGGGGCGCCGGCGGCCTGTCGCCGCTGGTGCTCAACATCGCTGACATAGAGGGTGACTTCCTGTTCAAGATCTCAACCATTCTGCTCGCCGCGGCGATGATCCCGCTGGCACTCACCAGGGTCGGCAATCCGGAGATCGGCCACAAGCAGAGCTTCTCCATCACCAAGCTGATCCAGGCCTCGCCGACTGGCGTCGTCTGCTGCTTCGCCTCCGGGCTGTTGACCGGATCGCTCTATTCGCTGCTCCCGGCCTATATCTCCGAGATCGGGCTGAAACCCGAGAACCTCACGGCGCTGATCGCGATCGGCACGGGGGCGGCCCTCATCACCCAACTCCCGGTCGGCTACATCTCCGACCACTATGGCCGCCGGCCGGTCATCATCGGCGCCAACCTCCTGGCCGGCGCGCTGGCGCTGACGATCGCCCTGACCCCGTCCCTGCCCTTCACCTGGCTGGTCGGGCTGTTTTTCGTGATGACGCTGTTCAACTCGCCGCTCTACGCGCTCGGCGTCGGCCAGACCAACGACTATGTCGACCGCAAGGACTTCGTCCGCGCCGCCGCCGGGCTGCTCTTCGTCTGGGGCGTAGGCGCCAGCGCCGGCCCCAGCATCGCCGGCTTCGTCATGGAGCTGATCGGCTCGGCCGGGCTCTTCCTCTACACCGGCATCGGCTATGGCTTCGTCGCGCTGTTCGCGCTCTACCGCGTGTTCCGCCGCCGCGCCAAGACGCTGACGGAGCAGAGCGACTACGTCGCCGTGCCCAACGTGCAAGCCGTCTACGGCGCCCCGGAGCTTGACCCCCGCGGCGAGTTCCACCACCCGGCAGCCGCATCGACCAAAGATGGCTATGCCAAATAGCGCGCGATCGCTCGACGACCGGCATTTTTGTGTCATAGTCGGCGCTCGGTGGGGCACCCGGCCACGGCCCTGCGCATTTTGACGGGGTCCTGAGAATGGAAGTGCGAATTCGGTGGCGGGCGCTTGTCCCTCCGCCTTTCGTGCCGGTGCAGGACAGCCCGTCCATGCAGACATCGCAGGTGCGGCGGGTCTGCAGCAAGCTGCTCTGGCGTCATCAATCCGCGCCGCAATGCGCCGCGACCATCGCCCTTGTGGCGCTCTGGCCGCTCGCGATGCTGGCCGTACTCCCCGGCTATCTGTACCGGTATGGCCGCGAGGTCGCGCGCGAGTCCGGCAGGGGATTGTGCGAGCAAGCCATCGACCAGATCGCCCTGATCCTTCGCCTGCGGCTGGCCCCAAAGCACTATTATCGCCTGCGGCTCTACTCTCCGGCGATGCGGCCGAAAGCCGGCGAGTTCCTCCTGCGCAACCAGATCGAGGGCATCGCCTATCAGCTCCTGCAGGCCGGGCGCCCTGACCGGCGTCAACCCTTGACCAACAAGGTGCGCTTCGCCGGGCATTGCGCGGCAAACAATCTGCCGCATGTGCCTAACCTCATGGCCTTCAAGGCCGGACGGCCCCTGCTGCGGGGGAGAACGGCTCAGAACGGCTTCAACGACGTGGACATCTTCGTGAAGCCGGTGCGCGGAAGCCGGGGCGGCTCGGCGGAGCGCTGGAGCAATCTCGGCCCCCGGCGATACAGAAGCACCGGGGGGCGGGAGCTCGATACGGCTGCGCTGCTCGGGCACATCGCCGAATTGTCGAGGCAGAAGCCGGTCCTGGTCCAGCCGGCGCTCAGGAATCATCCGGCCTATCGCGGTTTTACCGCGGGCGCGCTCAGCACCATGCGCGTGATCAGCTGGCGCAGCGAAACCGGAGGCTTCGAGGTGACAGACGCCATCCTGCGCATGCCGGTCGCGCGCACCGCACCGGTCGACAATTTTCACGCCGGCGGCATCGCCGCCCCCATCGACATCGCCACCGGCCTGCTCGGCCAGGCCACGACGCTGGACGGCGGGCCGGAGGACTCGCTGCTCGATCGCCATCCTTATACGGGAGCGCAGATCGCCGGCGCCGCCGTTCCCATGTGGGACGAGATCATGCAGCTCGCGCTACGCGCCCACCGCGTCTTCGATGCGCATGTCGTGATCGGATGGGACATCGCGGTGATCGAGGACGGGCCTTGCCTCATCGAGGGCAATATCAGCCCCGGCGTCGGCACCCTGCAGCGGGCCGCGAACCGGCCGCTTGGTGACCGCCGGTTCGGTCAACTGTTGGCCCATCATTTGTCGCCCTATCTCGCCTCCTGAGTGGGGCGCGGCAGCTATGGCACCGTCACCATCGGCAGATGCCGCTTGAACGGCACTTCGCCCAAAGACGGCGCATCCAGTTCGCGGGCGTAGCGGTGACCATGATAGACGGCGTGGGCGATGAAGCCCGGCGCCAGGCAATCGCCGATCCGGGTCACCGACTTGATGCCGGCCGCCTCGAGCTTCTCCGGCGCCGCCATGAGATCGAGATAGAGCGCCTCGTTCGGCAGGCGCGAGGTCACCAGGACCAAGGCCTTGGCCGCCACCTGGCGCGTCTCGCCGGAATAGCCGCAGGCGATCTCGACGTGATCCCCCGCCGCGCGCGCCACGTCGTGATGGGTGACGACCTGCACGCCCAACGCGCGCAGCCGCTTGTTGATGTGGCCGACCTCCAGCGTGTTGGAGGTCCAGGCCGAGGCGACATCCGACGGCGTGACGAAGATCGTCTCCAGCCCGGCCTTGCGCAGCTTCTCCGCCAGCACGCCGGCCAGGTAGAAATCCTCGGTGTCGTAGACCACGACCGGCCCTGCCGCCGGCATCCTGTCGGCCATCAGGTCGTCCGGCGTGAAGACCTGCGCCTGGGCGAGGCCGGGGATCGGCTTGTGGTGGCTGCGGCCAAACCCGTCGCGCCGCCAGGTGGCGCCGGTCGCCAGCACCACGCGCTCGAAACCGAACTCCAGCACGTTCTCGGCTGTCAGCAGGCTGTCGCGGTAGATGGTGACATGCGGCATCTTCTCGATCTGCTGCATGCGGTAGTCGCGCACCCGGCCCCAGGCGGCAAGGCCGGGCAGCCTGGATTCGCGCGTCACGCGCCCGCCGAGGTCGGTGGTCGCCTCGGCCAGGTGCACCTCGTAACCCCGCGCGCCCAATGCCCGCGAGGCCTCCAGCCCCGCCGGGCCGGCGCCCACCACCAGGATGCGGTCCTGCGATGCGCGCGCCGGGATGATTTCCGGATGCCAGCCCTTGCGCCATTCCTCGCCCTGGGTCGGGTTCTGGGTGCAACGCATCGGCGTGATGGTGTTGTCGCCGGTGATGCAGATGTTGCAGCCGATGCATTCGCGGATGTCCTCGAACCGCCCCTCCTCGATCTTCTTCGGCAGGAACGGATCGGCGATGGAGGGACGCGCCGCGCCGATCATGTCGAGCACGCCGCGCTTGATCTGCGAGACCATGGTGTCGGGCGAGGTGAAGCGGCCGACGCCCACCACCGGCTTGGTGGTCAGCGTCTTCACGAACTTCACGAATTGCTCCTGGTAGCCCTCCTCCTTGAAGCGGGAGGTCTGGGAATCGTATTTCCAGTCGCTGACATTGACGTCCCAGAGATCGGGCAGCTCCGCCAGCATGGCGACGACATCGCGCGCCTCGCCATCGGCGGTGATGCCGTCCGGCCCCATCATCTCGTCGACCGCGAAGCGCACCACGACGCCGCAGGTATCGCCGACCGCTTCCTTGGTATCCTCGATCACCTCGCGGAACAGGCGCACGCGGTTCTCCAGCGATCCGCCGTATTCGTCGGTGCGGCTGTTGCGCCAGCGCTGCAGGAAATGCATCGGCAGCGAGAGGTCGTGCCCGGCATAGACATAGACGATGTCGAAGCCCGCCTTCTTGGCCCGCAAAGCGGCCTCGCGATGCCAGCGGCGATAGGTCCTGATGTCCTCGCGGTCCATGGCGCGGGCCTGGAACGGGTAGTAGCGCGTCATCTGGTGCACCGGGCCGATCAGCACCTCGCGGCTGTAGAGGTTCGACGACGCCGGACCGTTGTGCGACAGCTCGACGGCCGCCAGCGCGCCGTGCCTGTGCACCGCCTCGCACATCAGCGCGTTGTGCGGGATGTCGTGATCGTCCCACAGCCGGGCCTCGACATAGGGTGTCACGTCGCTGGAGGGATGGATCTCGCATTCCTCGGTCGAGACGACGGCCCAGCCGCCCTCCGCCTTCATGCCGCGCATCGCCGCATGGGCATGCGGATGGGCATGGCCCATGCCGTTGCAATGCGGCACCTGGAAAAAGCGGTTCTTCGCGGTGACCGGGCCGATCTTCACCGGCTCGAACAGAATGTCGTAACGCGGATCGCGCGCCATGATTGTCCCCAAAAACGTCCTGATCTCGAAAAACGCCCGCACTCTAGCGATTTCCGCGCTCCCAGCAACCCGGCTGGAAAATCGCGCGACCTAGGAATTCTCCCATGCCGCTGGTAGCCTGCCGGGGGAACCGGGGAGTCTGGGCATCTTGCAGAAACGGCGATTGGCGATAGCGCGCCTGTGGTACGAGGCAAACTCCTTCACGCCGCAACGCACTGGCCTGGCGGAGTTCCAGGCCCGCGAATGGGTGTCCGGCGCGGCAGCGCGGCAATTCTATGCCGGCACCGCGACCGAGATCGGCGGCGTCCTGGAGGCCGAGGGCGACTATCCGGACTGGGAGTTCCAGTATCTCCATTGCGCATCCGCGCCGCCAGGCGGGCTGGTGGAGCCTGCGGCGATGGCGGAAATCGCGCGGCTGATCCTGGACGGCCTCAAGAGCGGAACTTGGGATGCCGTCTATCTCTCGCTGCACGGCGCCATGGCCGTTGCCGACGACCCGACCCCCGAACTGCGCCTGCTGCGGAATGTGCGCGGGATCATCGGCGCTACGCCGCTCGGCGCCAGCTTCGATCTGCACGCCAATCTCGGCGCCGAGATGATCGCGCTGCTGGACGCGACCTCCGGCTATTACACCTATCCGCATATCGACATGCACATGGCGGCGCGCCGTGTGCTGGACATGCTGCTGGCAAAGGCGGCCGGCCGCGCCGCGCCGCGGATCGCAATGGGCAAGCTGCCCGCCATCCTGCCCAGCTTCAACATGCGCACCGATGACGGGCCGATGGCGGAGATGCAGCGCCTCGCCGATGACTGGCGCCGTCGCCCGGGGATGCTCGACGTCACCCTCTACGGCGGCTTCGCCTATGGCGATTCGCCGTTCGCCGGGCCGAGCGCGGTGGCGGTGTCGGACGGCGACCCGGCCCTGGCCCAGCAGGCGGTCGATGCGCTGCTCCGCGACCTCGCCGCGCGGCGCGACCGCTTCTACGTCGCCCTGCCCGATCCGCGCGAAGGGTTGCAGCGCGCCTTGGCCGCCGGCGGCGAAGGCCCGGCCATCGTGCTCGACCCGGCCGACAACCCGCTCTCCGGCGGCATCGGCAACACGACCGCCCTGTTCCGCGCCCTGCTCGAGATCGACGCGCCGCCAAAAACGGTCTTCGCCTTCTTCTGGGACCCGCCCCTGGTCGAAGCCTGCCACCGGCGCGGGGTCGGCGCGACCATCGGGGCGGAGCTGGGCGGCCGGGTGACGCCGGATTTCGGCGCGCCGGTCGCGGTCGAGGCCAGGATCCTCAGGCTCACCGACGGCCGCTTCCGCAACGAAGGCCCCTATGAGCACCAGCTGCCGGCCGATGTCGGCCGCACTGCGCTGCTCGAGGTCAAAGGCGTGCAGGTCATCATCACCGAAAGCTGCCAGACGCCGAACGACCCGGCCTATTTCCGGCTGCACGGCATCGATCCGGAACAGCTCGACCTGCTCTGCGTGAAGGCCAAGAACCATTTCCGCGCCGCGTTCCGTGGAATGGCGCGCTGCCTCATCGACATCGACGCGCCCGGCCCCGCCGCCGCCGACCTTGGCCACTACCGGTTCAAACACATCCCCGCCGGACTCTATGTTGGAAAATCAAAGACCTGACGTAGTGTATTGAGATCGAATCTGGCCCCAAAGCCGCGGCTTGATCATTGCCCAGGCGGCTCGCTAAGTTGCCCCTAGCGTGAGCACAGATTTCACACAAAGGTTGTCACATGGATATCCGCGACGGTTTCATCGGCGCGATCGGCAACACGCCGCTCATCAAATTGAAGGCAGCATCCGAGCTGACCGGCTGCACCATCCTCGGCAAGGCGGAGTTCCTCAATCCCGGCGGCTCGGTGAAGGATCGCGCCGCCTTGGCCATCATCGAGGATGCCGAGCGGCAGGGCCTGATCCGCAAGGGCGGCCTGATCGTCGAGGGCACCGCCGGCAATACCGGCATCGGCCTCGCCCTGGTCGGCAATGCGCGCGGCTATAAGACCCTGATCGTCATCCCGGAGACCCAGTCGCAGGAGAAGAAGGACATGATCCGCCTGGCCGGGGCGGAGCTGAAGGAAGTGCCGGCGGTCCCCTACAAGGACCCCAACAACTACGTGAAGCTGTCCGGCCGCCTGGCCGAGGAGCTGAAAAGCAGCAATCCGAACGGCGTCATCTGGGCCAACCAATTCGACAACGTCGCCAACCGCGGCGGGCATTACCGCACCACCGGCCCGGAGATCTGGGCCCAGACCGACGGCAAGGTCGACGGCTTCGTCAGCGCGGTCGGCTCCGGCGGCACCTTGGCCGGCGTCGGCATGGCGCTGAAGGAGCGCAACAAGAACGTCAAGATCGCGCTGGCCGACCCGGAAGGCGCCGCGCTCTATTCCTACTACAAGACCGGAGAGCTGAAGGCCGAAGGCAGCTCGATCACAGAGGGAATCGGCCAGGGGCGCATCACCAAGAACATCGAGGGCGCCCCGGTCGACATCGCCTATCGGATCCCGGACAGCGAGGCCCTGCCCATCGTGTTCGACCTGCTGAAGCACGAAGGCCTGTGCATGGGCGGCTCGACCGGCATCAATGTCGCCGGCGCCATCCGCCTCGCCAAGGAGATGGGGCCGGGCCACACCATCGTCACCATCCTGTGCGATTTCGGCAGCCGGTACCAGAGCAAGCTGTTCAACCCGACGTTCCTGAAGTCGAAGAACCTGCCCTGCCCGGACTGGCTCTAGCGCAACGGCCGCGCCGAAGCCAGCAGGTGAGCGAGCGCCAGGATCGCGGCCAAGCCGCCGGCGATGCCGAGTGAGCCGAGGCCGAAGGATTCCAGTACCCGCGCCGAGGCCGCCGACCCGATGGTGATCCCGACATAGATCATCGCCGCATTGAGGGCGAGGACCAGCGCGATCGCGTCCGGCGCTACCTGCACCAGCCGCGCCTGCTGCGGCGCCATGAAGGACCAGGAGAAGCTGGACCAGACCGCCACCAGGGCGGCGAAGGGCAGGCCGCTGAGCGGAATGAGCGAGAAGAACGGCATCAACACGATGTTGGCCGCGCAGATGATCTTCAGCGTGTTGCGGCCGCCGATGCGGTCGGTGAGAACGCCGCCGACGGCATTGCCGATGACGGCACCGCATCCGTAAAGCACCAGGAAGAAGGTGCGGGTCTCCGGATTGAGGCCGACCGAGGCCTCGATCAGCGGCCCGAGGAACATGAACACCATGTAGAGGGAAGCGACGAAGGTCGCGGTGAAGGCGGTGGCGAAGACCACGCGGCCGTTGCGCAGGATGCGGAGGATCGCGCCGAGCCCGGTCGGCTGGAAGCTCACGTTGCGCGGCACGGCCACGATCATCACCAAAGCGGCAAGCGCGGCCAGCAGGGCCACCGCCCAGAACGCCGCCTGCCATCCCAGCCGATAGGCGATCCAGGCGCCGAAGGGCGTCCCCACCACCTGCGCCAAAGTAAGCCCGCCGAATACCGTCGCCAGCGCCTTGCCGCGCCGTTCCGGCGTGCTGACCGCAACGGCGACACCGGCGGCGATGGGCGTGAACATGGCGCCGCCCAGGGCCACGATGATGCGCGAGGCGCAGAGCGCGACCAGATTGGGCGACACGGCCGAGACGACGCTGCCCAGGCCGAACAGGCCGAGCCCGAGCGCCAGCACCACGCGACGCGACAAGGTGCCGGTGAGCGCCGCGGCAATGGGCGACAGGATCGCATAGGCGAAGGCATAGGCGGTCAGGACCAGGCCGGCGCTGGCCGGCGCAACCTGCAGGCCCTCCGCCATCGGCGTGACGATGCCGATGATGACAAAGGCGCCCATGCCGACGACGAAATTGCCGAAGGCAAGGAGGACCAGCAATGCGCCGGGCGATAGGCCGGACATGGGGTGGCGGGCTGGGCTCAGCCGAGATCGGGCACCGTCGCGATCACCGTGTCGCGCTGCTGGATCGCCAGCCACCAGCTGGAGAGCCGCGGCAGCTTGGGCAGGATGCGGCCGCCCTCGGGGAACATCATCAGGTAGTGGATGATCGGCGCCAGGAACAGATCGGCAAAGCCGATCTCGCGCCCCATGAGGAACGGATCCGGATCGATCATGAGCTCCTGGATAGCGCCCAGCACGTGCTCGATGTCCGGCACCGCCGCGGCAATCGCCGCCATGTCCGGCCCCTTCTCCTTGTCGGCGAAGAAATAGGGCAATACCAGCCTGACGACGATGCGGTGATAGCCGTATGAATTGATCACGTCGACGATCTGCTGGTCGCGGGCGCGGCGATGCATGCCATAGGGCGCCAGGCGCTTCCCGGGAAAGGCATCGTCGATGTAATGGGCAATGGCGTTGCTCTCGTAGAGCATGAAGCCGTTGTGGTCGAAGACCGGAATCTTGCCGAAGGGATGGCGCTGCAGATGCGCCGTGCTGCGATGCTCGCCGCTCGCCATGTCGACGTTCACGAGGTCGTATTCGACGCCCTTTTCCGCCAGTACCAGGCGGATGGTGCGCACAAAGGTGCTGTAGGTCGGGCCGTAGAGGATCGGCTTGCTCATTCGGGTCTCCAGGGTTGCGGCCAAACCCTAGGCGCTGCGGTCCTTGACCGTCAAGAACGCCAACTCCATGATGCAAAACCGTAAAATATCGAGGGATTCGCCGCATGGAGCTGCTGTTCCGCCAGGACGCCTACCTCAAATCGTGCGACGCGACGGTGGTCGCCGTCGACGACAAGGGTATCCGGCTGGACCGCACGGTGTTCTATCCCACCGGCGGCGGCCAGCCGGGCGATGTCGGCCGCCTGGTCCTGGATGGGGGCGACAGCGTCGAAATCGTCGACACGGTCAAGGGCGCCGGCCATGAGGACGTCGTGCATGTCCCGAAACCCGGCAGCACCCTGCCGGCGGTCGGAGCCCGGGTGAAGGCCGAGATCGACTGGGCGCGGCGCCATCGCCTGATGCGCATGCATTCCTGCCTGCACCTGGTCTGCGCGGTGATCAAGGGCGACGTGACCGGCGGCCAGGTGAGCGACGGCAAGGGCAGGCTCGATTTCAACCTGCCCGACCAGAGCCTGGACAAGGATTTCATCACCGCGGAACTGAACCGCCTGATCGCCGAGGATCACCCGGTGCGGCCGCGCTGGATCAGCGACGAAGAGCTGGCGGCGCAGCCGGAGCTGGTGCGCACCATGTCGGTGAAGCCGCCCTCGGGCGGCGGCAAGGTGCGGCTGCTCGACATCGTCGGGGTCGACCTGCAGCCCTGCGGCGGCACCCATGTGGCGCGGACAGGCGAGATCGGCCCTGTCGAAGTGGTGAAGATAGAGAACAAGGGCAAGATGAACCGGCGCGTGAACATCGCCTTCGCCGGCTTGGGTGGACAATGACCGCAAGCTACGCGCATCCGGAGAGCCTGGTCTCGACCGACTGGCTCGCCGCCAATCTGCACCAGCCGGACCTGCGCATCGTCGACGGCACCTACTACCTGCCGATGCAGGGCAAGGATGCCAAGGCCGAATACCTCGAGCGCCACATCCCCGGCGCGGTGTTCTTCGACATCGACGACATCAGCGACAGCACCTCTTCCCTGCCGCACATGCTGCCGCCGCCGGAGAAATTCGCCTCGCGCGTGCGCAAGCTCGGCATCGGCGACGGCAACCGCATCGTCATCTATGACGGCCAGGGCATGATGAGCGCCGCGCGGGTGTGGTGGATGTTCCGCATCTTCGGCGCGCGCGAGGTGGCGATCCTGGATGGCGGCCTGCCGAAATGGCTGGCCGAGGGCCATCCGGTGGAGGATGGCCCGGTGCAGCTGCAGGAGCGGCACTTCACCGCGCGCCTCGACAACACCCGCGTGCGGGGCAAGGACCAGATGCTGCGCAACCTGCAGAGCAAGCGCGAGCAGATGCTCGACGCGCGCAGCGCCGGCCGCTTCAACGCCACCGACCCCGAAATCTGGCCGGGCCGCCGCGCGGGCCACATTCCGGGCGCGCACAACCTGCCCTATGACCAGCTGCTGAATGCGGACAAGACCTTCAAGACCGCCGAGGGGTTGGGCGCGCTTTATCGCAAGGCGGGCATTGACGTGACGAAGCCGGTCGTCACCTCCTGCGGCTCGGGCATCACCGCCTGCGTGCTGGCCTTCGGCCTGCACCTGATCGGCCATCGCGACGTCGCGGTCTATGACGGTTCCTGGGCCGAATGGGGCCTGCCCGGCGACACGCCGGTCGCCCCCTGAGGCGGGCCGGCGGCATGGGGGAGATCCACAGCATGGAGATCCGCGCCTATGCCGAGGGCGACTATGCCGCCCTCACCGCTCTGTGGGACGCGGCCGGAATCAGCGTCGACTACAACGACCCGGCCAAGGACATCCCGCTCATGCTGGCGACACCCAATTGCCAGCTCTTTGTCGGGCTCGTCGGCGACCGCCTGATCGGCTCGATCATGGTCGGGCATGAGGGCCATCGCGGCTGGTTCTACAAGCTTGCCGTGGCGCCGGATGCGCAGGGCAAGGGCCACGGCCGTGACCTGGTGCGCCACGCCGAACGCTGGTTGGTGGCGCGCGGCCTGCCCAAATGCAACCTGATGATCCGCGACACCAACCTGAAGGTGCAGGATTTCTACCGCCGCCTCGGCTACGAGGTGGCGCCGCGCGCCGTGATGCAACGCTGGCTGAAGGACGGCGCCGTCGACATGGCGCCGGCGGAGATCGAGGTCGTCACCACATTCCTGGAGATGACGGCGCCGCCGACAAGGCCCAGCGTCGCGCGGCCGGTCGGCCAATATGCGGTGATGCGGCTGGAGCACCCTTCGGTGCCGTTCTATCGCTATCTCTACAACCTGGTGGGCGAGCGATGGCTGTGGGCCGATCGCCGGCGGATGAGCGACGCGCAGCTGGCGGCGGAGATCCGGGCCGAGGGCATCGAGATCTACGTGCTCTATGCCGGCGGCGAGCCGGCGGGTTACGTCGAGCTCGATCGCCGCGCCCAGCCGGACATCCGCATTGCCTATTTCGGCCTCGCCCCCGCCTTCATCGGGCGCGGGCTCGGCAACTACCTGCTGAGCTGGGCGGTCGACCTCGCCTGGTCCTATGGGCCGGAGCGGCTGATCGTCAGCACCTGGTCGTTCGATCATCCGCGGGCCTTCATCAACTACCAGAAGGCGGGCTTCCGGCCCTATCGCCAGGAGCGCGGCCGGATGCGCGACCCGCGCCTCGAAGGATTGATCCCCGCCACGGTCGAAATACGTCAGGCGGGGGCCGGCGCATGAACGCCCCCGTCACCGGGCCGCGCCTGCAGCGCGTCGCCGATCTCGATCGCAAGCTGATCGAGATCACCATCGACGGCTGGCAGCTGAGCGCAATGGAGGGCGACACCGTGCTGGTGGCGATGCTGACCCAGCGCGGCCTGCTGCGGCAGAAACAGGAGGGTGAGTCCGCCGGCGCCGGCTTTTGCCTGATGGGCGCCTGCCAGGATTGCTGGGTCTGGCTGGAGGACGGCAAGCGCGTGCGCGCCTGCTCCACCTATGTCGAACCCGGCTTGCGCATTCGCACCACATGGCCGACCAGCCTCCTCGGATCCTGATCGTCGGCGCGGGACCCGCCGGCCTGCGCGCGGCCGAATTGCTGGTCGCCGCCGGCTGCGCCCCGATCCTGGTCGACGAGGCGCCGCGCATCGGCGGCCAGATCTATCGCCAGCCGCCGCGCGTGCCGGGCTTCACCCGCTCGGCCAAGGAGCTCTACGGCGCCAGCGCCGAGCGGGCCAAAGACCTGTTCGTCGCCTTCGACCGCATCCGCCACAAGATCGACTACCGCCCGTCGAGTCTGGTCTACGACCTGATCGACGATCGCGCGGTGATCGCCAGCGACGGCAGGAGCGCCGAGATCGTCTTCGACCGCCTCATTCTCGCCACCGGCGCGATGGATCGCATCGTGCCGGCACCCGGCTGGACCCTGCCCGGCGTCTATTCCCTGGGCGGCGCGCAGATCGCGTTGAAGCACCAGGGCTGCACCATCGGCGAAAAAGTGGCCTTCGTCGGCGCCGGCCCGCTGCTGCTGCTGACCGCCTATCAATATGCGCGCGCGGGCGTGACACCGGCCGCCATCGTGCTGCCGTCACGTTTGAGCGCGTTGCTGGCCGCCGGCGTCTCGCTGCTGGCGAGCCCCGCCGCCGCCGCGCGCGGCCTCCGCTGGCTGTTCGGGCTGCGGCGCCGCGGGGTGAAGCTTCTCTTCGACCATCGTCTGGAGCGCGTCCTCGGCGACACCCAGGTGACCGGCATCGCCGTCAAGGGCAACGGCAAGACCCGGGAAATCGCCTGCGATGCGGTGGCGCTCGGCTACGGCCTGCAATCCGAGACGCAGCTGGCCGATCTTGCCGGGGCGAAATTCGCCTTCGACGCGGCGCAGCGCCAATGGCTGCCCCAGGTCGACGGCTTCGGCCGCGTCGTCGGGCGCGACAATGTCTATGTGGCCGGCGACGGCAACGGCATCCTCGGCGCCGACGCGGCGGAAGCGCGCGGTCGCCTGGCGGCCTTCGCCCTGCTCTCGGATCTGAAGCTGGAGCCCGCCGGCTATCAGCCGGGACCCGACATGGTCGCCGTCGCCGGGTGGAGCAAGCTGCAGGCGACGCTGCGCCGCGCCTTTGCCCTGCCCCCGGATCTGTTCACCGCGATCCCGGACCAGACGCTGCTGTGCCGCTGCGAGGGCGTGCGGGTGGGCGACTATCGCGGCATCGCCGGGTTGATGGGCGCCCGCGAGCTCAACCGCGCCAAGGCCTACTCCCGCGTCGGCATGGGCCGTTGCCAGGGCCGCCTTTGCGGCCACGCGGCGGCGGAGATCCTCGCCGGCGCCCTCGGGGTCAGCCGCGACAGCGTCGGGCGCCTGCGTTCCCAGCCGCCGGTGAAGCCGGTCACGGTCGCCAGCATCGCGGGGCGGCAGCCATGAGCGACGCCCCGGCCGCACCGGCGGTCGCCACCCCGCCCGTATCCGCCCGGCCCGTCGCCAAGAGCGACGTGCTGATCATCGGCGGCGGCATCGCCGGCTGCGCCACCGCGCTGCTGCTGGCGCGACGCGGCAAGGCGGTGACGCTGCTGGAGCGCGACCAGGCCGGCACCCGCGCCAGCGGCGTCAATTTCGGCGGCGTGCGGCAGAACGGGCGCGACCTGCGCGAGCTGCCCATCGCCATGCGCGCGCGCGAGATGTGGGACCACCTGCCGGAGCTGATCGGCTTCGACGGCGAGTTCCGCGCCACCGGCAATCTGCGCCTGGCGATGGATGCGGAGCGCCAGAACCAGCTGGCCGAGTTCTACCGCAAGGCCAGCCAGATGGGGCTGCAACTGGAACTGCTCGACCGGCCGCTGCTGAAGGCGCGCTATCCCTGGCTCTCGGACAAGCCGATGCTGGGCGTGCTCTGCCCCAATGACGGGCATGCCAACCCGCGCCTGGTCGCGCCCGCCTTCGCCTCGGCCGCGCAGGAGGCCGGCGCGACCCTGATCGAGCACGCCGAGGTGACCGAGGCGTGGTATTCCAGCGGCGCGTTCAACCTGCGCGTCGCCGATGGCCGCGCCTTCGCCGCACCCGTGCTGGTCAATTGCGCCGGCGCCTGGGCGGGCAAGGTTGCCGGCTGGTTCGACGAGCGGGTCGACCTGGCGCCCGAGATTCCCCAGGTCCAGGTGACCGAGCCGCTGCCCTACCGGATCGCGCCGGTGCTGGGCTTCGTCGGCGGCGATTTCTATCTGCGCCAGACCTTGCGCGGCAGCATCCTGTTCGGCTCCGGCCAGGGCCGCGCCAGCGACGACGCCGCCCGCTCCCGCCCCTTGCCGGAGACCATGCGGCGCGGCATGGACATCGCCCTCGCCTTCATCCCCGGCCTCGCCCATGTGCCGGTAATCCGCTCATGGACCGGCGTCGACGGCGACACCGCCGATGGCGTCTGCGTGCTCGGTCCGAGCGAAACCCATCCCGGCCTGTTCCACGCCTTCGGCTTCAACGGCCACGGTTTCCTGCTCGGCCCTGGCGTGGGCGCCGTGCTGCGCGATCTCATTCTCGATGGCAAGACGCCGACGGATATCGGCGGGCTGGGGATCGGGCGGTTCCGCACTACGCGGCGCGAGTCACGCTCGAGTCCGAATGCGCCACATGAACAGGAACAGCATAAGGCAGAAGCCGAAGAACGCGGTCGCAACTAGGCCGAGAATGGTCTCGTCACTCAAGAACAGCATCCACAGACCGGCGCCGACCATGACCAGGGCGCAGGCCGTCGCGACAGATAGGGTTAGAACGCCGATCTGATTGGCCGATGTCGCCATCGCCTGCCCGAGCGTCAATTGCCGCTCCGCCGCTACCGGCCATCTGCGGACCCACAACCACAATGGAAACCACGGGACAACAATCACGGCCAACCCGACAAACATGCCCGTGGGGACCGTCGACGTCTCCAGCGAACTTCTCAATATCTTTCCGACGACCACCAAGGGACCGACGATCAGGATGATGCAGACCAGATAGGCCCTCAGATACAACTTCACCCAAACTCGCGCGGTCTTGCTTGGCACGAGACGGCCGCGCCCGAGCTTCCCCCATAGGAAAAACAGGTCGCGGCCCTCTGCGTCTTTCGTAAAGTTCGAGTCGCCAAACCAGCGCATCGCGCCGCCTTGGGGCTGCCGTCAGTGATGCAGGATCTGGCTCAGGAACAGCTTGGTGCGGTCGGATTTCGGGTTGTTGAAGAACTCTTCCGGCGTGTTCTGCTCGATGATCTCGCCGCGATCCATGAAGATGACGCGGTTGGCCACCGTGCGGGCGAAGCCCATCTCGTGCGTCACGCAGAGCATGGTCATGCCGGAGCGCGCCAGCTCGACCATCACTTCCAGCACTTCCTTGATCATCTCGGGATCGAGCGCCGAGGTCGGCTCGTCGAACAGCATGACCTTCGGGTTCATGCAGAGGGACCGGGCGATGGCGACGCGCTGCTGCTGGCCGCCGGAGAGCTGGCCGGGATACTTCTTCGCCTGCTCGGGGATGCGCACGCGGGTGAGGTAGTGCATCGCCACCTCCTCCGCTTCCTTCTTCGGCATCTTGCGCACCCAGATCGGCGCCAGGGTCAGGTTCTCCAGCACCGTCAGGTGCGGGAACAGGTTGAAGTGCTGGAACACCATGCCCACCTCGCGACGGATCTGGTCGATCTTCTTGAGGTCGTGGCTGAGCTCGATGCCGTCGACCACGATCTTGCCCCGCTGGTGCTCCTCCAGCCGGTTGATGCAGCGGATCATGGTGGACTTGCCCGACCCGGACGGGCCGCAAACCACGATGCGCTCGCCGCGATAGACGGTCAGGTTGATGTCCTTGAGGACGTGGAACTGCCCATACCACTTGTTGACGCCGGAAAGCTCGATCATCACGTCGGTGCCGACCTGCATGGCACCCTGCGGATTCGATTGCGCGGTCGCTTGAGCGGTCATGGGATGCCCTCTGCTATCGCTTCTTGTGGCCGGTGTGCAGCTTGCGCTCCAGATACATGCTGTAGCGCGACATCAGGAAACAGCACAGGAAGTAGACGAAGGCGCAGAACACGTAGCCCTCCATCTCGGTGCCGATCCAGTTCTTGTCGCGCGAGCCGGCGCGCACGATGTTCAGGAAGTCGTAGAGGCCGACGATCGCCACCAGCGTCGTGTCCTGGGTCAGGCTGATGAAATTGTTGACGATGCCGGGAATGGCGACGCGCAGGGCCTGCGGCATGATGATGAAGCGGGTCATCTGCCAGTAGCCGAGGCCCATGGCCATGGCGCCCTCGTACTGCCCCTTGGGCAGCGATTGCAGGCCGCCACGCACGACCTCCGCCATGTAGGCGGCGGAGAACAGGGTCACGCCGATCAGCACGCGCAGCAGGATGTCCAGGCTGACACCCTGCGGCAGGAACAGCGGCAGCAGCACGTTGGCCATGAACAGGATGCTGATCAGCGGCACGCCGCGGGCGAACTCGATGAAGAAGACGCAGAGCGTATGCAGCACCGGCAGGTGCGACCGCCGGCCGAGCGCGAGCAGGATGCCGAGCGGCAGCGAGATGACGATGCCGACGCTGCTGATCACCACCGTCAGCATGAAGCCGCCCCAGAGCCGCGTCTCCACCACCTCCAGACCCAGGCCGCCATAGAGCAGCCAGAAGGCCAGGAACGGGTACGCCACGAAGAAGAACAGCGCGACGGGCTTCTTGTTCTTGATGCGCTCCGACAGCAGGCCGAAAATCGACGCGGCCAGGAGCACCAGGACGATGTCGACCCGCCAGCGCTCCGCATCGGTGTAGAAGCCGTAGAAGAACTGCGGCAGGCGCGCGGCGACGAAAATCCAGCAGGCGCCGGCATTGGCGCTGCAATCCGAGAACTGCGGCGCGCGGGTTCCATCCAGGACCTCCGGCGGGAAGGTCCAGGTCGCATCAATGATCGCCCATTGCACGAAGGGCGGCACGATCAGGTAGACAAGCGCCAGCGCCGCCACGGTCAGGGCGGCATCCAGCCAGGTGGAAAACAGGTTCTTGCGCACCCAGCCGATGACGCCCGTCTCGGTGACCGGCGGCGGCAGGCTGGGGCGGGTGCCGGGCTCCACGGTGGACATGGGAATGTCGCTCATCGCGCCCTCCTCACCGTTCCACCAGCGCGACGCGCTTGTTGAACCAGTTCATGACCAGCGAGATCGACAGGCTGACGGTCAGATAGAACAGCATCAGGATCGCCACGCATTCCACCGCGCGGCCGGTCTGGTTCTGCGAGGTGCTGATCACCGAGAAGAGATCGGGATAGCCGATGAAGCCGGCCAGCGTGGAATTCTTCACGATGTTCAGGTACTGGCTGATCATCGGCGGCATGATGATGCGCAGCGCCTGCGGAATGATCACCAGCCGCAGGGTGATGCCCGACCGCAGGCCCAGCGCGTAGGATGCCTCGGTCTGGCCGTGGCTGACGGCCAGGATGCCGCCACGCACGATCTCGGCGATGTAGGCGGCATGGCTGACCGCGAGGCCGAGGATGAGCGCCACCACTTCCGGCTGGAACGACAGGCCACCGGTGAAATTGAAGGTGCCCTTCTGCGGCAGCTCCCACTCCAGCGGCGTCCCCAGCGCCAGGCTGACCAGGGCCGGCAGGCCGATCACCAGCCCCAGGCCGGCCCAGAAGATCGGGAATTGCTGTCCGGTCCGCGCCTGGCGCTCTTTCGCCCAGCGGCGCATGAACACGGCGGCGACGATCCCGACGACAAAGACCGCGGCGATGATCCAGAAATCGCCCTGCACGATGGGCCTCGGGGTCACCAGCCCCTTGACGCTGAGGAACACCACGTCGGCGATGGTCAGCGCGTCTTTCGGCTTCGGCAGCGCCACCAGCACGCCGCCGTACCAGAACACCAGCTGCAGCAGCAGCGGCACGTTGCGGATCGCCTCGATATAGACCTCGGCGATGCGCGCGATCAGCCAGTTGGTCGACAGGCGCATGATGCCGATGAAGACGCCCAGCGCCGTCGCCAGCACACTGGCGACGATGGAGGCCAGCAGCGTGTTGAGCGCCCCCACCAGCAGGATGCGCGAGATGGGCGAATCCAGCGTTACCGACAGGCTCGCGAAGCTGAGCTGGAAGCCGGCGGGATCGGACAGGAAGGACAGGCTCAGCGGCACGCCGAGCTTGGCCTGGTTCACGATCATGTTGTTGATCAAGAACCAGGCGAAACCGACTGCGGCCAGGGCCACGAGCAGTTGCGCGAGCAGGCCCCGCTTGCGCTCGTCACGCCACCAGACGACTTCGCTGTGCTGTCTTCCCCCGCTGAGATCAGCCACGTCACTCCTCCCCCATTCGAGAGCGGAAATGAAAAGGCATCAACGCCCGGCTGAAGACAGGCCGGGCGTTGATACCGTGCTGGCTGCTAGCGGATCGGCGGCGCGTATTGCAGGCCGCCCTGGTTCCACAGGGCGTTCAAGCCGCGCGGCAGCTTGATCGGCGTGTTGGGGCCGACGTTGCGCTCGAAGATCTCGCCGTAGTTGCCGACGGCCTTGATGATGTTCAAGGCCCAGTCGTTGGTGAGGCCCATGCCCTCACCCATCTTCTCGGTGATGCCCAGCATGCGCTGGATCTCGCCGTCGGCGGCCGGATTGTCGGCCGCGTTGGCCTTGATCACGTCGTCGACGTTGGCCTGGGTGATGCCCTTCTCCTCGGCGATCAGCGTCACGTAGTGGGTCCAGCGGACGATGTCGCCCCACTGGTTGTCGCCGTGACGGACGACCGGGCCGAGCGGCTCCTTCGAGATGACATCCGGCAGGATGATGTTCGCATCCGGGTCCTTCAGCGCGGTGCGCTCGCCGGCCAGGCCGGAAGCGTCCGTCGTGTAGGCGTCGCAGCGGCCCTCGTCATAGGCCGAGCGGGCTTGATCGTTCTCCTTGAACTTCACCGGCTGGATGCCGAGGCCGTTGGCCTTGTCGAAGTCGCCGAGGTTCTTTTCCGTCGTGGTGCCTTCCTGCACGCACACCGTGGCGCCCTTCAGTTCCTTGGCGCTGGAGATCCCCAGATCCTTGCGCACCATGAAGCCCTGGCCGTCGTAGTAGTTCACCGCAACGAAGTCGAGCGCCAGCTGGGTGTCGCGCGACAGCGTCCAGGTGGAATTGCGGGCCAGCATGTCGACTTCGCCCGACTGCAGGGCGGTGAAGCGCTGCTCGGCGCTGAGCGGCTTGTATTCGACCTTGCTGGGGTCGCCGAACACGGCGGCGGCGACGGCCTTGCACAGATCGATGTCCAGGCCCGACCACACGCCCTGGTCGTTCGGCGCGCCGAAGCCGGCGAGGCCGGTGGTGACGCCGCACTTCAACTTGCCCGCCGCCTTGACGCTCTCCAGCGTCGAAGCCGCATGCGCCGCAGTCGACATCCCCGCGATGAGCGCGACGCTGGCAACGATGTATTTCATGCTGTTCATTGAGATAGTCCTTCCCTGTGGTGGCTCTTCTTGTTTTTCCGCTGTTTGCAGCCGCAAATGAC
The DNA here is from genome assembly GCA_039808885.1 of Dongiaceae bacterium. Taxonomy (GTDB): domain Bacteria; phylum Pseudomonadota; class Alphaproteobacteria; order Dongiales; family Dongiaceae; genus Dongia_A. Next base: position 29,791 of record JBDHTX010000013.1, on the reverse strand, counting down.
GGCGAAACCGAGCGTTACTGCCCTTTTACACATTCCAGCGCGATGCTACAAGCATTCTTGCCTAGACAGTCTGTTGACGAAACGTCCGTGGAATAAGCCGTATGTCCGAGCCGGGAATGAGGGACCGCACGATCGCCGCCCATGCGGGCAACCACCCGCGCGACCATAGCGGAGTGGTTAATCCGCCGGTCTATCGCGCCTCGACGATCCTGTTCCCGACGGTCCAGGAAATGCGGGACTCCTACAAGCGCAAGTACGACGCCGTCACCTACGGCCGCGACGGGACGCCCACCCATCGCCTGCTGGCCGAGGCGTTTACCGCGCTGGAAGGCTCCGACCGGGCGGTCATCGTGCCGTCCGGCATGGCGGCGGTCTCCACCGCCCTGCTCGGCAGCCTGGCGCCCGGCGACCACCTGCTGATGGTCGATACCGCCTATGAGCCGACCCGGATCCTCTGCGAAGGCTTCCTGGCCAAGATCGGCGTCGAGACGACCTTCTACGACCCCATGGCCGGCGCGGGCATCGCCGCCCTGATCCGGCCCAACACCAAGGTCATCTATCTGGAAAGCCCCGGGTCGCTGACCTTCGAGACCCAGGACGTCCCGGCCATCGTCGCCGCGGCGCGGGCGCGGAATTGCCTGACCATGATCGACAATACCTGGGCCACGCCGCTGTTCTTCAAGCCGCCCAAGTTCGGCGTCGACATAACGATCTATGCGGCGACGAAATACATCTGCGGCCATTCCGACGTCATGATGGGCATCGTCACCTGCCGTGGCGACCTCTATCACCAGCTGGCCCGGACGGCGCACAGCGTCATGGGTCATGCCGCCTCGGCGGAAGACTGCTACCAAGCCATGCGCGGGCTGCGCACGCTGCACGCCCGGCTGGTCCAGCACCAGGAGACCGCCCTCACCCTGGCCCGCTGGCTGGCGGAGCGGCCGGAGGTCGAGCAGATCCTGCACCCGGCTTTCGCGGACACCCCCGGCCACGCGTTCTGGAAGCGCGATTTCGGCGGCTCGTCCGGCCTGTTCGGCGTGGTGCTGAAGCCCTGCGCGCCCGATCGCATCGAGGCCATGCTGAATGGCATGCGCCTGTTCGGCATGGGCTACAGCTGGGGCGGCTATGAGAGCCTCGTCATCCCCGCGCACACCACGCGCACGGCCAAGCCCTGGCCGGCGCCGCAGCGCACGCTGCGGATCCACGCCGGGCTCGAGGACCCGGCCGACCTGATCGCCGATCTCGCCGACGGGCTGGCGCGGCTGGGCGGCGGCTGAGGGCGCCATGAGCGAAACGCAAGACGCGGCGCAAGAAATACTCGCGGCGATCGCCTTCGACGCGAACGGCCTGGTGCCGGCGATCGCCCAGCAGCACGATTCCGGCGAAGTGCTGATGCTGGCCTGGATGAACCGCGATGCCGTGCGGGAGACCCTCGAAACCGGGCGCGTCTGCTACTGGTCGCGCTCGCGCGGCAACCTGTGGCGCAAGGGCGAGACCTCGGGACAGGTGCAGCGCCTGGTCGAGATGCGCGTCGATTGCGACAATGACTGCCTGCTGCTCCTGGTCGACCAGACGGGGGTGGCCTGCCATACCGGCCGGCGGTCCTGTTTCTTCACCGCGATCCGCGGCGGCGAGCGCAAGGTCGTCGCCGACGTGCTGATGCCGCCAGAGAAGCTCTATCGCTCATGATCACCTTGGCCGATTGCCGGGCGCTGGACGCACGTGATCCGCTGGCGGCGGCGCGCGAGCGCTTCGTCCTGCCGGAAGGCATGGTCTATCTCGACGGCAATTCCCTCGGCGCCCTGCCCAAGGCGACCGAGCCGAGGGTGCGCGAGGTGATCGCCGCGCAATGGGGCAAGGACCTGATCAAGAGCTGGAATCAGCACGACTGGATCGGCCTGCCGCGCCGCGTCGGCGCGAAGATCGCCCGGCTGATCGGCGCGAAGGACCACGAGGTCGTCGTCGCCGATTCCACTTCGCTCAACGTGTTCAAGGCGCTGCACGCCGCGCTCGGCAACCGGCCCGGGCGCCGTGTCATCCTCTCGGACGATGGCAATTTCCCGACCGATCTCTACATGGCGCAAGGCCTGGCCGAATTGCTCGACGACAAGCATGAGCTGGTGGTGGTGCCGGCCGATCAGATCGCCGACGCGCTCGGCGGGGATGTCGCGGTCCTGATGCTGACCGAGGTCGATTACCGCACCGGCCGGCGGCACGACATGAAGGCGCTGACCAAGGCCGCCCATGCGGCGGGGGCGCTGACCCTGTGGGACCTCGCCCATTCCGCCGGCGCCTTCCCGGTCGACCTCAACGGCTGCGGCGCCGATTTCGCCGTCGGCTGCGGCTACAAATACCTGAACGGCGGCCCGGGCGCCCCGGCCTTCATCTACGTCGCCGAGCGCTGGCAGGACACAGCGACCCAGCCGCTTTTCGGCTGGATGGGCCATGACGCGCCTTTCGCCTTCGATTTGGACTACCGCCCGCGCCAGGGTGCCGCCCGGGACATCGAGCGCTTCCTGGTGGGCACCCCGCCGATCCTGAGCCTGGTGGCGCTGGAAGCCGGGCTGGACCAGTTCGCCGGCGTCGACCTGGCGGAGATCCGCCGCAAGTCCATCGCCCTTGGCGACCTGTTCATCGCCCTGGTGGAGCAGGAACTGGCCGGCCAGGGCCTGGTCCTCGCCTCGCCACGCGCCGGGGCCGCGCGCGGCAGCCAGGTTTCCTTCCGCCATCCCGAGGGCTACCCGATCATGCAGGCCCTGATCGCGCGCGGCGTGGTGGGCGATTTCCGCGCCCCCGACATCCTGCGCTTCGGTTTCACCCCGCTCTACACAGGCTATCTGGACGTCTGGGAGGCGGTCCGGCGGCTGCGGGAGGTGATGACGGAGGGTGCCTGGCAGAAGCCGGAATTCCGCCAGCGCGCCGCGGTGACTTGACCCGCCGCAATAGGCCCTTGCCGGGACTGGATTTTCCCGGCACGGCGGGGCAACATGCGGCCGGTTGAAAATTCAGCGAGCCAGCAATGCGGCCGATTTTCGTGATGGTCAAATGCGATCCCGGCACCGCCTATGACGTGGCGGCCAAGGCCCTGGACACGATCGAGGAGGTCGGCGAGCTGTATTCCATTTCCGGGCAATACGATCTGCTGGTGAAATGCAACCTGGCGAGCGATGCCGATGTCGGCCGCTTCGTCACGTCGCGGCTGCAGACGCTGCCCAACGTCAAGGATACCTTGACCATCATCACGTTCAACGCGTTCACCTGAGAGCGCGGCCATCCGGCACACACATCCGAAGATCAGGTAAAGGGGGAACTTAGAAAATGAACGTCCGTAAGCATGCGCTCCTGAGCGCGACCGCATTGCTGGCCCTGGGCATCGGCCTGGCCGCCTGCGAGAAGAAGGAAGAACAGGCCGCCGAGCAGCCTGCCGCCCAGCCGGCGGCGGAACAGCCTGCGGCGCAACCCGCCGCGGAAGCGACCCAACCGGCCGCCACCGAGACGCAGCAGGCTGCGACGACCGAGGCGGCGCCCGCCGCGGCGCCCACGGGCGCCGAAGTGAAGGTCGGCATCCTGTTCGACATCACCGGCCCGATCGCCAATTTCATCCCGCCGATGATGGATTCGGTCACCCTGGCGACCGATGAGATCAACGCCGGCGGCGGCCTGCTCGGCGGCAAGATGGTGGCCGCGGTGGGCGACACCACCGGCTCGGCCCAGGGCGCCGTCGACGCCGCCACCAAGCTGGTGAACGTCGAGAACGTCGCCGCCGTGGTCGGCGCGCTGATGTCCAGCACCACCATCGCCGCGGCCAACAGCGTGATCATTCCGACCGGCGTGACGCAGATCTCGCCGACCGCGACTTCGCCGGACATGACCACCCTCGCCGACAACGACTGGGTGTTCCGCGTGGTGCCGTCCGATGCCTATCAGGGCCAGGTCCTCGCCAAGCTGACCATGGACCAGGGCGTGAAGACCGTCGCGCTGACCTACGCCAACAACGACTACGCCGCGCCGCTGGCCAAGGCCTTCGCCGATTCCTACAAGGCGCTGGGCGGCACCATCACGGCGGAAGTGAAGCACGAGGAGAAGCAGCCCTCCTACACCACCGAGCTCGCCACCCTCGCCAAGGACAAGCCCGAGGCGCTGGTGCTGATCGCCTATGCCGGCGATTCCGGCCTCACCATCGTCAAGGAGGCGCTGGAGAACGGCCTGTTCAAGCGCTTCATCGGCACCGACGGCCTGCGCGACAACCTGCTGATCGAGAAGATCGGCGCCGACAACCTGAAGGATTCGTTCTTCACCTCGCCCTCCTCGCCGAAGAGCGAGGCGGCGGACAAGTTCGACGCGCTCTACACCGCCAAGTTCCAGACCACCAAGGACAAGATCTTCATCGGCCAGGTCTATGATTCGGTGATCCTGGCGGCGCTCGCCATCCAGCAGGCCGGCTCCACCGACCGCACCAAGGTGCGCGACGCGCTCCGCACGATCGCCAATCCTCCGGGCGAGCCGGTCGGCCCCGGCGACTGGGCCAAGGCGGTCGAGCTGATCAAGGCCGGCAAGGACATCGACTATACCGGCGCCACCGGCTCGATGGACTTCGACGACAAGGGCGACGTCGCCGGCGTCATCGGCCATTTCGTGGTCGACGGCACGGGCTACAAGGAAGTCGGCCTGGTCACGCCGTAAGACGGCGCGGATCGGAAACACGAAAGGGGCCCGCTCCGGCGGGCCCTTTTTTTCTTTGGATGACGCGGCTCCTTCTTCGCGGAGGCTAAGCTGCCGGCGGCTCGATCTGCAGCACCGAGAGCAGCTTGCGGCCGTTGTCGCCGCCGTCGCCCTTCAGGTCGACCTTGATGACGGCGTCGAGCGCCGCCGCATAGGCGGCGATCCGCCGCTGCAGCGCCTGTTGGTTCGACTCCGCCAGGTCCTTGATGGTCTGGCACATCACCTCGCCGATGATGATCAGCAGCGCATAGTCGAAGGAACCGCCGGCGCCCTGCAGGTCGCGCGCCAGGCCGTGCATGCGCCGGCGCCAGTCCTCGTCCTCCGGGTCCGGATCGGCCAGCAGGATGAACATGTCGCGCAAGGCGCCGTTGACATGCTTGCGGAAGGAGGCACTCAGCTCCAGCATGGCGATGCTGGCGTCGGCTTCCATCTGGCGCAGCTTGATCTGCGGTATTTCCTGCACCTTGTCGCGCAAGGCCTGGCTCATGCGCCCTTCTCCGGCTGCTTGGGTTTGCGGCGCTCGAACCCGTCATAGCCGCTGATGCCGACCAGCAGGCGGCGGTCCGGGCCGGTATAGGCATCGCAATCGACAAAGGGCCGCTCGTCGAGGATGACCCGCGCCAGCCCTTCGTACAAGCGGCGGAAGCTGAGCGGCTTCACCAGGGTCCAGTTGATGCCGTTGTTCCGCGCCTTCAGCACGTAGTCGCGGTCGACGAAGGCGGAGCACACCAGGATCGCCGCGTCATTGCGGATGCCGACCTCGCCCTTGCGGATAGCGCGCACGAGATCCAGCCCATCCTGGCCGGCGAGGTCCAGGTCGATCATGACGATGTCGGGATTGGCTTCGGCCATGCGTTCGCGGGCGACGGCGGTGTTCTCGAAGGTGACCACGCGGCCCACCCGCATGATGCCGAACAGCCGCTCCATGTAGGAGCGCAGGAATTCGTTGTCGTTGATGACGCAGAGCGAGATGCCGCTGAGGTCCAGCGCCGGCACCTCGCGCGCGAACATGCGGCGTTGCGGTGTCGGCGGCGGCGCTGCCACCGGCGCGGTGCTTCGTTGCGTCCTGCTTCGCTTGCCGACCATCGCGGGCAACCCCGAAAATTGACCACCCGTTGAGAACCATGCGATTCTAGTCACCACACCTGTTAAGGCGGCTTTAATGCCGATCCGACCGCGCGGGCCGGGATCCGGCGCAATTTGCGGGACATTTTAGCGATGGCGATTCAGGCAATCCTGTTCGATGTTTACGGCACCTTGCTCGACGTGCATTCGGCCATCGCGCGGGAGGGCGGCGCCCTGGGACCGCAAGCCGATGCGGTCTCCCGCCTGTGGCGGCAGAAACAGCTGGAATACACCTGGGTCTATTCGCTGCGCGGGGAGTACCGCAGCTTCCGCGCCTTGACCGAGGCGGCGCTTGACTTCGCCCTGGCGGCGCATGGGGCCGCCGGCCCGGCCTTGCGCGAAAATCTGCTGCGGGCCTATGAGCAGCTGGCCCCCTATGCCGAGGCCGCGAACGCGCTGGCCGAGTTGCGGCGGAAAGGCCTGCGCCTCGCCGCGCTCTCCAACGGCGATCCGGACATGCTGGAAAGCGGCCTCGTCTCCAGCGGGTTGAAACCGCAGCTTGACGCCGTGCTCTCGGTGGCGCCGCTGCGCATCTTCAAGCCGGACCGGCGCGTCTACGAGCTCGGCCGCGCCTGGGCCGGCGCCGGTGCCGGGGAGATCGCCTTCGTCTCCTCCAATGCCTGGGATGCCGGGGGCGCCGCCGCCTTCGGCTTCCGCACCTTCTGGATCAACCGCGCCGGACAGCCGCCGGAATACGACCTGCCGCGGAGCGCGCGGATCGTCGCCAGCCTTCAGGATCTGGTCTCGTCCCTCGCCTGAGCGCCGGCCATCCGCGGCGGCTTCTCCGGCAGCAGGCCCTTGCCGAACTTCTGCAGCACCACCTGCAGCAGCAGGCCGATCAGCAGCACGCGGATGTAGCTGGTGCGGGTGATCCATTCCGCCGGCAGGCGGTTGGTCAGCAATTCGGTACCTGACCAGATCAGCCAGATCAGCATGGCGCCGAGGATCGCGCCGCGGTTGTTGCCGCTGCCGCCGACGATCAGCATGACCCAGACCAGGAACGTCACCATCAGCGGCTCGGTCGCCGTGGTGCCGAGGAACTTGAAGTAATGCGCCGACAGGGCGCCGGCCAGCGCCATCACCATGGCGCCCAGCACGAAGGCCTCGAGGCGGAACTGCTTCACGTCCTTGCCGATGGCCGCCGCCGCCACGTCGCTGTCGCGGATCGCACGCAGGGAGCGGCCCCAGGGCGAGATCCAGGCGCGCTCGGCCGCCAGGTAGACAACGACGACGAGGACGACGATCAGTCCGAGGAAAGCCAGGCCGTTCCAGGGCTGCGGCAGCAGCGCCTCGAACGGGCGTGGGATCGCGGCGATGCCGCGGGTGCCGCCGGTCAGCCACTCCTCGTTCTTGATCACGATGCGCAGCACCTCGGCGATGCCAATGCTGGCCATGGCCAGGTAGTCGCCCTGCAGGCCAAGGCAGACGCGTCCGACCGCCCAGGCCAGCACGCCGCCCGCCGCCATCGCCGCCGGCCAAGCCACGACATAGGGCAGCCCGAAGCCGCCGAGATGCGCGGCACTTTCCGGGGAGGTCAGGATCGCCGCCACATAGGCGCCGATGGCGAAGAAGGCGGCGATGCCGGCGTTGAACAGGCCGGCGAAGCCCCATTGCAGATTCAGGCCCAGGCAGAGCAGCGCGTAGAGGCCGCTCATGGTGCCAAGCGCGATCAGGTAGCTGGCGAAGCCGACCAGGGTCATGCTCAGGTCCTTCCCTTGAACAGGCCCGTCGGCCGCCAGATCAGCATGATCACCATGACGGAGAAGGCGACCGCCGGCTTGTAGCCGGGATCGATGAACGGCTGGTCGGAGAACCAGCGATAGGTCGCCAGCTCCTGGGTGAGGCCGATGGCGAGCCCGCCCACCACCGCGCCATAGGGCCGGCCGATGCCGCCCAGCACGGCGGCGGCGAAGAGCGGCAGCAGCAGGTCCCAGCCCATATTGGGGTGCACCTTCGTCTGGATGCCGATGAAGACACCGCCCGCGGCGGAGAGGCCGGCGCCGATGATCCAGGTCCAGCGGATCACCTGCTCCACGTTGATGCCGCTGACCCGCGCCAGATCGGGGTCATCGCTGACTGCGCGCATCGCCTTGCCCAGGCGCGTGCGACTGAGGAACAGGTGCAGCGCGACGACTAGCGCCGCCGTCACCAGCACGATGGTCACTTGGCGCGGCGCGATCCGCAGCAGGCCGAATTCCATCGGGAAGCGGATGCCGATGTCGTAGGTCTTCACGTCGACGCCCCAGATCAGCTGGATCGCCGAGCGCAGCATCAGCATCACGCCGAAGGAGGCGATGACCGAGACGATGCCGGGCGAACGCCGGAACGGCTTGTAGAATACGCGGTCAAGCCCGAGCGCCACCGCCGCCGCGCCGATGACGGCGATCGGCAAGGCCGCGTAGGGACTCCAGCCCAGGGACCCGGTGAAGATGATCGCCAGATAGGCGCCGAGCGTCATCATGTCGCCATGGGCGAAATGGGCGAAACGCAGGATGCCGAACAGCAACGAGATGCCGATGGCCCCCAGCGCATAGATGCAGCCGACCACGAGGCCGGGCAGCAGATACAGGTTGATGAAATCGCTGAGGGCGTCCACGCTACCCTTCCCCAAACAACAAGTTACCCTTCCCCCCTTGCGGGGGAAGGCAGCGGAGACTTGGCGAACGCAGTGAGCCTAGTCGCAGCCGGAAGGGGGGGCGCGCCCTGCGGGCGCGCATCGCCAGAGGCGATAAGAAGCGAAGAACAGCGGTGGTCACACCCGGCGCTGCAACACCCCCCTTCCCACCCTTCCCCCGCAAGGGGGGAAGGAGTTCAGCGAATGTGTCGCTTGTGTTGAGTTTCCCTGGCATTGCCCTACCCACCCAGAAAACTCTCGGCCACTTCCCGGTTCGCCAGCAGGTTCGCGGCGGTATCGGTGAAGCGGTTGCGGCCGGTGGCGAGCACGTAGCCGGTATGGGCGATGGCCAAAGCCTGCTTGGCGTTCTGCTCCACCAGCAGCACGCCGATGCCGGCCTTGTTGACTGCGACGATGCGATCGAAAATCTGGTCCATGTAGAGCGGCGACAAGCCCGCGGTCGGCTCGTCCAGCATCAGCAGCTTCGGCTCCAGCATCAGCGCGCGGCCCATCGCCACCATCTGCCGCTGCCCGCCGGAGAGCTCGCCGGCAGCCTGTTTCAGTTTCTCGCGCAGGGGCGGGAACAGGCCCAGCACCTCCTCGATGCGGCGGGCGATGTTGCCGGGCTTCAGGAACGCCCCCATCTCCAGGTTCTCGCGCACGCTCAAGGTGCGGAAGACGTTGCGCTCCTGCGGCACATAGGCGATGCCGCGGCCGCACAGCACATCCGCCGGCAGGCGCGTGATGTCCTGCCCCTCGAACAGCACGCGGCCGCCGCGCACCTGGGCCAGGCCGAAGATCGCCTTCATCGCCGTCGACTTGCCGGCGCCGTTCGAGCCGATCACGACGGCGATCTGGCCGAGCTCCACGGAGAGCGACACGCCTTGCAGGATGTCGACCGGGCCGTACCCCGCCACCAGATTCTCGACGCTGAGCAGGCTCATGCCCCCGCCCCCGCACCAAGTCCCGGGGCCGGCTTGTGATGTCGCGCGCCGAGATAGGCCTCGATCACCGCCTCGTTGCGGCGGATCTCCGCCATGCTGCCCTGGGTGAGGACCCGCCCTTCAGCCATCACGATCACCGGCTGGCACAGCCGGGCAATCAGATCCATGTCGTGCTCGATGACGAAGAAGGTATAGCCGTGCTCACGGTTCAGCCGCTCGATTTCGCCGGCGATCTCGCCCAGCAGCGTGCGGTTGACCCCGGCGCCGAGCTCGTCCAGCAGCACCACCTTCGGCTGGATCATCATGGTGCGGCCAAGTTCGAGCAGCTTCTTCTGCCCGCCGGAGAGGTTGCCGGCGTATTCGCGCTCCAGATGCGTGAGCCGCAGCTCGCCCAGGACCTGGCGCGCGCGCTGCTGCAGCGCCTCCTCCTCGGCGAGGACCTTGCTCCAGCCGAACCAGGCCTTGAACAAATTCTCCCCTGACTGGCCGGTAGGGACCGCCATCAGGTTCTCGATCACCGTCATGCGCGAGAATTCCTGGGCGATCTGGAAAGTCCGCGCGAGGCCCTTGTGAAACAACCGGTGCGCCGGCCAGCCGCTCACATCCTCGCCGTCGAGCAGGATCGTGCCGCTATCCGGCGCCAGCAGTCCGGCAATGATGTTGAACAGCGTCGACTTGCCCGCGCCGTTGGGTCCGATCAGCCCGGTGACCGAGCCCTTCGCGACCTCGAGCGAGCAATCCTCCACGGCATGAATGCCGCCGAAGGATTTGCTGACGTGTTCGACCTTGATCATAAAAACAAACCCTTCCCCCCTTGCGGGGGAAGGCAGCGGAGACTTGGCGAACGCAGTGAGCCTAGTCGCAGCCGGAAGGGGGGTCGCGCGTTACGCGCGCGCATCGCCGGAGGCGATGGGAGGCGAAAATTCTTTGTCGCAATACCCGGCGCTGCAACACCCCCCTTCCCCACCTTCCCCCGCAAGGGGGGAAGGAGCAGATAGAGCGACTTGCGCTGATCTTGCGTCCCCACGCCGAACTCACTCACACCCGCGCCGCAGGCAGGTAGTTGGCGAATTCGCGCTCCACCGCCTTCGGGTCGCCGGCGAGGCCGAAGGCGACCCCGGCGCCCATGTCGCCTGGATAGATCTCGTCGGCGCGGGATTTCAGCCCCTGCACGATCGCGTCGGCGATCACGCCGGGCTGCACCTTCGGCACGTTGACGCCGGCGGTCATGTCGGTGTCGACCGCGCCGGGCAGCACGCCCATGACGTGGGTGCCCTGCGCCTTCAGCTCGGCGCGCAGCGCCTGAGTCAGGCTCCACAGCGCCGCCTTGGAGGCGCAGAGCGAGCCCATCAGCGGCAGGTTCACCAGCGACAGGATCGACAGCATGTTGACGATGGCGCCGCCGCCATTGGCCTTCAGGATCGGCTGAAAGGCGCGGCACATGGCGAGCGTGCCGAAATAGTTCACCTCCATCTCGCGCCGGGCGTTGTCGCTGCTCTCGATGGCGAAGAGCGGCGTGTTGAAATTCACGCCGCCATTGTTGACCAGCAGAGTCACGTCCCGCGCCAGCTTCGCCGCCGCCGCGACCTGCTCGGGCCTGGTGATGTCGAGCTCGACGGGCACCAGCTTGTCCGGCGCCTCGGCCACCAGGGCCTTGACGCCGTCCAGCTTGCGCGCGCCCACATAGACCTTTTTCGCGCCCGCCTTCAGCAAGGCGCGCACGGTCTGCGGCCCGATGCCGCGGTTGCATCCCGTCACCAGCGCCACCGCGCCGGCGAGCAGGTCCTTGCCAGGCTGGTCGGCGAAGCGGCGCAGCCGCGCCTTGGAGGCCGTCTGGACCAGGTCCTGGTCATAGGCCAGCACCGCCATCTGGAAGCCCTGGCGACGCCGGTCGGCCGCCATGCTCTCGCCGATGGTGAACAGCCCGCAGCTCTTGCCCGCCTTGTGCGCCGCGTCCTTCACCGCCTGCATCGCCGCTTCGTGCTTCGGCCCGAACTCCGGGAAGGTGCCGAGCGACAGCGACAGGTCGAAGGGCCCGATGAACAGCATGTCGATGCCGGGCACCTTGGCGATCGCCGCCGCATTGGCGACGCCCAGCTCGGTCTCGATCATCGCGGCGACGAAGATCGCATCGTTGGTCTTCGGCACCTGGGCCTTGGCGTCGATCACCGAACGGATGCCGCCGGAGGAGCGCTTGCCGACCGGCGGATACTTGGCCGCCTGCACGATGCGCTCCGCCTGCTCCGCCGTCTCGACCACCGGCACGATGACGCCCATCGCGCCGCTGTCCAGCGCCGAGCCGATGGCGAAATAGGAATCGTCCTGGGTGCGGATCAGCGGCACCGCCTTTTCGCGCACCACCCCGATGGCCGCCTGCAGCATCGGCATGGTCCACAAGCCGTGCTGCAGGTCGAAGACGATGGCGTCCGCCCCCTCTTCCACCATGAGCTCGGCGATCACCGGCGCGCCCAGGGTCGTCCACATCGCGCCGACGCAGCCGCCGGCGCGCAGCTTGTCCAGGACCGGGTTCTTCATCGCCGTCAGCCCTTGTCGGCGCTCTCGGCCCAGCGCTTCATGATGGTGTTGGAGGGCAGCTTCTCGTCGAGCAGCTTCTTCGCCGTCTCGATCCCCGCGGTTGGCAGCTTGGACGCGTCGATCAACCCGATCTGCGCCAGGACCGAGGCCTGATCCCAGTAGATGTGCTCGTGATAGAGCTTGTCGCCGCGGAAGCAGACGATGGCCACCAGCGGGATCTCGACATACTTGCCGGTCGGCGGCACGCCGGGCAGCATCCAGTCGATTTCGCGGTCATGGGTGAAGCAGAACAGCATCTCGTCCACCACGCGGTCGGCGCCGATGGTGCGCGAGATCGGCACCAGCTTGGTGTCGGCCGGGTTGGCGTTGACGAAATGGTGCTGGTAGAAGCGCGCGAGCTCCTGCTGCTCCACGCCGCCGGTCATGGTCGGGATGTGGTTGACATAGGGGTTGTCGACCATGGTCTTCATGGTCGCCGCCACGTCGCGGGTGGCGAATTCGTGATAGCAATGCTGGTCCCACAGCGCCGAGAGGTCGTATTTCGGGCCCATCACCTTGCGGAACAGGGCGATCGAGCGCGAATGCGCCATGTTTGCAGCGGGCTTGTTGTAGTGGTCGCCCATGGTGCGGGCGAAGGCGTGATCCTGGCCGGGATAGACGTAGATCTCGACATTCGGCTTGTCGGCGAAGGCGGCCTTGATCTGCTCCTGCGCTTCCTTGGGGACGTATTTGTCCTCGCCGGCGATGTGCAGCACCATCGGGCAGCGGATCTTGTCCTTCTCGTTCAGGCTGGCCTCGATGCCGACGCCGTAATAGCCGACGGCGCAGTCGACGCCGGAGCGCGCCGCCGCCAGATAGGCGAGCTTGCCGCCCAGGCAATGCCCCAGCACGCCGACCTTGCCGGTGCATTCCGGCCGGCCGCGCAAGGCGCTGACCGTCGAGGTGATGTCCTTGATGCCGGCATTGACGTCGAAGTTCTGGAAGAAGCCGAAGGCCTTCTGCCATTCCTCGGGCGAATAGCCCATGTCGACATTTGGCTCCATGCGCCAGAAGAGGTCGGGCGCCAGCACGACATAGCCCTCGGCGGCGAACAGGTCGGCCGTCTCGCGCACATAGGCGTTGACGCCGAAGATCTCCTGGCAGAGGACGATGCCCGGGCCCTTGCCGCTCGCCGGCAACGCCAAATAGGCCTTGAACCGGCCGCCATCGGCGGCCGTGATCTCGATAAAGCTTCCCATCACGCTGCTCCCCAGACGCGCGCCCTTTCCGGGCGTTTCAGGAGCACCCTAGCGGGACCGCGCGGGGCAGTAAACGGGGAAGGAATAGCGCGGGCGACACGCCGCATGCACTACATGCTCGCTGGGCTCCTTCCCCCCCTTGCGGGGGAAGGGTGGGAAGGGGGGTGTTGCAACGCCAAGTCTATCCGCGAGGGAACTTCGCTCATATCGCCTCCGGCGATTGTGCGCCTGAAGGCGCACTACCCCCCTTCCGGCTACGCCTAAGCTCGCTCCGCTCGCTAAGGCTTCGCTGCCTTCCCCCGCAAGGGGGGAAGGTGACTAGAGTTTCATCCGCTCGTTCTTCGGGTCGTAGAACGGCTTCAGGCTGGCCCGCGCCGGCACCTTCCGGTCGGCGACCTCGATCTCCCACCTGCCGCCGTCGATCAGCGCCTGGTCGACGCCCTCGGCATGCTTCACGTAGCCCATGCCGATGGCGGCGTTCAGCGTGTAGCTGTAGCCGGCCGAGGTGACGTAGCCGACATTCCGGCCATCCAGGTAGATCGGCTCGTTGTGATAGAGCAAGGGCGTGGCATCAGCCAACGCAAACTGAACGAGCCGCTTGGTCAGCTTCTTCCCCTTTTCCGCCGCCACCGCGTCGCGCCCGATAAAGGGCACCGCCTTGTCCATGGCGCAGAGGAAGGCCAAACCGGATTCATGCGGCGTGTCGTCGGGGCTGATGTCATGCCCCCAGTGGCGGTAGGCCTTTTCCAGGCGCAGGAAGTTCATCGCGTGCATGCCGGCCGGCTTGATGCCGAATTCCTTGCCGGCCTCCAGCAGCAGCTCCAGCGCGCCCGGCGCGTAATCGGCCGGCAGATAAAGCTCCCAGCCCAGCTCGCCCACATAGGAGATGCGCAAGGCCAGCGCCTTGGTCCAGCCGAAATCGATCTCCTTCGCCGCGGCGAACGGGAAGGCTTCGTTGGAAAGATCGGCATTGGTGAGCCTGGAGAGCACCTTGCGGCTGTTCGGACCCATCAGGCCGAGCACGGCATAGAGGTTGCTGACATCCTCCATCTGCACCTGGGCGCCCGGCGTGAAATGGCGCTTCATGTAGTGCCATTCGCGCGGGCCGGTGGCGACGGCGGTCACCACCAGGAAACGCTCCGGCGCCAGCTTGGTGATGGTGAGGTCGGCCTCGATGCGGCCCTTGGCGTTGAGCCATTGCGTGTAGGTCGCCTTGCCCTCGCGCCCCACATCGGCGCAGGACAGACGCTGCAGCTCGCGCTCGGCATCCTTGCCGGTGACCAGGAACTTGGCGAAGGAGGATTGGTCGAGGAAACCGACATTCTCGCGGATGTTGCGGCATTCCGCGCCGCAGTAATCGAACCAGTTCTGCCGCCCGTAGGAATACTCGTAGACCGGCGCCACGCCCTTCGGCGCATACCAGTTCGGCCGCTCATAGCCGGCCACTTCGCCGAAGCAGGCGCCGAGCTCTTTCGTCTGCGTATAGAAAGGCGACTTGCGGATGCCGCGCGAAGTCTCGAACTGGCGGAACGGCCAGTGCATGGCATAGAGCAGGCCGAGCGCCTCGGAGACGCGCGGCACCAGGAACGACTTGGTGCTGTGGTGCGGATAGAAGCGGCGGATGTCGACGTCCCACAGATCGAAGGGCGGCTCGCCCTCGGCGATCCAATGCGCCAGCGCCCAGCCGACCCCGCCGCCCGACTGGATGCCGATGGAATTGAAGCCGGCGGCGACGAAGAAATTCTTCAAGGTCGGCGCCTCGCCCAGCACGTAGCGCTGGTCGGCGGTGAAGCTCTCCGGCCCGTTGAAGAACTTGCGGATGCCGACCTTCTCCAGGCTCGGCACCCGGTGCATGGCGCCTTCCAGGATCGGCGCGAAATGGTCGAAATCCTCCGGCAGCTCGTCGAAGGCGAAATCCTCCGGGATGCCCTCGACGCCCCAGGGCTTGGCTTTCGGCTCGAAGGCGCCGAGCAGCAGCTTGCCGGCATCCTCCTTGTAATAGGCGCAGGCATCCATGTCGCGCAGCACCGGCAGATCCGGCGTCATGCCCTCCATCGGCTCGGTCACGATGTAGAAATGCTCGCAGGCCTGCAGCGGAATGTTGACGCCGACCCGGCGGCCGATTTCGCGCGCCCACATGCCGCCGCAATTGACCACGTATTCGCAGGCGATGGCGCCCTGGTCGGTCTCGACGCCGGTGACGCGGCCGTCCTTGGTCAGCACCTTGGTGACCTTGGTGTCCTCGAAGATCTTCGCCCCGCCCATGCGGGCGCCGCGGGCCAGCGCCATGGTGGTGTCGGCCGGATTGCACTTGCCGTCCTTGGGGTAGTAGATCGCGCCGATCACGTCATCGACGTTCAGCAGCGGCCACTTCTTCTTCACCTCTTGCGGACCGATCTGCTCGGCGATCACGTCGAAGCCGCGCAGCATGGCGGCCCCGCGCTGGAATTCCTCCCAGCGCTCCTTGTTGGTGGCGATGGAAAGCGAGCCCGGCTGCACGAAGCCCGTCGCCTGCCCCGTCTCCTTCTCCAGGTTGGTGTAGAGATCGGTCGTGTATTTCGCGAGGCGGGTCAGATTCGCCGTGTAGAGCGAGGCGCGCACCAGCCCCGCCGCGTGCCAGGTCGTGCCGCTGGTCAGCTTCTTGCGCTCCAGCAGCACCACGTCCTTCCAGCCGAGCTTGGCCAGATGATAGGCGACGGAGCAGCCGGCAATGCCGCCGCCGATGATGACGACCCGCGCCTGCGTTGGAAGTGCCATGTCTTGGTGTCCCCTCTACTCGAATACCCGGCGCTGCAACTCACCCCCACCCCTGCCCTCCCCCGTCAAGGGGGAGGGGGATACTTGTTTGGGGAGGGAGTCCGAACTTCCTCCGCCTGCTCGCTGAACCCCTTCCCCCCTTGCGGGGGAAGGTTGGGAAGGGGGGTGTTGCAGCGCGCGCTGTCTCCGCTACGCCCGCAACCTTGCATTCTCCGGATCGAAGATCGGCTCCTGGCTGACCACGGCCTTGCGGCGCTCGCCGAAGACTTCGATCTCGAGCTTCTCGCCGATCTGCGCCAGGTCGGTGCGCACATAGGCCAGCGCGATGCTCTTGCCGATGGTGTGGCCGTAGCCGCCGGAAGTGACCAAGCCGACCAGCTCCTCGCCGCGATAGACCGGGGCGCAGGCGGGCGCGTCACAATCCTTGGCCTCATCCAGGACCAGCGGCACGAAGCGTTCCTTTGGGCCGCGGTTGCGCTCCGCGACCAGCGCGTCCATGCCCTTGAAGCCCGGCTTCTGGAAGTCGATGAAGCGGTCGAGGCTCGCCATCAGCGGCGTGTATTCGTGGGTCATGTCGCCCTTCCAGCCGCGATAGACCTTCTCCAGCCGCAGGGAATCCATTGCGTACATGCCGAAATCGCGCATGTCGAAGGGCTTGCCCGCCTCCCACAGCGCGTCATAGATCGGTACCATCTGCTCCATGGGCACGTGCAGTTCCCAGCCCAGTTCGCCGACATAGTTCACGCGCATCGCCAGCATGCGGGCATAGCCGATCTCGATCTGCCGCGCCGACAGCCAGGGGAAGGCCTTGTTGGAGAGATCGGCCTCGGTGACCTTGCCTAGTACCTCGCGCGCCTTCGGGCCGGCGATGATGATGGAACCGTAGCGCGCCGAGAGGTTGTCGATCTTGATCGACCCGTCCTTCGGCAGATGCTTCTCCAGCCAGTCGAGGTCGTGCCACTCGGCCGCCGCCGCCGACATCAGGTAGAACTTGTCGTCGCCGAGCCGCGTGATGGTGAACTCGCTGACGATGCCGCCCTTGTCATTCAGCATGTAGGAGAGCGACATGCGGTTCAGCTTCGGCAGCTTGCCGCAGATCATGTTGTTCAGCCAGTCATTGGCGCCCTTGCCCTCGATCACCAGCTTGGTGAAGCCGCCGAGATCGAGGATGCCGACGCGCTCGCGCACCGCCTTGCATTCCTCGGCGACCGCCGCGTGCCAATTGGTGCGGCGGAAGCTCGGCTTGCGCGACGCATCGTCGCCCTTGCGCGGGAACCAGGCCGCGCGCTCCCACCCGCCACGGGCGCAGAAGGACGCACCCTTGGCCTTGAGCTTGTCGTAGAGCGCGGTGGTCTTGGCCGGGCGACCGGCCGGCCATTCGTTCGCCGGGAAGGCGATCGCGTATTCGTTCTGGTAGAGCTCGATCGCCTTTTCCACGACATAGCTCTTGGTCGCGTAGTCGGTGTAGCGGCGTGGATCGAGGGTCCAGAAATCCCATTCCGGCTCGCCATGGGCGATCCATTCCGCCGCCGTCTTCCCCGCCCCGCCCGATTGCGAGATGCCGAAGGAGAAGCAGCAGGCCTGGTAGAAATTCGGCAGGCCATGGGCCGGGCCGATATAGGGGTTGCCGTCCGGCGAATAGGGGATCGGGCCGTTGATGACCCGCTGGATGCCGGCGGTGCCGAGCAGCGGCACGCGCTCGATCGCCTTCTCGATATAGCTCTCCAGCCGGTCCAGAGAATCGGGCCACAGCTGATAGGCGAAATCCTCCGGGATGCCGTCCAGCCAATGCGGCGTCGCCTGCCACTCATAGGGGCCGAGCAGCAGGCCGTGGCGCTCCTGGCGCAGGTAATAGGAGGTGTCCGGATCGCGCAGCAGCGGCAGCTTCTCCTTGCGCGCCTCCAGCTCCGGGAGCATCTCGGTCACCAGATACTGGTGCGACATGGAGACGATCGGCAGGTATTGCCCGACCATGGCCATGATCTCGCCCGCGCGATAGCCGGCGGCGTTGACCACGATCTCGCAGCGGATGTCGCCCTTGTCGGTCTTCACCAGCCATTCGTTGCCGACGCGCTGCAAGGCCGTGACGCGGGTGAAGCGCTGGATGCGGCAGCCCAGATCCTTGGCGCCCATGGCATAAGCCTGCACCAGCTGGCTGGGGTCGATGTCGCCGTCGAAGGGGTCGTAGAGGCCGCCGATCACGCCGTCCATTTCCATGAACGGATACTTGTCCTTGATCTCGTTCGGGCCGATCACCTGGAAGTCGATGCCCTGGGCATGCGCCATCGCCGCGACATGGCGGTATTCGTCCATGCGCTCCCTGTTGTTGGCGAGGCGGATCGACCCGGTGATGTGGTAGTTCATCGGGTAGTCGACTTCGTCGCCCAGCCGCGCGTAGAGCTTGGACGAATGGCGCTGCAGCTTGATGACGTTCCACGAGGTGGAGAAGTTCGGCACGTTGCCCGCCGCGTGCCAGGTCGAGCCTGAGGAGAGCTCGTTCATCTCCAGCAGCAGGCAGTCGGTCCAGCCCATCTTGGCCAGGTGATAGAGCGTGCTGCACCCCACAGCGCCGCCGCCGATGATGACCACGCGGGCGTGATCGGTCATGAATGTCTCCCCTTCTTCGTCTTCTTCTCCCCTCGTCATTACCGGGCCGCCGCGCCAGCGGCGAGACCCGGTAATCCAAATGCGTCGCCATGTCGCTGCTGCGGAACTTGGATTGCCGGGTCAAGCCCGGCAATGACGGAAGGGGGTGGTTCTACTGCTTCGGCCGCATCTGCTCGCGCGGCAGGCGGACCGGGAACTTGGCGCGGATCGCGTCGTCCACGGCATCCGGCACGTGGCGCGGATAGTTGCGGTCGAGGATCAGCTTGGTCTGCTTGATCGCCTTGTCGACGATGCTGGTCTGCCCCCGCTCCACCCATTCCTTGGGCGAGGTGCGGTCGCCGACCGTCGGATAGACGTAGTCCTTCTGCATCAGCCGCAGGGTCTGCTCGGAACCGAGATAGTGGCCCGGCCCTTCCAGACAGGTCTTCTTGATCGTCTCCAGCGACACCGTCTCGTCGTTCACCTCGATGCCGCGGATGGTCCGCTGGGTGGCGCCGAGGATGTCGTTGTCGATGATGATGCTTTCCAGGCAATAGCCGAGCAGGCTGGCATGCATGCCGGCGCTCTCGTAGATCAGATTGGCGCCGGCATTGCCGACCAGCGCGTGGTTGTACGCCTTCTCATAGCCGGCCTGGGCGTCGGGGATCTTGGAATCCGTCATGCCCGAGGCGGTGCCGCCGGTCAGGTCGTAGAAGTGGAACATCTGCGCGCAGCCGGCGGAGAGCAAGGCCTGCTCCGGCGAGCCGCCGGACATGGCGCCGGTGCGCAGATCGGACACGAAGGGCCAGGTGCCGAAGATCGCCGGCGCGCCGGGCTGGATCGCGTTCACGTAGACGAGGCCGACCAGGCATTCCGCCACCGCCTGCACGATCGTTCCCGCCAGCGCGGCCGGCGAGGTGGCGCCCGCCTGGGCCGCCGAGAGCAGCAGGACGGGCATGCCGCCCTCCACCGCCACTTCGAGGCAGCGGCAGGCGTCCTGGGCGAATTTCAGCGGCGGCACGACGAAGCAGTTCGACTGGCTGACGAAGGGACGCTCGCGCCACTTCGCCTCGCTGCCGGCGATCATGTGCAGCATCTCGAGCGACGCCTTCAGATGCATGGGATCGACCCAGGAGGCGCCGACATGCTTGGTGGTGCCCATGACGCTGGCGTAGCAGGTGTTGAAGTCCATCTCGAACGGATCGGGCAGGTCGCGGCACACCACGGCGCGCTGGAAGAAATGGACATGCTCCATCTCGTCGACGATGCGGGCGATGTCGTAGAGGTCCTTGGTGGTGCTCTCGCGGTATGCGCCGGTGATCGGATCGACGATGTTCACCGCGGCCCCGGCGGTGCCGAAATAGACCTTCTTGCCCCAAGGCTCCATGTCGTGCTTCGGGTCCTGGCCGACCAGCGGGAACTTCCGCGCCGCCATGGCGACCGTGTCCTCCACCAGCGCGCGGGGGAAGGTCAGCCGCCCGTTCGATTCCAGCCTGGCGCCGGCGCGGGTCATCACCTCGATGCCGCTGGGGATCGCATCGGCGAAACCCACCTGCTCCAGCACGTCGAGCGCGGCCTGGTGGATGCGCTGCACGTCGGCATCCGACATGACCTTGTAGTGGCCGCCGCTCATGCCCGGCCAGACCGGGCGTTCGTTCATCGCCAAAGGTGCGGCACGCAACGCACGGCGCGCCTCGCGCCCACCCCGGCGCGGCGATTCCGCTTGAACAACGCTCATTTCGAGATTCCTTCCCAGGACTTGGATTTAATGCATTTTCCCTTGAAAACCGCCGGCCAGCAAGCGAGACTAATTCATCAATAGATGATTCTGATTCATGAAACGCGACCTGCCGCCGCTCGCCGCCCTGCGCGCCTTCGAGGCCGCCGCCCGGCACATGAGCTTCCGATCCGCCGCCGAGGAACTGGGTCTTACCCAGTCCGCGATCTCGCACCAGGTGGCGGGGCTGGAAGAGCATTTCGCGGTCCGCCTGTTCGATCGCAGCGGGCGGCGGGTGGCGTTGAGCGAGGCCGGGCGAATCCTCTTCCCCTTCCTGCGCGACGGCTTCGACCGCATGAGCCAGGGGGCCGAGTTGCTGCGCCGCGCCCGCCGGTCGGAGGATCTGCGGGTCCAGGTCT
The DNA here is from genome assembly GCA_039808885.1 of Dongiaceae bacterium. Classification (GTDB taxonomy): domain Bacteria; phylum Pseudomonadota; class Alphaproteobacteria; order Dongiales; family Dongiaceae; genus Dongia_A. Next base: position 9,134 of record JBDHTX010000013.1, on the reverse strand, counting down.
ATGTCACCGTGGCGGTGCGCTGGCTCATTCCCCGCCTGCACCGCTTCCAGACCGCCAATCCGAACGTGGTGGTGCGGGTCAACACCAGCCATTTCGATTGGGAGTTCGACCCGCAGATCGCCGATCTCGGCCTCATCAGCACCGCCGCAGCCGACCGGCCCGGGCTGCACTACGACCATCTGTTCGACGCGCTGCTGTTCCCGGTCTGCACGCCGGGCCTGGCGCAAAGCGGCCTCGGCCTGCGCCAGCCGGTCGACCTGGTGAATCACGCCTTGCTGCAGGTCTATACGACGGCGAATGACTGGCAGCTCTGGCTGCAGGAAGCCGGCGTGCCGAATTTGAAGGGCCGCGCCGCGGCGCAGTTCGATTCCTACCTGCTCGCCATCGAGGCCGCGCTTGACGGCCAGGGCGTGGCCCTGGCGCCGCATTTCATGGTGGCGGAAGATCTGAAGCTGGGCCGCCTGGTGCGCCCATTCGCCATCGAGGTGCGCCAGCCGGCGCGCTGGTACCTGGTCTGCCCGCAGGAGCGCAGCGGCGACCGCCCGGTCGAGGCCTTCCGCGCCTGGCTGAAGACGGAGGTCGCCGCCGATCCGGCGATGCTGCGCCCGGCCGCGGCTTAGCCGCCGTCAGGCGACGCAACCTGGCGGCAGGTCGATGATCACCCTGGTGCCGGCATGCGGCGCGCTCTCGATGCGCAGGCTGCCGCCATGCAGCTCGACGAAGGCGCGCGCCAGCGGCAACCCGAGCCCGGTTCCCGAATGCCTGCGGTTCATGACGTTCTCGACCTGGCCGAAGACCGACAAGGCCGTGGCGACCTCGTCCGTATTCATGCCGATGCCGGTATCGGCGACTTCGATCCTGGCGCCGCCGGACTCGCCGGGCGCGAGGCGCAAGGTCACGCTGCCGCCCCCCGGCGTGAACTTGATCGCATTGGACAGCAGATTGAGGATGGTCTGCTTCATCACCCGCGCATCGACGACCAGGCCGCCGATCTCCTTCGCCACCTCGATCTTCAGGCTGAGCCCGGCGGTCCGCGCCAGCCCATCGACCATCCGCGCGCATTCCCGCATCAGCTCTTCCGGGGCGGCATGTGCGCGCAGGAGCTTGAAATTGCCGGATTCGATCTTGGACAGATCGAGGATCTCGCCGATCAGGTTGCGCAGATGCTCGCCCGCCGCGTGGATGTCGCGCAGGTATTCCCGCTGCCGCGCCGCGAGGTCGCCGCAATAGCCGTGCAGGATCGCGTCGGTCATGCCGAGGATGGCGTTGAGCGGCGTGCGCAGCTCGTGGTTCATGTTGGCGAGGAATTCGCTTTTCGCCTGGCTCGCGGCGCGCTCGGAGGCCAGCGCCCGGCGCAGCTTCTCGGAGGCGTGCTCCTCGTCGCTGATGTCGGTGACGGTCACCACGAGGCGGCCATCGGGCAGCGGGGTCAGCATGACCCGCAGGACCGGCCCGCTCTGCAGCGTGAGCTTGATTGCGCCCGGGGATTGCCGCCGCGCCAGATCCAGCAACAGGGTCCGGCTGTCGTCGACGCCATCGGCCCCTTCGCGAACGGCCGGCATGTGCAAGTCGATCAGGTCGCGAAACGACGTGCCGCGCCGGATCCGGTCATCGCCGAGCGCGAACAGCGCGAGAAAGCGGTCGTTGCAGGTGATCAGCCGGTGCTGCGGATCGAACAGGCAGATGCCCTCGCTGACGCTGCGCAGGATGGCGCGCAGTTGCAGGTTGCGCTCCGCCAGCTGCCGCTTGGCCGCCTCCAGGCGCAGTTCGCGTTCGACGCGCTCGCGCACGTCGCGCATGGTGCCGATGAACAACCGCACGCCGGCAAGCTCGAACGCGACCACGCGCAGATCGACGGCGATGCGCTCCCCCGTCTTGGTCACCGCCGTGACCTGGCGCGAGCGGCCGATGATGCGCGACTGGCCGCTTTGCAGGTATGCGTGGATGTGACCGTCGTGCCGCGCCGAATCCGCGCCGGCCATCAGCATCGAGACATTGCGGCCAACGGTCTCGCCGGCGCCGTAGCCCAACAGCTGCTCGCTGCCCGGCGAGAAGAACAGGATGGTGCCGCGGGAATCGATCGCCACCACGGCTTCGGACATGTTGAGCAGCAGGGCGCGCAGGAACTGATCGCCCAGCGCGGGCGCGATGTCAGCGCCAAGGTCCGGCGCCGGGCCGCCTTCTTCCGGCCAGTCTTCTGCGATCCGGCCAGTGCGCCGCCGCTTCGCCGCCGCCGACGTCGGGACGGGCTGTTGATCGCGTGCGATGGCAGCCTTGCGGCCCGTCATTCGTATCCCCCTTCGCGACGCGGCCACCGGCGCGTCGCCTAGCGCGAACGCTCGCGCGCAAGGACCTGTCTGGCCTTGCCGTCCGGCCCGTCCGCGGGCGTGGTGGCGATGGCGGCGCTGAGCGCCAGCAGATTGGCCTGGTCGGTGATGCCGTTGATCAGGCGCACCACCTCGCCGATGCGTCCTGCGGCCTCGGCGAGGCGCGTGAAGGACTGGGCGATCCGTTCCCCTTCGCACACGGCGCGCCGGGCAACGTTGGCGCATTGCGCGGCCTGGTGGGCAACCTCGGACTCAAGAATCGCCGGATTGCGGGATGCAACGGCCGCGGTGCCCGCGCGGCGACCGTTCTGGTCAGATCGGCCCTGTCCGGATGCATCGCCGCACGCCATCGCATCTCCCCTAGAAACTGAGATGGATACTGAATCGCCTCTGCGACAGAATGGCAGTTACAGGTAAAAATGTCGTGAAACACGACCTACCATTCAGTCTGTATTGTTGTTTTATTCCTGAGGTCTAAATGTCATCTCAAGATATGTATGACAAATCTCGACGGGTAATACTTGTAACTTTCGAGTACTTGATTCGTCTATTCGTTAACGTTATGAAGGTATTGTCACACGTAAAGTGTGGATATCGAGTCTGACATGACTCAGGCGGGATTCAGGCGAGTCGGAGTGGAACCATGCGCATCCCCCCAGCGCTCGAAGTGGAGACCGGCGAATGACGCCCGCGTCGGTCGCTGCACCGTTGCGTGTCTTGCTCGCCAATCGTTCGCGGCTCGATCGTGAAGGGCTGGCGGCGCTGATCCGACAGACCGATGCGACAATCTCGGTCGCCGGCATGGAGAGCGCCCAGCATGCCTTCGACGCTCTGTCCGGCCAGGGGGCTGCGGATGCGCTGGTCATTACCGTCACCCCCTGCTCCAACGAGGATCTCGGCTGCATCGGTGACAGCCTGAAACGCAAGCCAGCCATCCCCGTGGTGCTGGTGATGAACAGCGTGGCGCCACCGGTCGCCGCCAACCTGACCGAGTTGGGAATCAAGGGCATCGTGCTGAGCTCGGCCTCGGCGGAGGTGCTGGTGGCGGCGATCCGGATGGCTGCCGGGGGGAACACCTATTTGCCGCCCGAACTGCTGCACGGCCGGGCGCATGCGGAATCCGGGGCGCCAGCCTTGGACAGCCTGACCCAGCGCGAGATCAAGATCATGGCGCTGCTGGGCGAGGGCCTGTCCAACAAGGAGATCGCGCGCCGCCTGGACGCCAAAGAGGCGACGATCAAGGTGCAGATCCACCGCCTGATGCGCAAACTGGGGGTCGCCAACCGGACCCAGGCCGCCGTGCTCGCCTCGCGCCACGACATGGTCCACGCCCAGGCGCTGGATCGGGCCGGCTAGGGCCGCTGGAGGCAGAGCAGCTCGCCGCTCCTGATCGCGCTGCAATCCCAGTCCGGGCCAAAGGCCGTGTTTCCGGGATGGTGGACGCCCGGCCAGATCCAGAGAGCGGCGGCAAGTGGAACCAGGAGCTTGGCGAGAATCGCGGCTGCAGCGTCGCAAAACGCTCCAGAGGACGCGTCATCCAGTGCGCCTCGACCGGCCCCGCCTCTGGGTCGAGGGACAAACGGCCTTGGCTCGATGGAAATTCTTGAGCAATTGCAGACTGTTGGCTCAAGGCGGCATTCGTGGCACGGGGTCCCGCACTTGCAAAAACCCTGGCATTTACCTAGCTTCGCGCTCGACTGCCGATGGTCGGCGGGGCGTAGCTCAGCCCGGTAGAGTACCTGCTTTGGGAGCAGGGTGTCGCTGGTTCGAATCCAGTCGCCCCGACCATCCGACCCACCGGCCAGGGACCATGCGCCGATCCGGCGCCAGCAAGGACGAGGGCATATGCAGGTTCGCATCTTCAAGCCGGCGCGCAACGCCATGCAGTCGGGCAAGGGCAAGACCAAGGAATGGGTCCTGCAATACGACGCCGCGGTGAAGCGCCAGGCCGACCCCCTGATGGGCTGGACCTCGGCCGCCGAGACGCGCCAGCAGGTGACCCTGAAATTCGAGAGCAAGGAAGAGGCGATCGCCTATGCCGAGCGCGAGGGCCTCGCCTATGTGGTCGAGGAGCCGAAGCCGCACCGGCTGCAGCCGCGCGCCTATGCCGACAATTTCAAGTATGACCGCATCGGCCGCTGGACCCATTGAGGCCGTGACGCCGACCCCGTAGCTCAGAGGATAGAGCAACTGCCTTCTAAGCAGTAGGCCGCTGGTTCGAATCCAGCCGGGGTCGCCAGTTCTAGGCTCCGTCCGGCGCAGGGTCCCTTCCGGGTCACGCCCTCCGCTTGTAGGTTGGCGACCCGTCAAATTCCGGCGATGCGGCGCATGACCCCTGACTCCAACGACACGCCACGCGGCCGGCCGCAGCGCATCCTGCGCCGCCGCCGCGACCTCGGTGGGCGGGCGGCCTGGAACAGCGGCGACCTGGCCATCGCCGGATCGCTGCTCGGCCTGCTGCCGGCGGCATGGCTGCTGCCCGAGCGTTGCTGGCGCGGCCTCACCCGCATTCTGGCGCGCCTGCCGCTGGTGGACCGCGGGAGCCTCGACCGCACCGCGCAGGCGATCGGGCGCGGCCGTGCGGGCACCAGCGCGGACCGGGCCCTGAAGATCGCCCTGGACCTCCAGGCGGCAGTCTACGAATTGCGGCTGCAGAACCTGCGCGCCTGGCGGCCGGGCGGTTGGCAGCCCCGCGTCACCTTCAGCGGTCTCACGCATCTGGACGCCGCGCGCGCGGCCGGCCGCGGCGCCATCCTCTGGGTCGGCCATTTCGCCTTCAACAGCAACGTCACCAAGATCGCGCTGGCCGCGCGGGGCTGCGCCCTCGCCCATATGAGCCGGCCGGAGCACGGTTTTTCCAAGACGCGGCTCGGGATCGCCTTGCTCAATCCGGTGCGCTGTCTTCCCGAAGACCGCCATCTGGCCGAACGCATCGTCTTCGACCGCCGCAATCCCGTATCGGCGATGCGCCGCATGGTCGAGACCCTGCGCCACAACGGCCTGCTGTCGATCACGGCGGGCGCCTGGGAAGGCAGCGACCTGATAGCGGGCACGCTGCTCGATGGCCGCATGAAGATCGCCCTCGGCGCGCCGCGCCTCGCCGCGCTGACCGGCGCCGCGTTGCTGCCGGTCTTCACCGTGCGCGAGGCGGACGGCAGCTTTCATGTCGCCATCGAAGCGCCGCTTGCGCTGCCGCCGGGCCTTGGGCGGCGCGACGCCGAATGCGCGGCGGCGCAGGCCTATCTCGCCCGGCACGAGCCTTGGATCGCGCGCTATCCGGACCAGTGGCGCGGCTGGAAGGAGTGGCAGGCGGGATGAGCGCGTCGCAGCATGTGCCGGCCGCCGCGCCCGGCGATCCCAGCCGCGGTGCCGCCTTGGCCGCGCTGCACGACCTGGTCGCTCATGACGCGGCGTTGCCGGCGGACGCGCTGCAGGCCCTCGCCGATTGGAGCAACGCGCCTGGGCCGACGCCTGAACCGGGGGCGCCCAATCCCGCCATCATCGGCCGAACCTGCCCCGGGCCTGCCGCGCGCTGGCATCTCGACCGGCTGCGCGAGCTCGCTAGCCAGGCCGGCGCGGAAATCCGCCGCGCCTTCCATGGCCGCATGCTGGGACATCTCCTGGCGCCCGAGCGCGACAATTTCCGGCCTCTCATCACGGTGGTCATTCCGGTCTTCAACCGCGCCGGCCTGGTGGTGGAGGCGGTGGAGAGCTGCCTGGCCCAGGATTGGCGGCCGCTGGAAATCCTCGTGGTCGACGACGGCTCCACCGATCACCCCGAGACGGCGCTGCGGCGCTTCGGCGACCAGGTGCGCGTGCTGCGCCAGGAGAATGCCGGCGTCTCCCGCGCGCGCAATGCCGGCATCGCCGCCGCGCGCGGCGATTTCATCCACTTCCTGGATTCGGACAACCTGCTGCTGCCGGATGCGGTTTCCGCCAAGCTCGCCGCATTCCGCGCCATTCCCGATGCCGCGATCTGCTTCGGCGGCGCGGTGATCGAGCGAGACGGCGTACGCAATCCGCGCGCGGCGCCGGCGCCTGATGGCGGCCCCGCCTGCCCGACCACCGACCTGCTGCGCGTGGCCGCCCAGCGGATCCCCTTCTTTGTCTCCAGCGTGATGATGCCGCGCTGGACGATCCTGCGGGCCGGCGGATTCGAGGAAGACCTCCGGCGCACCGAGGATTACCGGTTCTGGATCACCCTGGGCCTCGCCGGAGCGAAAGCGGTCGCGGTCGACAGGCTCAGCGTGGTGCGCCGACGGCCGCGCGAATCCCTGCACCGGCAGCGCCATCATGACCAGGGGCCGGACATCGTGGTCGCCTTGCGCAGCCTGGGAGAAATCCTGCATCGACCCGAGCACTGGATCTGCGCCCACGCCCTGCTGGCGCGCATCGCCGCCCATCATGACCGGCCGATCGCCGCAACCTCGCAGTCCCTGGTCGCGGCGGAAATCGCCCGCTTTCGCCTCCTGGTCGAGACGCTGTGCGGCATGCCAGGCGTCAATGGCCGTTCGGCCCTGCTCATCCTCGCATCGCTGCGCCACGACCTTGCGCATTACGCCGCGATCGCGGATCCCGCCTCTCCGCTCGCCGTCGCGGCAGCCGAATTGCTGCCGCGCCTGGCGCGTGGCATCGCGGCGGCGCCTGTCCTCGCGCCCACGGATTGCGCTGACTGGCTTTCGCAGTCGGGACCGATTGCCGCGCGCAACCCGCTCTGGCGCCTTCTCACGCGGATCGCCGGAGCCCTCGAAGATCCGGTGGAGCGCAGCAGCGTCGCGACCGCGCTGCTGCGCCGGACGTCGCGAATCCCCAGGCGCAAGACGGTTGCGCGATATCTTCGGCTCAGGCGCGCCATCGGGCCAACGGGGGCGGATCTGTGGCTGCGGCTGCGAAGCTGGCGCGCCAGGAATGGCCGGGCAGTCACGACGTCGCGATCTTGCGCACCTCGTTCGGCGTGCAGCCGAAACGCCGGCGGAACAGCCGATTGAAATGCGACACGTCCGAGAAGCCGCTTTCATACGCGATCATGCTGATCGGCGCCGGCGCCGCGGCGGTGCTTCGCAACGCCTTATGGGCGGCGAGCAGCCTTTGCTCGGTCAGGAACTGGGTGAAGGTGACACCGGCTTCCTCGAAGACCCGCTGCACGTAGCGGACGCCTACGCCGTGCCGCGCGGCAACCGCGTGGACTGACAGGTCCGGCCGGCGACAGGCCTTCTGGATGTCGTCCTTCATGGCGGACAGCCGCGCCGCCGCCAGGCCGCGGGTGCGCGCGCGCTCGGCCGCGTGTCGCGTCGCCCCCAAGGCCAGCGCAATCAAATCCGAAACGTGATCGCCAAGAAGATTCTGCAACTCCGGGCCGGCGGCTTCCTGGCTATCCCGCGCAAGATCGAGATAGCGCAGAAGCACTTGCAGCGCCGGATTGGCACCGGGTACGCGACGTCCAAAAAGCTCGCCGATGTCCGGGACCAGCGGCGCCAGAGCGGATTTCGGCAGCACCGCCGCCATGTATCGGCAATCGCTTGAGAACGAAACCGCTCCCACGTCGCCATGGCTCATCAGCAAGGCATCGCCTGGATCGATATCCGTGCTGCGGCCAAGCTGCGACGCGCGCGCGCGGCAGGACGGTATCCAGACAAGCGACACCTTGTCGTTGGCGATCATGCTCCGGGAGCTCGCATCATGATCGACATGGGAGGTCGTTGCGCGCAGCACAGAGAACCGAGCCGAATGGTGGATCGTGGCTCGGGCACTGAACCGTTCCCTGGACCGGGGTATGATGTCGAGTTTCAGGATCGTGCGGGCGAACTCTTCACGCCAGGCGGCAATCCGCTCAGACTCGCGAAACGCTTCGGTAGAGAACGTGAATACGCCGCCGCGAGCGCTTGCTGCCGCATCGCTCTGGGAAATTGCCTGGGCATCTCCCCGTACACGCCCGGGTGCTGCCCCGCCGACGCCCTCAATCTGCGCCATTCCGATACCCCAAGCCAGCCGACCGGAACTGCCGACCTATCCTACATCCGGCGGTTCGCTATCTGCAAAGACCCCCGTCGCCCAATTCCAAGACCCGACCCCCTGGGCCGCGTACTATGGCAGCGTTCGGCGACTTGCCTGGACAGGGTGATCATTGGGGTGTGATTTCAGGAGCGTGTGATCGCGGACCGCCCACCGATGGATGGTGCGAGATCGGGTTGCCGGCTGTTTTGCAGGGGTTTCGCATGAAAACGACTGCCATACTCGGCTGGTCCGCGACAATTGCGGTCGCCGTCTTGACCGGAACGGTGGTGACCATCGCGGCACCGCCTCCCCCTGCCGGTCCATGCGGTGACATCGACTGCGCGCCTCTTAACATTGGTCCGTTAAGTGCCGGTCCGCCGGATTCGTCAGATCCGTCAGCGCCGCCAGGGTCGGCCAATTCGGGAAACGGCGGCGACTCCTCCGAAGGATTCTCGGCCGGCACCTCCGTTGAGCCAGGTGTATTGACGGCGTCGAGTTCCGGCACTTCGAGTTCCGGCTCGTCGGGCACCTCCAGCAGCGGCACCTCGAGCAGTGGCGCTTCGAGCGGTGCATCCGGTCAGACCAGCGGTGGTACATCCGGCGGCGCCAGCGGCGATACCTCGGGGCAAACCAGCGGCGGTACATCCGGCGGCGCCAGCGGCGGCACCTCGGGAACGTCGGGCCAGTCGAGTGGCACGTCAGGTCAGACCAGCGGCGGCACGTCCGGCAACACCAGCGGCGGCACCTCGGGCCAGACCAGTGGCGGTGCGTCCGGTGGCACCTCGGGAACGTCGGGCGAGTCAAGCGGCACGT
>JBDHTX010000012.1:0-109259 GCA_039808885.1 Dongiaceae bacterium | reverse complement strand
TCCGCCCGCGCCACGCCGATGTCGGAGAGCATCCGGTCATCGAGCGCATTCAGCGCGCCATACGCGGCGCGACGCTTGTTCCACAGCACGACCGGCGCAACCACCAGGTCATGCAGCATCTCGGCAAAGGCGGCGCCGATGGTCGGCTCGCCGTTCTGCGCGACGCTGGCTTCCGCCACGCGGGTGATGTCGCCGCGGCCGAGGCCGATATCCGACAGTTCCCGGTCGTCCAGCGCGGCCAGTTCCCGCGCAATCGCGGCGCGCTCAAAAGCCTTGCGCGCGGAGTTGACAACGCGCTTCGCGAAAAGCCCGAGGGCGGCGAAGCCGGTCTGACGGGCGGCAACTTCCGAGGCATTCGCCTGGCCCAGTGCCACCTTCTCATTTCCAATCGTCCGATACATGATCCAGTCATCCGATGATTAAGGCCCGGGCTCGATGCCCCGGCGTTCACGAGGCAGAATATAGGGCTTTGGAGCCCCGCGAGGCAGGGGAGATGCTGCAATGCGGCAATGCAATGAGCGCATGTCCAAGTATTAACGATATGTTTCTTTGCATGGCTATCGTAGGATTTGTGAGCTAGATCACAGGCGGAATTAGGGCGCCTCCTGGCGCAAAGAAGGTAGAAATGGACGCTTCCAAGACGATCGCCGACGAATTCGCTCCGATTTTAAAAAAATCGAGTGTTAACATGGCAGTAACAGATCTTGAGGGGTTCCTGCGCGGAACCGCCGCAGCCCCCGAGGGGGAGCGTCCGGAGGAGTGGGTGGAACTGCTTGCCCCCGGTGCCGATGCCGCTACCAGGCACCGGTTAAATTCCGCCCGGGCGGCCTGGTCGCAGGCCACCGGGAGCCATGCGCGGAGCTCGATCCGTGACCGTCTTGTTGCACTGCGAAAGGAAATGGCCGCGCAGGGTCTGGCCGGCTTCGTGGTGCCCCGGGCCGATGAGCACCAGGGCGAATACGTGCCCAAGCGGGCCGAGCGCCTCGCCTGGATCTCCAATTTTACCGGCTCGGCCGGCCTGGTCATCGTGCTCAAGGACAAGGCCGCGATCTTCGTCGACGGCCGCTACACCATCCAGGTGCGCGAGCAGGTGGATGCCAAGCTGTTCGAGATCCGCCACATCACCAACGAACCGCCGGAAGCCTGGCTCACCGCCAACCTGAAATCGGGCGAGGCGCTGGGTTTCGACCCCTGGCTGATCACCGCCGACGCTGCGCAACGCTACCGCGAGGGGGCGCGCAAGGCCGGCGCCGAGTTGAAGGCCGTTGACCGCAATCCGCTGGACGCCGCCTGGGCCGACCAGCCGGCCGCTCCCATCGCCCCGGTCTGGCCGCAGGACCTCAAGCACGCCGGCCAGTCGGCGACGGACAAGCGGCACCTGATCGCCGCCAGGCTGAAGGAAAAGGGCCAGGACGCCGCGGTGATCTCGGCGCCGGATTCGCTCGCCTGGCTGCTCAACGTGCGCGGCGGCGACGTGCCGCGCACGCCCTTCGCCCTCGGCTACGCGATCATTGACAAGGACGGCAAGGTCGATTTGTTCATGGACCCGCGCAAGCTGACCCAGGAGGCGCGCACCCATCTCGGCAACGAGGTGGCGGTGGCCGAGCCCGCCGGCTTCCTTTCCGCGCTCGACCGCCTGGGCAAGGCCGGCGCCGTGGTGGCGGTGGATGCGATGACCGCCGGCGTCGCGGTCTCCGACCGGCTGAAGGCGGCCGGCGCCAAGCCGCAGATCGGCGAAGACCCCTGCGCCCTGCCCAAGGCCTGCAAGAACCCGGTCGAGGTGGAGGGCGCCCGCGCCGCCCATCGCCGCGACGGGGCGGCGGTCTCGAAGTTCCTGCGCTGGCTTTCCATCGAGGCGCCGAAAGGTGGCCTCGACGAGATCAAGGCGGCCGACCGGCTGGCCGAGTTCCGCCGCGGCAACGAGATGTTCCGCGATTTCAGCTTCGACAGCATTTCCGCCGCCGGCCCGAACGGCGCCATCTGCCACTACAAGGTGACGCCGGAGAGCAACCGGCCGATCCCGGTCAATTCGCTGTTCCTGATCGATTCCGGCGGCCAGTATCTCGACGGCACCACCGACATCACCCGCACCATCGCGGTGGGCCACGTCAGCGCCGAGATGAAGGACCGCTTCACCCGCGTGCTGAAGGGCCACATCGCGCTCGCCACGACGCGGTTTCCCAAGGGCACGACGGGCAGCGCGCTCGACGCCATCGCCCGCCGGCCGCTCTGGGAGATCGGCCTCGACTACGACCACGGCACCGGCCATGGCGTCGGCTCGTATCTCTCGGTGCACGAAGGGCCGCAGCGCATCTCCAAGATGCCGAACCGCGTGGCGCTGGAAGTCGGCATGATCATTTCCAACGAGCCCGGCTACTACAAGGACGGCGAATACGGCATCCGCATCGAGAACCTGGTGACGGTGATCCCCGACCACGAGCGGCCCGACTGGCTCGCCTTCGAGACGCTGACGCTCGCGCCGATCGACCTCGAGGCGATCGACCGTTCCCTGCTGAGCGCGGGAGAGGTGGCCTGGCTCAACGCCTATCACCAGCGCGTGCGCGAAACGCTGACGCCGATGGTGGACCAGGACACGGCCAAGTGGCTGCAGGATGTGACGCGGCCGATTTAGACTAGCGAGCGCTGCATCGGCGCCCCCTCACCCCAACCCCTCTCCCACGAGGGGAGAGGGGCTTTGCGCTCAGGCCCTGCAGCAGCGTCCCCTCTCCCCTTGTGGGAGAGGGACAGGGTGAGGGGTAGCCACCGCTCAGGATCGACAACCACAGCCTCAGATCCCCTCCCCCGAGACGGGGGAGGGCGAGGGAGGGGGCGCGGCTCGGTGGTCACCACCGCACAACGAACCTGCGGTCAACCCCCACCCCAACCCTCCCCCAAGCTTGGGGGAGGGTGCATGTCTCACTCCATCGCCCGGATCGCGTCCACGTCGTATTCCAGCCGCTTGCGCATCTTGCGGCGCGGGCGGATGGCGATCACCCAATGCAGCAGGCCCATGCAGGCGCCGGTCATTGCGAACAGCAGGATGAACAGGAGAAACTCCGGCTGAAACCTCGGAAGAACGCCGCTCATGAACCTGGTCAGGATCAGCAGAACAACGATCCCGATCACAGCGCCGGAAAAAAGCGCGACCCAGGCAGAATCGCGTGCTGCGCGCGCCGCACGGTTGAGGACATAGGCATTGACGCAGGCGGCCGGCGCCGATCCGACGAGGCAGATCAGCGAGGAGAAGAACACGACCCGGGGCAACTTGCCGATCGTCTCCATCCAGCGGTCGGCATGGTCGAAGCCGTCGAGCATGTCGGCTATGCCGATCAGGGCCATCATGCACGGACCTGTCGCAAAGGCCGCTGCCGCGATGCCAACAAAGATGGCGCCGCGGCCAGGCAGGCGAGAAACGTTCATCGGATCATCCGCAACCCAGGATGGACGAGACCGGCAGCTTGATCGGGAAAGTTGGCGGCTTCAAGGCGGAATCAGGGGAAATCCCGGCTAGCCCCCGATCAACTCCAGCCACTCATCCTCGCTCAGCATCTTGACGCCGAGCTCGGCGGCCTTGGCGGCCTTGGAGCCGGCGTCCTCGCCGACGATGACGTAATCGGTCTTCTTGGAGACGGAGGAGGCGACCTTGGCGCCGAGGGATTCGGCGCGGGCCTTGGCCTCGTCGCGGGTCATCCTGGAGAGCGCGCCGGTGAACACGACCGTCTTGCCGGCGACGGGCGAGCCGCTGGCGCTGACGATCTGGGCGTCGGCGACCTCGACTTCCTTGGCGAGGTCGTCGAGCGCCTCGAGGTTGTGCTTCTCGGCGAAGAAATCGAGGATGTCGCCGGCGACGGAATCGCCGATCTGGTCGATGTTGTTGAGGTCCTGGTAGGCGGCCCCCTCGCGGTCCTTGGCCGCGGCCAGCATGGCGTGGCGCCATTCCTTCAGCGAGTGGTAGTGCCGCGCCAGCAGCTTGGCGGTCGCCTCGCCGACCTGGCGGATGCCCAAGGCATAGATGAAGCGGTCGAGCGGCACCTTGCGCCGCGCCTCGATGGCGTTGATGAGGTTCGCGACCGAGGATTCGCCCCAGCCTTCGCGATCCGTCAGCTCCAGGCGCCGGCGGTGCAGGCGGAAGATGTCGGCCGGCGTCTTGATCAGATCGTCGGTATAGAACGCCTCGATGTGCTTGTAGCCGAGGCCCTCGATGTCGAAGGCGCCGCGCGAGACGAAGTGGCGCAGCCTTTCGGTGGCCTGGGCCGGGCAGGTGAGGCCGCCGGTGCAGCGCCGCACCGCCTCGCCCTCCTCGCGGACCGCGGCGCTGCCGCAGACCGGGCATTTGTGCGGGAAGCGATAGGGATGGCCCCGGTTCTTGCGGTCGGCATCGACCACCGCGACAACCTGCGGGATCACGTCGCCGGCGCGCTGCACGATCACCCTGTCGCCGATGCGGATGTCCTTGCGGGCGATCTCGTCCTCGTTGTGCAAAGTGGCGTTGGAGACGACCACGCCGCCGACGGTGATCGGCTCCAGCTTGGCGACGGGGGTGAGCGCCCCGGTGCGGCCGACCTGCAGGACGATGTCGTTCAAGGTGGTGACCGCCTGCTCGGCCGGGAACTTGTGCGCGACGGCCCAGCGCGGCGCGCGGCCGACGAAGCCGAGGCGGCTCTGCAAGGCGAGGTCGTTCACCTTGTAGACCACGCCGTCGATGTCGTAGTTCAGGTCGGCGCGCCGCTCGGCCATCTTGTCGTAGAAGGCGAGCGCGTCATCGACCGATTTCGCCACCTTGGTCAGCGGATTGACGGTGAAGCCCCAGCCCTCCAGCCGCTCCAGCACCTCGGAATGCAGCTTCGGCTCGCGCTTCCAGCCCTCGACCTCGCCCAGGGCATAGGCGAAGAACTTCAGCGGCCGCGACCGGGTGATCTCGGCGTCGAGCTGGCGCACCGAGCCGGCGGCGGCGTTGCGCGGATTGGCGAAGACCGGCTCGCCCTCCGCCTCGCGCTGCTTGTTCAGCTTGAAGAATCCGTCATGCGGCATGTAGACCTCGCCGCGGATCTCGATCAGCTTCGGCGGGTGCGGGTCCTTCAGCCGGTGCGGGATGCCGGCGACGTGCTTGAGGTTGGCGGTGATGTCCTCTCCGACGGCGCCGTCGCCGCGCGTGGCGCCGATGGTAAGGTGCCCGTCCTCGTAGCGCAGATTGGCCGAGAGGCCGTCGATCTTCGGCTCGACATTGAGCTCGATCTCCGCTTCGTCCTTGCGCCCCAGGAAGCGGCGGATGCGACCGATGAAATCCTCGACATCCTCGCGGGCGAAGGCGTTGTCGAGGGAGAGCATCGGGCGCAGATGCTTCACCTTGGCGAAGCCGGCGGCGGGCTCGGCGCCGACCCGGGCGCTGGGCGAATCGGTGCGCTTCAGGCTGGGGAACAGCGCCTCGATCGCCTTGTTGCGCTTCACCAGCGCGTCGTATTCGGCGTCGGAGATCTCCGGCGCGTCCTTCTGGTGATAGAGCAGGTCGTGGCGGGCGATCTCCTTGGCCAGACGCTTCAGCTCGGTCTTGGCCTCACCCGGAGAGAGCTCGGTCGGAGCCTTCTCCGCCTCCTTGCTCATGACGGTACCATCAGGGCGCTTCCGCCAGCAGCTTGTCGGCGGCGGCGCGCGCCTCGTCGGTGATGGTGGCGCCGGAGAGCATGCGGGCGATCTCCTCGCGCCGCTCGCGCTTGGCCAGCGCTGTCACATCGGTGATGGCGTTGTTGCGGAAGGTGACCTTGCTGACCTTCCAGTGATGATCGGCCAGGGCCGCCACCTGCGGCGAATGGGTGATCACCAGCAGCTGCAGGTGGTCGGACAGGCGCTTCAGGCGCTCGCCCACCGCCGCGGCGGTGGCGCCGCCGATGCCGGAATCCAGCTCGTCGAAGATCAGGGTCTCCGCCGCCTGGCCGCGGGCCAGCACGACGGTCAGGGCCAGCATGAAGCGCGCCAGCTCGCCGCCGGAGGCGACCTGCTCGATGGGGCCCGGATCGGCGCCGGGATTGGTCGAGACGGCGAAGGAGATGTCGTCCCAGCCATGCTCGGCCCAGCGCGGTTCCTCGAGCTTGGTCATGTTGACGACGAAACGGGCGCGCTCCAGCTTCAGCGGCGGCAGCTCGCGGTTGATCGAGCCTTCCAGGAACTTGATCGCCCGGTTGCGCGCCTTGCTCAGCGAATCGGCGGCGGCGACGTATTCCTCGCGCGCCTTCGCCTCGGCCGCGCGCAGCTCGATCAGGGCGCTCTCCTGGATGTCGCCCGCGGCCAGCTGGGTCTTCAGCTTTTCATGCAGCTCCGCCAGGGCGTCCGGCGAGACGCGGTGCTTGCGCGCCAGATCGCGCAGCAAATACAGCCGCTCCTCGATCTTCTCCAGCCGCGTCGGGTCGGCGTGGGAGGCATTGATCATGCGCCCCAGGGCGGCGATGCCCTCGGTCAGTTCGATGGCGGCGCGATCGAAGGCGGCGATGATCGATTCGCCTTCCGGCCCCAGCTTGTCGGCGACGCGCTGCAGGCGACGCAGGGCGGAAGCCAACGTCCGTTCGGCCCCGCGCTCGCCGACCGCCTCGGCCAGCGCGCCGTTCAGGGCCTCGATCACCTGCTCGCGGTTGGACAGGCGGGAGCGCTCGGCGGCAAGCTCGGCCTCCTCGCCGGGCTTGGGGGCGGCGAGGTCGAGCTCGCTGACCGCGTGGCGCAGATAGTCGCCTTCCGCCTTCACCTTCTCCATCAGGGCCACCGCCTCGGCATGGTCCTGGTGCGCCTTGCGCCAGGCGCCGAAGGTCATGCGGGTCTTGTCGACGCGCGGCTGCAGGGCGGCGAAGCGGTCAAGATGGCCGCGATGGGTGGCGACATCCATCAGGCCGTGCGCCTCGAACTGGCCTTCGATCTCCACCAGCAGATCGCCGATCTGGCGCAGCAGGGTGACGCTGATCGACTGGTCATTCACGAAGGCCCGCGAGCGGCCGTCGGAACCGACCTGGCGGCGCAGGATCAAATGGGTATCGCCCTGCAGCCCCTGCTCGGCAAGCAGGCCCAGGACGGGGTGATCCTCGGGTAAAGCGAATTCGGCGGTCACGCTGGCTTGGCTTTCGCCCGTGCGCACCAGCCCCGCATCGGACCTGCCGCCCAGCGCCAGGCCCAGGGCATCGAGCAGGATCGACTTGCCGGCGCCGGTCTCGCCGGTCAGCACGGTCAGGCCGGCCGCGAAGTTCAGCGACAGATGCTCGATCAGGACGACGTTGCGGATGACGAGGGCGGTCAGCATGGAGCCGCGGCCGCCCTAGAAGGCGCCCTCGAGCCAGGACCCTTCCTTCGGTTGCTCGGGCTGCAGATTGCGAGTCGCCAGCAAGGCATAGGAATCCTGGTACCAGTCGCTGCCAGGGAAATTGTAACCCAGAACCGCCGCGGCCGCTTGCGCTTCGTCGGTGATGCCGAGGGAAAGATAGGCCTCGACCAGCCGGTGCAGCGCTTCCGGCACATGCGACGTGGTCTGGTATTTCTCGACCACGGTGCGGAAACGGTTGATCGCGGCCAGATACAGGTCGCGCTTCAGGTAATAGCGTCCGACCTCCATCTCCTTGCCGGCCAGGTGGTCGCGCACCAGGTCGAGCTTCAGGCTGGCGTCGCGGGCATAGGGCGTATTGGGGAAGCGCGCGACCACGTCGCTCAAGGCGCGCAGGGCCTCCTCGGTGTTGCCCTGGTCGCGGGTCACGTCGGCGATCTGCTCGTAGTAGCAGAGGGCGCGCAGATAGAAGGCGTAGGCGGCGTTGCGGTTGCCGGGATGCAGCTCGATGAAGTTCTCCAGCGCCGGGATGGCGCTGTCGTAATCGTCCATCAGGTAATAGGAGTACGCCGCCATCACCAGGGCCTGGGTCGCCCAGGTGGAATAGGGGTGCTGGCGCTCGACTTCCTCGAACAGCTTGGCCGCCTGCGGGGCGCGGCCGTCCTCCAGGGTGTTGAGGGCGTTGGTATAGAGAACCTCGGCCGGCTGGTCGGGAATCTCCGGCTCATCGCTGGCGCAGCCCCAGAGGCCCGCAACCACGCCAAGACCGAGGCCGACCGACCTCAACAGATTGGAAATCCGGGAACGAATCATGCCGCCGCCGATGGTTTTGCCCGCAACGCGGGGCTGACTATAGAGGCCGGAGATAGCGCACTCAAGGGCGGCCATTTTGCGCCAAGTGATTGAAAATAAAGCGCCCGAAACCCGGCGGACCGGATTTCGGGCGAAGGTTGAGGCTACCTCAAACCGGCCGGCTGGAAACGCCTGGCGGCGCTTCCGGCCGGCCGGGAACGCAATGGCTCAGGCCGCCATCTCAGGCCGCCATCTCAGTTCGCCTGACGCCGCAGGAAGGCCGGGATGTCCAGCATGTCCTCCTCGGCGCGGCTGATCGACATCCGATCGGCCGGGTCCAGCTGCAGTTGCGGCTGGAGCGCCTGCGGCTCGACCTTGCGCTGGGCGGCCGGCTGCTGGGCGGGTGCCGCCGGACGCTGGGGCTGGCCGGCGACCGGCTGCCCGGTGAGCCGGCTGGTCACCTTCTCGAACAGGCTCGGCGTGCGGCGCCGCTCGACATGCGGCGCCTCGACGGTCAGGGCCGGCGGTTGCGGGGCCGGCTGCTGCTGTGCCGGCGCCTGCATCGGCGGTTCCTGCGTCATCGCCGGAGCGGCCGGCTCGCGCAGCGCCGGCTGGGTCATGACCGGTTCGGCCATCGCCGGCTGCGTCCGCAGCGTCGGCTCCGCCGCCGGCGGGGCGATGAACGGGCTGTCGTCGATCTGGCGCTCCACCCGTTCGACCGGGCGGCTCACCAGGCGATCCAGCGCCGCCATCTCGTCCTTCAGGATCGGCTGGCGGGCGGGTTGCGCCTGCAGGGCGGTGGCGCCGATGGTCTGCGGCATCATCGCGGGCTGGCCCATCTGCGGTTGGCCCATTTGCGGCTGGGTGAAAGCCTGGGCCATCGGCTGGGCGACGCGGGCGCCCTGGGCCATGCCCAAGGCGGCCGGCCGCATCTGCGCCGTGGCGCTGGCCGGCGCCGACATGGTGGCGGCAACCGAGCCGCCGCCCTGGTAGGTGCCTTCCGCGCGCTGGGCGGCGCGCTCGGTCATCTCGGCCACGCTCTGCGGCACGCCGCGGGCGACCAGGCTCAGATTGCCGAAGCCGGGACGCGGCTGCTGCTGGGCCTGGGCCTCGATGCCGGTGGCGACGACGGAGATGCGGATCTTGCCGTCCAGCGCCTGGTCGAAGGTCGAGCCGAAGATGATGTTGGCGTCGGGGTCGACCTCGTCGCGGATGCGATTGGCCGCCTCGTCGACCTCGAACAGGGTCATGTCCATGCCGCCGGTGATGTTGATGAGGACGCCGCGGGCGCCCTTCATGCTGATCTCGTCCAGCAGCGGGTTGGAGATGGCGGCCTCGGCCGCGGCGACGGCGCGGTTGTCGCCAGTGGCCTCGCCGGTGCCCATCATCGCCTTGCCCATCTCGCTCATCACCGCGCGGATGTCGGCGAAGTCGAGGTTGATCAGGCCCGGCATCACCATCAGGTCGGTGACGCCGCGCACGCCGGAATAGAGCACTTCATCCGCCATCTTAAAGGCGTCGGCGAAGGTGGTCTTTTCGTTGGCGATCCGGAACAGGTTCTGGTTCGGGATGATGATCAGCGTGTCGACATATTGCTGCAGTTCCTGGATGCCCATCTCCGCCATCTTCATGCGGTGCGAGCCCTCGAAGTGGAACGGCTTGGTGACCACGCCGACGGTCAGCACGCCCTGCTCGCGGGCGATCTGCGCCACCACCGGGGCCGCCCCGGTGCCGGTGCCACCGCCCATGCCGGCGGTGATGAAAACCATGTTGGAGCCGGCCAGCTGCTCGGCGATGTCGCGCACCGCCTCTTCGGCCGCCATGCGGCCGACATCGGGGCGGGCGCCGGCGCCCAATCCCTTGGTCACGGTGGAGCCGAGCTGGATGCGTCGCTCGCACATCGAGCCCTGCAGGGCCTGGGCGTCGGTGTTGGCGATCAGGAAATCGACCCCCTCCAGCTTGGAGCGGATCATGTTGTTGACGGCGTTACCCCCGGCGCCGCCGACGCCGACCACGGTGATCTTTGGCCGGATGTCGAACGGGTCCTGGGGTAAGGACAGGTTAAGCGTCATGAGGTGCCTCCATTCTTTTTCGGGGTTGGTGGTCAGAAGTTCTCCTTCAGCCACGAACCGATGCGTCCCAGGAGCCCCGATGAGGAGGCGTCGCTGCCGCGCGTCGATTTTGGCTGTTGGGATTCGCCTTCAAGCGCGAAGGTCAGAAGACCGGAAGCCGTTGCGAAAGCCGGGCCTCCGGTTGCGTCGGCCAGTCCATGAACCCGGATCGGCCGACCCATACGCACTTGCTTGTCCAGTACCAGCGCAGCGAGCTCGCGTACTCCGCTCAACTGACTGGCACCCCCCGTCAAAACGACGCGCCGTCCAGCGATCTTGTCAAAGCCGCTCGATTCGAGTCGAGAGCGAACCAGCTCGAACGTCTCTTCAAGGCGCGGTTGGACGATGCCGATCAGGATCGACCGGGGGATTTGATTCGATATGCCAGAGTCTTCCTCGCCGACCTGCGGCACATGGATGATCTCGCGCTCATCGGCCGGGGTGGCGAGGCAATTGCCGTAGAGGGTCTTGATGCGCTCGGCATGGGCCAGGGGAGTCGAGAGGCCGCGCGCGATGTCGTTGGTGACGTGCCCGCCGCCGATCGGCACCGAGTCGGTGTAGACCGCATGGCCGTCGAAGAAGACGGCGAGCGAGGTGGTGCCGGCGCCCATGTCGATGACGGTGACGCCCAGGTCCATCTCGTCATCGACCAGGGCGGCGAGGCCGGCGGCATAGGGCGAGACGACGATGGCGCGCAGGTCCAGGTGGCAGCGGGCGACGCAGGTGGTCAGGTTCTTCACCGCGCCGGCCGCCGCGGTCACCACATGCATGTCGACGCCGAGCTTCTCGGCGAACATGCCGCGCGGGTCGCGGATGCCCTTGGACCCGTCGATCGAATAGCCGACCGGGATGGAGTGGATCAGGCGGCGGTCGATCGGCCCATGCACCTGGGCGCCCTGGAGCAGGACGCGGTGCAGGTCATGCTCGGCCACCTCGCGGCCGGAGATCGGCACCTCGACCCCCACGGTCTGCGAGGCCGGGTAGCCGCCGGAGAGATTGATGACCACGTCCTGGATGGTCTCGCCCGCCATCTGCTCGGCGGCGTGGACGGTGGTGCGCAGCGCCAGCTCGGCCTGCTCCATGTCGATGATGGTGCCGCTGCGCACGCCGCGGGAGAGCTGGTGGCCGATGCCGATGACCGTCGGCCGGCCGTCCTCCGCCACCCGGGCGATGAAGCAGCACATCTTGCTGGTGCCGATGTCCAGCGCGGCGATCAGGCCGTTGCGCGGCGGAACGCGGGTCTTCTTGATCATGTCGCCTTGTCCTTTGACTTGCCGCCCGCGGGCGCGGCGCCGTCTTCCTCGGCCGGCGGGTGGGCCTGGCGCAGCACCACCTGGTCGGGCAGGCGCAGGTCGATGACGCTGACATCCTTGTCGAGCACGCCGTATTGGCGCTGCAGCTGGGCCAGGCGCTGCCAGGCGGCTTCCGGCGCCTCTTCCGGCAGCTTGACGTCCAGGCCGTTGTCGAAGCGCAGGTTCCAGCGCCGCTTGCCGACATAGACGGCGGCGGTGACGCGGCTGCGCAGCTCGGGCTGCTGGGCCAGGAGGTCGAACAGCGCCTCGGCGCGCTCCGGCGCCTTGTCGCCGACGATGACCAGCAGCTGGGCGTATTTCGACAGATCGGCGGTCTCGATCACCTTGCCGGCGCGGCTGACCAGGAAGAGCTTCTGGTTGCGCTGCCAGAGCGCCAGCGGCTCGGCCTCCTTCACCGTCACCTGCAGGCGGTCGGGGTAGTGCCGCTCGATCTCGGCCGAGACGATCCAGGGCAGGGCGGTCAACCGCTCGCGCATGGCGTCGATGTCGAGGGCCAGCAGCGGCGCGCCGCGCGCGGCGTTGATGGCGCCGAGGATGTCGGCCTGGCGGGTCTCGCCGCGGCCACGGACCTCGACGGTCTGCAGGCTGAGGCCGGCTTCGGCGCTCCAGGTCATCGCGGCGTCGCCGGCCGCGGCCAGACGATCCGGCAGCCAGCCCGACTGGATGCCCCAGCCGAGCCCGCCGCCGAGGATGGCGCAGCCGGCAAAGACGATGCCGCAGCGGATGGCCCAGCGCTGCGCCGCCGTCCTCGGCCGCTTGCGCAGGGGCGGCGCGGTGCGCGTGGTCACCGGGTTGCCACGGCCCCGCGTGGAGATCCGGGGCGCGGGCATTCCGGGCGCCGATTTCGCCAGGGATGGCTCTAGGCGTCGCATGCGGCGTGCTCCACCAGCCAGGCGCAGAGTTGCGGATAGGAGATGCCGAGATGCCGGGCCTGCTCGGGCACCAGCGACAGCGCGGTCATGCCCGGCTGGGTGTTGGTCTCCAGGATGTAGAGCTTGGCCGGGTCGTCGCCCCCGGTGTCGTCGTAGCGGAAGTCGCTGCGCGAGATGCCGCGGCAGCCCAGCGCCTGGTGCGCCACCACCGCCATGCGCATCGCCTCCTCGGCGATGTCGGCGCGCAGTTGCGCCGGGCAGACGTGCAAGGTGCGGCCCTCGCTGTATTTGTGGGCGTAGTCGTAGAAGCCGCTGTCGGGCTTCAACTCGGTCACCGCCATCGCCTTGTCGTTCATCACCGCGACGGTCAGCTCGCGGCCCTGGATGAAATGCTCGCACAGCACGTATTCGCCATACGGCCAGTCGATGCCGTCGAAGGGCCGGGCATTGTCGCCCTTGCGGATGATCTGCACGCCGACGCTGGAGCCCTCGTTGGCCGGCTTCACCACATAGGGGCGGGGCAGCGGGTCGCCCTTCATCACCTGCGACTTGTGCAGCAGCAGGCCCTCGGGGCAGCGCAGCCCGGCCTGGGCGAAGAGCTTCTTCGCCATCGGCTTGTCCATGGCGATGGCCGAGGCCATCAGGCCGGAATGGGTGTAGGGGATGCCGAGGAAGTTCAGGATGCCCTGGATGTTGCCATCCTCGCCCCAGCGGCCATGCAGGGCGTTGAAGATGACGTCCGGCTTCTGGGCCCGGATTGCCTCGACCAGCGCCACCAGGTCGCGGCCGACATCGATGGTGGCGACGGCGTAGCCCGCCTCGGTCAGGGCTGCCGCACAATTGGCGCCGCTGTTGAGCGAGACTTCCCGCTCCGCCGAAGGACCGCCCATCAGGACCGAAACCCGCTTCATGCCTGCTCCTCGCTCGTCGCTTGTGCCGCCGGCCGCGCCATCGCGGCGGGCTCGCCAATGCGTTTGATTTCCCAGACCAGCTCGATGCCGCTCCTGTCGCGCACGCGGCGGCGCACTTCCTCGCCCAAGGCCTCGATGTCGGCGGCGGTGGCGTTGCCGGTGTTGATCAGGAAGTTGCAGTGCTTCTCCGACACCATCGCGCCGCCCTTGCGCAGGCCACGGCAGCCGGCCGCGTCGATCAGCTGCCAGGCCTTGTGGCCGGGCGGATTGACGAAGGTGCTGCCCCCGGTGCGCGCCTTGACCGGCTGGCTCTCCTCGCGCGCCGCCTGGATCGCCTGGATGCGGGCGTGGATCGCCTTCGGGTCGTCCGCCTTGCCGCTGAAGGCGCCGCCGGTGAAGATCCAATCCTCCGCCACCGCGCAATGGCGGTAGGTGAAGCCCATCTCCGCCTTGGTCAGGCGGTGCAGGTTGCCGGCGCCGTCCAGCGCCTCGGCGTGGTCGAACACGTCAGCCAGTTCGGCACCGTAAGCGCCGGCATTCATGCGCAGGGCGCCGCCGATGGTGCCGGGGATGCCGGACAGGAACTCCAGGCCGCCGATGCCGGCGTCGCGCGCGGTCAGCGCCACGTTGAGGTCGAGCGCGGCGGCGCCGGCTTCGATGGTCGTGCCCGTCGCCGTGATCCCGGCGAAGGCGCGGCCCATCCGGATGACGATGCCGGGGATGCCGCCGTCGCGCACCAGCAGGTTGGACCCGACGCCGATCACTGTCACCGGGACCTCCGCCGGCTTGTCGCGCAGGAAGGCTGCCAGGTCGTCGCGGTCGGCCGGCTTGAACAGCACTTCGGCCGGCCCGCCGACGCGGAACCAGGTGACCGCCGACAACAGCGCGCCCTCGGTCAGGCGGCCGCGGACCTTCGGCAGGCGGTCGATCAGGCGGGTCTCCATCCTTGCCATCGCCGACCTCATGCCGATGCCCTGGAGGAAGCGGCGCCATAGATCGCCTGCAGCTCCGCCGGCAGGGCATGCGCCCAATAGGTGATGCTGCCGGCGCCGAGGCAGACCACCAGGTCGCCCGGCTGCGCCAGCGGCGCAATCATCTTCGCCAGCGATTTGGGGTCGGCGAGGTGCTCGACATGGCGATGGCCGCGGGCGCGCAGGCCCTCCGCAAGGGCCGCGCCGCTGACGCCCTCGATCGGCTGCTCGCCGGCGGGATAGACCTCCGCCGCCAGAACGATGTCGGCGTCGTTGAAGCAGGCGCAGAATTCCTCGAACAGATTGTGCAGGCGGCTGTAGCGATGCGGCTGCACCACGGCGATCACCTTGCCCTGGGTCGCCCGGCCCTGGATCGCCTGGCGCGCCGCCTTCAGCACCGCCGCGATCTCCACCGGGTGGTGGCCGTAATCGTCGATCACGGTGACGCCGTTGGCCTCGCCGGTCTTGGTGAAGCGGCGCTTCACTCCGCCGAAGCCGGCGAAGCCCTTGCGGATCACCTCGTCGCCGATATGCATCTCGTTGGCGACGGAGATGGCGGCCAGGCTGTTCTGCACGTTGTGCTGGCCCACCATGGGCAGGCGCACGTCCTTGATCTCGCGCGTGGTCTCGCGGAAGCGGTCGTTGACGACGACGTCATAGGTGCTGCCGCCCGGATCGAGGCGCAGGTTGACCGCGCGCACGTCCGCCTGTGGCGAGAAGCCGTAGGTGATGATGCGCCGGTCCGAGAGGCGCGGGATCATCGCCTGCACCACCGGATGGTCGATGCAGAGCACGGCGAAGCCGTAGAACGGGATGTTGTGGACGAATTCCTCGTAGGCGCGGTTCATGGCCTCGACCGAGCCGTAGTGATCGAGATGTTCCGGGTCCATGTTGGTGACGATGGCGATGACCGCCGGCAGCTTCACGAAAGTGCCGTCGGATTCGTCCGCCTCCACCACCATCCAGTCGCCGGAGCCGAGCCGCGCGTTGGTGCCGTAGTTGTTGATGATGCCGCCGTTGATCACCGTGGGGTCGAGATGCGCCGCGTCGATCAGCGCGGCGACCATCGAGGTGGTCGTCGTCTTGCCATGGGTGCCGCCCACCGCCACCGACCATTTCAGGCGCATCAGCTCGGCCAGCATCTCGGCCCGGCGCACCACCGGCAGCAGCTTGGCCCGCGCGGCGACCACCTCCGGGTTGTCGGCCTTCACCGCCGAGGAGATGACGACCACCTCGGCATCGGCCAGGTTCTCGGCCTTGTGGCCGATCTCCAGCGGAATGCCGATCTCGCGCAGATGCTTGGTGACGTAGGATTCGCTCAAGTCGCTGCCACGCACCTTGTAGCCGAGGTTGTGCAGGATCTCGGCGATGCCGCTCATGCCGATGCCGCCGATGCCGACGAAATGGATGACGCCGATGTCGAGGGGAAGCGCGCGCATCAGTGCATGCCCTCCCGCATTTCGCGCTGCGCCTCGGCGGGCAGCAGCGTGACAACCAGGTCGGCCAGGCGCTCGGCGGCGTCGCGGCGACCCGCATGGCCGGCGGCTTCGGCCGCGCGCTGCAGGGTCTCCGGCTGCTCCAGCACCGCCTGCAGCTTGGCGGCGAGCGAGGTCGACGACAGCAGGTTCTCCGGCAGCACCCAGCCGCCACCGGCCGCTTCCAGCGCCTTGGCGTTGGCCATCTGGTGGTCGTCGATGGAATTGGGCAGCGGCACCAGGATGGCGGGCCGGCCGGCCGCCGCCAGCTCCGAGACCGTGGAGGCGCCGGCGCGGCAGATCAGCAGATGAGCGCTCGCGAGGCGGGCCGGGACGTCGTCGAAGAACGCGCGCAATTCGACCGGCATGCCCAGCGCGCGGTAGGTCTCGCTCACCTGGGCGTAGTCCTCGGCGCGCGCCTGCTGGGCGATATGCAGGCGGTCGCGCAGCGCGGCCGGCAGCAGGCCGATCGCCTCCGGCACCACCTTGGCGAAGACGCGGGCGCCGAGCGAGCCGCCGACCACGAACAGGTTGACCGGCCCGCCGGCGCGCGGCGCGACATAGGGCGTCTCGACGATGGCGGAAATCTCGCCGCGCACCGGGTTGCCGGTGACCACGCGGCGCTCCGCCGCCACCCGGTCGGCGAACTTCACCTGCTCGAAGCCGAGGGCGAGCCGTGTTGCGCGCCGCGCCAGGAAACGGTTGGCGCGGCCCATCACCGCGTTCTGCTCGTGCAGGATGGTCGGCACTTCCTCGCGCTGGGCGGCGAGGAGCGGCGGCACCGAGGGATAGCCGCCGAAGCCGACCACCACGGCGGGGTCGAGCCGCTGCAGCAGGCGGCGCGACTGCAGCACGCCGAGGCCGAGGCGCAGCAGGTTGCGCAGCCTGGCGACCATGCCCTTGCCGGCGACGCCGCCGGAGGCGATGCGATGCACGATGACCTGCGGCAGCCGGTCGCCGAAGCCGCCGCCGCGTTCGTCGGTCGCCAGCTCCACGCGTAGCCCGCGCATCAGCAGCGCCCGGGCCAGCGCCTCCGCCGGGAACATGTGGCCGCCGGTGCCGCCGGCCGCCAGCAGGATGCAGGGCGCGAGGGCGGCCATCATGTGTCGGGGCTCCCCGGGAAGCGCTTGCGGGTCAGCGCCAGCAGCATGCCGACGCCCAGCGCGATGGCGACGATCGAGGAGCCGCCATAGGAGATGAAGGGCAGGGTCATGCCCTTGGTCGGCATCAGGTGCAGGCTGGAGGCCATGTTGATCACCGCCTGCAGGCCGAAGCCGGTGGCAAGGCCGGTGGTGGCCAGCAGCACGAACATGTTGTGCTCGGAGAGCATGCGCGACATGGCGCGCAGCACGATGAAGGCGAAGCAGGCGACCAGCAGCAGGCAGACGATGAGGCCGAACTCCTCGCCGGCCACGGCGAAGATGAAATCCGAATGCGCGTCGGGCAGGACCAGCTTGACCGAGCCCTCGCCCGGGCCGCGGCCATAGAGCCCGCCGTTCTGGAACGCCTCCAGCGCGCGGTCGATCTGGTAGGAATCCCCGGTCCCCTTCAGGAACTGGTCGACGCGCTGGTGCACGTGCGGGAAGACGAAATAGGCGCCGAACAGCCCGGCCACTGCCAGGCCGCCCAGCAGGATCACCCAGATGAAGGAGAGGCCGGCGACGAAGAACTGCGCGAACCAGGTGGCGGTGACCACCGCGGTCATGCCGAGATCCGGCTGCTGCAGCAGGATGCCGACCACCAGGCCATAGGCCACCGTGGAGATCAGGCTGCCCGGCACGCCCTGGCCGTCGAGCTTCAGCGAGAACATCCAGGCCGCGAAGATGGCGAAGGTCGGCTTCAGGAACTCCGAGGGCTGCAGCGAAAGCGGGCCGACCGAGACCCAGCGCGTGGCGCCCTTGATCTCGCTGCCATAGACCAGGGTCAGCGCCGTCAGCCCGAGGAAGACGACGAACAGCACCACGCCCAGGCGGCGCACCTGCTTCGGCGACAGCATCGAAATGCCGACCACGATGGCGAGCGCCGCCGGCAGCATGACGTAGTGCTGGCGCACCAGGTGGAAGCTGTCGAGGCCGATGCGGGTGGCAACGGCGGGGCTCGCCGCCAGGACCAGGATGGCGCCCATGAACATCAGTGCGCAGATGGTGGCGAGCGTCCAGCGGTCGACGGTCCACCACCATTGCGCAATCGTGCTGCGATCGGCGCGGCTGAAGCTCATGC
The DNA here is from genome assembly GCA_039808885.1 of Dongiaceae bacterium. Classification (GTDB taxonomy): domain Bacteria; phylum Pseudomonadota; class Alphaproteobacteria; order Dongiales; family Dongiaceae; genus Dongia_A. The sequence continues at coordinate 91,297 of JBDHTX010000012.1, read as the reverse complement.
CGCCCCCTTTCCGCCCGCCGCGGAAGGCGCCACCGAGCGACCGGCGAGGTCGAGCACCAGCTTGCGGAAATGGTCGCCGCGCGCCTCGAAATTCGCGTACTGGTCCCAGGAGGCGCAGGCGGGCGACAGCAACACCACGGCATTGGGCTTTCGGTCACGTTGCGCCTGGCCGTGCGCGGCGGCGACCGCCTTGTCGAGCGTGCCGCACTGGGTGAAGGCGACGGCCTTGCCCAACTGCTTCGCGAAAAGCGGCGCGCATTCGCCGATCAGGTAGGCGTGGCGCACGCGCGGGAAATACTGCTCGAGGCCGGCCAGGCCGCCTTCCTTGGCCTGGCCGCCGATGATCCAGTAGATGTCGTCGTAGCAGACGAGGGCCTTGGCCGCGGCGTCGGCATTCGTCGCCTTGCTGTCATTGACGTAGCGCACGCCGTTGAGGGTGGCGATGAGCTCCTGGCGATGCGCCAGGCCGGGATAGGTCTGCAGCCCGGCGACGATGGCGGCGCGGTCCAGCCCCATGGCACGGGTGGCCACATAGGCCGCCGCCGCATTCTGCCAGTTGTGGCTGCCGGGCAGGGTGGCGATGGTCTTCAGATCCATGACCGGGATGGGCGCGCCGCCGGTGCGGTCGACCAGCTGGCCGCCGATCGCGTCGACGCCCCCGGCAACCTGGCGCTCGACCGAGATGGGGATCAGCTTGCGCCCCGCATCCTTCAGCCTGGCGAACAGGTCGCGGCAGGATTGGTCATCGACGCCAAGAACGCCGATCGAACTGCTGCCCTTGGGGCGCAGGATCAACGCCTTGGCGTCGATGTAGCCATCCATCCCGCCGTGGCGGGACAGGTGGTCCGGCGTGATATTGAGCAGCACCGCGACGTCGCAGATCGGCGTCGGTGTCAGCTCCAGCTGGTAGGAGCTGAGCTCGAGCACATAAATGCCGTCGCCCGGCAAAGGTTGCAGCGACAGCGCGGCCTGGCCGAGATTGCCGCCGACCTCGATGGCCTTGCCCGCCTGGCGCAGGATATGGGCGATCAGCGTCGTGGTCGTCGATTTGCCGTTGGTTCCGGTGATGCCGACATAGCGCTGCCGCGGCATGGCGCGATAGAGCAGCTCGATGTCGCCGATCAGCTTCTTGCCGGCAGCCTTCGCCGCCGCCGCGACCGGGTGCGGCGCGGGATGGGTGTGCGGGATGCCGGGACTCATCACCAGCATCTCCGGCAGGCGCCAATCGGCGCGCGACGGGTCGACCAGCATTCCGGCCGGCACGCTCCTGCGCGCCTGCTCGCTGTCGTCCCAGGCCCAGACCGTGGCGCCGCTCGCCGCCAGCGCCGCCGCGGTCGCGGCGCCCGTGCGGCCGAGGCCGAGCACGGCCACGATCTTGCCGGCGACGTCCGGGATGTGCAGTGAGCGGGTCACGGTGGCGGGCGACTCCTCTAGCGCAGTTTCAGGGTGGCGAGGCCGATCAGCGCCAGCACCGCGGCGATGATCCAGAAACGGATGACGATGGTCGGCTCCGCCCAGCCCTTCTTCTCGAAGTGGTGATGCAGCGGCGCCATGCGGAAGACGCGGCGGCCGGTGGTTTTGAACGAGACGACCTGGACGATGACCGAGATGGTTTCCAGCACGAAGACGCCGCCGATGATGGCCAGCACCAGCTCATGCTTGGTGATGACGGCGATGGCGCCGAGCGCGCCGCCCATGCTGAGCGAGCCGGTGTCGCCCATGAACACCATGGCCGGCGGCGCGTTGAACCACAGGAAGCCGAGACCGGCGCCGCACAAGGCGCCGCAGAACACCGCCAGCTCGCCGGCGCCGACCACGTGGTGCAGCTGGAGGTAGACGGCGAAATTGAAGTTGCCGGCGACATAGGCGATGAAGCCGAGGCTCGCCGCCGCCATCATCACCGGCACGATGGCGAGGCCGTCCAATCCGTCGGTCAGGTTGACCGCGTTGGACGAGCCCATCATCACCAGGGTGGTGAAGAGCGGAAAGAACATCCCGAAGGGGATCAGCAGGTCCTTGAAGAACGGCACGGCGAGGCCGGTCGCGAGCGGCGCCGGCGCGATCCACATTACCCACAGCGAGGCGAGCAGGCCGATGGCGAGCTGCGCCGCCAGCTTGGCGCGACCGGGCAGCCCCTTGGTGTTGCGCTTGGTGAGCTTCAGGAAATCGTCGCCGAAGCCGATGGCGCCGTAGCCGAGCGTCACCATCAGCACGATCCAGACATAGCCGTTGCTGAGATCGGCCCAGAGCAGGGTGGTGATGCAGGCGGAGATCAGGAACATCAGGCCGCCCATGGTCGGCGTGCCCTTCTTGGTCAGCAGGTGCGATTCCGGGCCGTCCTCGCGGATCGGCTGGCCTTCGCGCTGCTTCATCTTCAGCCAGCGGATGATGCGCGGGCCGATGAAGAGGGTCAGGAAGAAGGCGAACAGGATGGCGCTGCCGCTGCGGAAGGTCTGGTAGCGGAACACGTTGAGCGGCGACCAGTCGTCGGCCAGCGGTGAGAGTAGGTTGAAGAGCATCCCCCGATTTCCCCTTAATGCTCGTTTGCCGCTTTGCGCGGCGCGGCTTGATCGAGCGCCCGCACCGCCTCGACCAGCGGCGCCATGCGCGTCCCCAGAGATCCCTTGATCAGCACCGTGTCGCCCGGCCGGATCGCGGCGACCAGCGTCGCCACCATCGCCTCCGAATTGGGCTGGTGCGCGCCCTGCATCGCCGGCGGCAGCAGCTCGTAGAGGCCCCGCATCAGTGGCCCGACCAGGAAGGCGAGATCGACCTTGGCGGCGCTCAGGTTCGGCGCCAGGTCGCGGTGCAACTGCGGCCCGCGTTCGCCCAGCTCGCGCATGTCGCCCAGAACGACGATGCGGCGGCCGCCGAAGGTGGTCGGCAGCTGGCCGAGCAGGCGCAGGGCTGCGCCCACCGAAGCGGGCGAGGCGTTGTAGCCCTCGTCGATCAGCTCGATCTCACCGCCGGGAATGCGCAGCGCCTCGCGCTTGCCGCGGCCCTTCAGCGCCTCGAAGGCGGCGAAGCCGGGCAGGGCCTGGTCGAGATCGAGGTCGAAGGCGAAGGCGGCGGCGAGGACCGCGAGGCTGTTGAGCGCCTGGTGGCTGCCGAGGGCGGCGAGGCGATAGCGCAGGCGCTTGCCGCCGATCTCGGCGGCGATCTCGGTTCCGGTCGGCGTCACCCGGCAGTCGAGCAGCCGGGCCCAGGCGCCGTCCCCGGCGCCGAAGGTCAGGACGCGGGCGCCCATGCGCTTGGCCTTGCCTTCCAGCCGCGCGAAATGCGGGTTGTCGAAGGGCAGGATGGCGGTGCCGTTGGGCTGCAGGCCGTCGAAGATCTCCGCCTTGGCGTCGGCGATGCCTTCGACGGAATCGAAGAACTCGATATGCACCGGCTCGACGGTGGTGATGATGGCGACCTGCGGCCGCACCATCTGCGACAGGGGCGAGATCTCGCCGGCATGGTTCATGCCGAGCTCGAACACGCCGTAGCGGCTGTCACGCGGCATGCGCGCCAGGCTGAGCGGCGCGCCCCATTGGTTGTTGAGGTTGCCGATGCTGGCATAGGTGGCGCCGAACAGCGCCAGCACGGCGCGCAGGGCTTCCTTGGTGCTGGTCTTGCCGACGCTGCCCGTCACCGCGGCGATGCGCGCGGCGGTCCTGGCCCGCGCGGCGCGGCCCAGATCCTCCAGCGCCCGCATCGTGTCGGCGACCTCGATCACCGGCGCGTCCGCCGGCAGATCCCGCGGCCGGCGATGGATGAGCGCGCCGGCGGCGCCGCGCTGCAGCGCCTTGGCGACGAAATCGTGGCCGTCGAAGGTCGGGCCCTGCAGCGCCACGAACAGATCGCCGCGCTCCAGGCTGCGGGAATCGATCGAGACGCCGGTTGCGGCGAAATCGCCTGCCGCGCGGCCGCCGGTGGCGGTGGCGATCTCGGCGGCGGTCCAGAGCGGAGCTTGCGTCATTGCACCGCCCTCACGTGCTCCCGGCCGAGCTCGGCCGCCGCCTGGCGGGCGACCGCCGCGTCATCGAAGGGAAAGGTCTGGTCGCCGACGATCTGGTAGGTCTCGTGGCCCTTGCCGGCGATCACCAGCAGGTCGCCCTGCTGCAACTCGCGCATGGCGAGGCGGATCGCCTCGGCGCGGTCGCCGATTTCGACGGCGCCCGGCGCCTTGGCCAGGATCTCGGAGCGGATCAGCGCCGGGGTCTCGCTGCGCGGATTGTCGTCGGTGACGATGACGCGGTCGGCGAGGCGGGTGGCGATCTCGCCCATGATCGGGCGCTTGCCGCGATCGCGGTCGCCGCCGCAGCCGAAGACGACGATCAGGCGGCGCATCGCATGCGGGCGCAGGGTCGCCAGCACCGCCTCCAGCGCGCCGGGCTTGTGCGCGTAGTCGACATAGACGGCGCCGCCCGAGGGCGTGTCGGCGACATGCTCGATGCGCCCCGGCACGCCGGCCAGGCGGCCGATCAGGCCGACGATCTTGCCGACGTCTGAGCCGCTGCCGATGACCAGGCCAAGTGCCGCCAGCAGATTCTCCGCCTGGAAGGCGCCGGCCACGGGAAACTCGGCGACATGCCTGGCGCCGAAGATCTCGATGTCGAGCACCTGGCCCTGCGGGATCGGCCGCTGCTTCAACAGCGCGATATCGGCGCCGCTGCCGCCGAAGGTGATCAGGCGATGACGCCGGCGGCGCGCCGTCTCCATCACGCGCCCGGCCTGCGTCAGCCGCGCATTGACCACGGCGGTGCCGCCGGCCGGCAGCAATTCGCCGAACAAGCGCAGCTTGGCCTCGAAATAGGCCTCCATCGTCCGGTGGTAGTCGAGATGGTCCTGCGACAGGTTGGTGAAGGCGGCGGCGGTGACCGCGACGCCGTCGAGGCGATGCTGGTCGAGGCCGTGGCTCGAGGCTTCCATCGCCAGGTGGGTGACGCCGCTATCGGCGAGGCGCGCCAGCAATTCGTGCAGCGCGACGGTATCGGGCGTGGTGAGCGAGCCGGGGTCGTTGACCTTGCTGGAGATCACGCCGAGGGTGCCGAGGCTCGCCGCCTCGCGCCCCTCCAGCGACCAGAGCTGCCGGGTGAAGGCGACGGTCGAGGTCTTGCCGCCGGTGCCGGTCACGGCGGCGATGGTTTGCGGCTGGCGGCCGAAGAACCGCGCCGCGATCAGCGCCAGCGCCCGGCGCGGCTCCTTCGCCTCGAGCACGGCGACATCGGCGGGAAGGCCTTCGAGCCTGCTGCCCTCGGGCAGCAGGATGGCGACGGCGCCCGCCGTGACCGCCGCGGCGGCGAAATCGCGGCCGTCGAGCTTGGCGCCCGGCAAAGCGGCGAACAGCGCGCCGGCCTTCACCCGGCGCGAATCGAGCGTCACCGAACGCACGGTCACCTCCGCCGCGCCCGCGACCAGGCGCAGATCGTCGATGCCGAACATCAGGTCATTCAGCTGCAAGCGGAACCTCCGGGCCGGGTGCCGGCTGCGCCGACACGTTCAGAGGAACCAGCGCGCCGTCGGCGCCGATGCTGTTGGACGCCGGAATGCTGGCCGGTTTGATCCCCGATTGTGCCCTTTTTGAGGATGACGAATCGTAGTCGGCGACCATGCCCACCAGCGGGTTCTGCGCTTCCGGCGCGTCATCCGGCACCGGCTTCAATCCATAGAGCGGCGCCATGCGCTCGACCACCGCGCCGATCACCGGCGCCGTCACCCAGCCGGCAGTGGCGTAGCCGTAGCTGTGCGCGTTGGGTTTCGGCTCGTCGACCATGGCGACGATGGCGAAGCGGGGGTTGTTCATCGGGAAGGCGGCGACGAAGGAAGCGAGGCGCGAATTCTCCGAGTAGCCGCGGCCCTTCTGCTTGTCGGCGGTGCCGGTCTTGCCGCCGACGAGGTAGCCGGGCGCGTTGGCCTTCTTGCCGGTGCCGACCTGCACCACCAGGCGCATCAGCTGACGCAGCTGCTCGGAGGTCTGCTCGCTCACCACCTGCGTGCCGGCCGGCACCTCGCCGGGCGCCCGCTTCAACAGCGTCGGCTCGCGCAGCACGCCGTGATTGACGACGGCGCCGACCGCGGTCAGCAGCTGCATGGCGCTGACCGAGATGCCGTGGCCGTAGGACACGGTCATGGTGTTGACGCGCTTCCAGTCCTTGGCGCTGGGGTAGAAGGGCTCGCCGACCTCGGCCAGCTCGATCGGCGACTTGTCCATCAGGCCGAGGCGCTTGAGATAGGCCTGCTGCATCTCGGCGCCGAACAGGTCGGCCATCTTCGCCGAGCCGATGTTGGACGAATAGGTGAAGATCTCCGGGATGGTCAGGAAGCGGTGCTTGCCGTGGAAGTCGTCGATGCTGTAGCGGCCGATCTTGATCGGATGGGTCGCGTCGAAGCCGTCGGCGAGCGTCACCGTGCCGCTGTCGAGCCCGATCGCCGTGTTGAAGATCTTGAAGGTCGAGCCCATTTCGTAGAGCCCGAGCGTGGCGCGGTTGAAGCGCGCGTCGTCGTCGGCGTCGCCCGGCCGCGCCGGGTCGAAATCGGGCAGCGAGACCAGCGCCAGCACCTCGCCGGTCTTCAGATCCATGATGATGCCGGCGCCGCCGATGCCGTTGAAGTCGGCGATCGCGGCGGACAGCTCCTCGTGCATGATGTGTTGCAGGCGGATGTCGACGCTGAGCTCCAGCGGCCGGTCGCCGCCCTGCAGCATGTCGTCGAAGCTCTTCTCCACGCCGGCGAGGCCGCGGCTGTCCACGTCGGAGAAGCCGACCAGATGGGCGGTCAGGCTGCCCTGCGGATAGACGCGCTTGGTCTCGGCCTGGAAATAGATGCCCGGCAGGCCAAGGCGGTTGACCGCCTGCTGCTGGCGCGGGGTGAGGTTGCGCTTCAGCCAGATGAAGCCGCGCTCGCTGTCGAGCTTGGCGGCGGTCGACGCGATGTTGAGGTCCGGCAGCGCCTGGTTCAGCAGCGCCGCGGTCTGGTCCGGGTCCTGGATCTGCTTCGGGTTGGCATAGAGCGAGGCGGTGGTCAGGCTGGTGGCCAGCACCACGCCGTTGCGGTCGACGATGTCGGCGCGGTCGGCGGTCTTGATCTTGCTCGGCGCCACGCTGGCGACGTCGCCGCTGTCGGGCAGCAGGGTGATGGCGACCAGGCGCACGGCGATCACCAGGAAGACGACGGCGAACAGGCCGGCGCCGAGCAGCACGCGGCTGTGGCTGACCTCGAGGGCGCGCTTGCGCGGGCCGTCCGGCTCCATCTGCAGCGCCATCGGGTTGATGACCGGCTGCGGCCGCTGGGCGGCGAAATTCCCGCTCCGCTCGTTGCCCTTGCCGCGGCGGATCATTCGCTGCCTCCGGCGGCGCCGTCTTGCGCCTTCTGCATGTCGGCGAGGATGGCGTCGATCATGGCGTCGGCCTCGGCCTGCTCGTCCTTGGGCTTCAGCGGCTTCGGCTCCTGCTGCGCCACCGGGGCCGGGGCGGGCTCCGCTTCGGGCGCCGTTGCCTTCACCGGGATGACCGGCGCGGCGGGTGCGTCCTCGGTCGCGGCGGATGCGTCCTCGGGCTGTGTGTCCTGCGGGGCAATCTCCGGCGCGCTCGACAGCAGCGGCGCGGCCGGCGCGCCGGATTCCGGTGCCGCCGGCTCGGCCGGTGTTTCCATCGGGCGCGGCGGCAGGCTGGCGATGTCGCCGATCTGCGCCGGCGTGGTCGGCAGCAACTCGGTGTGGCGGCGCGCGAGATCGGCGAGACGCAGCGGATCGTTCAGATAGCTCCACTCGGCTTCCAGCACGTGGATCGAGGTCAGGTTGGCCTCGATCTGCCGGCGCACGTCGCGCAGCTCGCGCTCCTTCGATTGCACGTTGTATTTGACCTGGAACAGGCCGATGCCGAGGAAGGCCAGGATGACGGTCCAGACCAGGACGCTGACGCGGATCATGCGGCGTCCTCCAGTCCGGCTGCGGTGCGCTCGGCCACGCGCAGCCGCGCCGAGCGGGCGCGCGGATTCTGCCGCGTCTCGGCCTCGCCGGGCTCGATGCCGCCCGCCGCGATCAGGCGCAGGGTCGGCTCGTGCTGCGGCGCGATCTCGGGCAGATGGCGCGAGCCCTTCGGGTTGCGCCCGGCGCGCTCGCGCAGGAACTGCTTGACCCGGCGGTCCTCCAGCGAATGGAACGAGACGATGGCCATGCGGCCGCCCGGCGCCAAGATGCGCTCGGCGGCGGCCAGGCCGCGATCGATCTCGCCCAGCTCGTCATTGACCGCGATGCGCAGGGCCTGGAACGTTCGCGTCGCCGGGTCGATGCGGTCCTTCCCCGCGGGGCCGATGGCGCGGCGCACGATCTCGGCCAGCTGCTGCGTGGTGTGGATCGGCGCCAGCGCCCGCGCGGCCACGATCGCCTTGGCGATGCGACGCGCCTTCTTTTCCTCGCCGAACGTGAAGATGAGGTCGGCCAGCGGCCGCTCGGCCATCTCGTTGACCAGGTCGGCGGCGCTCTGCCCGGCGCTTTCCATCCGCATGTCGAGCGGACCCTCGAAGCGGAAGGAGAAGCCGCGCTCAGGCTGGTCGAGCTGCATGGAGGAGACGCCGAGGTCCAGTGTCACGCCCTGCACGGCATCGATGCCGCGCTGGCGCAGCAATTCGACCATGTCGCCGAAGCGGCCCTGGATGATGTGCAGGCGGCCGGCATAGAGCTTGACCAGCGGCTGCGCGTCCCTGACCGCATGCGGGTCGCGGTCGATGGCGAAGACGGTGCACTGCGCGGCGTCGAGGATGGCGCGGCTGTAGCCGCCGGCGCCAAAGGTGCCGTCGACATAGATGGCGCCGTCGCGCGGAGACAGGGCCTCGATCACTTCGGCAAGCAGGACCGGGCGATGCGGCGCGGCGTTCTGATGCGCCGCGGCGGTCATCGGTTGCTCCCGCCAGAAGACTCTGGGGTAGAACCTTGACGCAGGGTGCGTTGCTGCTCGGCGGCGCGCTTGCGCGCCTCGGCCTTGTAGTCCTCGAGAGCCTTCGGTTCCCAGATCTCAAAGTAGCGGCCGCGGCCGGCGAAGGCGGCGCTCTCGCTCAGATGCGCATGCGCGCAGAGACTCTCCGGCAGCAGCACGCGGCCCTCGCCGTCGAAGGGCAGCTGCTTGGCGTCGGAGAACAGCGACGCGGTGAGATCGTCATGCTCGGGCGAGAACAGGTCGACATTGGCGGTGGAGTCGATGAGCGAGCTCATCCAGTCCATGCCCGCGCAATGCAGCGCCGGAAACTTGAAGGACGGGAAGGCGACGATGCCCTGGAAGGCTTGCGCGGCGAGCGCGGCGCGAAAGGTCGCCGGAACCGAGACGCGGCCCTTGCGATCGATCTTGTTCACGAACGTGTCGATGAACACTGCCATGACGGTCCGAGCTAGCCCCTGTTTCCGCTGCGGTATCGGCCGCGGGCTCGTACGGGCGGCGTCTCGAGACCGCCCCGCGCGGTCCCTCGCCCGCCGCGCCGGATGCATCTTTTCCCGGATCGGCGAGCCCCATGCGCGCACGGTCAGGAATGGGAAATCTTCCGGCGATCATGGGATAGCATGGGCCTTTATGGGCGTCAATGGGAAAGCGGTGTAACTCTCTGGAAAATATTGGATTTTTCATGTTTCGTTAAGTTTTTCCCGATGCCAGAAGGTAATGTTAACAATCATTTACGGGGCGGCCTTCACACACCCGCTCAGCGATGGCTGGCAGAGCGCAGAGAGTGAGGCAATCTTGGGGACGGACGCAGGGAGGCCAAGCCGCCACCCCCAGGGCGGCGGCGGGAACCTGAATTTCCAATATATATCAATATATTATAGTGCCAGACGGCCTGTAAGCCGGGTTCTGTCCGGGGCGTTGCCGCCCGTGGATAGCCATTCCTCTGGGACGCCCGTCGCCGGGCGCCTCGCGCGACCTACCCGAGAATCTGGCGCGGGAAGGCGCCTGGACCGGTTGCCCGGCCCCATTCTCCTATCTGGTCTTGCTCCCGGTGGGGTTTGCCGTGCCGGGACCGTTGCCGGCCCCGCGGTGCGCTCTTACCGCACCGTTTCACCCTTGCCGCGGGGCCCGAAGGCACCCGCCGGCGGTCTGTTCTCTGTGGCACTGTCCCTGAGATCGCTCTCGCCGGGCGTTACCCGGCACCGTCTTCCCGTGGAGCCCGGACTTTCCTCCACCGCCGCGATCAAGCCGCGGCGGCAGCGGCCATCCAGCCGTCTGGCACGAGGATTAGCTAGGAGCGCCGGGCTGTCTTGTCAATCGGGCGCGCTTTGTCAATCAATCCGGCCAGGATCGCCTTCATTTCCGGGTCGGGCGCGTTGCGCAGGATGGCGGGGCGGAAATGCCGGCAGAAGGCGAAGCAGCAGGCCTTGGCGATGGCCGCGCGGTCGACATTGGCCGGCAGGTTGGCCGGGCCGGTGACGTCGTAGCCGTAGATCTGCAGCGCCTCGAGGAACTGGGCATCGGTCCAGTTGACCGCGCGGGGTTGCGGCCAGACGGCGATGCCCTCGACCGACAGGCGGTACCAGTCGAAGAGTTCGCCGGGATCCTGCTTGCGGGTGGGCGCCACGTCGGAATGGCCGAGGACGCGCTCCGGCGCGATCTCGTGCCGGGTCTTGATGTCCTTGGCGAGGGCGACCAGGGCGTCCATCTGCGCCAGCTGGAACGGGCGGTAGCCGAATTCATGGCCGGGATTGACGATCTCGATGCCGATCGAGCGGGCGTTGATGTCGCGGGCGCCTTTCCAGCAGCTGACCCCGGCATGCCAGGCGCGCTTCTCCTCCGGCACCATGCGGGTGATGGCCCCGTCGAGGTCGATGACGTAATGGGCGCTGACCTTGGCCTGCGGGTCGCGCAGGCGGCGCAAGGCCTGGCCGGCATCGGGCATGCCGGTGTAGTGCAGCAGCAGGATGTCGACCTTCTGGTCCGCTGGCCGCTCGTCGCAATTGGGCGAGGGCAGCTCGGCGATCTTCAGGGGCTCTGGCGTTCGGCCGTTCGGGGTTTGGCCATTCGGGGTTTGGCCATTCGGGGTTTGGGCATTCATGGCGGCTTCTTAGATTCCGGTCTTGGTGGCGGGGGCAACCACGGCGGGCCTACGTATCACGATAATGGCGACGCCCGCCACGGTCGCCAAGCCGCCCACGATCATCTGCCAGGTGACCGCCTCCCCGCGCAGGACGGCGCCGGCGGCGACGCCGATCATCGGCAGCAGCAGGGTGAATGGCATGACCTGGTTCACCGGATAGCGCCGCATCATGTTGTACCAGATCCAGTAGGTGAAGATGGCGATGACGATGGCCTGGAACAGCAGCGAGGCCCAGCCCTGCCAGGCGACATCAGGAACGTGGCCCCATTGCGGCCCCTCGATCAGCCAGGAGGCGAGCAGGAGCTGCGGCGCCGCCAGGATGGCGATCCAGCCGTTGAGCGTCACCGCGTCGATCTCGTCGCCCAGGGTCTTCACCTGGATGTTGCCAATGGCCCAGACCAGGGCTGCGCCGATGACCGCCAGCAGCGGCCAGGGATTGGCCGAGAAGCGCGGCTCGCCCGCGATCAGCAGCACGCCGGCGAAGGCGATGACCATGCCGACGATCCGCCGCCAGCCGAGCGTCTCGCCCAGGAAGAAGGCGGCCAGGATGGCGGCGAAGGGGGTTTGCAGCTGCACGGCGATCGAGCTGGTCGCCGCGTCGAGGTTCTTCATGCCGAGGAAGATCAGCGTGAAATGCATGGCCCCCATGGTGACGGAAAGCGGGACCAGTCGCTTCAGCATGTCGCGCCTGGGCAGGCCGACGATGAAGACCAGCAGCACGGCGACCAGGCTGAAGCGCAGGGCGACGAAGAAGATCGGCGAGAAATTGTCGATGCCGAACTTGGCGACGGCGAAATTGACGCCCCAGAGCAGCTGGACGAGCACCATGAGGGCGATATGACGGGGCAGCATGTGGGAAAGATACCTTGAGTAGTATGTCGTTTGTTACGGGAGAAAATATCGCCCGAAGCTAGCAGAGCGGCCGGCCGGCGTCATGGCGTTCAGGCCATCGTGGCGCGCTTTTCCTCCAGCTCCAGCCAGCGTTCCTCGGCGGCATGCAATTCGTCGCGCTTGCGGGCGAGGAGGGCGCCGGCCTGCGCGGCCTTGGCCGGGTCGCGCTGATAGAGCGCGGGGTCGGCGAGGGCGCCTTCGAGGGTGGCGATCTCGGCATGCAGCCGGTCGAGCCTGGAGGTGATGTCGGCCAGCTCGCGCTGCTCCTTCATGCTGAACCGCGCCGGGGCGGAAGCTGCGGGGCGCGCGGGTTCCGCCGGCTTCGGCGCAGCTTTCTTCGCCGCCGGTCTGGCGGCTTCCCGTTCGCCGCGCTGGATCACGTAGTCGCTGTAGCCGCCGGCATATTCCTGCACGTCGCCGTCGCCCTCGACGGCGATGGTGCTGGTCACCAGGCGATCGAGGAAATCGCGGTCGTGGCTGACCAGCAGCAGGGTGCCGTCGTATTCCGACAGGACGTCCTGGAGCAGATCGAGCGTGTCCATGTCGAGGTCGTTGGTCGGCTCGTCGAGCACGATCAGGTTGCTGGGCTGGGCGAACAGCTTGGCCAGCATCAGCCTTGCGCGCTCGCCGCCGGAGAGCAGCCGCACCGGCATGGTCGCCTGGCGCTCGTCGAACAGGAAGTCGCGCAGATAGCCGACGATGTGGCGCTGCTGGCCGTTGACCAGGATGGAATCGCCGCCGCCCGGCGCCAGCGTCTCCCACAGCGTCTTGTCGAGGTCGAAACTCTCGCGGCGCTGATCGAGGTAGATCGGCGCGATGCCGAGGCCAAGGCGTACCTCGCCGCTGTCCGGGCGCTCGGCGCCGGTCAGCAGCTTGATCAGCGTGGTCTTGCCGGCGCCGTTCGGCCCCAGGATGCCGACGCGGTCGCCGCGCATGATGCGGGTGGAGAAGTTCTCGACGATGGCGACCTGCGATCCGTCCGGGCGGGTGAAATGCTTGGAGATGTCGATGGCCTCGATGGCCAGCCGGCCGCCCAATTCCGCCTCGGTCACCTGCAGCTTGGCGCGGCCGCGCGTCTTCAGGCTCTCCGCCTTCTGCTGGCGCAGGGCGAACAGCTTGCGGCGCCGGCCTTCATTGCGCGAGCGCCGCGCGGTGACGCCGCGCCGCAGCCAGTATTCCTCCTGCTCCAGGCGCTTTTCCAGCCGGCGGTATTCGGCGGCCTCCTGCTCGGCGATGTTCTGCGACCATTCCTCGAAGCCGTCGAAGCCGCCGTCGCGCTCGAACATGCGGCCGCGGTCGAGCCAGAGCAGGCGCTGCGTCAGCCGGCGCAGGAAGGCGCGGTCGTGGCTGATCATCAGGATGCCGCCGGGAAAATCCGCCAGCTCCTGCTCCAGCCACTGGATGGTCGGCAGGTCGAGATGGTTGGTCGGCTCGTCCAGCAGCAGCAGATCGGGTTCCGCCGCCAGGGTGCGGGCCAGGGCCGCGCGGCGGCCCTCGCCGCCCGACAGGCTGGCCAGCGCCCGGGCGCCGTCCAGCTGCACGTGATCGAGCAGGGTGGCGACGCGGTAGTCATCGGCGTGCAGGCCGGTCCCGCCGCCGGCGACGAATTCGGCGACGCTGCCGCCGCCGTTGAGGTCGACGTTCTGCGGCAGGTAGCCGATGCGGGTGCCGGGCTGCACGAAGCGGGTGCCGCGGTCGAGCTCGATCTCGCCCGCCAGCGCCTTCAGGATGGTCGACTTGCCCGAGCCGTTGGCGCCGACCAGGCAGACGCGCTCACCCCGGCCGAGCGTCGCGTCGATGCCGGAAAACAGCGGCTTGCCGCCGAACGTGACGGCGGCGTCGCGGATCGCGAGTTGCGGAATGGCGGCGGGCATCTGCTTCTTTTTCGATTCAGTTGATGCCGCGCTCTTTGGCGACCTTGTCGTAGGCGGCGTTGATGGTGGCGAGCTTCTCGTTGGCAAGCTCGATGAATTCGGCCGGCAGGCCCTGGGCCATCAGCTTGTCCGGGTGGGTATCGCGCACCAGCTTGCGCCAGGCCAGCTTGATCTCCTCGTTGCTCGCGCCGCGGCTGATGCCGAGGATGGTATAGGGGTCGGCCTTGTCCGGGCCAAGATGGCTTTCCCGGATGCGGGCGAACTCGCCGTCGTCGAAGCCGAAAATGCCGGCCACGCGCTTGAGGAACTCGATCTCCGATCCGTCCACCCGGCCATCCGCCTTGGCGATGTGGAACAAGCCGTCCAGCAATTCCTCGAGCACCGGGTGGTCCTTGCGGAACATGCGGGCGATCTGCTTGGCATAGGGCTCGAAGCCGCCGGGGTCGTTCTTCGCCTGGTCGAAGACGCGGGCGACGTTGCGCAATTCGTTGTCGGGGACGCGGAACACCTCCTTGAAGGCGGCGACCTCGGAGCGGCTGACGATGCCGTCCGCCTTGGCCATCTTGGCGCCCAGCACGATGACGGCGATGGTGAAGGCGATCTGCTTGGTGGCCGAGCGGTCGTCGAGCGATTGCGGCTCCGCTTCCGCGTCCTCCGCCTGGCTGCGCCGCACATCGACGGCGTGGCCGGCAATGGCGCCCAGCAGCGCCCCCAGCGGTCCGCCGAGGGCGAAGCCCGCCGCTCCGCCGATGATTTTGCCCCAGATGCTCATGATGGAAGTATGGCTATTCCCGTCCAAGGCCGGACCATAACCGCCGGAACCCGCCGCGCCAAGGCTCCAGCGCCCCCTGGAACGGTTCTCCATACGGGCTATAGTCGTGGCCGTCCCGACCGGGGCGCTTGGTTGCAGGAAAATGCGGTTTTTTCAAGGTTTTCGTGAATGAGCTCCTGGCAGTTCTGGATCGATCGCGGCGGCACCTTCACCGACATCGTGGCCAAGCGGCCGGATGGTTCGCTGCTGACCCACAAGCTGCTGTCGGAGAACCCGGAGCGCTACAAGGACGCGGCGATCCAGGGCATCCGCGATGTGCTGGGCCTGGCTCCGGGCGCGCCGATTCCGGACAGCGTGGGGGCGATCAAGATGGGCACCACCGTCGCCACCAATGCGCTGCTGGAGCGCAAGGGCGAGCGCACGCTGCTGGTGACCACCAAGGGCTTTCGCGACGCGCTCAGGATCGCCTACCAGAACCGGCCGAAGATCTTCGCCCGCCAGATCCGGCTGCCCGAGCTGCTCTATGCCGAGGCGATCGAGGTCGATGAGCGGGTGACGGCGGAGGGCGAGGTGCTGCGGCCCTTGGACGCGGCTGCCGCCCGGCGCGACATGGCGGCGGCCCGGACGCGCGGCTATGACAGCATCGCCATCCTGCTGATGCATGGCTTCCGTCACACAGCGCACGAGGCCAAGCTGGCGGAGATCGCCGCCGAGCTCGGCTTCCGGCAGATCTCGGTCAGCCACCAGGTCTCGCCGCTGATGAAGCTGGTCAGCCGGGGCGACACCACGGTGGTCGACGCCTATCTGTCGCCGATCCTGCGCCGCTATGTCGACCAGGTGGCACGTGAGATCGGCAACGACACGACGCGGCTCATGTTCATGCAATCGAATGGCGGCCTGACCGATGCCGGCAAGTTCCAGGGCAAGGACAGCATCCTCTCCGGCCCCGCCGGCGGCATCGTCGGCGCGGTCGAGACCGCGCGTCTCGCCGGCTTCGACCGCATCATCGGCTTCGACATGGGCGGCACCTCGACCGACGTCTCGCATTGGAGCGGCGCCTATGAGCGCAGCTTCGATGCCCAGGTGGCCGGCGTGCGCGTGCGCGCGCCGATGATGCAGATCCACACCGTGGCGGCGGGCGGCGGCTCGATCCTGCATTTCGACGGCGCGCGCTTCCGCGTCGGGCCGGATTCCGCCGGCGCCAATCCGGGCCCCGCCAGCTACCGCCGCGGCGGGCCGCTGGCGGTGACCGATTGCAACGTGATGCTGGGGCGGCTCAATCCCGACTTCTTCCCGCGCATCTTCGGCCCGAACGCCGACCAGAAGCTGGACCGCGAGATCGTCGCGGCGAAATTCGTTGCGCTGGCCGCGGAGATCAGCCGGGCCAGCGGCAAGCCGGTGAGCGCGGAGGAGGCGGCCGAGGGCTTCCTCAGGATCGCCGTCGCCAACATGGCCAACGCGATCAAGGAAATCTCGATCCAGCGCGGCTACGACGTCAGCAAATACACGCTGGCCTGCTTCGGCGGCGCCGGCGGCCAGCACGCCTGCCGCGTCGCCGACGAGCTCGGCATGACGCGCATCTTCCTGCACCCCTTCGCCGGCGTGCTCTCCGCCTACGGCATGGGACTGGCGGACGTGCGCGCCCTGCGCCATCGCACGGTGGAAACGGAGCTGAATGCCGAGGCCCTCCTTCCCATCGGCGACGCGCTCGACGCGCTGGCCTGGGACGGCAAGGCGGAACTGCTGGCCCAGGGTATCGATCCGGCGGCGATCGCCATCGAATACCAGGTGCACATCAAGTATGCCGGCACCGACGCGCCGCTGCTGGCGACATTCGGCGACCTCGCCACCATCAGGGCGAGCTTCGAGGAGGCGCATCGCCGGCGCTACGGTTTCATCGTGCCGGACAAGGCGATGATCGTCGATTCCGTCAGCATCGAGGCGATCGGCCGCACCGAGGCGGTGGCGGATCCCGTCCTGGCCGGCGCGGCGCGCGCCGATGCCGGGCCCAAAGCGCTGGTGCCCTTCTGGGCGGCGGGCGCGCACCACCAGGCTCCGGTCATGGATCGTGCCGAGATGCGGCCCGGGCAGGAAGTCGCCGGTCCCGCGATCATCCTGGAGACCACCAGCACCACCGTGGTCGAGCCCGGCTGGAGCGCCACTGCGACCGCGCGCGGGCATCTGGTGCTCGAGCGCCGCGCGGCCCTGGCGCGCCAGGCGGCCATCGGCACCAGCGTCGATCCGGTGATGCTGGAGATTTTCAACAACCTGTTCATGTCGATCGCCGAGCAGATGGGCTCGACCCTGGAGAAGACCAGTTACTCGGTCAACATCAAGGAGCGGCTGGATTTCTCCTGCGCCTTGTTCGACCAGCGGGGCCAGCTCATCGCCAATGCGCCGCACATGCCGGTGCACCTCGGCTCGATGGGTGAATCGGTGGAGACGGTGATCCGCGCCAACCAAGGCCGGATCAAGGCCGGCGATGTCTACGTGCTGAACGCGCCCTATAACGGCGGCACGCATCTGCCCGACGTCACCGTCATCACCCCGGTCTTCGATGATGCGGGCCGCGAGATCCTGTTCTACGTCGCCAGCCGCGGGCATCACGCCGATATCGGCGGCATCACGCCGGGCTCCATGCCGCCCGACAGCCGCGAGGTGGCGGAGGAGGGCGTGCTGATCGACAATTTCAAGCTGGTCGACCAGGGCCGCTTCCGCGAGGCGGAACTGCGCGCCCTGCTGGCGAGTGGCGCCTATCCGGTGCGCAATGCCGAGCAGAACGTCGCCGACATGAAGGCGCAGGTGGCGGCCAACGAGCGCGGCGTGCAGGAGCTGCGCCGCATGGTGCAGCAATTCGGCCTCGACGTGGTGCACGCCTATATGGGCCACGTCCAGGCCAATGCGGCGGAACAGGTGCGCCGGGTCATCGATCGCCTGAGCGACGGGCATTTCGTCTACGAGATGGATGACGGTGCGAAGATCGCGGTGACCGTCTCGGTCGATCATGCCGCACGGCGGGCGAAGATCGACTTCACCGGCACCAGCCCGCAGCGCAGCAACAACTTCAACGCGCCCTCGGCGGTGGCCAAGGCGGCGGTGCTCTACGTCTTCCGCACCATGATCGACGACGAGATCCCGATGAATGCCGGCTGCCTGGAGCCGCTCGACATCGTCATCCCCGAGGGCTGCATGCTGCGGCCGGTCTACCCGGCGGCGGTGGTGGCCGGCAATGTCGAGACCTCGCAATGCATCACCGACGCGCTCTATGGCGCGATGAAGGTGATGGCGGCGGCCCAGGGCACCATGAACAACTTCACCTTCGGCAACGACCGGCACCAGTACTACGAGACGGTGGCCGGCGGATCCGGCGCCGGGCCGGGCTTCGACGGCACCGACGCGGTGCAGACCCACATGACCAATTCGCGCCTGACCGACCCGGAGGTGCTGGAGTTCCGCTTCCCGGTCCTGGTCGAGGAGTTCAGGATCCGACGGGGCAGCGGCGGCGCGGGCCAGTTCAGGGGCGGCGACGGCGTCATGCGCCGCATCCGCTTCCGCGAAGCGATGACGGCGGCGATCCTGTCCGGCCATCGCCGCATCGCGCCCTACGGGCTGGAGGGCGGCGAACCCGGCGCCCTGGGGCGCAACCATGTCGAGCGCGCCGACGGCTCGCTGGTGGAACTGCAGGGCACAGATCGCATCGACATGAAGCCGGGCGATTGCTTTATCATCGAGACGCCGGGCGGCGGCGGCTACGGCGCCGCAATCCAGCGCAAAGCAGCGGAGTGACCGACATGGCCATCGCCAACGCCCCCAAACGATTCGACGCAGCGCCGCTCATCGCCGCCTTGCAGCAGCTCCTCGGCGAGCGCTGCAGCGTCAATCCCGGCATCCTCGAGCGGCACGGCCACGACGAGAGCTATCACGAGGCGCATGCGCCTGACGCCGTGGTCTTCCCGCAATCGACCGAGGAGGTCGCCGCCATCATGCGGCTGGCGCGCAAGCACGGCGCGCCGGTCATCCCCTTCGGCGTCGGCACCTCGCTCGAGGGCCATGTGGCGGCGCTGGAAGGCGGCATCTCCATCGACATGGGCCGCATGAACCGGGTGGTCGAGGTGAATGCCGAGGATCTCGACGTGCTGGTCGAGGCCGGCGTCACCCGGAAGCAGCTGAACGCGCATCTGCGCGACCAGGGGCTGTTCTTCCCCATCGATCCGGGCGCCGACGCCACCATCGGCGGCATGACCGCGACCCGGGCCAGCGGCACCAACGCGGTGCGCTACGGCACCATGCGCGAGAACGTGCTGGGCCTGACCGTGGTCACGGCCGACGGCCGGATCATGAAGCTCGGTGGCCGGGCGCGGAAATCGGCAGCGGGCTACGATCTGACGCGGCTCTTCGTCGGGTCCGAGGGCACGCTCGGCGTCATCACCGAGATCCGCCTGCGTCTCTATGGCATTCCCGAGGCCATCGCGGCGGCGGTGACCTCGTTCCCCACCATCGGCGACGCGGTCGATACCGTGATCCAGGTGATCCAGTCCGGCATCCCGGTGGCGCGCATCGAGCTGCTGGACGAGGTGCAGATGCGCGCGGTCAACCGCTACTCGAAACTCGACTATGCCGAGCAGCCGACCTTGTTCATCGAATTCCACGGCTCCGAGCGCGGCGTCGCCGAGCAATCGGGGCAGGTGAAGGCGATCGCCGGGGACCATGGCGGCGGCGAATTCCGGTGGAGCGTGAAGCCGGAGGAGCGCAATCACCTCTGGCAGGCGCGACACGACGCCTACTACGCCGGCCTCGCCTTGAAGCCCGGCTCGAAGGGCTGGCCCACCGACGTCTGCGTGCCGATCTCGCGCCTCACCGAGTGCATCGTCGAGACCAAGCGCGACATCGAGGCGAGCGGCATCCTGGCGCCGATCGTCGGCCATGTCGGGGACGGGAACTTCCACACCTCGATCCTGGTTGATCCGAACAATCCCGACGACCTCGCCCGCGCCGAGGCCTTCAACAGCCGGCTGGTGGACCGGGCCCTGAAAATGGGCGGCACCTGCACCGGCGAGCATGGCGTCGGCACCGGCAAGATCGCATTCCTTGAGCGCGAGCATGGCGAGGCGGTTGGCCTGATGCGCCTGATCAAGCAGACGCTGGACCCGGAGAACCGGATGAACCCGGGCAAGATCTTCCGGGCGTAAGCCGCGAAACCCGCCGGTTGCATCGGCGCGTTAGCGGCGCATAACCGCTACTTATCCGCCTCCGGCTTTTCCGGATGCTCGCGGCGGTGGGCGTCGAGCGCTCGGTCGGCCTTGGTTTCCAGGCGCTGGACCACGTCCTTTTCCGACTTCGCGCGGCCGAACTTGGCGCGGTTCTCTTCCGCCCGGCGCTTCGCTTCGTCGCGGGCCTTGGCCTTGCGGACCTGATTGAGGTTGACGATATCAGCCATGGAGGGCGTTCCTCTGCCGGATCGGCCTCGCGGATTTGTCACCGTCGCCCGTCACCTAGGGCTTGCGGTGCGTTTTGCCTGCCAGTGATAATACGGCAGGGACGGTTCCGGGCAAGTAAAACCGCCGCGACCAGCCGTGAGCTGCGGCAAGACGGCACAGCAGGGACATCATGAAAAAAGCGCTCTACATCATCGGCGGCCTCCTCGGCCTCATCATCGTCGCGGCCGTCATCGTGCCGTTCTTCATCGATCTGAACGACTACAAGGCCGAGATTGCCGCCAAGGCCAAGGAGGCGACGGGCCGCGACCTCGCCATCGACGGCAACATCTCGCTCTCGATCCTGCCCACGCCCACGGTAACGGTTGCCGGACTGCGCTTCGGCAATGCGCCGGGCGGCAGTGTCCCCGACATGGCCACCCTCGATTCCGTGCGGCTGAAGGTGGCCCCGCTGCCGCTGCTGTCCCAGAAGGTCGAGGTCGAAGAGGTCATCCTCGAGAAGCCGACCTTCATCTTCGAGAAGCTGCAGGACGGCAGCGGCAACTGGCAGATCGCGCCGGAGGCCAAGGCGCCCGAGGCCGGCGTGACCCCGGAACCGAGCGGTGCGCCCGGCGGCGGCGGCATGGCGGTGGTGATCAAGAGCGCCTCGATCGAGGGCGGCACCCTGATCTATCGCGATCTCGCCAAGGGCACCGAGCAGAAGGTGGAGAACCTCAACATCGACCTGGCGCTGGACAGCCTGCAAGGGCCCTTCCAGGCCGAAGGCGGCGCCACCGTCGTCAACATTCCGGTCGGGTTCCGCATCAAGACCGGCGCGCTCGACCCGGCGCAGCCGATGCCGCTCGACCTCAGTTTCACCCTGACCGACGCCAACGCCACGCTGGGTTTCGTCGGCAATGTCGACGTTTCCGCGGTGGAAGACCCCGGCAAATCCATCGTCGCCGGCAAGCTGACCGGCAAGGGCGATAGCGTGGCGAAGCTGCTGGCCAGCCTGCCGGGCGGATCCGCCGAGGGCCTGCCGCCGCTGCTGGGCCAGGCCTTCGCCATGGACGGCGACGTCAAGGCCGGCAAGACCGCGGCCACCCTGGAGAATTTCTCCGCCAATCTCGGCGACCTCACCGCCAAGGCCGGCGTGACGGCCGACTATGCCGCTGCTCCCAAGGTGCAGGCGAACATCGCCATCGGCCGCCTCGACCTCGACCAGCTGATGCCGGCCGAAGGCGCCAAGGCCGAAACTGCGCCGAGCGAGTCCGGCGGCGCCGCTGCGCCCGCCCCGGCCGGCACCTTCAGCCTGCCGGCGGATGTCACCGCCGGGGCCGAGGTCACGGTGCAGCAGATCGCCTACAAGGGCCAGGCGATCGACGACGCCAGGCTGTCAGCGGAACTCGCCAATGGCGAGCTCACCATCAAGACCGCCTCGGCCAAGCTGCCGGGCGGCAGTGCCGTCAATCTCTCCGGCGCGCTGACCGCCAAGGACGGCCAGCCGAATTTCGCCGGCGCGCTCAAGGCGGATTCCAGCAATCTGCGCCAGCTGATCGAGGCCTTCGCGCCGGGCGCCGTCAAGGACGTGCCGGAGGATCGCCTGCGCCAGCTCTCGCTCACCACCCGCCTCGGCTACAACCCGGCCCAGGTCGAGCTCGGCGACCTCAACGCCACGCTCGACCAGTCGAAGATCGCCGGCGGCGTGGTCGTGGCCCTGCCTGACGGCGTGCAGCGCAAGCAGCTCGGCCTCGGCGTCGGCCTCTCGATCGACAAGCTCAACCTCGACGGTTACATGCCGGCGGCGAAGGCGGGGCAAGAGCCGGCGGCCGATGCGGGCGCGAAAAAGGAAGCCGGCGGCAATCCGCTGAAGGCCCTGGCGCCGCTCGCCGACTACAACGCCAATGTCGACATCCGCGCCGGCGCGCTGACCCTCAACCAGCAGCAGATCAGCGGCCTGCGCCTGGTGGCGACGGTCGCCGGCGGCGCCCTCGACGTGAAGGAGTTGAGCGTCAAGGACTTCCAGGGCGGCAAGGCCAACATCGCCGCCAAGGTCACCGACCTCAAGGGCGACCCGAAATTCGCCGCCAATTTCGACGTGACGGCGAAAGATGCCGGCAAGGTGCTGCAGATGGCGGGTGCCGGCCCGCAGCAGCCGGGCAAGCTCGGCGCGCTGACCCTCAAGGGCACCGCCTCCGGCACGCCGACCGACGTCGCCTATGACGTGAACGCCGGCATGGCCGGCATCGGCTTCCAGGGCGCCGCCAAGGGCACCGCCAGCGGCATCGGCGCCGGCATTCCGAAGATCAACTCGACCTTCGACATCAAGGCCAAGGATCTCGGCCCGCTCGCCGATCTCGCCGGCATGCCGGGCGACGCCGCCAAGCAGGTGGGCGCGGTCAGCTTCACCGGCCAGGCGCAAAGCGGCGCCGACGACCTGACCTATGACGTGGCGCTGTCGATGGCCGGCGTCGGCGGCAAAGGCACCCTGAAAGGCACCGTGAAGGGCCTTTCCGGCACGCCGCAGATCGACACCAACCTGAACCTGACCGCCGACAAGCCGGCGCCGCTGCTGCGGCTGGCCGGGCTGGCCGGGCCGAAGGCGCAATCGGTCGGCAAGCTCGGCATCGCCGGCACGCTCAAGGGCAGCGCCGAGGACATGAACCTCGACCTCAACCTCGATGGGCTGGGCGGCAAGGCCAAGGTCACCGGCAACGTGCAGATGCCCAAGGCGACCGATCCGAACAATCCGCCGCCGATTGGCTTCAATGTCGTGCTCCAGGCCGATCATCCCGAGTTCACCCAGCTGCTCAAGATGGCGGACATGCAGAGCTCCGGCGTCACCGCCGGGCCGCTGAAGGCCTCGCTGAAGGCGCAGGGCTCGACCCAGAAGGCCAGCGTCTCGGACCTCAACGCCGCCTGGGGCAACTCCTCGATCAGCGGCAGCGCCGACTACGACGCGACCGGCGCCAAGCCCTTCGTCCGCGCGAACCTGGTTGGCGGCGTGGTCAACCTGACGCCCTTCATGGGCGGCGGCGGCGGTGACAAGGCCGCCGGCGGCGGATCGTCGGGCGGCGGCAAGGGCGGCTCGCCCTGGTCGGAGGAGCCGATCGACACCTCCGCGCTGAAGGCGCAGGACGCCGACATCGACTTCAAGGCGCAGTCCCTGGTCATGCCGGACCAGCAGATCGACGACCTCGTGGCCAAGATCACCTTGCGCAACGGCGTGCTCGACATGCAGACCTTGAGCGGAAAGATCTATGGCGGCAGCTTCGACGCCAGCGGCAGCAAGCTCGACGCCAGCGGCACGCCGAAGCTCGACGCGAAGGCCAAGATCCAGCAGATCCAGTTCGGCCAGGTCCTGGGCGGCGGCATCGCCGGCAACCAAGTGAAAGGGCCGCTGTCGCTAAACCTCAATGCGACCGGCAGCGGCGAGAGCGTCGCCGATCTGATGCGCTCGCTGAACGGCAACGGCGATCTCGGCGGCAGCATCATGATCATCGGCAAGGTGGAGCAGCAGATCGGCTCCGCCCTGCTCGGCGTGCTGGGCCAGAAGGTGAAGGAGATCCAGGGCGTCACCAGCGCCGTCAATGGCATCCTCGCGTCCTATACCGGGGTCGACAACCAGCTCTCCGGCACCTTCGACATCAAGCAGGGCGTGCTGAACACCCAGGACTTCGCCTTCGTCAACCCGAAGGCGCGCGGCACGGCGAAAGGCGACTTCGACATCGGCGGCTGGGCGATGAACATGATCGTCGATCTGTTCGGGTCCGATGCGCAGCAGGCCTTCATGAGCATCCTGCTCGACGGGCCGATGACGCCGACGCCGAAATTCGCCAGCAATGGCGCCGCCGGCGCCACCGGCCTGATGGGCCTGACCCAGCAGGGCGCGTTCAATCCCGCCGGGCTGGTGCAGGGACTGCCTGGCATCGGCAAGCTGCCGGGCATCGGCAATCTGCTCGGCGGCCAGCAGCCGGCGGGCACCGAGGCGCAGCCAGGCGTCAGCGTGCCGGGTGTTGGTACCGTTCCGGGCGTGCAGAACCTGCCCGGCGTCGGCGACCTGCTGGGCGGCAACAAGAAGCAGCAGCAGCAAACGCCGGACGCAACCCAGCCCGGCGGCGTGCTGCCCGGTGTCGGCGACCTGCTCGGCGGCAAGAAGCAGCAACAGCAGCAGGAACAGCAGCAACCGGCGGAGCCAGGCACGGTAGAGCCCGGCGCGGTCGAGCCGGGTGCGGCGCCGACGGAAGCGGCCCCCGCGGAGGAAGCGCCGGCCGAGGCCGCGCCGGCGGAGCAGGCCCCCGCTGAGCAAGCGCCCGCTGAGCAAGCCCCTGCTGAGCAAGCCCCTGCTGAGCAAGCTCCGCCGGAAGCGGCCCCGGCGGAACCCGGCACCGTCGAGCCGGGTGCCGCCCAGCCGCAGGAGGTTCAGCCGGAAGCGCAGCCCCAGGAGCAGGCTCCGGTCGAAGAGCCGCAGCCAGCGGAGCCTGCGACCGAACCGGGCGCGGAGCCCGGTACGGCCGTTCCCGGCAGCGAGGAGCAGCCGCAACAGCCGGTCCTGCAGTTGCCGGGCGTCACCAACTAACCATCGCTCCGCCAGGTCCGGCGCGGCCAATGCGCGCCGGACCTGGAGAAGCCTTGTGTCGGCGGCGGGCTTCTTGTCATGCGCGCCAGCCGCGTTTCCCCGGGGGAGAGCCGAATGACCAAGCGCTATATCGTCGAGGTGGACGGCGTGCCGCCGTCGCCCTCGCCCATCAGCAACGCCGTTGTCGTCGGCAACCAGTGCTGGATCAGCGGCCAGTTGTCGGTGGGCGACGACGGTGCCTATGTGCCGGGGACCGCGCGGGAAGAGGCCGAGCGCGCCTTCGCCCATGTCTTCCGCATCGCCGAGGCGGCGGGATTCAAGCGCACGGACATCGTCTATGTCGATCTCGCCTTCATCGATCTTGGCGACGTGAAGGAGGTCAATGCCCTCTATGGCGCGTTGTTTCCGGAAGGGCAGCGCCCGGCCCGCACCATCTACCAGGCCGCCAAGCTGCCATTCGGCGGCAAGGTGAAGGTGCAAGCCGTCGCCGCCCGCGCGTAGGGGCTGTCCCGCGATGGCCAGGATCGTTCTGCTGAACGGTGTCGGCAGCGTCGGCAAGTCCTCGATTGCCAAGGCGCTGCAGAATATCGCGGTCGATCCGTTCCTGCACATGGCGATGGACAGTTTCATCGACATGATGCCGCCGGCGCTGTTCGAGGCGCCGGACGGCATGACCTTCGTGCCCGGCCGGCATGACGGCAAGCCCTCGATCGAGATCAAGGTCGGCCCGGCGGCCGAGCGCGCCTTCCGCGGCATGCGCTTCGCCATGGCGGCGATGGCGCGCCAGGGCAACAATCTCATCATCGACGACGTCCTGCTGGGCAACGACGCGGCCGAATATGCCGAGGCACTGGAGGGGCTGACGGTCTATTGGGTTGGCCTCTTCGCGCCGCTGGAGGTGCTGGAGGAGCGCGAGCGCCGGCGCGGCGACCGCGACATCGGCCTGGCGCGCTGGCTGTTCGACCGGGTCCATCAGGGCATCCGCTACGACCTGGAGCTCGACACCACCAGCACGACGCCGGAGGATTGCGCCCTGCGCATCAAGCGGGCCTTCGGCCTCTAGCGGCGATCCTCCCGGATCATCGCGGCGCCTTTCTCGGCGATCATCAGCACCGGCGCGTTGGTGTTGCCGGAGGTGATGGTCGGCATCACCGAAGCATCGATTACGCGCAATCCATCGATGCCATGCACGCAGAGCCGCGCATCGACCACGGCATTCGGGTCGCTGCCCATCTTCGCCGTGCCGACGGGATGGAAGATGGTGGTGCCGATCTGCCCCGCGGCTTGGGCCAGTTCCGCGTCGCTCTGGAAGGCGAGGCCGGGCTTGTACTCGGCGGGCTCGTGCCGCAGCATCGGCGGCTGGGCCATGATGCGGCGGGTGAGCCTGATGGCGGCGCCGGCCACGCGCCGATCGCCGGCGGTACTCAGATAGTTGGGCCGGATCGCCGGCGCGTCGGTGAAATGCGGTGTCCTGGCATGCACGCTGCCGCGGCTCTCCGGTCGCAGGTTGCAGACGCTGGCGGTGATGGCGGGGAAGGGATGCAGCGGCTCGCCGAAGCGGTCCAGCGACAAGGGCTGCACATGGTATTCGAGATCCGGCGTTTCCAGCCCGGGATCGGACTTGGCGAAGGCGCCGAGCTGGCTCGGCGCCATGGACATCGGGCCGCTCCGCTTCAGCAGGTATTCAAGCCCGATCCGCGCCTTGCCCCACAGGCTGGCCGACAGCGTGTTGAGGGTGAGCGCGTCCTTCAGCCGGTAGATCAGGCGCAGCTGCAGATGGTCCTGCAGATTCTCGCCGAGCCCGGGGAGGGCGTGCAGGACATCGATGCCGAGGGCCTGCAGGCATTCCGGCCGCCCGATGCCGGAGAGTTCGAGCAGATGCGGCGAGCCGATGGCGCCCGCCGCCAGGATCACTTCCTGTCGGGCCGCCGCGACGTGGTCCGTGCCGTTGCCATGCACCTCGACACCCACGGCGCGCCGGTTCTCGATCAGCACGCGCTTGGCCTGGGCGCCGGAGATCATGCGCAGGTTCGGCCGGTGGCGCACGGATTTCAGGAACGCCTTGGCGGTGTTGAGGCGGATGCCGCCGCGCTGCGTCACCTGGAAATAGCCGACGCCGTGATTGTCGCCGCGGTTGAAGTCGGTGACCTTGGGCAGGCCGGCGGCGTTGGCCGCGTCGCGGAAATCGTCGAGGATCGGCCAGTGCAGGCGCTGCCGGTCGATGCGCCACTCGCCGCCGGCGCCGTGCATCTCGTCGGCGCCGTGGACGAAGTCTTCATGCCGCTTGAAATAGGGCAGCACGTCGTCCCAGCCCCAGCCGGCATTGCCGAGCTGGCGCCAATGGTCGTAGTCGCGCGCCTGGCCGCGCATATAGATCATGCCGTTGATCGACGAGCAGCCGCCCAGCACCTTGCCCCGCGGATAATTGATGGCGCGGCCGCCCAGGCCCGGCTCGGCCTCGGTCTTGAAGCACCAGTCGGTGCGCGGGTTGCCCATGCAATAGAGGTAGCCGACGGGAATGTGGATCCACAGATAGTCGTCGGCGCCGCCCGCCTCCAGCAGCAGCACGGTGACGTCCGGATCGGCGGAAAGCCGGTTGGCCAGCAGGCACCCCGCCGTGCCGCCACCGACGATGACGTAGTCACAGGTGCCGAGATCGGCGGCGCTCATCGGCGCACCTGCGCCAGCACGAAGACCCTGAGCGCGCTGGAGAGGTTGGGCGGCGGGTCATATTCGCCGCGCGCCCGGTCGATCTGCGCCACCAGCTCGGAGATCGAGCGGCCTTGCGCCCTGGCGATGTCCTTCAGCGCGCGCCAGAAGGCCGCTTCCAGCGTGATGCTGGTGCGATGCCCGGCGATGACCACGGAGTGCTTTTCCAGCAGGTGATCGGATGACGTGGTCACTGCAACGTTCTCGCTCGTCACCCCGGCCTTGAGCCGGGGTCCATGTTGCATCCGCTCCTGCGACGGCCCGATGGACCCCGGCTCAAGGCCGGGGTGACGATCCGGGAAGCGGCGGGGCTGCGCATCCTAGGCTGGCGTCACTTCGGCCCCAGCATGTCGGCCGGCTTCACCCATTTGTCGAACTGCTCGCTGGTGAGCAGGTCGAGCTCGAGGGCGGCCTGCTTCAGGCTCTTGCCTTCCTTGTGCGCCTTCTTCGCCACCTTGGCGGCGTTGTCGTAGCCGATATGGGTGTTGAGCGCGGTCACCAGCATCAGCGACTGCTCGAGCAGCTGCTTGATGCGCGGCAGGTTCACCGTGATGCCGGCGACGCAATTGTCGGTGAAGGACCGGCAGGCATCGGCGATCAGGCGGCCGGATTGCAGCACGTTGAAGATGATGACCGGCTTGAACACGTTGAGTTCAAGATGGCCGTTGGAGCCGGCAATGGTGACGGTCACATGGTTGCCCATCACCTGGCTGCAGACCATGGTCATCGCCTCGGCCTGGGTCGGGTTGACCTTGCCCGGCATGATCGAGGAGCCGGGCTCATTCTCCGGCAGGTTGATCTCGGCGATGCCGGAGCGCGGGCCGGAGCCCAGCAGGCGCAGATCGTTGGCGATCTTCATCAGCGACACGGCCAGCACGTTGTAGGCGCCGGAGATCTCCACCATCGCGTCATGCGCGGCCAGCGCCTCGAACTTGTTCTTGGCCGGCGTGAAGGGCAGGCCGGTCAGCTTCTTCAGTTCGTCAGCAAAGGTGCGGTCGAAGCCCTTGGCGGTGTTGAGTCCGGTGCCGACGGCGGTGCCGCCCTGGGCCAGCGGATAGAGCCGGGGCAGGCAGGCCTTCACCCGGTCGATGCCGAGGCGCAGCTGCGCCGCATAGCCGGAGAATTCCTGTCCGAGCGTGACCGGGGTCGCGTCCTGAAGATGCGTGCGGCCGATCTTTATCACCTTGGTGAATTCCTTGGCCTTGTGCTCGAGCGCCTTGGCGAGGTGGTCGAGCGAGGGCAGAACCAGGTCATGCACCTGCTGCACGGCCGCGATATGCATCGCGGTGGGGAAGGAATCGTTCGACGACTGGCCATAGTTCACCTGGTCGTTCGGATGCACCGGCTTCTTGTCGCCGCGCTTGCCGCCCAGCATCTCATTGGCGCGGTTGGCGATGACCTCGTTCAGGTTCATGTTGGTCTGGGTGCCCGAGCCGGTCTGCCAGACGACCAGCGGGAAATGGTCGTCGAGCTGGCCGGTCGCCACCTCGGCCGCCGCCGCGGCGATCGCCTTGCCCACTTTCTTGTCGAGCTTGCCGAGGGTCATGTTCGCCTCCGCCGCCGCCTGCTTCAGCAGGCCGAAGGCGCGGATCAGCGGCGTCGGCATGCGCTCGCCGCCGATCTTGAAGTTCTGGAACGAGCGCTGGGTCTGCGCGCCCCAGAGTTTGTCGGCCGGCACGTCGATCGGGCCGAAGGAATCGGATTCGCTGCGGGTGTTGGATTTCGGCTGCTTGGCCATGGCGGTCCCCGTGGGTGGATTTGCCGAGTGTTCTAGCGGGAATCCGCCGCCAATTGAAGCGGCGGATTGACCCGGCTCGCCCGAAGGACATAGGTTCCGGCCGTTTTCCAAGGGTTTATGTGGACAGGGGCCATGGACGAACGAATCGCCGCGAACCGCCGCCTGTGGGACGAATGGGCGCGGATCAACCAGGATTCCGCGCTCTACGACATGGCCGCCTTCCGCGCCGGCGCCAGCTCGCTGAAGCCCATCGAGCTGGAGGAGGTCGGGCCCGTGGCGGGCAAGAGCCTGCTGCATCTGCAATGCCACTTCGGCCAGGACACGCTGTCCTGGGCGCGGCTCGGTGCCAAGGTCACCGGCGTCGATCTGTCGCCGGAGGCGATCCGCCGGGCGCAGGCGCTGGCGGCCGAACTGAAGCTCGACGCGCGCTTCGTCTGCTCCGACGTGCTGCAGCTCGAAGCACTCGGCGACGAGCAGTTCGATCTGGTCTTCGTCTCCTACGGCGCGCTCATCTGGCTGCCCGATCTCGACCGCTGGGCCGGGACGGTGGCGCGGCACCTGAAGCCGGGCGGCATGCTCCATCTGGTCGAGTTCCATCCCGCGATTGGCATGCTGAATGAGCCGGCGACCGGCATCGAGGGCTCCTATTTCCGCGGCGACGCACTGTCGTTCCGTTCGGAATCGAGCTATGCGGGGGGCCAGCATACGCCAATGACCAGCTACGAGTGGCAGTTCACCATCGCGGATGTGGTGACGGCGCTGCTGAAGGCGGGGCTGACCTTGCGCAGCCTGCGGGAGTTTCCCTATTGCGTGCACGATTGCTGGCCGTTCCTGGTGGAAGCCGAGCCGGGCCGCTACGTGGTGAAGCATTTCCCCGGCCAGCTGCCGCTGCTGTTCTCGCTCGCCGCACGGAAATAGCGTTCACACGGCGGCAGGCTTCCGCCGGCGCGGCTTGCGCGCGGGTTTCGACACCTTCGCGCGCCTGGCTGCCTGATGCGCCATCTCGCCCCAGTCGCGCAGGCTGCCATCCTTGAGCGCGGGCGGCGGGCAGAGCCAGCAGGAGGTGATCACCACCGGCCTGCCGCGCGCCTCGTAGGAGAACGGCTTCGACTTCGCCGCCGCGAAGTCGGGCCGGCTGGCGGCGTCGGTCTTCAGATAGAGCCGGTCATAGGCGATGAGGCCGAACATCAGCCCGTCGAGATAGAGGCCGTGGCCGCCGAACATCGGCCGCGCGGCGAATGCGCCCATCGCGGCGGTGACGGCTTCAAGCTTGCGGATCAGGCTTTGCGCGGTCATCGGCATCGTCCTTGCGCAGGATCGTCATCAGCGCGACCGGGCCGCAGGCGACCCCAAGCCCCAGGATAGCAAATCCCGCGAACCAGGAGCCGGCTGCGGCGTCGCCGCCGAAATCGAGCGCGGTGCCGAAGGCGAGCGGGCCGATGCTGGCGGCGCCGAAGCCGAGCAGCGAGTGCATCGCCATGGTGGCGCCGCGCTGGCCGGGCAGGGCGCGCTCCACCGCGCCGGCGGTCAGCGAGGCGGAATCCGCGGTGACGAAGATCGAATAGACCGCGCCCAGCATCAGCAGCACGGCGAAGGGCAGCGATGACGCCGCGCCGAAGACCAGCGCCAGCACGGCGGACAGGCCCATCACCAGGTAGAGCTGCCGCCGGCGGCCGATCTTCAGCGCGATCTCGTTGCCGATGACGCTGGACGGCATGCCGAGCGTCAGCAGCACCGAGCCCCACAGCGCCAGCGCGGTGTTGCCGCTGGGAACGAGGGCGCCGGTGGTGGCGAAGGTGAGGTAGGCGACCAGCCAGGCGCGGAAGGCGTGCAGCTCCCACATATGCGCGGCATAGGCGAGGGAATAGGCGAGCGCCCGCCGGTTGCCGAGCGCGCGGAACAGCGCCGGCAGCGGATTGGCCGAGCCGGGCAGCGGCGCCGGCGCGCGGGCATCGACGCCGAAAAGGACCATCGCGCCGCCGATGATGGCGCAGGCAGCGGCCAGCGCGAAGGCGCTGCCGGCGCCGAAGGCGTGGCCGACGGCGCCGCACAGCGCCGTCGACAAGGCGGCGCCCAGCGAGAAGCTCGCGGTATAAAAGGAGAGCCAGCGGCTCTGTTTCGGCCCCTCGACGCGGTCGGTCAGCATCTTGAGGCCGGGCATGTAGGTGCCGGCGAGGCTGACCCCGGCGAGGAAGCGGCAGAAGGCGGCGCTCCACAGCTCGCGCGCCAGGAAGGCGAGACCGCACAAGGCGGCGATGCCGATGAGCGTGGAGAAGAGATAGATGGCGCGCGGGTCGCGCCGGTCGGTCCAGGTGACGAGCACCGTCACCGCCGTCACGTAGCCGAGGCTGAAGGCGCCCTCGACGATGCCGATCTCGGCATTGCCGAGCTGCCAGGCCGCGCGCAGTTCCGGCAGCAGCGACGACACGCCCGCATAGCCCGCCATGTTCAGCGTCTCGGCAAGGCAGAGCAGCAGGGTCAGGCGCCAGGCGGGCATGCGATCGGTGGCGAGGTGAAAGATGCGGCCATGATGGCCGCCTCTTTCCCCCGCTTCAACCGTCATGGCCGGATCAAGCCCGACCATGACGAATCGAAGCGCGGCGCGGGTGCGCGAAGCGGGGCGGGCATGACGCCCACCCCATCCGCCTTACGACCGGCTGCGATCCAGGCCGATGTCCTGGAGCAGGTTCCGGTTGATCCCGTCCGGGATGTCTGGCGGGGACTGGCTGCCCCACCATCGTATCGCCATGTGCAGGGGATCGTGACCGCCGGGTCTGCCGGGGGTGGTCAAATCGATCTCATGCAGCGCGATGCGCGGATTGGCGAACAGCCAGGACAGCAGTGTTGAACGGATCGGCATTGTCGTCTCCATTGGGGTTGGATTGCGTCTGTGCGCATGGGGCATCCATCGCCGCGCGGCGATCGCCGTGGGCCGAGACCCGCGCCACACCTGGAAATGAACAATGCTCGGCCGCGAAAAGCGGCGAAGCGACGACACGCCTTTGCCGCGAAAGGACGGCAAGATCGCAAGATCGGCGGCGACGAATCACGGCGCCGGCGGGCGTTTCAGTTCAGTTCAGTTTGTCCGGAAAGACAGCGAGGTGCGGAGCCGGGATCGACCAACGTCGACGGCAGCTCTCAGGCCGATCGGCCCTCGGTGAATGGAAGCATCATGCGCACCCTCCTCGCTTGAGAAGAGCGGTGGTTGTAATCGCGGTGGCCGCGCCGCGTCAATGCGCCACGGGCATGGAACGGGAATTTATGCGGGCCTTGTTGCAATCCCGCATCAGGTGGCGGGGACGTAGCGAGCTACTTCTTGCGGAAGGCGTCGAGGGCCAGGATCTTGGCGCCGGATTTCGCCGCGTCCTCGGCCTTCTGCTCGACCTCGTCGCCGGCGCGCACCACAGTGCGCTCCTGCACGTTGCGCGGCAGGTCGTTGAGGTCCTTCGGCGTCATGGTGCGGCCCTTGGCGGAATCGGCGCCCTCGGTATCGCCTTCTTCGCCGGCCGGCACCGCGGATTCGAATTGCAGGCCAAATTTCACCGACGGGTCGGCGAAGCTGACGATGGCGTGATACGGCACCACGAGCCGCTCATGCTTGCCGCCGAAGCTCAAGGTGACGGCGAAATGGTCGTCGTTGACCTCGAGGCCCCAGAACTGGTGCTGGAGCACGATGGTCATTTCCTTCGGATACTGGCCGCGAAGCGCGGCGGCGATGTGGACGCCGGGCTCGGTGGTGCGGAAGGTGAGATAGAAATGATGATCGCCCGGCAGGCCGCTGCCGGCGACTTCGGTCAGGGCGCGCCGAACCACCCCGCGCAGCGCGTCCTCGACCATCCGGTCATATCTGAGCCAATCCTTGGTCATCGGTCCGGTCGATCTCCCACCCCCAGCCGCCCGGCTTAGCCATTTCTGGCTGGCATGCGCAATTCTGGCACTACGGCCTAAACTGGCGCCACAGCAAAATTCGGTGGGGGCCTTCTGTTGCCCGGCGCCCCCGGACCGCGCTTACCTATTAGGCAGCGAGAGCCATACGGTTGTTGTCGTTGGCACTTCTGAGTTGGCCCGATAACGGTGGATACCATGCCGGGCGAAAACCTTACCTTTACCACGCGCGTCGATCCTATTTCGCCCCCGAGGCCCGGCCCAACAACTGCCGGAATGGTGGAGGCGCCGGGTACCGCCCCCGGGTCCGCAACGCTTATTTCATAAGGCGTTTATCGCCATAGTCGGTTGCCCGACGCCCTTAATATAGGGACTTGGGCCGGGAATCGAAAGGGTTAACAACGCCGCAGATGTGGGCTTTGGGGGCCGTTTGGGCGACCTGACCCCAGGCGTTGTGTGGGGCGGCGAAAGAAGGCATAAGGCGAGCCAGCCCGCAGCCCCGAACGAGCCCCGATTCCATGCCCCTGACCCCCGCCCAGCAAGCCGAAATCGACCGCCAGCGGACCGAGACCGCCGCCACCCGCCGGGCCGTTTCCCCGGGGCTGGAGGAGGTGCTCTACCAGGCCTTCCCGGTGCTCGATCACGGCTTCGTCCGGGTCATCGACTACATGGGCGACGACGCCGCGGTGGTGCAGGCGGCCCGGGTTTCCTACGGCCGGGGCACCAAGCAGGTCTCCGAGGACAAGGGCCTGATCCACTACCTGATGCGGCACCGCCATTCGACGCCCTTCGAGATGTGCGAGATCAAGTTCCACGTGAAGCTGCCCATCTTCGTCGCGCGGCAATGGATCCGCCACCGCACCGCCAACGTGAACGAGTATTCGGCGCGCTATTCGATCCTCGACCGCGAGTTCTATATCCCGGCCGAGGAAAACCTGGCGGCGCAATCCGCGATCAATCGCCAGGGCCGCGGCGACGTCCTCTCCGGCCGCGAGGCGGCGCAGGTGCTCGACCTGCTGCGCACCGACGCGACGCACGCCTACGATCACTACCTGACCATGCTGAACGAGAGCGAGGACGGGCAGAAGATCGACGAGTCCCGCCAGGGCCTGGCGCGCGAGCTGGCGCGCATGAATCTCGGCCTCAACTTCTATACCCAATGGTACTGGAAGGTCGATCTGCACAACCTGATGCATTTCCTCAGCCTGCGCGCCGACGCCCACGCGCAATACGAGATCCGCATCTATGCCGACATCATGGTCGACCTGCTGAAGCGCTGGGTGCCGCTGACCGCCGAGGCCTTCGTCGAGCATCGCCTGCATGGCGTGACGCTGTCGAAGTCGGCCTGGAGCACGATCCGCCGCATGCTGAACGGCGAGACGGTGACCCAGGAGGCGAGCGGCCTCGGCAAGCGCGAATGGAGCGAGCTGCAGGCGCTGCTCAGCAAATAAGCGGGGAAGAGCGTTGGCCTCGGATGACCGAAAAAGGCGGGTGACCGCCCTGGCCTCAAGGGTGGCCTTCGTCGCGGCGTTCTTGTCGTTTGGCGGTGTGCTCCTGTTTGCTCTGTATCTGAACTCGCAGCGGCCTCGGGCAATGGATCCGGCCCATGGCTACGTCGCATATGAGAAGATTTTTGGTCCCGCGGTCTATGTCGCGGAGTGGGAGCGGAAAGCGCTGCGCGATGGAATGATTGGGTTCGGTGTTTTCGCGGTGATCGGTGCCTTCTGTATGCAACATACTCGGAAGGGCTAGCGGTCCGCATCGTTGGGAGGACCACCTGTCTAACAAGCCGAAGCTCTACTACAACTCCGCCCGCCCGGTCTGCCGCACCGGGATCGAGCAGCAGCGCGCCAGGATGGACGAGACGCTCGATGAGGGCAGTGACATCTTCCAATGGTGCGACATCGCCGCGACGCCGGAAGCCGCCGGCGAGATCGGCCGCAGCGTCGACCAGATCCGCCATTCCCTGCACATGACCGACGCGGCCGGCAGGCTGCTGGTCGGCGCCGATGTCGCCATCGCCGTCTGGAAGGCTACGCCGGGCCGGCGCTGGCTCGGCTGGCTGGTGGGCCTGCCAGGCATCCGCCAGGTCGCGCGCTGGGGCCACAATCGCTTCGCCGACCGGCTGTTCGCCTGGAACAGGCGGCACGGACGATGGTAAGCCCGGTTGCGCCCGGCCCCGGAATATAATAACATAAATATATCTAAATTGCCCGCAGCGGAGCGAAAAGATGTCGATCCTGGCCAAGCTGCTGACCGATGCCGAGGTCTACAGCCCTGAATATGGCGGCGGGCTGTGCAACCACCTGCCGATGGCGCTGATCGCCCTCGACCAGATGGGCGCCACCCCGTCGCAGCTGAACGACTATCAGCGCGGCCACGTGAAATGGCTGGAGAAGCTTCCCGCTCCGCGCGGCGCCTTCACGCCGGGAGCCTGGCCGTTCCGCAAAGCCAATCACGCCGCCTTCGCCGAGCTGCGCGCCGAGTTCCGCCGCCGCATCGCCGCCGATGGCTGGGAAAGCGTGCTGCGCGCGACGCTGCCCGAACTGGCGCCGGGCCTGAGCGCTGCCGCCTTCCACGGCATGATCCGCATTGCGATGGGCGTCACCGCGCGACACGAAGGCGAGATCGCCAGCGGCCTCGCCTATTGGGCGGCGCATTGGCAGCGCCTGGGCCTGCCGGAACATGACGCGGCGCCACGCGGCGGCGATCTGCCGGCGCTGCTGGGCGCGCTGCGCGCCGATGCGCGTTTCGCCGCGCCGGCCGAATTGCCGGAGCTGATCGACGAGCGCCTGATCGTCGTCAGCCGGCTGGACGGCTTCTCCGAGGTGACGCACTGGCCGGATTTCGCCACCGTCGGCATCCGCGACCTCGCGCTCGCGGCAGCGCAGATCTACGGCGCCAGCGGCGATTTCACCGCGTTGCATCTGGTCACCGGCGCGCAGGCCGCCGCCGTCCTGCTGCCTTATGTCGAGACGCCGCAGGTGCTGCTGCCCTGGCTGTGGCAGGGGATGGCGGCGGGCTACATCGCCATCGGCCGGCCGGCGCTGCCCGACGCCGACACGCTCGCTCTCTGGCGCAACGCCACGGTGCCGAACTGGCAGGACATCCTGCAGCGCGCGCTGGGCGAGCGGGACGAGCATGTGGTGAAGCTGATCTATTCGGCGCTCTATCTCGGGCGCCTGACCGGCGACCGCCTGTTCCGCTGGCTCGCCGCCCGCGAGACCGGCGTGCTGCGCAGCACGGCGAAACCGATGTGGCAGGCGGCGTAGAGCACGACACCGATCCAAACCCACTCGTCACCCCGGCCTTGCGCCGGGGTCCATTGTGCCGATGCAAGGGCGGATGGGTGCTTGGCTCAGCTCTTGCGGCGGAGGCGTGGATCCCGGCGCAAGGCCGGGATGACGGACGGTGGCCGTTACTGCACCACGATCCTTGGCCCTTGGCGCGGCTGGGTCGCGGTCAGCTTGATCCACACCGCCTCGGCGATGGCGCGGTAGGCCTTGGCGTGCGCCGAATCGGGCTGGCTGACGACGATCGGCTTGCCTTCGTCGGAAGTCTCGCGGATGGCGAGCGCCAGCGGGATCTCGCCGAGGAAATCGACGCCGAAGCGCTCCGCTTCCTTGCGCGCGCCGCCATGGGCGAAGATCTCGGTCACCTCGCCGCAATGCGGGCAGGCGAAATAGCTCATGTTCTCGATGAGGCCGAGCACCGGCACGTCGACCTTGCGGAACATGTTGAGGCCCTTCTTGGCGTCGAGGAGGGCGATGTCCTGCGGCGTCGAGACGATGACGGCGCCCGACAGCGGCACGTTCTGCGCCATGGTCAATTGCGTGTCGCCGGTGCCGGGCGGCAGATCGCAGACCAGCACGTCGAGCTCGCCCCAGTTCACGTCGCGCAGCAATTGCGTGATCGCGCTCATCACCATCGGGCCGCGCCAGATCATCGGCGTCTCTTCCTCGATCAGGAAGCCCATCGACATCACCTTGATGCCGTAATTCTGCATCGGCTCCATGACCTTGCCGTCCTTGCTGGTCGGCTTGCCGCTGATGCCCATCATGCGCGGCTGCGAGGGGCCGTAGACGTCGGCGTCGAGCAGCCCGACCTTCAGCCCCATGGCGTGCAGCGCCAAGGCGAGGTTGACGGCCGTGGTCGACTTGCCGACGCCGCCCTTGCCGCTCGCCACCGCGACGATGTACCTGACTCCCGGCAGATTCAGCTTGCCGCCCCCCGGCTGCGCGTGACCTTGGGCGTGACCGTGGGCATGGCCATGCTGGTGACCGTGGCCGGGCCCGGTCGGCCGCTGGCTTGGCGCTTGTTGCGCCTGGGCCGGGCGATGGGCGGTGAGCACCGCACTGACGCTAAGCACGCCGGGCATCTGCAGGACCGCCTGCTCGGCCGCCTTGCGCAGGGGCTCCAGTTTCCCGCCCTCCTTCGGGTCGACCTCGATGGCGAAGGCGACATGGCCGTCGCGCAAGGCGAGGCCGTTCACCATGCCGGCGCCGACGATGTCGCCGCCCCGCGGCGCAGCGATCCGCCGCAGCGCCTCCAGCACCTGGGCTTCGGTCACGGGATTGGTCGGGCTGGGCATGCTTGAAACACCTGGGATGGAAGACGATATGGAACGGGCTGCTTGGCGGAAATCCTGCCGGGGACGGATGGGGCGGGCGGGCGGTTTGCGTTGCCGGTCCGCGCACCCTGTCTTATAAGGCCCCAGGGTCATATAAGTACTCGGGCACCCTTTGCAATTCATGGATTGAACCATGGGGCGGAGGAGCCGGCCAGGATGGCCTAAGCGTCCGGAATTGCTCCGGGAAATGCGTGTTTGAACAGGGATCGGCTGGGGTATTCATGGCTTGGAACAATCAGGGCGGCCCGTGGGGCGGCGGCGGTGGCGGCGGCGGACAGGGCGGCGGGCAAAGCCCCTGGTCGCGCGGTCCCGGCGGACAGCCCCCCGATTTCGAGGAAATGCTGCGCCGCGGCCAGGACCGCATGAAGAATCTGCTGCCCGGCGGCATGGGTTCCGGCCGGGTCGGCGCCATCCTGGTGGGCGTGGCGGCGGTGCTGTGGCTGGCGAGCGGGCTCTATCAGGTGCAGCCGTCCGAGCAGGGCGTGCCGCTGGTCTTCGGCAAGTTCACCGGCGAGACGACGGAGAACGGCTTGCACTGGAACTGGCCGGCGCCGATCGGCGACGTGCTGACACCCAACGTCGCCGTGCGCAACGCGGTGGAGATCGGCTTCCGCGGCAGCAGCAGCGGCGCCTCCAACAGCATCGACGAGGAAAGCCTGATGCTGACCGGGGACGAGAACATCGTCCAGGTCCAGGCCGTGGTGCAGTGGCACATCGAGGACGTGCAGAAATACCTGTTCGAGATCCGCGACCCGAACGAGAGCCAGTCGCCCGACGCGCCGAAGAACGACACGGTGAAGAACGCGGTGGAAGCCGCGATCCGCGAGGTCATCGGCCAGAACAATTTCGAATACGTCTATACCCAGGGCCGCCAGACCATCGGCGACCGGGCCATGGTGCTCGCCCAGAAAATCCTGGACAGCTACAATTCGGGCATTCGCATCGACAGCATGTCGCTGCAGCGCGTCGACGCGCCGCAGGAGGCGATCGAGGCCTTCATCGACGTGCAGAAGGCCAAGGCCGACCGCGAAAGCACGGTCAACCAGGCCCAGGCCTACTACAATCAGGTGACGCAGGAGGCGCAGGGCCAGGCGACGCAGTTCGTCAAGCAGGCGGAAGCCTACCAGGCCGAGAAGATCGCCCTGGCGCAGGGCGACGCGCAGCGCTTCCTGGCGGTCTATCAGCAATACAAGAACAGCCCGAAGATCACCTCGCGCCGGCTCTACCTCGAGACGCTCGAGGGCATCCTCGGCAAGATGAACAAGGTCCTGGTCGATACCGGCCCCGGCGGCGCGGTGCCCTATCTGCCGCTCGACCAGCTGCTGAAGCAGCAGGGCGCCGCATCCGCGGCGCAGCCCGCGCCCTCCGATCCGGGGGCCGCGAGTAGCGTCACGGGGACGACCGGCACCAACGCGGGAGGCAACTGATGAACCGCATCCTCGGCAGCGGCATCATTGTCGCCATCTTCGCGCTGATCCTGCTCTATGCCGCGACCTTCTTCGTGCAGCAGTCGCAGAATGCGGTCGTCGTGCGCTTCGGCAAGCTGATCGATACGGTGGAGAACAGCCCGGGCCTGCACTGGCGCATTCCCTTCATCGACAACGTGTTCTACATCGACCGGCGGATCATCAACATCGACGCGCCGTCCTTCACCGTGACGACGGAGGACCAGAAGCGGATCGTGATTTCCGCCTATGTGCGCTACCGCATCTCCCTGCCGGAGATCTTCTATCGCGTGGCGCGCACCGAACTGGGCGCCGAGCAGCGCGTCATTGCCGTGCTCAACCAGGTGCTGCGCGACGAATTCGGCTCGGTGCCGATGCAGGACGTGCTGACCGAGCGCCGCGCGGCCCTGATGACCGACGTGACCAAGCGGCTGGCGCCGCAGGCCAAGCAGTTCGGCATCGAGGTGCTCGACGTGCGATTCAAGCGCGTCGACCTGCCGGCGGAGAACAGCGAAGCCATCTACAACCGGATGCGCACGCAGCGGGCACAGGAGGCCGCGAGTTTCCGCGCCCAGGGTCAGCGCGAGGCGCGCGAGAAGCGCGCCGAGGCCGACAAGCAGGCGGTCGTGGTGCTGGCCGAGGCGCGCAAGCAGGCGGAGATCCTGCGCGGCCAGGGCGACGCCGAGGCGACCAAGATCTACAATGACGCCTTCGGCGTCGACCCGGCCTTCTTCGACCTCTATCGGTCGCTCCAGGCGATGCAGAACGGGCTGGGCGGCAACACGACCACCTTTGTCGGCGAGCCGAAGGGCGATTTCTTCCGCTTTTTCGAGAACAGTGACGGGGCCGCGGCGCAGCCGCAGCAATAGGCGGGCTTGACGGCTTTGTGATCCGGCGCCGCCGGACAGGGTCTATGATGTTGACACAATCGGGCGCCACCATCGGGCGGTCCCCGGCCTAGGGTATTCGCGGAGGTAACGTTGAGCGTAAGGCATTCCAGGTTGCGGCGGGCGCGTGCGGCCGTCGCCGTACATTCGCCGTCCGTCGATTTCGTGGTCCTGGCCCGGCTGGCGGCCGTCATGGCGCTGGCGATCCTGGCCCTGGCGATCCTGTCTCTGGCTTGGGCCGGTCAGGCCTTCGCGCGCTCGGCGCCGGAGAGCTTCGCCGACCTGGCCGAGCAGGTGCTGCCGGCCGTGGTCAACGTCTCCAGCACCCAGAAGGTGCCGCAGGACCAGCAGATGCAGGACCTGGACGAGATGTTCCGCGACTTCCTCGACCGTCGCGACGGCGAGCCGGAACCCGGGCCGCGGGGCGGCACCTCGCTCGGCTCCGGCTTCATCATCGATCCGGCCGGCTACATCGTCACCAACAACCACGTCATCGAGAACGCCGACGAGATCATGGTGTTGACCCATGACAACGAGGAGCTGAAGGCGACCATCGTCGGCCGCGACGAGAAGACCGATTTGGCGCTGCTCAAGGTCGATGCCGGCAAGCCGCTGCCCTTCGTGAAGTGGGGCGACAGCGACGCGCTCCGGGTCGGCGACTGGGTGATGGCGATCGGCAATCCGTTCGGCCTCGGCGGCACGGTCACCGCCGGCATCCTCTCGGCGCGCCAGCGCGACATCAACTCCGGCCCCTACGACGACTACATGCAGACCGACGCCTCGATCAACCGGGGCAATTCCGGCGGCCCGATGTTCAACATGGATGGCGAGGTGGTCGGCATCAACACGGCGATCTTCTCGCCTTCGGGCGGCTCGGTCGGCATCGGCTTCGCGATCCCGTCCAACCTGGCCAAGCCGATCTTCGACCAGATCCGCCAGTTCGGCAAACCCAAGCGCGGCTGGCTCGGCGTGCGCATCCAGACAGTCAGCCCGGAGCTGGCCGAAGGGCTGCGGCTGAAGGACCCGACGGGCGCGCTGGTCGCCAGCGTCACCAAGGACGGCCCCGCCGACAAGGCCGGCATCAAGCAGGGCGACGTGGTGCTGAAATTCGACGGCAAGGAGATCACCCAGATGCGCGGCCTGCCGCGCGTCGTCGCGGAGACGCCGACCGGCAAGCAGGCCGACGTGGTGATCTGGCGCAAGGGCGAGCAGGTGACGCTGAAGGTGACGGTGGGCGAGCTCACCGAGGAAGCCGAGCAGAAGACGCTGGAAAGCGCGCTGCCGCCGCAGAACAAGGCCACCACCGTCGACGTCCTCGGCGTGAAGCTGTCGGCGATCACCGACGAGTTGAAGCAGAAGTTCGAGATTCCCGACGACGCCACCGGCGTGGTGGTGACCGAGGTCGATGCCCAGGGCCCGGGCGCGGAGAACGATCTGCGCGTCGGCGACGTCATCGTCGAGGTCGATCAGAAGCCGGTCAATTCGCCCGACGACGTGGCGCAGCGGGTCAAGGCGGCGCAGGACAATGGCTACCGGGTGGTCACGCTGCTGGTCAACCGCGGCGGCGACTTCCAGTGGATCGCGCCGAAGATCGGCAAGTAGACGCTACGAGCGAAGCGCAAGGAAGAGGGGCCGGCAGATGCCGGCCCTTCACGTTTCAGCCTTCGACGAATTCGCCGCGGCGATAGCCCTGCAGATAAAGCAGGCCCGTCGGGCCGGCATGATCCAGCCAGATCGGGACCGCCTGCTTGACCTTGGGCTTGCCCTGGAAGGCGATGCCGAGGCCGGCGTCCTGCAGCATCGGGATGTCGTTGGAGCCGTCGCCGATGGCCAGCGTCGCCTGGGCGGCGATGCCGCGCTCCTTGGCCAGGCGGCGCAGCGCGTCGACCTTGGCCTGCGGGTCGATCAACGGCGGCGGGATGCGGCCGGTGAGCTTGCCGCCCTCGAACTCGAGATCGTTGGCCACGTCGCAGTCGAAGCCGAGCGCGTCGCGCACCCGGGCGGTGAAATAGGTGAAGCCGCCGGAGACCAGCGCCGTATAGGCGCCGTTGGCGCGCATGGTGGCAATGGCGGTCTTCATGCCCGGCGTCGGTTCGATCGTGTCCCACGTGCGGGCGAAGGCATCCTCGCCCAAGCCCCGCATCAGGGCGACGCGCGCCACCAGCGTGTCGGCGAAGCTCATCAGCCCGTTGACCGACTGGCGGGTCAGGTTGTCGATCTCCGCCTTGTGCGGCGTGTAGGTGGAGAGTTCGTCCAGCGTCTCGCCGATGATCGCCGTCGCGTCCATGTCGGAGACCAGCAGCTGCTTCCGGCGATGCGCGGCAGGCAGCACATTGACGTCGACGGGGAGGTCGGTCAGGCGCCGGCGGATCTCCTCCAGCACGGCCGCATCGTCGCCGGCGAAGGGATATTCCGCGGCGCATGCGGGATCGAGCCAGACGATCCCGCCCGCCCGGGCGCCGGCGGCGTCGAGGCCGTGATTGACCCTTTCGAGCAGGGCCGGTGTAAGCTCCGCGGCCGCGGGAGCTGAGATGAGCGAGAGCACGAAATCCATGGCGAGGGCGGGTATAGGCGAGAGCGCGCAGGCGCACAAGCGCCCGGAGATGGCACGACGCCTGCCCGTGGTGGTCGTTGCCGGACCCACGGCCAGCGGCAAATCGGCGCTGGCCGCGCGCCTGGCGCATGATTTCGAGGGCGTCGTGATCAACGCCGATTCCATGCAGGTCTATCGCGACCTGCCGGTCCTGACCGCGCAACCCGGGGCGGCGGAGATGGCGGCTGTGCCGCATCGCCTCTATGGCTTCCTGGCGCTGGACGATGCCTGCACGGCCGATCGCTGGGCGTTGCTGGCGCGGGCGGAGATCGATGCCGCGCATCAGGCGGACAAGCTGCCGATCCTCTGCGGCGGCACCGGGCTCTATCTGCGCGGCCTGATGCAGGGCTTTTCGCCGATCCCGGAGATTCCGCCGGAGGTGCGCCAGGAAACACGGGCCCTGCTGGCCGAAATCGGCGCCGCCGCCCTGCACGCCCGCCTGGCGCGCCATGATCCGGAGATCGCCCGCCGGCTGCATCCCAATGATCCGCAGCGCGTCGCGCGGGCCTGGGAGGTATGGCGGGCGACCGGACGGCCCTTGTCCGAATGGCAGAAGCTGCCGCCGACGCCGGTGGAGGGCCTGCGGTTCCTTGTCTTCATCGTCTTGCCGGAGCGCGCGGCGCTCTATCGCCGCTGCGATGCGCGTTTCGATGCCATGCTGGCGCAAGGCGCGCTGGACGAGGTGGCGCGGGCCTTGGCACTCTATCCGCCCGAACGGCGCCAGGCCGGCGGGGCGAAGGCGCTGGGCTTCGCCGAGCTGGCGCGCTGCGTCGGCCATTCCGAGCGGCTTCCCGAGGCCGCTGCCGCGGCGCAGC
Organism: Dongiaceae bacterium; assembly: GCA_039808885.1. Lineage (GTDB taxonomy): Bacteria > Pseudomonadota > Alphaproteobacteria > Dongiales > Dongiaceae > Dongia_A. The sequence continues at coordinate 48,007 of JBDHTX010000012.1, read as the reverse complement.
AAGCGACCCGGAACTATGCCAAGCGGCAGGGGACCTGGTTTCGCAACCAGATGGCAGATGGGAATTTTATAACTCCGGACACCGAAGACATGCAATTTTCGGAAAGTTCCTATGCAGGAATCAGCCAGAAAATTCGCGATTTCCTGTTGACCGAGGCATGACCAGACCTTAGGGTCCAGCCGCCGCAGGGGCGAAATCCCTTGCGAGACAGGCTATTTTGCTGTGTTTGTCGGGCGGGACGAGGGGTGGATCCGATGGCGATCGAACCGATACCGGGTGCTGAAATCGTCGTTAAGGCCTTGATCGATCAGGGAGTCGAAGTGATTTTCGGCTATCCTGGCGGGGCCGTCCTCCCGCTCTATGATGCCCTTTTCAAGCAGAACCAGATCCGCCACATCCTGGTCCGCCACGAGCAGGCGGCGGTGCATGCCGCCGAAGGCTATGCGCGGTCTACCGGCAAGGTGGGCGTGGTGCTGGTGACGTCCGGCCCGGGCGCCACCAACGCGGTGACCGGCCTGACCGACGCGCTTATGGATTCCGTGCCGATCGTCTGCCTGACCGGCCAGGTGCCGACGCATCTGATCGGCAACGACGCCTTCCAGGAGGCGGACACCACCGGCATCACCCGCCCGGTGACCAAGCACAACTACCTGGTCAAGTCGGTGGGCGATCTCTCGCGGGTGATCCACGAGGCGTTCCACGTTGCGCGCACCGGCCGCCCCGGCCCGGTGGTGATCGACCTGCCCAAGGACGTGCAGCAGGCCAAGCACGAATACGTCAACCATGCCAACCAGCGGCACCGCTCCTACAATCCGCAGGTGAAGCCCGACCGCGCCGCCATCGAGCGCGCGGTGGACCTGATGGCGAAGGCGGAGCGGCCGCTGTTCTATATCGGCGGCGGCGTGGTGAATTCCGGCGTCGCGGCGTCCCAGCTGCTGACCGAGTTCGTGCGCCTGACCGGCTTCCCCTGCACCCAGACGCTGATGGGCCTGGGCGCCTTCCCGGGCTCCGATCCGCTGTCGCTCGGCATGGTCGGCATGCATGGCATGTACGAAGCCAACCACGCGATGCACGATTGCGACCTGATGATCAACATCGGGGCGCGTTTCGACGACCGCGTGACCGGCCGCCTGAACGCCTTCGCGCCGCATGCGAAGAAGATCCACGTCGACATCGACCCCAGCTCGATCAACAAGAACGTGCATGTCGACCTCGCCATCGTCGGCGATGTCGGCCACGTGGTCGAGGACATGATGCGGATCTGGAAGTCACGCCAGGTGAAGGCGAACGGCAAGGCGCTGGCCGCCTGGTGGGACCAGCTCAACAAGTGGCGCGCGCGCGAATGCCTGCGCTATCGCCCCGCCGCCGACGTGATCAAGCCGCAATTCGCGCTGCAGCGCCTCTATGAGGCGATCAAGGGCCGCGACTACTACATCACCACCGAGGTGGGCCAGCACCAGATGTGGGCAGCCCAGTTCATCAAGTTCGAGAAGCCGCAGCACTGGATGACCTCCGGCGGCCTCGGCACCATGGGCTACGGCCTGCCGGCGGCGATCGGCGTGCAGATCGCGCATCCCGAGGCGCTGTGCATCGACGTGGCCGGCGAGGCCTCGATCCTGATGAACATCCAGGAGATGGCGACGGCGACGCAATACCGCCTGCCGGTGAAGCTGTTCATCATGAACAACCGCTGGATGGGCATGGTGCGCCAGTGGCAGGAGCTGCTGCATGGCGGCCGCTATTCGGAGAGCTATAGCGATTCCCTGCCGGATTTCGTGAAGCTGGCCGACGCCTTCGGCTGGACCGGCCTGCGTGTGACCAAGCCGGGCGACATGGACGCCACGATCAAGACGATGATCGAGACGCAGGGCCCGGTCATCGTCGACGTCGCGGTGGACGAGAAGGAGAACTGCTTCCCGATGATCCCGTCCGGCGCCGCGCACAACGAGATGCTGCTCGGCCCAGAGGACCAGCGGTCGGATTCGGTGTCGGAAGAGGGGATGGTGCTGGTGTAGCGCGACCGCTGCGGCGGGCGCGAGCATCGGAGATCAGGGAGTTCAGGGGTGCCACAACAGCAGATCGAGCGTCACACCATTTCGGTGGTGGTGGATAACGAGGCCGGCGTGCTCGCGCGCGTCATCGGCCTGTTCTCCGGGCGCGGCTACAACATCGAGAGCCTGACGGTGGCGGAGGTCGATGCCCAGCGGCATTTCTCGCGCATCACCATCGTCACCAGCGGCACGCCGATGGTGATCGAGCAGATCAAGAACCAGCTGCGCCGCCTGGTGCCGGTGCACCGCGTCACCGACCTCACCGTCGAGGGGCCGTCGCTGGAGCGCGAGCTGGTCCTGGTGAAGGTGAAGGGAACCGGCGACAAGCGCGTCGAATCCCTGCGCATCGCCGATATCTTCCGCGCCCGGGTGGTGGATTCCACCATCGAATCCTTTGTCTTCGAGATGACCGGCTCGACCGAGAAGCTGACCGCCTTCATCAATCTCATGCAGCCCCTGGGGCTGGTCGAGGTGTCGCGCACCGGCGTCGTCGCCATCTCGCGCGGCCCGGAAGCGGTCTGAGGCGCGGCATGGCCGGACCCGTCGAATACGGCGCGCCCATCACCCTGGCCGAGGCCAAGCGGGTGGCGGAGCGCGCCGAGGCGGAGGCCGCCGCCAATGGCTGGGCGATGGTCTTCGCCGTGTTCGACAGCACCGGCCACCTGGTCCTGCTGCACCGGATGGAGCAGGCGCAATATGGCAGCGTCGCCATCGCCCAGGGCAAGGCGCAGACGGCGCTCAACTTCAAGCGCCCGACCAAGGCGATCGAGGATGCGGTTGCCGGCGGCGGGCTCGGCCTGCGCATGCTTGCGGTCGAAGGGCTGTTCCCGCTCGAGGGCGGCGTCCTGCTGATGCGGCAGGGCAGGATCATCGGCTCGCTCGGCGTCTCCGGGGCGTCGTCGAGCCAGGACGGAATCGTCGCCGCGGCAGCGGCGGCCGAAATCAAGGACTAGAGACGAGAACCGGGCGGGGCTGCGGCGACGGGCGCCGCATTCCGCCGACCACCATTGCCCAAATCCAAGGAGAGGCAGATGCGCGTTTACTACGACCGCGACGCGGACGTGAACCTGATCAAGGCGAAGAACATCCTCGTCGTCGGCTATGGCAGCCAGGGCCATGCCCATGCGCTGAACTTGAAGGACAGCGGCGCCAAGGACGTGCGCGTGGCCCTGCGTCCCGGCTCGGCCACGGTGAAGAAGGCCGAGGCGGCGGGTCTCAAGGTCATGTCGCCGGCCGAGGGCGCCAAATGGGCCGATCTGGTCATGGTGCTGACCCCGGACGAACTGCAGGCCAAGCTCTACGTCGACGATCTGGCGCCGAACATGAAGCAGGGCGCGGCACTTGCCTTCGCCCATGGCCTCAACATCCATTTCCGCCTGATCGAGCCGCGGCCGGATCTGGACGTGCTGATGATCGCGCCCAAGGGCCCCGGCCATACCGTGCGCGGCGAATACCTGAAGGGCGGCGGCGTGCCGTGCCTGGTCGCGGTGGCGCAGAACGCCTCCGGCAACGCCCTGGAACTCGGCCTGTCCTATGCCAGCGCCATCGGCGGCGGCCGGTCGGGCATCATTGAGACTTCGTTCCGCGAGGAATGCGAGACCGACCTGTTCGGCGAGCAGGTGGTGCTGTGCGGCGGCCTGACCGCCCTGATCCAGGCCGGTTTCGAGACCCTGATCGAAGCGGGATATGCCCCGGAAATGGCCTATTTCGAGTGCCTGCACGAGGTCAAGCTGATCGTCGACCTGATCTACGAGGGCGGCATCGCCAACATGCGCTACTCGATCTCCAATACCGCGGAATACGGCGACTACACCCGCGGTCCGCGCATCGTGACCGAGGAGACGAAGAAGGAGATGAAGCGCGTCCTGGACGATATCCAGTCCGGCCGCTTCGCCCGCGACTGGGTGCAGGAATGCGGCGCCGGTCAGCCGAGCTTCAAGGCGATGCGTCGCCGCGCGGCCGAGCATCCGATCGAGGATGTCGGCGCCAAGCTGCGCGCCATGATGCCGTGGATCACCAGCAATCGACTGGTCGACAAGAGCAAGAACTGAGATCGCGCGGCACGCGGAAGTCGCTGCGAAACCGGCATTGCACGGAGGTTGAACGGGCGATCCGAAAGGATCGTCCGTTTGCCGGCGCTTCGGCAATTTCGCTCTTGTCTTGCCGCGCAAGCGGGAGGTAAAAGCATAGCCGGCCCGCTGGAGTGCGGCCGCGCCGAGTCGAAGCTAGGCAGGTCACTCCGGCATATCTGATGCGGAATCCAGTGCCGTGGCGCTTCAGCCAGCCGCCCCCCAAAGCAGCGCGGCTTCGCCGAACGGGTGCTCAGGCCCCAGCGTCGAGATGGCATGTGTCGTCCGTGCAGGAGACCCGAGGCCCTGCAGTCCGTGGAACGGGTGGGTAGAACGGGTGGAAGTGGATGTTTTCTAAGCTTGTGGGCATGTTCTCGTCCGATATGGCGATCGATCTGGGGACGGCGAACACCCTTGTCTACGTGAAGGGCCGAGGCATCGTCCTCAACGAACCATCCGTCGTCGCCATCGCCGACAATCGCGGCAAGAAGCATGTCCTGGCGGTCGGCGACGAGGCCAAGCTGATGCTGGGCCGCACTCCGGGGAACATCCAGGCGATCCGGCCGCTGCGCGACGGCGTCATCGCCGATTTCGAAGTCGCGGAAGAAATGATCAAGCATTTCATCCGCAAGGTTCATAACAATCGCCGGTCCTTCGCCCGGCCTCAGATTATTGTCTGCGTGCCCTCCGGCTCCACCGCCGTCGAGCGCCGCGCCATCCAGGAATCCGCGGAATCCGCCGGCGCCAGCAAGGTCTGGCTGATCGAGGAGCCGATGGCGGCGGCGATCGGCGCCGGCCTGCCGGTGACCGAGCCGACCGGGTCCATGGTGGTCGATATCGGCGGCGGCACCACTGAAGTGGCCGTTCTGTCGCTGGGCGGCATCGTCTATTCCCGTTCCGTTCGCGTCGGCGGCGACAAGATGGACGAGGCCATCATCGGCTATATCCGCCGCAACCATAACCTCCTGGTCGGCGAAGGCTCGGCCGAGCGGATCAAGAAGGAAATCGGCTCCGCCTGCCCGCCCGAGGACGGCGAGGGCAAGGTCATGGAGATCAAGGGCCGCGACCTGATGAACGGCGTCCCGAAGGAGCTGGTGATCACCGAGCGCCAGGTTTCCGAGGCCCTGGCCGAGCCGGTGGGGGCCATCATCGAGGCGGTCAAGGTCGCCCTGGAGCACACCGCCCCGGAACTGGCCGGCGACATCGTCGACAAGGGCATCGTGCTGACCGGCGGCGGCGCCCTGCTGTCCAACCTGGACTATGTCCTGCGCCACGCGACCGGCCTGCCGGTCTCGGTGGCGGATGACGCCCTGTCTTGCGTCGCCCTCGGCACCGGCCGCTGCCTCGAGGACATCAAGGCCCATCGCCACGTCCTGATCAGCATGTATTAACCATCTTCCCCTATCCTGCCCGCAGTTTTTCTTTGCGGCCGGACCCAGCCTGTGGAAAAATCAAACAAGTCACGAAATTCCAAGGCTTTGGCCGATAGCGTCGGCACCCCGGAGGGCGGGACGTGAGACAGCGGTCCAGTGCGATTGGCGCCACCTCCTCCCTCAAGGTGTGGTTCCAGCGTTTTTCCTTCGTTCTGCTGATGGTGGCGGCCTTCGGCGTCCTGCTGATCGGCAAGGCCGACACGGTCATGCTGTCCCGCCTGCGCATCTGGGCGGCCGACGGGATCGGGCCCGTGCTCTATGCCGTTTCCTCGCCGATCGAGACCGCGCGCGAGACCGTGGCCGAGGTGCAATCCTACTTTTCGCTGAAATCCCAGGTCGAGGCGCTGCGGCTGGAGAACCAGTCGCTGAAGGATTCGCAGCAGCAGGCGCGCGATCTCCAGGCCGAGAATGCAGCCCTGCGCGAGCTGCTGAAGATGACGCCGAGTCCGCGCGTGTCCTTCATCAGCGCGCCGGTGGTGGCCGATGCGTCCTCCGGCTTCGTGCGCGGCGTCATCGCGCTGGCCGGCGAGCAGGACGGAATCCGCAAGGGCCAGGCGGCGATGGTCGGCAACGGTCTGGTGGGCCGCGTGCAGGATGTCGGCAACCGCGTCTCGCGCGTCATGCTGCTGACCGACATCAACAGCCGCCTGCCGGTGCTCATCGAGCGCACGCGCGACCAGGCGATCCTCGCCGGCAACAACTCCGAGCGGCCCGAAGTCAGCTATCTGTCGCGTGACGCCGACGTGAAGATCGGCGATCACGTCGTCACCTCCGGCGTCGGCGGCGCCTTTCCCGCCGGATTGCCGGTGGGCGAGATCGCCGATATCTCCGACGGCAAGGTCTTCGTGCAGCCCTTCGCCGATCTCGGCCGCCTCGAATACATCCGCATGGTGGATTACGGCCTGCCCGGCGTGCTGCAGGAGGATCTCGACATCGACGTCAGCACCTCGGTGCCGATCCTGAAGCCGACGGCCGGCCCGGTGCAGTTGCCGAAGCTGATCAAGCCGGTCAACACGCAGCCGCGCCTGAAGCCGATCGAGGGAGCGACCGAGTGATCGGGCTCGGCATCCGCCACCAGGTCGGCGAGTGGCTGCGTCTGGCCACGCCCGCCCTGGTGTGCCTGGTGCTGCTCGCCGTCAGCATCGCGCCCTGGCGGCCGTTCGACGCGCCGCTGGGCGGTTTCCTGGTGATCACGGCGATCTTCTACTGGTCGATCTACCAGCCGGAGGCGATGACGCCGTGGATCGCGGCGCTGATCGGACTTGCCGCCGACCTGCTCGGCCTGGCGCCCTTCGGGCTCAGCACCATCATCGCTCTGGCGGTCGCCGGCGGCGCCCAGCTGTGGCGCCGCGAGCTCGCCGATGCATCCTTCATGCTGGTGTGGATGGCCTTCGCCGCCACGGCGATGCTGACGTTCTTCGTCGCCTGGACGCTCGCCGCGCTGGTGCTGGAGCAATGGCCGAATCCCTGGCCGCTGGTGCTGCAGACCGTCGTCAACATCGCCCTCTATCCGCTGCTGACGCTGCTCTACGGGCGGCTGCAGAGCGCGCTGTTCGACTAGGAGCGGGAAGCGATGAGCCGCGCCAAGCAACAGACCCAGAACCAGCAGAAGGTGTTCACCCGGCGCCTGGCGATCCTCGGCGGGATGAAGGCGCTGATGGTCGGCACCCTGGCCGCGCGGCTCTACTACCTGCAGGTGATCGAGGGCGAGAAATACAAGCTGCTGGCCGATGAGAACCGCATCAACCGCCGCATCCTGTTCCCGCCGCGCGGCCTGATCCTCGACCGTTTCGGCATCCCGCTTGCCAGCAACTCGCCGAGCTATCGCGCCATTCTGGTGGCCGAGCAGACGCGCGACGACAAGGGCGCGATGGATGTCGAGGGCACGCTGAAGTCGTTTTCCGAGATCGTCCCGCTGAGCGACCGCGAGATCGCCCGCATCATGAAGGCGCGCCGGAACAATCGCGCCTTCGTGCCGATCACCGTGAAGGACGATTTGGACTGGGAACAGGTCAATTCCGTCGAGCTCAACCTGCCCGATCTGCCCGGCATTTCCATCGAGATCGACCAGAAGCGGGTCTATCCCTTCGGCGGCATCACCTCGCACATCCTCGGCTATGTCGCGGTGCCATCGGAGAAGGAAGTCGACAAGGACACCGACCCGCTGCTGCGCCAGCCCGGCTTCCGCATCGGCAAGAACGGCCTGGAGCGGCAATACGATTTGCCGCTGCGCGGCTCCGCCGGCGAGAGCCAGCTGGAGGTGAATTCGGTTGGCCGCGTGATCCGCGAGCTGGCGCGCCAGGAAGGCGAGCCGGGCGGCGACCTGGTCACCACGCTCGATGTCGGCCTGCATCAATACGCGCATCAGCGCCTGTCGGCGGAGCTGTCGGGCGCGGCGGTGGTGATGGACGTCTATACCGGCGACGTGCTGGCGCTGGCCTCCACGCCGTCCTACGACCCGACCGCCTTCTATCGCGGCCTCACCACCGACGAGTGGCAGGAACTGACCAACGACATCTACGGCCCGCTCAACAACAAGCCGATCAGCGGCCAATACGCGCCGGGCTCGACCTTCAAGATGATGACGGCGATCGCCGGCCTGCGCGCCGGGGTCAGCCCGCATGACCGCGTGTTCTGCAGCGGCGTCACCGTGCTGGGCTCGGCGCGGTTCCACTGCTGGAAGCGCGAGGGCCACGGCTCGGTCGACATGGTCGACGGCATCAAGCATTCCTGCGACTGCTACTTCTACGAAATCGCGCGCCGGGCCGGCATCGACATGCTGGCCGATACCGCGCGCTTGTTCGGCCTCGGCGACATCGAGGGGCTGGACCTGCCGGGCGAGAAGCCGGGCCTGATCCCGGACACCAAGTGGAAAAAGGCGACCACGGGCGATATCTGGCATCCGGGCGAGACGCTCGTCGCCGGCATCGGGCAGGGCTTCATCCTGGCGACGCCGCTGCAGCTGGCGGTGATGACCGCGCGCCTCGCCAATGGCGGCTATGCGGTGAAGCCGCGGCTGGTGCGGCAGATCTCCACCGATGCCGGCAATGACGAGGGCAATCCGGTCTTCCCGCGCATCGAGCTGCCCGACGCCTATCTCAAGATCGCGCGCGACGGCATGGACCAGGTCACCAACGGCAATCGCGGTACCGCCTATCGCTCGCGCATCGACATTCCCGGCATGGAGATGGCCGGCAAGACCGGCACCAGCCAGGTCCGCCGCATCACCATGGCCGAGCGCCAGCGCGGCGTGATCAAGAACGAGAACCTGCCCTGGCACCAGCGCGACAACGCGCTGTTCGTCGCCTTCGCCCCGGTGCATGCGCCGCGCTATGCCTGCTGCGTGGTGGTGGAGCATGGCGGCGGCGGCTCCGCGGTCGCGGCGCCGATCGCCCGCGACATCCTCATCGAATGCCAGCGGCGCGACCCCTCCCGGCGCAATCCGAACGCCGAAGGCGGCCGGCGCGAGATGCCATAGGGAAGCCGCATGGGCATCGAACTCCACAGCGTCGGATCGCAGGCCGGGCTCCGGCTCACCCAGCGGATCAAGCAGATCCCCTGGAGCCTGGTGATCCTCATCAGCATGGTCGCCTCGATCGGCTTCGTGATGCTGTATTCCGCGGCCAACGGCAATACCGAGCCGTGGATGAACAAGCAGATGGTGCGCTTCGGCATCTTCGTGGTGATGATGCTGACCATCGCCATGATCGACCTGCAGCGGCTGGCGAAGATCGCCTATCCGCTCTACGCCGTGGCGCTGGTCCTGCTGGTCTATGTCGAGTTCCTCGGCGAGGTCGGCATGGGCGCCCAGCGCTGGATCGACCTCAAGGTGTTCCAGCTGCAGCCCTCGGAGTTGATGAAGATCTCGCTCTGCCTGGCGCTGGCGCGCTACTTCCACGGCCTCAGCTACGAGGAGGTCGGCAAGCCCTGGATCTTGATCCCGCCGGCCTTGATGGCGCTGATCCCGGCGGGCCTGGTGCTGAAGCAGCCTGACCTCGGCACGGCGGGCATGCTGCTGATGTGCGGCGCCGGCGTCTTCTTCGTGGCCGGGGTGCGCTGGTGGAAATTCGCCATCGTCTTCGGCCTCGGCGTCGCCGGCGCGGTCGGCGCCTGGAATTCCGGCCTCCTGCGCGACTACCAGAAGAACCGCATCCTCACCTTCCTCGATCCCGAGAGCGACGCGCTGGGCGCCGGCTACCACATCACCCAGTCGAAGATCGCGCTGGGCTCCGGCGGGCCCTGGGGCAAGGGGCTGCTGCACGGCTCGCAGGCGCAGCTTGAATTCCTGCCCGAGCGGCAGACCGACTTCATCTTCACCATGCTGGGCGAGGAGCTGGGCATGGTGGGCGGCCTGCTGCTGCTGTCGCTCTATTCGCTGCTGGTGGTCTATGGCTTCGCCATCGCGCTCCGGACCCGCAGCCATTTCGGGCGCCTGCTGGCCTTCGGCGTGACCATGAACCTGTTCCTGTATTTCTTCATCAACACCGCGATGGTCATGGGCCTCATTCCGGTGGTCGGCATCCCGCTGCCGCTGATCTCTTATGGCGGCACCGCCATGATGACGGTGATGGTGGGATTCGGCCTGCTGATGGCGGTCTACATCCAGCGCGACTACCGGGTCGGCCGGCGCACCTCCGGCGAGGACTGAGCCGCGCCGTAACGCCTTGTTCGGATGGTGCTTTTTCGCGGTAAATTGGTCCTCGACAAGGCCCAAGGGCTTTTGCTATACCGCGCGCCTTGCCTCCGGGCGGGCGCATAGCTCAGTTGGTAGAGCAGCTGACTCTTAATCAGCGGGTCGCAGGTTCGAGTCCTGCTGCGCCCACCAAGCTTCCCGAACAATAGGTCCGCTCTTCCCGCTTATCCGCATCCGTTCAGGCGCGGAGCGGCGCGGCTTCGCGGTCTGTCGCTGCGCCCAGCCTTTGCACCAGCTCCGCCGCGAATTCCGGCAGGGTGTCGTCTCGGGCGCCCATGATGACGATGCGGTCGCCGGGGCGGGCGAGGGCCAGCAGCTTGTCGCCGCAGGCGGCGCGGTCGGCATAGGCGAAGGCCTTGCGGTGGCGGGCGACAAGGCTCCGCACGATGTCCTCGCTGGTGACGGCGCGGGTGACGGTGCCGCCGTAATAGACCGGCTCCGGCATCACCAGCACATCCTCGGGCGCGAGGTTCCCGGTGAAGCATTCCACCAGCGGCGCCTGCATCAATTGCAGCGGACGGAAGCCGTGCGGCTGGAACAGCACCAGCAGCCGGCCCGGAAAGGCGTGCAGGGTTTCCAGCGTGGCGGCGATCTTGTCCGGGTTGTGGGCGAAGTCGTCGATCACGGTGACGCCGCCGGCGCTGCCGACGAGCTCGAAGCGGCGCTTGATGCCGCTGAAGCCGGCCAGGGCGCGGACGGCATCCGCCAGCGCGATGCCGCAGGCCCGCGCGGCGCACAAGGCGGCAAGCGCGTTGGCGACGTTGTGCGCGCCGGGCACCTGGAGATGGACCCGGACATTGGCCCCGGTGTCGCGCTCGGTGACGGTGAAGTCGATGCCGTCGGGCGCCGGCTGCAGGTCGTGGCCGAAGAGCAGGGCGGCGCGATCGGTCAGCGAATAGCTGGCGATGGCCTGCGGCGGCAGCGCGGCGGCGAGCCGGCGGACCTCGTCGTTGTCGAAATTCAGAACGGCGGTCTCGGCCTTGGCGATGAAGTCGCCGAACAGCGTCCGCAGCTCGTCCATGCTCTTGTGGTCGAGGGAGACGTTGTTGAGCACCGCGATGCGCGGCCGGAACAGCGCGATGGACCCGTCGCTCTCGTCGACCTCGCTGACGAAGGCATCGCCGGCGCCGACCGCGGCGCTGGCGAAGGGCACGTCCGGGGTGACGAAGTTCTTCATCACCGCGCCGTTCATGATCGTGGGGTCGCGGCCGGTCGCCGACAGGATCCAGCCGATCATGCCGGTGGTGGTCGACTTGCCGCTGGTGCCGCCGACGGCGATGCCGTTCGGCGCGGCGTTGAAAAGCTTGGCGAGCAGCTCGGCCCGGCGCAGGATGGTGGCGCCCAGGCGGCGGGCGGCCTGCACGTCGGGCACCGTCTCCTCGACCGCGGCGGAAGTCACCAGGATCTGCTCGCCGCTCACCAGGCCGCTGCCGTCCTGCGGGTGCAGGCGGATGCCGCGCGCCTGCAGGAATTCGAACTTGCGCGCCAGGCGGCCCTGATCCAGCGATCGGTCGGAGCCCGCGACCGCCAGGCCCTTGGCCCGCAGGATCAGGGCCAGCGGCAGCATCCCGCTACCGCCGATGCCGCAGAAGAAGTATGGTCGCGTTTGATTCGCCGTCGCGTTCATGCGCCCTCAATCGCACAGCTTGACGCGCTGGTAAATGGCATGAACTCGGTTAAGCGGGGATGAATGGCGGGCAGGTTCCGGATCGGTATCGTCGCCACCGCGTCGCGCCTGGACCGGCCTATGGCCGATCGGGTGACGGAACTGGCGGCCCGGCACTTTCCCGCCGCCGAGCTGCATTTCCACCCCAACGCCTTTCTCTCTTCCGGCCACTTCGCCGGCGATGATGCGGCCCGGAGCGCGGCCTTCGTCGATACCGCCAATGACGCCGGCTTCGACGCCCTGTGGTTCGGCCGCGGCGGCTATGGCTCCGGCCGCATCGCCGAGCGGGCCCTGCCGCAATTGACCGAAGCGGCGCGGGCCAAGGCCTATCTCGGCTACAGCGATGCCGGGGTGCTGCTGGCCGGCCTCTATGCCCGGGGCTTTCCCAAGGTCGCCCATGGCCCGATGCCGGCCGACATCAACCGCACGGGCGGGGAGGCGGCGGTCCTGCGGGCCCTGGACTATCTGGTGAATGGCGCCGCCGGCGCCCTCGAGCCCTCGGTCGCGGCGGGCGGCCGCCATGCCGCCTTCAACCTGATGACCTTCAGCCAGCTGATCGGCACGCCCTGGCAGCCGGACTTGGCCGGCCATGTGCTGATGCTGGAGGAGGTCTCCGAGTATATGTACCGGATCGACCGCTCGCTGTTCCACGTCACCAGCAACCCGGCGATCCGGCGGGTGGCCGGCATCCGCCTCGGCCGCTGCAGCGCCATTCCGGCCAACGATCCCGATTTCGGCCAGACCGAGGAGCAGGTCGCCCGGCATTGGTGCGACCTCGCCGGCATTCCCTATCTCGGCCGGGCCGATATCGGCCACGACGCCAACAACAAAGTCGTGCCGTTCGGCCTGGTGCCTGGCGCCTGAGCGGGCGAACCACGCGAACCATTGCACTGATCGCCGGCAGTGGGCGCCCGCGATCACGGGGCCGGCCCGCGGGTATCCACCCTCCGCGCCGCACAAGCGCATGATTCCGCTTGCTTAATTTCGCGAGGCCCGTGGCGCTGCGGAACGCCGGATGCGCGGCATGCGACGTGGTCGGGCCGTGCGCTCCTATGCTTTTGATGCCGCGCATCGGCGCACTTGCCGCAATGCACATCACTTTAATAATGTTCATCAAGACCACCGGCAGACGTGGTCCGTTCGGGGATGACAGGGGCGGCGAGCGCCCGGCCGCAGCCGGGAGGGAAGCCGCGCTGCTGTCGCCCCGCCGTGCAACAGTGACAGGGCCTGGGCGCGACCGATGCAATTCTCACTCGCCAACCGGAATTTCAGCCAGGAGCGCATTGTCTTCGGCCTGGCGGCCCTGCTGTTCCTGGTCTCGGCGGTCGCGCTGCCGGGCTTCATCGACCCCGACAACCTGGTCGCCATCGTGCGCAGCGTCAGCGTGCTCGGCATCCTCGCCGTCGGCATGGCCATCGTCATCATCGGCCGCGGCATCGACCTGTCCATGGTCGCGATCATGGCCATGTCGGTGGCCTGGTACCTGCAGATGCTGAACAACGGCGTGCCGAACTCGACGGCGCTCGCCATCGTGCTGGCCGGCGTCGTCGCGGTCGGGCTGGTGAACGGGTTCCTGGTCGCCTATGCCGACGTGCCCGCGATCTTCGCGACGCTGGCCAGCGCCGCCTTCGTCTTCGGCTTCGCCCGTTCGCAGCTGGTGGCGCAGGACGCGACGCCGGTGCCGCCCGACCATTGGATCGAGCAGGTCGGCCGCTTCCGCTTCCTCGACATACCGGTCGAGGTGTTCTTCTTCTCGGGCGCCGGCTTCGTCGTCTTCCTGTTCCTGCGCTATGCCAAATGGGGCCGCTACGTCTATTTGATGGGCGACAACTTCATGGCGGCGCGCAACATGGGCATCCCGGTGCGGCCGATGATCCTGCTGCGCTACGTGATCTCGGCGCTGATCGCCTTCGTGGCCGGCATCCTGACCGCCTCCAGCCTGCACAGCATCAACGTGCGCGTGGTCAACTCGACCCTGCTCTACGACATCATCCTGGTGGTGGTGATCGGCGGCATCGGCCTCAACGGCGGCAAGGGCAGCGTGCGCAACGTGATCGTCGGCGCCCTGCTCATCGGCATCATGCAGAACGCCATGACCATCATCGACATCTCGAACATCTACCAGAACCTGATCAAGTCGACGATCCTGCTCATCGCCATCATCGTCGACTCGCTGCTCAACCCGCGCGACGAGCAGACGGCGCAGCAAGGCGATATCTGATTGGACTGAACCCAAGAGCATCTGACAGGAAAGGGGATAGACATGAAACTGAGCAGAATTCTGGCCTCGCTCGCCTCGGCCGTGCTGGTCGCGGCGCTGGCGTGGAGCGCCCCCGCCAAGGCGCAGGAAGATCCAGGCCCGGCGGCCTATGAAGCGGCGATGAAGGGCAAGCGCGTCGTCCTCATCCCGATGGCCATGGGCTTCGACCTGGCGCAGGGCTGGGCGGCCTACCTCAAGCGCGAGGTCGAGGGCTGGGGCGGCGTGTTCGAGACCCGCGACCCGAACTGGAGCACCGAGGCGGCGGCGCAGGCGATCACCGAGGTGATCTCCTCCGATCCGAAGCCGAACGTGCTGGTCATCCACTCGCCCGACCTCAACTCCTTCTCCAAGCTGCTGAAGCGGGCGCAGAAGGACGGCATCTACGTCATCCTGATCGACAACCCGATGAACTTCGCGGCGGACGCCTTCATCGGCTCCGACTGGGACCGCCTGGGCCAGCTCGAGGCCGAAGCGGTGGTGAAGGGCTGCGGCGAGAACTCGTCGAAGAAGATCGGCCTGGTGCAGGGCGACGCCGCCAACGCGTCGAGCATCTTCCAGTACAACGGCATCATGAAGGTCCTGAAGAACCATCCGGACTTCAAGGTCGTGGCCGAGCCGTTCTCCAACTGGGATCCGACCACCTCGCGCACCGTGACCGCGACGATGCTGCAGCAGAACCCGGACATCTGCGGCATCATCGACTTCTGGGACGGCGACGCCACCGGCGCCGCGGCCGCGATCCGCGACGCCAAGATGGAAGGCAAGGTGTTCCTGGTCACCACCGGCGGCGGCGAGACGGTCGACTGCAACTACATCAACGACGGCACCTTCGGCGCCGTGGTGATGACCGAGCTGGCCGGCCAGTCGCGCGACATGAACGCGATCATCAAGTTCCTGCTGCAGAGCGGCCAGCCGGCGGGCACCTCCACGACCTACATCTACACGCTGGAGCGCGCCTACACGAAGGCCGACTTGCGGCCCGGCACCTGCTGGGACCTCAAGTCGCTGCAGGCGGCGCAGTAGGCGGGTGACCGTCATCGGATGATGACCCCCTCTCGCTGTCATCACCGGGCGAAGTCCCGGTGATCCATGCGGTATCGATGCCGCTTGGATTGCCGGGACAAGCCCGGCAATGACGACGGGAGGGGGTAATTCCAATCAAGAACCGGCGGCCTCGGATTGAAGCCGCCCGCAGCCTTTACCTACCTGGCGGAATGGCGATGACCTTGAGAGAGCGGGCTTTGCGCCTGCGCTACAACCTGATCCCCGACCATCTGATCGGCGAGATCCTGACCAAGCGCTGGACGGACAACGCGATCCCGTTCCTGGCCCTGGTCATCACCGTGGTCGGCTTCGGCACCGCCATCAACGGCTTCTTCAAGCCGCAGTCGCTGAGCGATTCCACCCGGCAGCTGGGCGAGTTCTCCATCGTCGTCACCGGCCTCACCGTGGTCATGCTGGGCGGTGGCATCGATTTGTCGGTCGGCTCGATCTTCGCGCTGGCGAATTTCGCCGCCGTCTCCGCCTTTTTCATCTTCGAGCAGCCGGTCTGGGTGGCGCTCTGCTCGTCGTTGATGATCGGACTGGTCTTCGGCAGCATCAACGGCTACCTGGTCGGCTATATGCGGCTGCGGGCGTTCCTCACCACGCTCGTCACCTTCATCATCGGCCGCGCCATCTTCGACATCCTGGTCATCGACTACGGCACCGCGATCCAGTCCTCGATGATGTCCTCGGATCTGTGGGACTTCATCGGCGACGGCACGGTCTACGGATTCTCCGTGGCGGTCCTCACCGCCATCGTCATCGCGGCCATCGCCCATATCGCCATCACCCGCTCGCGGCCCGGCTGGCACATGCTGGCGGTGGGCGGGTCGCGCCGCTCGGCGTTCAATTCCGGCATCCGGGTGAAGCAGACGGTCTTCATGACCTATGTGATCTCGGGCCTGTGCTGCGGCCTGGCCGGCTTCCTGATCGCGTGCCGGCTGAGCGGCGCCGGGCCTGGAACCGGCGCCGGCCTGGAAATCCTGGCGCTCACGGCCGCCGTGGTCGGCGGCAACTCGCTCGGCGGCGGCCGCGGCTCCATCGCCAAGGGCGTCATGGGCGCCATCATCGTGCTGGTGATGACCAACGGCCTGATCCGCCTCGGCTTCGGCACCGGCTTCAACCAGATGGTGCTGGGCATCATGCTGGCGGTCGCCGTGGTGCTCGACATCCGCTGGCTGAAGAACCGCCACAAGGTGCTGAACGAGGTCTATGTCACGCCCATCCATCACCGCATGGGCGAAACGCAATCGGCCGAGCCCGGCTCGGGCACGCCCTATGCGCTGGATAACCGCCTGGCGGAGGCCGACCATATCGGCCTCGGCGAGCTGGAGGGGCCGGAGGACGTCATCCTCGACCGCGACGACCATCTCTATTGCGGCACGCGGCACGGCGAGATCATCCGGTTCTTCGCACCCGACTACAAGCGCTCCGAGGTCTTCGCCCATACCGGCGGCTTCCCGCTCGGCCTCGCCTTCGACAAGGCCGGCAATCTGCTGTCCTGCGTCGGCGCCATGGGGCTCTATTCGATCTCGCCCAAGGGCGAGGTGACCAAGCTCTCGGCGGAGACCAAGCGGTCCTGGACCTCGATCGTCGACGATGCCCGGCTGCGCGACCCCAACGATTGCGACGTGGCCCCGGACGGCCGGATCTTCTTCACCGATTCCACCACGCGCTACGACGCCCATGAATGGGCGCTGGATTCGATCGAGAGCCGGCCGACCGGGCGCCTGCTGTGCTACGACCCGAAGACCGGCAAGACGGAGACCATTCTCGACAAATACCGCTACGCCAACGGCGTCTGCATCGCCCATGACGGGCAATCGCTGTTCATGGCGGAATCCTGGGCCTGCCGCGTGCACCGCTACTGGTTCGACGGGCCGAAGAAGGGCCAGGTCGAATGCGTGATCAAGGACATGCCGGGCTATCCCGACAACATCAACCGGGCCTCGGACGGAACCTATTGGATGGCCTGGCTCGGCATGCGCACGCCGAGCTTCGACCTTGCCTTGCGCCACCCCGGGTTCCGCAAGCGCATGACCCGTCGCCTGCCGATGGATGAGTGGCTGTTCCCCAACATCAACACCGGCGGCGTGGTGAAGTTCGACGAGACCGGCCGGATCATCACGGCCATGGGCGATCTCGGCGGCCAGTCGCACCCGATGGTCACCTCGATGCGCGAGCACAAGGGGCACCTCTATATCGGCGGCATCCTCAACAACCGCGTCGGGCGCTACCGCATCCCCAACGCCGATCCGACCTGGACGGGCATCGGCTCGTATTGGGGGCGGTCATGATTTTCGATCCGATCCTCGACATCTTCCGCGGCAAGGCGGTCACCATCCCGCCGATGGATGGCGCGCTGAAGCCCAACACGGCGCTCGACGAGGCCGCCGTGCTGCTGGAAGCCGACGCGCCGGACAATCTGTGCGGCAACGGCGACTACCTGTTCTATTCGACCGGCAACCAGGTGATCGGCCTCAAGGCCGGCGCCGACGCCAAGACCGGCGAGGTGGCGAGCTTCGACAGCCCTGTCACCGCGCTCGCGGCGTTGCCCGGCGGGCCGCTGGCGATCGGCCTCGATGACGGCCGGCTCATGCTGCTCTCCGCCGATGGCGACCTGCGTGAGCTGACACCGCCCGCCGGCCTCAAATGCCCGACGGCGCTCGCCTTCGACGGCGGCGCGGCGCTCTATGTCTGCCAGGGCTCGGCGCGGCACAAGCCAAGCGACTGGGTGGTCGACCTGATGGAGAAGGGGGCCAGCGGCTCGCTCTGGCGCTACGACCTTGCCACCGGCAAGCCGGACTGCCTGGCGCAGGGCCTGGCGTTTCCCTATGGCGTGATCGCGCTCAAGGGCGAACATGGCGTGGTGGTCTCGGAGGCCTGGCGGCATCGCCTGGTCGGGTTCCCGGGGCATGGCGCCGCGACGCCGGTGCCGGTCCTCAGCAAGATCGCCGGCTACCCGGCGCGCCTGAGCGCGGCGGCGGATGGCGGCGCCTGGCTCGCCTTGTTCGCGCCGCGCAACCGGTTGATCGAGTTCACCCTGCTCGAGAACGCCTATCGCGCCGACATGATGCGCGAGATGCCGCGCGACTACTGGATCGCCCCGGCGCTGGCGCCGCTGGCGAGCTTCCTCGAGCCGCTGCAATCGGGCGGGGTCAAGACCATGGGCGTGCACAAGCCGTGGTCGCCCTCGCGCTCCTACGGCCTGGCGGTGAAGCTGGACGACCAGCTGCGGCCGCAGGCGAGCTATCACAGCCGCGCCAACGGCAGGCGACATGGCGTCACCGCCATCGCCGAATTCGCCGGCCGCACCCTGGTCGCGGCCAAGGGCGGCGGCGCCATCCTCGATATCGGCGCCGCGCCGGGCATGGGGAGCTGAGCCATGGACGCCATCGTCGAGATGCGCAAGATCACCAAGGCCTATCGCGGCGTTCCTGCGGTGCGCGAGGTCGACTTCACCCTGAGGAAGGGCGAGATCCACGCGCTGCTGGGTGAGAACGGCGCCGGCAAGTCGACGCTGACCAAGATCATGGCGGGCGCCATCCCCACCACCAGCGGCACCATGCTCTATCGCGGGCAGGAAGTCGCCTTCGCCTCGCCCTTCGAGGCGCTGGAGAGCGGCATCGCCATGGTGTTCCAGGAGACCAGCCTGGTGCCGTCGATGACGGTGGCGCAGAACATCTACCTGGGCTCGGAGAAGTTCCTGAACCGCCTGCGCGGCATCTACATCGCCGCGCAGCAATTCCTGCAGTCGCTGAATTTCCCGGTCGACCCGGCGGCGACGGTGGCGAGCCTGGGGGCCGCCAAGCGCCAGATGGTCGAGATCGCCCGCGCGGTGCACCACAACGCCGCGGTCATCATCTTCGACGAGCCGACGGCGACGCTGACGCCGGAGGAGAAGCGGCATTTCTTCGCCCTGATGAGGCGGCTGAAGGCGCGCGGCGTCTCCATCGTCTTCATCAGCCACGCGCTGGAGGAGGCGTTGGCCCATGCCGACCGCATCACCATCCTGCGCGACGGCGAGCTGGTGGCGACCGACGAGACGAAGAACTTCGACCGCGACAAGATCGTGCGCGCGATGGTCGGCCGCACGCTCTCCGACGAGCTCTACCGCAACCGGCGCGGCGCCGACGCGGCGCGCAAGCCCGGCCACCGCGTGCTCTCGGTCCAGGACATCTCGATGAGCAACGTGGTGCGCAACAACTCGTTCTCGATCTACGAAGGACAGATCACCGGCGTCTTCGGCCTGATCGGCTCCGGCCGGACCGAGACGTTCAAGGTCGTCTCCGGCATCTACAAGCGCGATTTCCTGCGCGGCGGCGACATCGAGCTGAACGGCCGGCCGGTGCGCTATTACGTGCCGGCGGAGGCGGTGAAGGACGGCATCATCTATGTGACCGAGGACCGCAAGGTCGAAGGCTTCTTCGAGACCATGTCGATCGCCGAGAACCTCTATTCCGGCCTGCTGGCGGCGGGGCTGGAGAAGAAACCGTATGTCTCGATGAAGGAGATGCAGGAGCTTTCCGCCGAATGGACCGGCAAGCTGAACGTCAAGGCGATCAACGACAACGCCCGCGTGGTGGAGCTGTCCGGCGGCAACCAGCAGAAGGTGGTGATCGGCAAGGGCCTGATCCAGAAGCCGAAGATCGTCATCTTCGACGAGCCGACGCGCGGCGTCGATGTCGGCGCCATCGCCGAGATCCACCAGCTGATCAACCGGCTGGCCGATGACGGCCTGGCGGTGATCGTGATCTCATCCTATCTGCCGGAGATCATGAACCTCTCCGACCGCATCCTGGTCTGCCGCCAGGGCCGCATGGTCGAGGAATTCTCCCCCGCCGAGGCGACGGAGGAGAAGATCATGTACGCGGCGGTGCATTAGGGCGCCGAGGGGCGCGCCTAGCTCGCGTTCTTCAGGGTGGAATTGCGCCCCAGCACCCGCGCGATGTTGCGGGTCGCCTGGCGCAGGCGCTGGCGGTTCTCGATCAAAGCGAAACGCACATAGCCTTCCCCGCCCGGGCCGAAGCCGATGCCGGGCGAGACGGCGACCTCCGCCTCGGTCAGCAAATGCTTGCTGAACTCCAGGCTGCCCATCGCTTCGCATTCCGGCGGCAGCGGCGCCCAGACGAACATGGTGGCGTTCGACGGCGGCACCTGCCAGCCGGCGCGCGCCAGCCCCTCGATCAGCACGTCGCGGCGGTCCTTGTAGCGCTGGCGGATCTCGGCGATGCAATCCTGCGGGCCGTTGAGGGCCGCCGTCGCCGCCACCTGGATCGGGGTGAAGGCGCCGTAGTCGAGGTAGGACTTGATCTTGGCCAGGGCCGCGACCAGGCGCGGATTGCCGGCGGCGAAGCCGATGCGCCAGCCGGCCATGTTGTAGGTCTTCGAGAGCGACGAGAACTCGATGGCGATGTCCTTCGCCCCCGGCACCTGCAGGATCGAGGGCGGCGGTAGCCCATCGAAGTAGATTTCCGCATAGGCGACGTCGGAGACGACGGTGATGCCAAGTTCGAGCGCCAGCTTCACCAGCCGCTCGTAGAAGCCGAGATCGACCGTCAGCGTCGTCGGGTTGGCAGGGAAGTTCACCACCACGCAGCGGGGCCGCGGCTCCTGGCGCATGGCGGCCTCGAGGCCGGCGAAGAGGTCGATGCCGGCGCCGATCGGCACCGAGCGCAGGGTGGCGCCGGCGAAGATCTGGCCGAAGGCGTGGATCGGGTAGCAGGGGTCCGGCGCCACCACTACGTCGCCCGGGGCAACGATGGCCTGGGCCAGGTTGGCGAGGCCCTCCTTGGAGCCGAGGGTGACGACCACCTCCGTCTCGGGATCGAGCTCGACGCCGAAGCGGCGCTGGTAGTAGGCGGCGTGGGCTTTGCGCAGGCCGGGAATGCCGCGCGAGGTGGAATAGCCATGGACGCGCGGGTTGTTCAGCGTCTCGGTCAGCTTCTGCACCACATGGGCGGGCGGTGGGCCGTCGGGGTTGCCCATGCCGAGGTCGATGATGTCTTCGCCGCGCCGGCGGGCGGCGGCCTTCATCGCGTTCACTTCGGCGAACACGTAAGGCGGCAAGCCACTCAGGCGGAAAAGTTCGTCGGCCACTGCAATCCCCTCCAGCTCTCCTGATCGCAAGGGTTGCGATCTTAGCGAGGATCGTGGCGGTTGCATGGCAAATATCCGGTTAAGACCGCGGCGGAATCGATTTTTCCCGCGGTTTGAATCGTGCGGTGAAATGTATTTTCGTGTGAGGAAGAGTCTGAACGATCGGACAGGTTTCTAGCGCGCCCGCCGATGCGCTTCCTTGCCCATCACGTAGGTCGCCGCCACCGCGCGGTCGTCGCCCAGCATCATCAGGGCGAACAGCCGCTCCTCGAGCGTCCTGGCGATCTCCGTCCGGCGCTGGAGCACCGGCGTCGCGGCGAAGTCGAGCACCACGCAATCGGCCTCCTTGCCGACGGCGAAATTGCCGATCCGGTCGGCGAGGGAGAGGCATTCGGCCCCGCCGAGGGTGGCGAGCCACAGGCCGCGCCAGACGTTGAGCCGCTGGTGGCGCAGCATCAGCACCTTGTAGGCCTCGGCCAGGGTCTGCAGCAGGGAATAGGAGGTGCCGCCACCGACATCGGTGGCGAGCCCGACGCGGATGCCGAGCGACCGGGCCGCCTGCAGGTCGAACAGGCCCGAGCCGATGAAGAGGTTCGAGGTCGGGCAGAACGACATGGCGCTGTTGCTCGCCTTGAAGCGCGCCCGGTCGGCCTCGTCCAGGTGCAGGCAATGGGCGAAGATCGAGCGTGGACCGAGCAGGCCGCAACCCTCATAGACGTCGAGATAGGAGCGCGCGGCCGGGAACAGCTCCCTCACCCATTTGATCTCGTCGTGGTTCTCGGCCAGGTGGGTCTGCAGCCACAGGCCGGGGATCTCGCGATAGAGGCGCCCGGTCATCGCCAGCTGTTCCGGCGTCGAGGTCGGGGCGAAGCGCGGCGTGAGCGCATAGCCGAGCCGACCCTTGCCGTGCCAGCGTTCGATGAGCGCGCGGTTCTCGGCCTCGGCGCCGGCCACGTCGTCGCGGAGGTAGTCCGGCGCGTGGCGGTCCATCATGACCTTGCCGCAGATCATGCGCAGGTTGCGTGCCGCGGCGGCGGCGAAGAAGGCGTCGACCGAGGCGCGGTGCACGGTCGGATAGACCGCGGCCGTGGTGGTGCCGTTCCGGAGCAGGTTGTCGAGGAAGATCTCGGCCAGGCGCGCGGCATGTTCCGGATCGGCGAAGGCGCGCTCGGCCGGGAAGGTGTAGTCGTTCAGCCAGTCGAGCAACTGGCGGCCATAGGAGGCGATGACGTCGACTTGCGCTGAATGCACGTGGGTGTCGACGAAGCCTGGAAGAATCAACTTGCCGCGATGGTCATGCAGCGCCTCGTCCGGCTTGCGCGCCGCCAGGATGTCGGCGGCGGCGCCGAGGGCCGCCACCTTGCCGCCGACGATCCTGAGCGCGCCGTCCTCGATGTATTGCCAGGCGGACGGGTCGGCGGCCTCGCCAGGATCGGCGACGAAGTGCAGGACCGCGCCGCGCAGGTACGTGGTGCTGGCCATCAATCCGGCAGGATCAGGCCGCGGTCGAGCAGGGCGGCCCAGGCCTCTTCCGCGCTGTCGCAAATCGCGAACAGCTTGAGGTCCTCCTGGTCGATCATGCCGTGGTCGACCATCCAGTTGAAGTTGACCAGCCCGCTCCAGTAGTCGCGGCCGACCAGGACCACCGGCTTGGCCGAGGACTTGCCGGTCTGGCGCAGGGTCAGGATCTCGAACAACTCGTCGAGGGTGCCGTAGCCGCCGGGGAACACCGCCAGCGCGTTGGAGCGCATCGCCAGATGCATCTTGCGCATGGCGAAATAGTGGAACCGGAAGGTGAGGTCGGGCGTGGTGTAGGGGTTGGGATACTGCTCATGCGGCAGCGAGATGTTGAAGCCGATGGTCGGCGCGCCCACTTCCGAGGCGCCGCGATTGGCCGCTTCCATGATGCCAGGCCCGCCGCCGGTGGCGATGACGTTGTCGCGGATGCCGCTCTTGGGATTGAGCGCGCCGCCCTGCAGTGAAACGATGCGGCCGAACTTGCGCGCCTCCTCGTAGTAGGGAGCGAGGCTGAGGCGGCGCGCCGCGGCCTTCTCGTCGCCGCCGTTGAGGGCGCCGGCGCGAAGCGCCTCGGCCTGCTCGGGCGAGGGGACGCGGGCGCTGCCGAACACGATGATGGTCGAGCGGATGCCCCAGTCGCGCAGCAGCAAGTCGGTCTTGCTGTATTCGAGCGCGAAGCGGATGCCGCGCAGCTCGTCCCGCAGCAGGAATTCCTGGTCTTCCACCGGCAGCCGGTAGGAGTGCGAGGCGATCTGCCGGGAAGTGTTCTCATGGTCCATGGACGACGGGTCTTTCGCTGGAGGCAATCGAATGTAACGAGACTTATGCTATACTTCGTCAATAAACCCGCCGTTAAGGCGCGGCAACGCAAAATTCCCAATCGGTTCAAGCTCTAGCCAGGATCAGCCAGCCCATGATGGAATTCGTCGCGCGCGCGGGATTCGCCCCCTTCGAGCAGGCCGGGCAGGCGCGATTCGAGAAGACCCGGGCGCTGCTGGCCTATTGGCAGGGGCTGCGGACGCGGCTTGGACGCCCCGGCCGGGGCGATCTCGAGCCACAGGAGATGAAGCCGTTCCTGGCCAACCTCATCACCGGCAATATCGAGCCCAAGCCGTTCCGTGTCCTCTACAAGCTGGTGGGCACCCGGGTGGCGGAATATTCACGCTACGACTTCACCAATCGCTATCTCGACGAGCTCGCCACCGAGGAGCGCGACGATACCGACTGGCAGTCCTGCTATCGACATATCCACCGCACGCGCGAGCCGATCATCGGCGATGCCAATGTCAAAGGTGAGGACGGCAGGGCGATCGCGCTTTACGAATACGCGATCCTGCCGTTGTGGCGCGATGCCGACCCCGCCGGCAGCTTCGTCGCCATCGAGGTCTATGACGGCAACGAGCCGCACCAGGTCCTCGACTGGAACAAAGTCTCGCTGCGGGGCTAGGCCTCGTCCTCCAACGCCGCCACCCGCTCCAGCAGGTCGCGGGCGAAGGCGTCGCAGGCGCGTTCCTGCTCGCGCAGGCGCGGCAGGCCGACCACGTCGTGGAACGCGGCGAAGCTCAGCATCCGGTCGGCAAGGTCGCGGGTGTCTCCGGTTTCGCGCAGGCCGGCGAAGAAACCGTGCAGGGCCTTCGCCGCCACATAAGCGGCCGCCACCGGAAAAGCGACCGCGGCATAGCCGATCTCCTCGAGGCGCTTGGCGCTCTGGATCGGCGTCTTGCCGCCTTCGACGTTGTTGGCCAGGCAAGGCGCGGCGATGGCGGAGCAGATATAGGCCATCTCGTCGATGCTGAGCGGGGCCTCGACGAAGATCATGTCGGCGCCGGCGGCGCGGTAGAGCTGGGCCCGTTCGACGGCAGCCTCCAGGCCCTCGATGGCGCGGGCGTCGGTGCGGGCCACGACCATCAGGTCGGCATTCTCCCTGGCATCCAGCGCGGCCTTGATCTTGGCGATCATGTCGACGACCGGAATCACCCGTTTGCCGTCCATGTGGCCGCAACGCTTGGGCGACACTTGGTCTTCGATGATCAGCGCGGCGACTCCGGCGCGTTCGTAAGCGCGCATGGTGCGGGCCACGTTGACGGCATCGCCAAACCCGGTATCGGCGTCGGCGAGGATAGGGATTTCGACGGAATCACATAACCGGGCGTAATAGTCGGCCAACTCGCTCATCCCGAGTTGCCCGATATCCGGCGCGCCGATCAGGCTGGCGGTGGCGGAATAGCCGCCGCCGACCAGGGCCTGGAAACCCGCCAGTTCAGCCATGCGGGCGGACAATGCGTCATAAATGCCCGGCAAGACGAGAATTTCATCGGCCTCGATCAGGCCGCGGAACCGTGTCGTCGGATGCACGTTGTAGCTCCCGTAGATGGCCTGCCGAAGGGCTGGTCCGGACGCCGAACTATTCCAATCGCACAAGCGTTTAGACCGCCTTCCCAGGGTGTCATCAATGACCGATTCCGGGGCCCGGAACGACCAAAAAATAGGTTGCAAACCGTCCTCGGTCGCCGGAGACTAGGCCCGGTTTTCGCAAAAACCCTAGTTCGGACAACCAAGTACCAGAAGGGATGGCAAAAATGTCCAAAGCGAAGTTCTCCCGCAAGCTCCTGGCAGCGGCCCTGGCGGCCGGCGTGGCCGGCAGCACCGGCGCTGCGCTCGCTCAAGATTCCGCTGCGAAGTGGACCCAGTTGCAAGAGGCGGTTCGCCTGGCGGAAATCTGCCGTGGCGTCAGCCATGACCGTGAGACTTGGCGTTCGCTCGGCACCAAGATCGACGCGGCGGTCAATCATGAGATCGGCGGCGGCGAGCGCCTGACGCTGATTGAGACCGCGAAGACCGATGCGCGGGTCCTCGTCGAGAAGAAGGGCTGCGACAGCGAAGACGCTGCCGCGCTGCTGAAGGAATACGACGCGCTGGTCGCCGGCTGATTTATCGCCGCGCGCGTATCTCATGCAAACGGCCCCGCTCCGGCGGGGCCGTTTTTCTTTGTGCGCTCGGTGGCGTGGCTGGTGCGCTACTTGCTCTCGCGCCGCCACGCCAGCATCACCAGCGCCAGCGTCGCCAGCAGAGCGACCCAACCGGGCAGCAGAGGCGTGTTGCGCACGCCGGTGACGGTGTAGTCGTCATTCTGCCGCAGGCCTAACCAGCCCGCGCCGGCCATGGCGCTGCCGGCCGGCATGCGCCGCCAGTTTGGCTGGCCCTGCGTGCTGATCGTCTGCACGCCGCCGCCGGTCTCCTCGATCAATGCCTTCATCGGCAAGGCACTGGCGCGCGGGTCGGACCACTCTTTGGAATTCAGCGCACCCGACGCGGCGAACGCTTGCCGCGTGCCGTCGCTCACCTTGTAGAGGCCCTGGTCCGATGCCGTGATGGCGCCCGTCGCGCGGCCGCGGCCGTCATCGGTCAGCTTCAGTTTCACTTCAGTGCCATCAGGGCGCGTCACGGTCACCTCGCCGGTCTGCGTCGTGAGGCTCTGCCGGCGCACCTCCAGCTTGCCGTCGATCACCGTGGCGCGCAGATCCTCTTCCTCCAGGTCCGGCTCCTGCATCAGCCAGTGGCCGATGCGGCGGATCAACTCGGCATGCGGGCCGCCGCCCTCGAAACCCTTCGACCACAGCCAGAGCTGGTCGGAGAAGAGCTGCGCGACGCGGCCCTTGCCGACCCGGTCGAGGGTCAGCAGCGGCAGGCCCTCGGCGCCGCTCATCACCGTGATGCCGCGAGTCGAAACGGCCGGCATCTGCCGGAACCAGCGGCCCCAATGCGGGCGGTCCTGACCGGGCGCCAGCAAATCGGCCGTGACTGGATGTCGCAGCCCGACCGGCGTCACCTGCGGCTGGAAACCCTGGGTGCGAATCTCGCCGGTCGGCTGGGCGGCGAAGATCTGCTGCAGCGGCGTCTGGTAGAGGCTGAACTGCCCGGCCGAGCTCGGCCCCGCCGACTCGAAGACCGCGCCGCCGTTCTTCACATAGTCGACGATGTGGTCGAAATACTCGTCCGGCAGGATCCCCAGGTGCTGGAAGCGGTCGAAGATGATCAGGTCGAATTCCTTGAGCTTGATGTCGAACAGCTCATCGACCGGGAAGGCAATCAGGGCCAGCTCGTTGATCGGCGTCGCGTCCTGCTTGTTCGGCGGCCGCAGGATGGTGAAGTGGATGAGCTCGACCGAGGGGTCGGATTTCAGCAGGTTGCGCCACGTGCGCTCGCCCGGATAGGGCTCGCCGGAGATCAGCAGCACCCGCAGCCGGTCGCGCACGCCGCTCACCGCGAAGACGGCGGCGTTGTTGGCCAGCGTCAGCTCCTGCTTGGCTTTCTCCACCTCGATCTCGAACACCGTCTGGCCGCCATGCGAGATGTCGAGCGGCACGGTCTGCGGCTTGCCGATCGCAGCGGCGATCTTCGCCACCTGCTCGCCGTCGCGGCGGATGGTGACGGCGGCGGTGCCTTCCGCGGGGCTGCCCAGGTCGTCGACCTCGAAGGTCACGTCGACGCTCTTGCCGACCAGGCCGAAGGTCGGCGCCTGGGTCACCAGGATGCGGCGGTCCTTGCCGGCCGGATCGCCGGTGAGCGCCAGATGCACCGGCGCGGTCACGCCAAGTTCGCGCGCGTCCGCCGGAATGTCGTGGATCTGCCCGTCGCTCACCACCACCAGGCCGGCCAGGCGCTGGCGCGGGATATCGGCCAGCGCCTCGCGCACCACGTCGAACAACTGGGTGCCCTTTTCCGCATGGTCGGTGCCGCCGGCGCTTTCGACCACGCGCAGGTCCAGGTCCGGCGACGCCTCGGCGACCTTGCGCAACTGCGCCACCGTGGCATCGGCTTCGGCGGTGCGGTTTTCCAGCTGCTGGCTGGGCGAGCGGTCGACGACGACCAGCGCCACGTCCTTCTGGTAGGCGCGCTGCTCCTGCACCAGCGAGGGGTTGAGCAGGATCGCGGTCAGGGCCGCACCGGCCAGCAGGCGCAGCACGCCGCCGCGCGCGCGCCGCAGCAGCGCATAGGCGACCAGGACCGCGAACGGCACGACCAGGGCGGCAATGAGCCACCACGGCAACAGCGGATCGAGGGCGATGGAATATGCGTCGCGGATCATCGCCTATTGTCCCAGCCGTTCCAGGATCGCCGGCACATGCACCTGGTCCGACTTGTAGTTGCCGGTCAGCGCGTACATCACCATGTTGACGCCGAAGCGGAAGGCCATCTCGCGCTGGCGCTCGCCGCCTGGGGTCACCGGGAACAGCGGCTGGCCGAGATCGTCGGTCGCCCAGGCGCCGGCATAGTCGTTGCTGCCGACCAGGATGCCGGAGACGCCGTCATTGACCCGGCCGCGCGGGCTTTCCACCCAGATGCTGCCGCCGATCCAGCGGCCCGGAAAGTCGCGCAACAGATAGAACGACTTGGTCAGCACGTGATCGGGCGGGATCGGGATCAGGCGTGGCACGTCCAGGCCCGGCGTCAGCTCCAGCAGGCGCTGCGCGCCTGGGCCGATGCCTTCGCCGCCAAGCCCGACCAGGTTCTGGTCGGCGGTGTCGAAGAACACCATGCCGCCGACGGCGAGATACTTGTTGAGCTTCTCGATTGCCTGGGGCGAGGGCGTGCGCTGGCCGGCCGTGATCGGCCAATAGAGCAGGGGATAGAACGACAATTCATCGGCCTCGAGATCGACACCGACCGGATCGCCGACATCGACCGAGGTCCGGCGCAGCAGCATCTGGCTGAGGCCGAACAGGCCGGCGCGGCTGGTGGCGTCGACCTGCGGCACGCCGGTGCGGACGTAGCCCAGATGCGTCGTCTCGATGGCCGCCAGCACATCCTGGTCGGGAATCTGCTGTGCCTTGCCTTCCTGCGGCAGGGCGAGCAGCAGCGCCAGGGACAGCGGCAGGGACAGCGCCAGGAACATCGGCAGCCCGGCGCTGCCCGCGGTGACAAGACTGCGCCGGCGCAGCAGGCCGCGCAGCAGCAGCGCGATCACCAGATCGGCGATCAACAGCAGGAAAGCGAGCACGAACAGGCTGGGCGCCAGGTCGATTGTGCGGTCGGCCGCCAATTGCCGGCTGGGGATGGTGAGCGGGGCGAAGCTCGTCTGCGCCGAGGCGAGGTTGAGCGCCAGGCGCTGCCCTTCCGGCCCGTAGAAACCGGGCGGATGCTGCGGGCCGACCCGGGCGGCGGCGATGTCCTTGGCGGCGATGGCGATGGCCGAGGGGATCGGCGGCACCAGCTGGCCGAAGGCGTTCAGGCTCTGCGCCGGCGCCAGCGGCCGGCCTTCCTCGGCATTGGCATCGAGGCCGGACGCCGTCGCCACCAGCCGGTCCAGCATCTCGACGAACAGGCCGGAGATCGGCAGGTTCGACCAGTCGGCGTTGCTGCTGACATGGAACAGCACTTCGAAGCCCTTGCCCTTGCGCGTGCCGGTGACCAGCGGCGTGCCATCGGTCAGGCGCGCCCAGGTCTTGTTGCCGAGATCGATGTCGGGCTCGGCCAGAACCTGGCGGTTGATCACCACGTCCTTCGGAATCGCGAGCCCGGCGAAAGGCGAGGAGGTCGGGAATTCCGCGAGGCTCGCCGGCTCGGTCCAGGACAAGGCGCCGCCCAGGGTGCGGTCGCCCTTGCGCAGGTGGACCGGCAGGAAATCGTCGCCCGGCTCGGCGGCGGTTTCGCTGGCCAGGCGCTCGCCGGCGAAGCGGACCACCATGCCGCCACGCTCGACCCACTCGGCGAGCGCGCGGCGGTCGCCCTCGGCGAAGGTCGATTGGTCGGTCAGCACGATCACCGCCAGTTCCTGGCGCAGCAGGTTCTGCAGCCGGTCGGCGCGCACGTCGTGATTGGGCGCCAGCGCCCGCTCCACGAAATAGATGTCGCCCAGCATCGGCTGACGGGAGAGAGTCGGATTGTCGCTGGCGAGCCCGACCGGCTTGCGTCCGCCG
Organism: Dongiaceae bacterium; assembly: GCA_039808885.1. Classification (GTDB taxonomy): domain Bacteria; phylum Pseudomonadota; class Alphaproteobacteria; order Dongiales; family Dongiaceae; genus Dongia_A. The sequence continues at coordinate 18,254 of JBDHTX010000012.1, read as the reverse complement.
CCGTCGTCGAGCAGCGCCACCGACCCGGCGGTGCCGCCATTCTCGAGCGCGATGCGGCTGACCCGGTTGGCGAGCTCGATCGGCAGATCGACCTTGATCCGGGCGACGCGGTCATTGGCGCGGAACAATCCTTCCGACAGGCCGAGCGTGCGGCCTTCGCGGTCCAGGGCGCGCAGCCGCACCGGCTGGGCGACGCCGATCTCCGCCCGCGCCACCCGCGCCCAGAGCCCGGCGGCGTCGCGCTCCGGCGGCAATTGCAGGAGCGGCAGGTCGAGGCCCAGTCCCATCACGTCGAGCGCGCCGAATTTCCGTAGCCCGTCGCTCAGCGCCTGGTCCATCTCGGGCTTGGCGCTGCCGATGCCGTCGGCGATCCAGAAGGTGTTGAGATCGGCGGGCAGGCCGGCTTCGGCCAGGCGCTTCGCGGCGTCGGCGCGATCGCCGGGCCAGGGCGACGGAGCGAGGGCCTGCAGCTGCGCCGCCGCGGTTTCCGCCGGGATCGGCGTCAGGGCGAAGGCCGCGGTCCCGGCCTGTGGCGCCGTGGTCGCCAGGATCACCTGCCGGCCGTTGCGCGCGGCCCGCTCGATCAACTTGCGCGCGGCTTCCTGGCGGTCGTTCCAGCCATGCGCGGCGGCCCAGCCGTCATCCAGCACGATCAGCACCGGCCCGCCGCGCGGAAACCCGAAATCGGCGTTCCACAGCGGCTGCGCCAGGCCGGCGATCACCAGCCCGGCGATGGCGAGGCGCAGCAGGATCAGCCACCACGGCGTGCGGTGCGGCGTCTCCTCCTTCGGCCGCAGCAAGAGCAGCAGGCGGATCGGCGGAAACGGGATGCGACGCGGACTGGGCGGGGTCAGCCGCAGCAGCCACCACAGGATCGGCAAGGCGAGCAGCGCCGCCAACAGCCAGGGCGCCGCGAAGGTCAGGTTGCCGAGGGTGAGCATCGCGCCCATGCGTTGGCCGTCCGCCTATTGCTGGATGGTCGGCCGGCGATCGGCCGACAGCCATTGATAGGCCTCGAGCAGCGACTTCGCCGCCGATTGATCGGTGACATGGCGCGACAGGCTCCAGCCCGCCGATTGGGTCAAGGTCTTGAGGCCCTCCCAGTGCCGCGCCAGCTCGGCGCGGTAGTCGGCGCGGATGTTCTCGGCCCGGCTCATCAGCAGATCGCCCTCGCCCTCGACGCCTTCGAAGCGCACGCGGCCTGTATAGGGCAGGTCCAGTTCCGCCGGGTCCAGCACCTGGATCAGATGACCGCGGCAGGCGCGGCCGGAGAAACGGTTGATCGCCGCGCGCAATTCGGGGATCGGCGCCAGGAAATCGCTGACCAGGATGACATGGGCATGCGACGGCAGCGCCGCGCCCGGCGGCAGGGAGAATTTCTCGTCCGAGCTCGGCTCGGCCTGGACGGACATGTAGGCCAGGCGATGGGCGATTGCCTCCAACACGAAGCGGCCGGTGCTCGGCCGCTCGCCGGAACCGAGCAGGGCGACCCGCTCGCCCGCGCGCGACAGGGCGCCGGCGAGCGCCAGGGTCAGCACCTGGGCGCGCTCCTGCTTGGCCGCCAGTTCGCGCCGGCTGCTGAACCGCATGGAGGCGGAGAGGTCGCACCACAGGAACGCGGTCTGCGAGGCCGACCATTCCATCTGGCGCAGGAACAGCCGGTCGGACTTCGCCGATTGGCGCCAGTCGAGCCGGCGGATCTCGTCGCCCGGGTAGTATTGCCGGAACTGCCAGAAGGCTTCGCCGCGCCCCACCCGGCGGCGGCCATGCACGCCCTGCTCGATGGTCGCGGCGATGCGCTGCGCCGCCAGCAGCAATGGCGGCACCCGTTGGGCGATCTCCGCCGCCTGGTATCTGGCTTTCTCGAACGCGGGCTGCGCCATGCTGGCCTGGATGTCTGCGCTGCGCCTAACCGATCTCGGCGATCAGGCGATCGATGATCGCCTTGGGCGTCGCGCCCTCGGCGCGGGCGCCGTAGGTGAGCGCGATGCGATGGCGCAGGACCGGATGCGCGAGCGCCACCACGTCGTCGATCGACGGGCTGAAGCGTCCCTGGATCAAGGCGCGTGCGCGTGTCGCCAGCATCAGGGCCTGGCCGGCGCGCGGACCCGGTCCCCAGGCGAGGCCTTCCTTCACGTCCCTGATCGCGGACAGTTCCGGTCGGCCGGCGCGCACGAGTTTCAGGATCGCATCAACGACCTTCTCGCCCACCGGCATGCGGCGCACCAGGCGCTGCGCCGACATCACATCTTCCGGCGCCAGGATGCGGGTGAGGCCCGCCTCATTGGCGCCGGTGGTGACGATCAGCATCTGCCGCTCGGCATCCGGCGTCGGATAGTCGACGTCGATCTGCAGCAGGAAGCGGTCGAGCTGCGCCTCGGGCAGCGGATAGGTGCCTTCCTGCTCCAGCGGGTTCTGGGTGGCGAGGACATGGAACGGCTCGGGCAGGGCGTAGGTGTGGCCGGCGACCGAGACCTTGCGCTCCTGCATCGCCTGCAGCAGCGCCGATTGCGTGCGCGGGCTGGCGCGGTTGATTTCGTCGGCCATCAGCAGCTGGCAGAAGACCGGCCCCTTGATGAAGCGGAACGAGCGGCGGCCGCTCTCGCCTTCCTCCAGCACTTCCGAGCCGACGATGTCGGCCGGCATCAGATCGGGGGTGCATTGCACGCGGTTCGCCTGCAGGCCGAGCACGGTGCCGAGTGAGTCGACAAGCTTGGTCTTGGCCAGGCCCGGCACGCCGATCAGCAGCACGTGGCCGCCGGACAGGATCGAGATCAGCGCCTGCTCAACCGTCTGTTCCTGGCCGAAAATCACCTGGCCGAGCTGGCGCCGGACCAGCTCGATGCGCTGGCTGAGGCTGTCGATCACGCCGGCCAGGTCGCCGGGGCTTGGATTTGCGCTAGGTCCTTGGGAAGTCGTCGAAATATGCCCTTCAGTCATGGCTAGCTTCACCTCTTAGGACAGCTCTCGTAATATGCCTTGCAGGGTAAACCGTTAACGGCCGCCATGTCCAACCCAGAGTCCGGGCCCGATCTTGCCGATTTACCGCGTTGCGGCGACTTCGACATGCGCATTGCCCGGGACGGGACATGGTTCTACCGCGGCTCGCCGATCAACCGGAAACCCCTGGTCAAACTGTTCTCCAGCGTGCTGCGGCGCGCCGAAACCGGGGAATACTGGTTGGTCACCCCGGTCGAGCGCGGCCGCATCCAGGTCGATGACGCTCCGTTTACCGCCGTCGAGGTGACAGCCTCCGGCAGCGGCGCCGACCAGGAGCTCACTTTCCGCACCAATCTTGACGATTTTGTGATTGCCGATTGCGACCACCCGATCCGGGTCTCCTACCATCGGGAGGGGGGAGAACCGAGTCCCTATGTCCTGGTCCGGCCGGGGCTGGAGGCGCTGATCCTGCGCCCGGTCTTCTATCACCTGGTCGATCTGGGCGCGGTGCGGCATGTCGACGGACTCGATCAGCTGGGCGTATGGAGCCGTGGTCAGTTCTTTGTCCTGGGCCAGCTCGGCGATCTCGACGCCGTCCCGGCCGAAAGCACGGCCCATTGATGCAACGCATGCTCATCAGCCAGCGCTTCGCCGCCGCGCCGCCACCGGGCCGGCGAGCGGCGCCGGTCGGCACCGCGCCCGCGATGCCGCCACGCCGCGGCGACGACGATCTCAATCCGGATCTGAGGCCCGCGGCGGAGACGCGCTTGATTCCCGCGGCCGTGCTGGTCGGGCTGGTAGAGCGGCCGCAGGGCCTGCAGATCCTGCTCACCAAGCGCACGCCGCACCTGACCGATCACGCCGGGCAGATCAGCTTTCCCGGCGGCCGCGTCGACCCGCACGATGCCGATGCCGCCGCGGCCGCCCTGCGCGAGGCGGAGGAGGAGGTCGGCCTGCCGCGGGCCCAGGTCGAGATGATCGGCCGGCTCGACACCTATGTGACGCGCACCGGTTTCGAGGTGACGCCCTGCGTCGGATTCGTGGCGCCGCCGGCGGCCTATCGCCCCGATCCCTTCGAAGTCGCCGAGGTGTTCGAGGTGCCGCTGGGCTTCTTCCTCGATCCGGCCAGCCGCAAGCTGGAAAGCCGCATGTACCAGGGCCGCGAGCGCTTCTTCTACGCCTTCCCCTGGGGCGAGTATTACATCTGGGGCGCCACCGCCGGCATGCTCAACAACCTGGTCGAAGTGCTGGGTGCGCTCGAGGCGGAGCCGCGATCCTGATGGCCACGACCCAACCCGATCTGCACCGTCTGCCGCAGCCCTGGATGAAGGAAGGCCCCGCCGCCCATGTGATGCGGGCGCTGACGGCCGAAGGCGACCAGGCGCGCTTCGTGGGGGGGTGCGTGCGCGACGCGCTGGTCGGCCGGCCGATCCGCGACATCGACATTGCGACGCCGCTGTCGCCGCAGCGCGTGACGGAACTGCTGGAGAAGGCGGGGCTGAAAGCGGTGCCGACCGGCATCGAGCACGGCACCATCACCGCCGTCGCCGAAGGCAAGGGCGTCGAGGTCACCACCTTGCGCCTCGATCTCGAGACCGATGGCCGGCGCGCCAAGGTCGCCTTCACCGATGACTGGCAGGCCGACGCGGCGCGGCGCGACCTCACCATCAACGCGCTCTCCGCCGATGCGGACGGCCAGGTGCATGACTATTTCGACGGCCTGGCCGATCTTGGCGCCGGCCGCGTCCGCTTCGTCGGCGACGCGACGCAGCGCATCACGGAAGACTTCCTGCGCCTGCTGCGGTTCTTCCGCTTTCACGCGGATTATGCCGCCGGCGGATTCGATGCGGCGGCGATCGCGGCGGCGCAGGCCCTGGCGCCGAATTTGAAGAGCCTGTCGGGCGAAAGGCTGCGCCAGGAGACTTTGCGCCTGCTCACCGCGCGGCGCGGCCCGGAGATCTGGGGCGAGATGCTCGCCCTCGGCATCGTGCAGCATTTCCTGCCCTGGTCCACGACGCTGGACCGCCTGCGCTCGGTGGCCGAGCTGGAGCACCGTTATGGCGTCGACCCGGACGCGATCCGGCGCCTGGCGGCGCTGACCATGACCGGCTGCGGCGCGCAGGTGGCGGAGACGCTGAAGCTGTCGCGGGCGGAGAGCGACCGGATCATCGCGCTCGACGCGCCGCGGGCACCCTTCGATGCCGGCAGTCCGCAGGCGGTGCGGCGGCAGGTCTATGCCTGGGGCAATGACGGGGCGCTCGACCGGCTGCTGCTGGACTGGCCCGAGGAAGCGACCGGGCAGGCGGGGCGGCAGGCCCTGGACCAGGTCAGGACCTGGCCGAGGCCGCGCTTCCCGCTGGCCGGGGCGGATATCCTGAGGCTCGGCATCGACAAGGGGCCGCGTGTCGGCGAGATCCTGCGCGCTGTGGAAGAATGGTGGATTTCCCAGGATTTCCAAGGGGATCACGGCCAGTGCCTGGGTCAAGCCAGGAGCCTTGCGCAGGGCTGACTCACGCTTTCTTGTGAGACGGGTCACTGCAACACAATCCCACACACACCATATTGTCATAGACGGCAAGAAGTTGACCGGTCGGTTAACTATCCGTCTTAGGAAAATTGTCTATGGTTCGAGACTCCCTGATCGTCGAGCATGAACGGCAGATCGACAATCCGCTGCTGCGCCGGGTCTTCGCCTATTGGCAGGCCCGGGCGGCGGGCAAGGGCTGCCTGCCGGCGCGCGCCGATATCGACCCGGTCGAGCTGGCCGATCTGCTGCCCGGCGCGCTGCCGGCGCTGAGCCTGATCGAAGTCACGCGCGATGCCTCCGGCGGCGCCGAGCGGCTGCGCTACCGGGTGGTTGGCAGCCTGCATGTGGAGATCATGGGCCGGGATGCCACCGGCGAGATGATCGACCTCGGCTCGGCGGAGGACGACGCGGCGTCGGCCGCCATCGCCACCGGCCGCCCGGTCCACGCCATGCGGCGCTTCTCGCCCGCCAACGGACGCAGCCTCAGTTTCGAGGCCCTGGTCTGCCCGCTGGCGGCGGATGGCCGGCATGTCGACATGCTGCTCTCGGTGGTGGCGCCGCGCTACCAGCCGGAGGACCTGCCGGCGGCCCGGGTCAACCGCTTCGCCCGCGCCGCTCTGGAGACGATGCGCCGTCGCTAGCGTGCTAACGCCTGCGCCCGGCCCGCGCTAAGCTTGCGCGGATCTGGGAGGGGACGGCATGCATCTGCATCAGGCGATCTTTCAACCGCTGCAATTGCGGCATCTCACCCTGCGCAACCGCATCGTGTTCGGTTCGCACACCGCGAACATGAGCGTCGACGGCCTGCCGGGGGACCGCCATCTCGGCTACTACCGCGAGCGCGCCATGGGCGGTGCCGCGATGATCGTGGTCGAGCCGATTCCGATCCACCGCACGGCGGTGCTGACGCGCGGCAATTTCCGCGCCGACGACGATTCCGTCATCCCGCATTTCCGCAAGATCACCGAGGCCGTGCATGCGGAGGGCGCGCATATCCTGCAGCAGCTCTACCATGTCGGCGCGCATGGCGACTGGGACAACTCGCTTTCCTACAACTGGTCGCCCTCCGGCCTGCCCTCGATGCACGATTCCGACGGCAGCCACGCCATGACCCACGCGGAGATCGACGAGATCGTCGCCGCCTTCGCCCGCTGCGCCGCGCGGGCCAAGGCCTGCGGCTATGACGGCTGCGAGCTGATGGCCGCCTATAACGCGCTCATCGAGCAGTTCTGGTCGCCGGTGACCAACCGACGCGACGACAAATACGGCGGCAGCTTCGCGAACCGCATGCGCTTCTCCGACGAGGTGCTGACCGCGATCCGGCGGGCCTGCGGCGAGGATTTCGTCATCGGCATGGCCGTCAGCATCGATTCCACGCGGCCCGACGTGCAATCGGTGGAGATGCTGCAGGAGGTGGTCGCCTGGCTCGACCGGCATCACCTCTGCGACTACGTCACCATCGGCACCGGCAGCTATTTCGACTTCACCAAGATCATCCCGCCGGCGATCTACGAGGACAAGCTCGGCGCGCCCTATGCCGAGGCGATGAAGAAGGTGGCGAAGAACCTGCGCATCCAGGCGGAGAGCCACATCCGCACGCCGGACAACGCCAACTACCTGATTTCCTCCGGCCAGGCCGACACCGTCTCCATCGTGCGCGGCCAGATCGCCGATCCGCATTGGGTGAACAAGGCGAAGGCCGAGCGCGCCGCCGACATCCGCCCGTGCCTCTCCTGCAACCAGATGTGCTGGGGCCGCCGCTCGCGCGACTATCACATCTCCTGCCTGATCAATCCGTCGGCGGGCCGCGAGTTCGAGTGGGGCGGCGACCGCTTCACGCCGGCGCCCAGCCCGAAACGCGTGCTGGTCGTGGGCGGCGGCCCGGCCGGGCTTGAAGCCGCGCGCGTCGCCGCCGAGCGCGGCCATCGCGTCACCCTGGCGGAAGCCTCCGACAAGCTGGGCGGCCAGTTCCGCCTGGCGGGCTTGCAGCCGCGCAGGGCGCAGATCACCGATTTCCTCGACTGGCTGGAAGGCCAGCTCGAGAAGCTGCAGGTGGAGGTCAAGCGCAACACCTATGTCGAGGCCGACGACATCGCCGCCCAGCACTACGACACGGTGATCCTCGCCACCGGCTCGCTCCCGACCGAGGCGCCGACCCAGCGCTATTGGCTGAGCGAGACGGCCGACGCGGCCTTGCGCGGGCCGCGCGTGCATTCCGCCGAGGCGGTGATGGCGCGCGAGGCGCGGCTCGGCAAGCGCGTGATCGTGCTGGACGAGGGCGGCAACTGGAAAGGCGCCGGCACGGCGTGGCACCTCGCCGAAGCGGGACACCAGGTCACCATCGTCACGCCCGACCCGATGGTGGCAAAGGAGCTGACGCGCACCGCGGTCGAGGGGCCGCTGCGCGCGCGCCTGGCGAAGCTCGGCGCCAGGTTCCTGGTCGAATCGGCGCTGGCGGACTGGAAGGACGGCAAGGCGAAGATCGTCAGCCTGCTCGACGGCAGCGAGACGGTGATCGAAGCCGATGACGTGGTCACTTCGCTCACCAACGTCGCCAACGATGCCCTGGTGCGCGAGCTGCAGGCGAAGGGCATCGCGGCGGTGACCATCGGCGACTGCATCGCCGCGCGCCACGCGGCGGCGGCGCTCTATGACGCGCGCCGCGCCGGCATGGCGGTCTAGCGATGTTGTGGCTGGGCGCGGAGACGGTGCGGCATTGTGGCGATTTCGCCGCCTTGGTGCCGGCGATCCAGGCGATGAACCGCGATGGCACCGATCTGGTCGAGCGCCTGCTGCTGTCGCAGCCGGCGAAGGAGGGCGGGCCGGACGCCAGCGCACAGAATGACTGGCTGATGCTGCCGGCCTGGCAGTTCGACCGCTGCTTCGGCATCAAGATCGCCAACGTCTTTCCCGGCAACGCCCAGCGCAACCTGGCGAGCGTGCAGGGCGCCTATCTGCTGTTCGACGGCCAGACCGGCGAGACGCTCTGCGGCATGGACGGCGCCATGCTGACCCTGCGCAAGACGGCGGCCAATTCGGCGGCCGCCGCCGACTGGCTGGCGCGCACGGACGCTTCGGTCCTGTGCATGATGGGGGCGGGGGCGCTGGCGCCGCATCTGGTCGAGGCGCATTGCAGCATCCGGCCGATCCGCAAGGTGCTGTGGTGGAACCGCAGCCCGGCGCCGCTGCGCCAGGCCATCGAACAGGCCCAGCGCTATCTGCCCGAGGTCGAGTTCCAGCCGGTCCGCGAAGTGGGCAAGGCGGTGGCCGAGGCCGATATCGTCTCCTGCGCCACCATGGCCGCCGATCCGGTGCTGCGCGGCGCCTGGCTGAAGCGCGGCGCGCATATCGATCTCGTCGGCAGCTACCGGCCCGACATGCGCGAGGCGGACGATGCCTGCGTGCTGCGGGCCGTGCGGCACTATGTCGATGCGCGCTTCACCACCATCGAGGTCGCCGGCGACCTCACCAAGCCGATCGCCGCCGGCCTGCTCGATCCGCGCAACATCATCGACCTGCAGCAGGTCGCGCGCGACGAAAAGCCGAAGCGCCTGAACGACGAGGAAATCACCTGGTTCAAGTCGGGCGGCGGCGGCCACGAGGACCTGGCGACGGCCTGGGCGGTATATCGAGCGTATAGGGGCGAGAATAGCTGAGCGACATCGAGCTTGTGGCTGCCCCCGCCCTAACCCTCCCCCGTTCCGGGGGAGGGAACTCAGTGCGACTCCCTCCCCCGGAACGGGGGAGGGCGGGGGTGGGGGCAGTTGCAGTGCTCCTACCTCGCCGCCAGTTCCCCCACCCTGATCTCGATCCGCTCCTTGCCCTTGCCGATGTTGACGCGCTTCAGCGTCAGCGCGCCGATCTCGCCGGTGCGCTTCAGATGCGTGCCGCCGCACGGAACCTTGGCGAAGCCGGCAATCTCCCAGTAGCGGCGCTGATTGCCCTCGTCGCTGAAGGCGCTGGCGATCGGATGATCGGCGGCGATGAGCGCGCCGGCCTTCTCCTGCATCATCGGGAACAGACTGGCGATGTTCTGCTCCCACGCGAAGTCGATGCGCGCCTTGTCCGCGGCGATATGGGCGCCGACCTTCTCGATGCCCGGCAGGTTCTGATAGGCGAGCTCCAGGATGATCTCGGCGGCGAGGTGCAGGCGCATCAGCTTGTAACGCCGCGCCCAGTCGATCTCGATGGTGACAGGATCGCCGGCTTGCAGGCCGTGGCCTTCCGCCAGCGTATAGAGGATGTCGCGCCCCTCCTTGCGCGCCGCGAGCACCGGGCGTCCGCCGATGCTGCCGGCATCGCTCTCCTGCCCGCCGGAGAAAGCGTAGAAGATCGTCTCGGCCAGGGTGACGTCGTTGCCCGCGACGGTCGCGACCTGCGTGGCGAGCGTCGTGCGATAGGGGTCCTGCCAGAACAGCTTGGCGACGCTCATGGCTGCACCGCCGCGCAAATGAACAGCAGCGACAGGATGCGCCCGTCCGCGGTCTGTGGCTCGCGCGTCTCGATCACCGCGAGACCGGTGCGCGCGATCGCCTCGCGCCAGGACGCGACCGAACGGTAGTACCAGGGCATCGGCGTCCAGTCCCGGCTCTGGAACGCGGCGAAATCCTCGACCCGCCAGCCTTCTTCCGTGCCGGCGAAGACATCCGGATGCAGCGTCTGGATCAGGACGGCCCCGCCCGGCGCCAGCAACCCGCGCACGGCGCGGAGCAGCGGCGCGACATCCGCCTCGAACAAAGCATAGTTGAAGACGATGGCGTCGAAGCCGCCGGCGAGATCATGCGCCCCGGCAATCAGATCGGCATAGGACAGCACGCGATAGCGTCCCTCGGCATCGGCCGCCGCCGCATCGCGCACCAGATCGGCGGAGAAATCCACGCCGACGCAGTCGCACCCGGTTCGCGCGCGCGCCTCCCGGCACAGCCAGCCCTCGCCGCAACCGACATCGAGCAGCCGCTTGGGCGCACGCGCAGCAATCGCAGCGACGATGGCTGCGTCTGTGCCAGCCTTGCGGCTGGGGATCAGCCCGTCCCGCACCGCCCGCGTCCAATTCGCGGCGTTGGCGGTCCAGGAGTGTTCGAGGTCGGCCGAGTGGGTCATGGGTTTGTCTATGACCGGCGCTGCAAATTCAATCGTCATGGCCGGACCTGGTCCGACCATCTACGAGTTTCTATCGGAGGGTTGGATTTGTTGCAGACAAACTCGTGGATGCCAAGGCCAAGCCTTGGCATGACGGATTGTGTGGGAACGTGTGCGGTGAGGGCTCTACGGCCACACCACTTCCGGCGGGAGGGACATCAGGATGGCGTCGGTGTTGCCGCCGGTCTTCAGGCCGAAGATGGTGCCGCGGTCGTAGAGCAGGTTGAACTCGACATAGCGGCCGCGGCGCACCAGCTGGTGGCGGCGCTCGTCCTCGGTCCAGTCCCTTTCCATGTGGCGGCGGACGATCTCCGGGTAGATCGCCAGGAACGCCTCGCCCACCGCCTGGGTGAAGCCGAAATCTTTCTCCCAGTCGCCGGTGTTCAGGTTGTCGTAGAAGATGCCGCCGAGGCCGCGCGGCTCCTGCCGGTGCGGCAGATAGAAATACTCGTCGCACCACTTCTTGAAGCGCGGATAGTAGCCGGCATCGAATCTGTCGCAGGCGCCCTTGAGCGCGGCGTGGAAGTCGGCGCCGTCCTGCGCGTGCCGCTCGAAATACATCGGCGTCAGGTCGGCGCCGCCGCCGAACCAGGACTGGCTGGTGACGATGTGGCGGGTGTTCATGTGCACCGCCGGCACCAGGGGCGAGCGCATATGCGCGACGAGCGAAATGCCGCTGGCCCAGAACCTGCCGTCCCCGGCGGCTCCCGGGATCTGCTTGCGGAACTCCTCGGAAAAGGTGCCGTGCACGGTGGAGACGTTGACGCCGACCTTCTCGAAGACGCGGCCGCGCATCACCGCCATGGTGCCGCCGCCGCCCTCCGCCGCGCTCGGATCGGGCCGGGTCCAGGAGGTGCGCTCGAAGCGCCCGGCCGGCAGGTCGCGGTGCCGTGTGCCGCGGAGGTCATCCTCCACCTGCTCGAAGGCGGCGCAGATGCGGTTGCGAAGGGTTTCGAACCAGGCGCGGGCCTGGTCCTGGTGGTTGGCTGGATAAGAGGTCATGGGGTCGGAAATCCCTGTTGGCGCATGGCCTCGCCGGCGACGATGGCGGCGGCCATGGCGACGTTAAGCGATCGCAGGCCCGGCCGCATGGGAATCCGCACGGCGAGGTCGGACGCCGCCCGGACCTCGGGCGGCACCCCGGCGCTCTCCTGGCCGACCAGGAGCGAATCGGCCGGCCCATAGGCGGGGTCGGTATAGGGCAGGGCGGCGGAGGTGGTCAGCAGGATCAGCCGGCCGCCGGCGCTCTGGTCGCCCCGCCAGGCCTGGTAGGCGGCCCAGGAACTGTGCCGCCGCAGGATCACATGCTCCAGGTAGTCCATCCCGGCGCGGCGTAGGCGCTTGTCATCAAAGACGAAACCGCAGGGCTCGATGATATCCACAGCCAGCCCGAAACAGGCGGCCAGCCGCAGCATCGAGCCGGTGTTCTGGGGAATGTCGGGCTGATACAGCGCGAGCCGCATGAGGGGCCTTTATTGGGGGGCTAATCCGGAAGGCTGATCGCTTTGCAAAACAAGGCTTTTTCCATTATACCGGCTGCCGGGGTGAAGCCAGTTGGAACCGCTTGGGCGGCCTGCCGGAATTGCTGCGTCGGTTTGTCGCAATCGGGCGACATGCGATCCGGGGGGCAGGTCTTAACGCGCGTGATATAAGGCGGCGACCTCAGATCGCATTGGCGGCCGAAACGCCGCGAAGCCGATGGAATTGCCCGGAGATTCAGCACCGGGACGTTCGAGGCTTCGCGGGCTTTGGGGCGGCTGCCGGGTAAGGGATGTAAGCAATGGCGCAAGCAACGCATGGTGGGCCGGCCAGCTCCGGCACCCGCCGCGACTTCCTCAATCTATTGTCCACGTCGCTCGCCGGTTTCGGCGCCGTCGCCGTGGCCTGGCCGCTGATCAACAGCCTCAATCCGTCCAAGGACGTGCTGGCGCTGTCCTCCATCGAAGTGGATCTTTCCGCGATCGAGGTCGGCCAGGCGATCACCGTGAAATGGCGCGGCAAGCCGGTCTTCATCCGCCGCCGCACGCCGGAGGAGATCAAGCAGGCCGAGGATGTCGACATTTCGACCCTGCGCGATCCGCAGACCGACGAGGCGCGGGTGCAGAAGCCGGAATGGCTGATCCTGGTCGGCGTGTGCACCCATCTCGGCTGCGTGCCGCAGGGCCAGAAGCCGGCCGAGCCGCGCGGCCAGTACGGCGGCTGGTTCTGCCCGTGCCACGGCTCGGAATACGACACCTCCGGGCGCATCCGCCGCGGGCCCGCGCCGCTCAACTTGGCGGTGCCCACCTACACCTTCGAATCCGACACCCTCGTGAAGATCGGTTGAGGCAGGAGAAAAGAACATGGCTGCTCCCGTCTTCAAGAACCCCGTCATCCGCTGGATCGACCACCGCCTGCCGGTGTTCAGCTACCTGCATCACGAGGCGTACGAGTATCCGACGCCGAAGAACCTGAACTACTGGTGGAATTTCGGCTCGCTCGCCGGCTTCATGCTGGTGGTGATGATCGCCACCGGCCTGATCCTGGCGATGCAGTACACGCCGCATGTCGACATGGCCTTCAATTCCGTCGAGCGCATCATGCGCGACGTGAACTCGGGCTGGCTGCTGCGCTACCTGCACATGAACGGCGCGTCGATGTTCTTCATCGTCGTCTACATCCACATCTTCCGCGGCCTCTATTTCGGGTCCTACAAGGCGCCGCGCGAGTTCCTGTGGCAGCTGGGCGTGGTGATCTACCTGCTGATGATGGCGACCGCCTTCATGGGCTACGTGCTGCCCTGGGGCCAGATGTCGTTCTGGGGCGCCACCGTCATCACCAACCTGTTCTCGGCGATCCCGGGCGTGGGCGACTACATCGTGACGATGCTGTGGGGCGGCTTCTCGGTCGACAACCCGACCCTGAACCGGCTCTTCGTGCTGCACTTCCTGCTGCCTTTCGTGATCGTGGCGGTGGTGGTGCTGCATGTGGCGGCGCTGCACCGCTTCGGCTCGAACAATCCGCTGGGCATCGACACCAAGGGCCCGCAGGACACCATCCCCTTCCATCCGTACTACACGGTGAAGGACATGTTCGGCCTCGGCGTGTTCATGCTGTTCTACGCCTTCTGGGTGTTCTGGGCGCCGAACGCGCTGGGCGATCCGGTGAACTACGTGCCGGCCAATCCGCTGTCCACGCCGGAGCATATCGTGCCGGAATGGTACTACCTGCCGTTCTACGCGATCCTGCGCTCGATCCCGGACAAGCTGTTCGGCGTCATCGCCATGGGCGCCTCGATCCTGACCCTGTTCGTGCTGCCCTGGCTCGACCGTTCGCCGGTCCGTTCCGGCACCTTCCGGCCGGTGTTCAAGTGGTTCTTCTGGATCCTGGTCTTCGACTGCGTGGTCCTGATGTTCTGCGGCAAGTACCCGCCAGAATCCTACTGGATGCCGTTCAACTTCGAGATCGTCGACACCGCGACCTTCACCGAGCGCGTGGTGGAGCATCTCGGCATGACGCATGAGGCGGCGACCAACGCGGTCGGCGAGATGTGGGGCGTGAACGCGGCCAGCGGCCAGTTCGGCATCAAGATCGTGCGGCTGGGCCAGCTCGCCACGATCTACTACTTCGCCTACTTCCTGATCGTCCTGCCGCTGCTCTCGATCTTCGAGACGCCGAAGCAGGTGCCGCTGTCGATCAGCAAGCCGGTCCTGGGCGGCGGTCCTGCCGGCGCCCGCGCCGCCGCCAAGCCGATGGAGAAAGCCTAATGTCCGTCAGTCGTGTCATCCTCGGTCTGGTGACCCTGCTCGCCGGACTGGCGGCCGTGGCCATCGTCATCGCCAACCCGGTTGCGCATTCGACCGTCGAAACCCAGAGCTGGAGCTTCAAGGGCTTCTTCGGCACCTATGACCCGGCGCAGCTGAAGCGCGGCTATCAGGTCTATGCCAATGTCTGCTCCGGCTGCCATTCGATGAACCTGCTGCACTATCGCGACCTGCAGGACATCGGCTTCACCGAGGACCAGGTGAAGGAGATCGCCGCCGCGGTGCAGGTGCAGGACGGCCCCGACGACACCGGCGAGATGTTCGATCGTCCCGGCCGGCCGTCGGACCGGTTCCACGCGCCCTTCGCCAACGAGCAGGCGGCCCGCGCCGCCAACAACGGCGCCCTGCCGCCGGACCTCACCCTGGTCGCCAAGTCGCGCGCCGGGGCGGGTTTCCTCGGCTATGACGGCGCCGACTACATCTACAGCCTGATGACCGGCTACGAGGAGACGCCGCCGGAAGGCGTCACCCTGCCGGACGGCATGTATTTCAACCACGCCTTCAAGGGCCATCAGATCGCCATGCCGCCGCCGCTCTCCGCCGATTCGGTGACCTATGAAGACGGCACCAAGGCGACGCTGGAGCAGGAGGCGCGGGATATCGCCGTGTTCCTGACCTGGACCGCCGAGGGCAATCTCGACGCCCGCCACCGCATGGGCATCAAGGTCATCCTGTTCCTGGTCATCTTCACGCTCATCGCCTATGCGGCGAAGCGCAAGGTGTGGGCCAGCGTGCACTGACCGCCGTCGCGCAAGACAAAGTGTGACGACCGCCGCCGGGTTGGCTAAGCTCGGCGGCGGTTTTCATTTGGGGGAGTGACGGGAGCATGGCGCTCGACGCCTGCGGCATCACCGGCATCGACCATACGCTGGTCGGCGTGCGCGACCTGGAGGCGGCGCGGCGCAACTGGGCGCGCCTGGGCTTCACGGTGACGCCGCGCGGCCGGCATATCGGCTGGGGCACCGGCAACTACTGCGTGATGTTCGAGGACGGCTATGTCGAGCTGCTCGGCATCATCGACCCGGCCCAGTTCACCAACAACCTCGACAAGCTGCTGGAGACCCGCGAGGGCCTGCTCGGCCTCGCCTTCGCCACCAACGACGCCAATGCCTGCCGTGACGCCCTGGCGGCGGCGGGAATGAAGCCGGACGGGCCGAAGCAGCTGAAGCGCGACCTGGAGCTGCCGACCGGCACGGTGACGCCGGAATTCCGCCTGGTGTTCCTGCCGCCGGAGGCGACGCCGGCGGTCAGCTGCTTCATCTGCCATCACCTGTCGCCGGAGCTGATCCGGCGTCCCGACTGGCTCGCCCATGCCAATGGCGCGCTGCGGTTGATCTCGGTCACCGTCGCCTGCGCGGCGCCCGTCGACGCGGCCATGGCCTATCTGCCGATCTTCGGGCCGGAGCACATCAAGGTCGCCGATCAGCTGACCTCGGTCGCCTGCGGCAGCGGCGCCCTGCGCTTCGTCACCGCGGAGGCGCTGGCGGAGTTCTATCCCGAGTGCCTGCCGGAAAAGCTGCCGGACCTGCCCTTCGTCGCGGCCATGAAGATCCTGGTCGCCGACAAGGCGCGCTGCCTGGCGCAGCTGTCGGCGCAGGGGGTCAGGTTCCACGAGACCAGGCAGGGCTGCCTGGTGCCCGCCGCCGAGGCGAACGGGGCGATCCTGGAGCTGGTGGCGGGCTAGCGCCAGGTCTCCCGCGCCCAACTCCAACATCGTCTTCCTCGTGCTTGGCACGAGGATCCACGAGTTTGCTTGCGACGACGATGCCTTGCCGTCTGAAACTCGTGGGTGGTCGGGCCAAGCCCGACCATGACGAAACGAGGTACTAGCGCCGGGTCTCCCGCGCCCAACTCCAACATCGTCTTCCTCGTGCTTGGCACGAGGATCCACGAGTTTGCTTGCGACGACGATGCCCTGCCGTCTGAAACTCGTGGGTGGTCGGGCCAAGCCCGACCATGACGAGACAAGGTATTAGCGCCGGGTCTCCCGCGCCCAACTCCAACATCGTCGTCCTGGTGCTTGGCACGAGGATCCACGAGTTTGCTTGCGACGACGATGCCCTGCCGTCTGAAACTCGTGGGTGGTCGGGCCAAGCCCGACCATGACGAAACGAGGTGCTAGCGCCAGGTCTCCCGCGCCCAACTCCAACATCGTCGTCCTGGTGCTTGGCACGAGGATCCACGAGTTTGCTTGCGACGACGATGCCCTGCCATCTGAAACTCGTGGGTGGTCGGGCCAAGCCCGACCATGACGAAACAAGGTACTAGCGCCAGGTCTCCCGCGCCACGCGGGCGAAGTTGAGGCCGCAGATCTTGTCGAGATCGGACTGGCCATAGCCCTTGTCGCGCAGATGCGCGACGATCTTCGGCAGTTCCTCCGGCCCGGCGCTGCTGGTGCCGTTGGAGGAATAGCGGCCGCTCAAGGGCCACCAATAGCCGCGATCCTCCTGCGGCGGGTGGTCGTCGACGCCGAGGTTGAAGGAAATGTCGATGCCGAGGCCGACATGGTCCGGTCCGACCCGCTGCACCATGTAGTCGATGTGGCGCGCCATCGGCTCGGCGAAATCCTCCTTGGCGTCGAGGAACAGGCGGATGCCGTTGATGCCGATCACCCCGCCGGTCGCGGCGCAGGCGTCGATCTGCCGGTCGGAGATGTTGCGCGGATGGTCGACCAGGGCGCGGGCATTGGCGTGGCTGAACACCACGGGCTTGTCCGAGGCCGCCATGATGTCGAGGCTGGTGCGCTCGCCGTTGTGCGAGCAATCCATGATCACGCCGGCCTTGTTGATGGCGCGCACCACGTCGCGGCCGAAGGCGGTCAGGCCCTTGTCGTCGTCATGGCAGCCGCCGCCGACGCTGTTGTTGCGGTTATAGACCAGGTGCATCTGCCGCACGCCGAGATCGCGGTAGAACTCCACCATCGCCACGTCCTCGAGCAGCATCCTGGAGCCCTCCAGGTCGAAGCTGACCGCCAGCTTGCCGGCCTTCTTGGCGGCGGCGACGTCGGCGAAGCCGTCGACCTGGACGAATTCGTCCGCGTGCTGGGCGATCCAATGGCGGAACCAGGCAATGGTCTTCATCACCTGGTCCAGCGGGTTCATGTCCATGCCGACATTGATGGAGACGTAGTCGAAGCCGGAGGCCTTGTGCCGGCGCAGCACGCCGAGGTCGATGCCCGAGGCCAAAGGCAGGCAGGAATGGGAATCCCAGACGATCGCGGTGGATTGGATCGTCGTGCTGTGCGAACCCGGCATGTTGCGCCTCTCTTGACCGCGGGGACCGGCATGGTCGACCATCGCCGGGACGAAAGCAACCGGTCAGGCGAAGGGAAGGCGAGCATGCCGCAGGTCAGGATCGAAACCCGCAACCACTGGCTGAACGGCCGCCACGAGGCGCTGTTCGACGCCATCCAGGCCGGCATGGTCGAAGGGATCAAGATCCCCGAGGACGACCGCTGCTACCGCCTGGTCACGTATGACGCGGCGCATTTCCCCCTGGTGCCGGGCCACGGCGACCGCTTCACCATCGTCACCATCGAGCTGTTCCAGGGCCGTTCGCTCGAAGCCAAGCGCAAGATGTATGCCGCCATTGTCCGCAACCTGAAGGCGGCGCTCGACCTCGACCCCGGCGATGTCCGCATAGTGCTGGTCGAGGCGACGCGCGAGAACTGGGCGATGAGCGGCAAGCCGGCCAGCGAGATCGACCTGGGATTCAAGGTCGAGGTCTAGGTTCTGTACTCATAAGGGGATTCCCTTGCGGGCGGGATTGTGATTCAAACTCCGTAGACGAGAGGGAGTTTGGTCATGGCTCGCTTCGATCTGTCGGACCGGGAGTGGTCGATCATC
>JBDHTX010000011.1:0-115418 GCA_039808885.1 Dongiaceae bacterium | reverse complement strand
CCCACGTCGAACTTGATGCCCTGGGCCAGCGGCAGCTTGTCGGAATAGTTCACCGTGTTGGTGGCGCGGCGCATATAGGCCTTCCAGGCGTCGGAGCCGGATTCGCGGCCGCCGCCGGTCTCCTTCTCGCCGCCGAAGGCGCCGCCGATCTCGGCGCCCGAGGGGCCGATATTGACGTTGGCGATGCCGCAATCGCTCCCCGTAGCCGACAGGAACTGCTCCGCCTCGCCCACGTCCTTGGTGAAGATGCAGGAAGAGAGGCCCTGCGGCACGTCGTTGTGCAGCTGGACCGCCTTGGCGAAGTCCTTGTATTTCACCACGTAGAGGATCGGCGCGAAGGTCTCCTCCTTCATCACCGCGCCCTGCGCCGGCAACTCGACCAGCGCCGGCTTCACGTAGAAGCCGCCGGCGCAGCCGGCCACCTTCACGCGCTCGCCGCCGGTCACCTTGCCGCCTTCCTTCTTGGCCTGCGCCAGGGCCGCCTGCATGCGGTTGAACGAGCCCTCGTCGATCAGCGGGCCGACCAGCGTGCCGGCCTCGAGCGGGTTGCCGATCTTCACGCTGCCGTAGATCTTCTTCAGGCGCGGCACCAGCTTGTCGTAGACGCTCTCATGCACGAACAGGCGGCGGAGCGTGGTGCAGCGCTGGCCCGCGGTGCCGACCGCGCTGAAGGCGATGGCGCGCACGGCAAGCTCCAAATCGGCGCTCGGGCAGACGATCATGCCGTTGTTGCCGCCAAGCTCCAGCAGCACGCGGCCGAAGCGCTGCATGACGCGCGGGCCGACCTCGCGGCCCATGCGGGTGGAGCCGGTGGCGCTGACCAGCGCGACGCGCGGATCGTCGGTCAGCGCCTCACCCACCGCCTTGCCGCCATAGAGCACTTCAAGGAGCCCCTTGGGCGCCGCCCCAGATCCATTGGCGAAGCGCTTCACCGCCTTGGCGAAGATCTCGGCGCAGGCGAGCGCGGTCAGCGGCGTCTTGTCGGAGGGCTTCCACACCACGCTGTCGCCGCAGACGATGGCGAGGCAGGTGTTCCACGACCACACCGCGACCGGGAAGTTGAAGGCGCTGATGACGCCGACCACGCCGAGGGGATGCCAGGTCTCCATCATGCGATGACCCGGGCGCTCCGAGGCGATGGTGAGGCCATAGAGCTGGCGCGACAGGCCGACGGCGAAGTCGCAGATGTCGATCATCTCCTGCACCTCGCCCAGGCCCTCCTGCACGATCTTGCCGGCCTCGATCGAGACCAGGCGGCCGAGCGCGTCCTTGTGCGCGCGCAGCTCCTCGCCGAACAGGCGGATGAGCTCGCCGCGGCGCGGCGCCGGCACCTGGCGCCATTCGCGGAAGGCCTCGTCGGCGCGGGCGATCTTCTTCGCAGCACCCGCCTTGGTGTCGGATTTCAGGCGGGCAATCTCCAGGCCGTTGATGGGCGAGCGCACGACCAGGTCGCCGGTGGACAGCGACCGCAGATCGAGACCCAGTTCCTTCAACAAACCGCCGAACTTGCGCATGGACTTCCTCTTTTGAGACCGGATTGGGATGGGGGTGAGTTTTGCTGGCGCAGGGAATGCGATAGCGCGCTTGCCCTGTCAACGAGACTGCCGACGCGGCCGCCGCCGCACCTGCCTCAAGATTGAGCAGGCCTGCCCAGAAATGCTGCAGCGCAGCAGATCGGTAATCAAATTTTAGGTATTTGAGTCAGATATTTAAGCAACAGCGTGAAACTTTATGACGCACGTTAAGAGATTTATATTGCAACGCAACACGGGCGTGCCAATCTTCGATTCAGTTCTGGGAGCCGAGGGTCAACAAAAGATGCGGGATGAAATGAAACAGCTCTTGGAACGACTCAGCCTGACCTTGCGCCGCTGGCGCTGCTATCTGCGGGTGCGCGAGGAACTCGGCACCTATAGCGAGCGCGACCTGCGCGACATGGGCATGACCAAGGCCGATATCGGCCGGGTCGCCCGCGAGGCGGCCGCGCTCAACGATCTCACCGACCGCGCGCAGCGGCAGCGGGACTTCCACGAAAACCAGTTCGGCCGGCCGTCGCCCTTCCCCTATGTCTAGGGCTGGGCCATCAGGCGGGCGTAGTTGCCGCGCTCCGGCTCGGGCTGATCGAGGATGAGCGCCAGCACCTTCTGGCCGACGTCGCATCTTTCGTCGTCGCCGAGGCCGAGCAGGCGCTGCTCCGACATGGCGATCAGCACGTCCAGGTCTTCGCGGGCCAGGTTGTTGACCATCAGCGCGCCCAGGCGTTCCCGGTAGCCCGCCGGGACCGGCGGGATCGGGTGCTGCTCCAGCTCGGCGATGGCCGCGTCCAGGGTCAGGTCGTACCAGCGCTTCGCCAGATCGGCGTCGACGCGGTCAAGCAACCCGAACATGAGGGCGACGAAGCCCTGCACGTCGCCGTTGGGGGGCGCGCCCTGGGCCAAAGTCGCGCACTCGGCATCGTCGCCGGTGCGCATCAGTGCCAGCATCATCCGCAGCCGGTCTTCCAGCGCCGCATCGGGCAGCCGCCGCACGCCTTTCTGGGTCAGGTCCATGCCGCGCTTCAGGCCCTCCTCCGGGGTTCCGGCGGATTCCATCAGCGCGACGAAGGCGGGATTGGCCTGCAGCTTCACCTGATAGGCGGCGAAGGCCTCATGCGCCGGCGTGCCCGCGCGGTGCGGATTCTCCGCCAGGGCCAATGGCGCGGGCTTGCCCAGCCAGCCCGCGCGCCAGCCGACGATGGCGAGCGCCAAGACGACCGCCGCCAGGACCCCCACGACGGCAATAACCCGATACCGCGACTTCATCGCTTACGCCCCCCGCTGCCACAACGTCAGCGAGCATAACCGATTCTGCGCAAGGCGTCGCCGATCTCATCGAGGATCGCGGGATCGTCGATGGTCGCCGGCATCTTGTACTCCACGCTGTCGGCGATCTTCTGCATGGTGCCGCGCAGGATCTTGCCCGAGCGGGTCTTGGGCAGGCGCTTCACCACCGTCGCGGTCTTGAAGGCGGCGACGGGGCCGATCTGGTCGCGCACCAGATGCACGACCTCGGCCACGATGGCGTCGTCGGCCTTCTTCACGCCGGCCTTCAGCACCAGGAAGCCGAGCGGCACCTGGCCCTTGAGGTCGTCGGCGACGCCGATCACCGCGCATTCGGCGACGTCGGGATGGCTCGCCAGCACCTCCTCCATCGCGCCGGTCGACAGGCGATGGCCGGCGACGTTGATGATGTCGTCGGTGCGCGACATGATGTAGAGATAGCCCTCCTCGTCGCGATAGCCGGCATCCGCCGTCAGGTAGTAGCCCGGATAGCGCTCCAGATAGCCCTTGAAATAGCGCTGCTCCGCGTTCCACAGGGTCGGCAGCGTGCCGGGCGGCAGCGGCAGCGCGCAGACGATGTTGCCGATCTGGCCGGGCGCCACCGCCTCGCCGTCGCCATCGAGCACCTGCACGTCCCAGCCCGGCACCGCCTTGGTGGGCGAGCCGTGCTTCACCGGCAGGCGCTCGAGCCCCAGGCAATTGGCGGCGATGGGCCAGCCGGTCTCGGTCTGCCACCAGTGGTCGATCACCGGCACCTTCAGATGCTGCTCGGCCCATTCCAGCGTCGCCGGGTCCGACCTTTCACCGGCCAGGAACAGGGCGCGCAGGCATCTGATGTCGTGGTCGCGGATCAGCTTGCCGTCCGGGTCGTCGCGCTTGATGGCGCGGAAGGCGGTGGGCGCGGTGAACAGCACCGAAACCTTGTGCTGGGCGATGACGCGCCAGAAGGCGCCGGCGTCCGGCGTGCCGACCGGCTTGCCCTCGTAGAGCACTGTCGTGCAGCCATGCAGCAGCGGCGCGTAGACGATGTAGGAATGGCCGACCACCCAGCCGACGTCGGAGGCCGCCCAATAGACCTCGCCCGGCTCCACGTCATAGATGTTGGACATGCTCCACTTCAGCGCCACGGCGTGGCCGCCATTGTCGCGCACCACGCCCTTCGGCTGGCCGGTCGTGCCGGAGGTGTAGAGGATGTAAAGCGGATCGGTCGCCTTCACGTCGACGCAAGGATGCGGCGCCACGCCGATCTGCGCCTCGTACCAGTCGAGGTCGCGCGGCCGGATCATCTCCGCCAGCAGCTGCGTGCGCTGCAGGATGACGCAATGCGCCGGCTTGTGATGCGCCAGCTCGACGGCGTGATCGAGCAGCGGCTTGTAGGGGATGACCTTGGCCGTCTCGATGCCGCAGGAGGCGCTGACGATCACCTTCGGGTGGCAATCGTCGATGCGGGTGGCGAGCTCGTTCGCCGCGAAGCCGCCGAACACCACCGAATGCACCGCGCCGATCCGCGCGCAGGCCAGCATGGCGATGACCGCCTCCGGCACCATCGGCATGTAGATGATGACGCGGTCGCCCTTGCCGACGCCGAGCTTCGCCAGCGCGCCGGCGAAGCGCGCGGTCTCGTCGCGCATCTGGCGGTAGGTGTAGCTGCGCACCGTGCCGGTGACCGGGCTGTCATAGATCAGCGCCGCCTGGTCGGCGCGGCCGCTCTCGACATGGCGGTCGAGCAGGTTGTGGCAGGTGTTGAGCTCGGCATCGGGGAACCAGCGATAGAAGGGCTTGCGGCTGTCATCGAGCACGCGGCTCCACGGCTTCGTCCACGCGATCTCCTGCGCCGCCTCGGCCCAGAACGCCTCCGGCTCCCGCAGCGAGCGCTGATGCGCGATCGTATAGCCACCGGTCATGACGTTTCCTCCGCTCCCACGCCGCTTTTTCCGCCATCCTGCGTCAAGGCAGGCGGCCGTCTCAACCCCTTAGGGCCCTGCCCGATCCGGCGCAAGTAGACCAAGGGCGAAACGCGGCGTTCGGTCGCGGTGGCGGAAGGATGGCCGCTCCACGCGGCCGGGCAAAGGATGGCCGCTCCAAGCGGCCGGGGAAGGATGGCCGCTCCACGCGGCCGCGGAAGGATGGCCGCTCCACGCGGCCGGGGGGGAAAGGGTCGGCCTTGCCGCCGGGCCGTTCACCGGAAGCGCGGGATCCCAGCGCGCTTCAATCCCTAAGCCGCCGATCCAGCAGACATTCCTGTCCATTGGATAGGCGGCTTTCTCTGTCGAGTTCGTCAAACCGCGAACTTTGTCGTATTGTTCAATCGATCACCTCCCGCAGGAGGACAGCCGATGCCCGTGATCCCCCGCATCCTCGAGCTGCTGCCGGATCTCTCGCGCGTTCGCCGCGACATCCACGCGAATCCCGAGCTTGCCTTCGAGGAAAGCCGCACATCCGACCTTGTCGCCGCCAGGCTGGCGAGACTGGGGTGCGACGTGCATCGCGGCATCGCCAAGACCGGCGTCGTCGGCACCTTGCGCTGCGGCAACGCAACGCGAAGCATCGGCCTCCGCGCCGACATGGACGCCTTGCCGATCCAGGAGCGCAACGACTTCGCCCACCGCTCAACTCATGACGGCACGATGCACGCCTGCGGCCATGACGGGCACACGACCATGCTTCTGGGCGCCGCGCAGTATCTGGCTGAGACCCGCAACTTCGACGGCGCCGTGCACTTCATCTTTCAGCCGGCCGAGGAAGGACATGGTGGCGGCCGCGTGATGGTGGAAGAGGGATTGTTCGATCGGTTCCCATGCGACGCGGTCTTCGCCCTGCACAACAAGCCGGGCCTGCCTCTCGGGCAGATCGCCACGCGACCCGGCCCCATGTATGCCTCGTCCGACAGCTGGGACATTCATGTCGAGGGCCGCGGCGGCCACGCCGCGCTTCCGCATCTGGGCCGCGATCCCTTCGTCATCGGCGCCGAGATTGTTCTGGCGCTTCAGACCATCGTCAGCCGAAACGTCAATCCGGTCGAATCTGCCGTTGTCACCGTCGGCTTCATGAAGGGTGGCACCACTTACAACGTGATCCCCGATGCACTTCACATCGGCGGGACGGCTCGCAGCTTCCGGCCCGAGGTGCGTGACCTGCTTGAGCGCCGCCTGGATGAACTCGCTCGCGGCATCGCCGCGGCCCACGGCGCCACCGCCCGGCTCGACTATCGTCGCCGCTATCCGCCGACGATCAACCACGACGCGGAAGTCGCCTTTGCCGTGGGCGTGGCGGCGGAAATCTGTGGCCGCGACAACGTGTCGGACAACTATGCCGTCAGCATGGGCGCCGAGGACTTCTCCTACATGCTGAATGCGCGGCCCGGAGCCATGCTCTGGCTCGGCAACGGGTCAGGGGAAGGCGACGCCGTCCTCCACAGCGCCGACTACGACTTCAACGACGAAGCGATTCCGTTCGGCGCCAGCTTCTTCGCGCGGCTGACCGAGCGGTTCCTGCCCCGCCTGGGCTAGCCCAAGGGATCGCGCGGCCGAACGGGCTCGAAATCTTCGCGCGCGCGGCGCCAGGCTTCCAAAAGCTGGGCCGACGGCTCTGCCTTGCCGCCGGCCCCACTTCCTCCCGGCGGGTTCAGCCGCCGTAGACGTCGAAGTTGAAATACTTGTCGTTGATCGCCTTGTAGGTGCCGTTCTCGCGCAGCGCCTTGATGGCGGCGTTGATCTCGGGCAGCAGCGGATCGCCCTTGCGCATGGCGACGCCGACGCTGCCGCCGATCAGCGGATCGTCGACCGGTGCCCCCTTCAACTCGAAATCCTTGCCGGCATCGGATTTCAGGAACCCTTCCGCCGTGTAGACGGTGTCGGCGAGGCCGTAATCGACGCGGCCGGCGACCAGGTCGAGATCGGCGTTGTCCTGGGTGTCGTATTGCTTCGCCTCGACGTTCGGCCATTTCTGCTGCAGCCAGTTGGCTTGCGCGGTGGCGGCCTGGACGGCGACGACCTTGCCCTTCATGCCGGCATCGGAGAGGTCGAAAGCCTCGCCCTTGCGGGCATAGAAGGAGACGGTGGTGGCATAGTATTTGTCGCTGAAGTCGACGACCTGCTTGCGCTCCTCCGTCGCCGCCATGGAATTCATGATGGCGTCGATCTTGCCTTCCTGCAGCGCCGGGATGATGCCGTCCCAGGCGGTCGGCACCAGCTCGTATTCGCGGCCCATCTGCTTGAACAGCGCGTCGATGAAGTCGACTTCGAAGCCGCTCCACTTGCCCGAGGCGTCCTGCACCCAGAACGGCGCGTAGGGCTCCGGCGAGAAGCCGACCTTCACCTTGTCCGCCGCCACCGCCTGGGCGGCGCCCCCCGCCAATCCTGCCGCCAATCCTGCCGCCAACCCCGCCGCAACACCCAGCGCCGCAACCCAGCGGCGCAAGCCCGCATGTGCCATGATACTCCTCCCCTGTTTCAGCCGGTCGTTTCGCCGAGCTGTATACAGCTTAGCGTGCGCGTGGAGAGACGCAAGGGAGTGCGATGCAGAATCCGGCCGGAATCATTGACCCGAATGCAATCCTACGCACCACGCGACTGGTGCTGCGGCGGCCGCGGCTGGACGATGCCGCAGCGATGCACGCGATCCTGAGCGACCCGGAGGCGATGCGCTACTGGTCGACCCTGCCGCACACCGAATTGGCGCAAAGCGAGGCCTGGGTGGCCGGCACCCTCACCGCGATCGCGGCCGGCGAATGCGACGATTTCTTCGTCGAGCGCGACGGCGCGCTGATCGGCAAGGCCGGCATCTGGTCCGGCGACGAGATCGGCTTTCTGCTGGCGCCCTCCGTCTGGGGCCAGGGCTATGGGCGCGAGGCGCTGACGGCAGTGATCGCCCATGCGTTCGGCACCCGCGGCCTCGCCCGGATCCGCGCCGATGTCGACCCGCGCAACGAACGCAGCCTCGGCCTGCTGACCCGCCTCGGCTTCCGCGAGACGGGACGCGCGGCGCGCACGTTCTGCATCGGCGGGGAATGGGCGGACAGCGTCTATCTGACGCTGGAGCGGTGACACGCTCCCTCGTCATGGTCGGACTTGGTCCGACCATGACGACTGTAGGAGTCGTGCGGTTCAGGTCCCCGCGAGCGCTTGGCCGATCGCGTCGATGGCGAGGTACGTCGTCGCCGAGAGGTCGTCGTTGATCGGGTCGGGCCAGCTCGACAGCTTGGCGACCACCAGGCGGCGGCGCGGCTCGATATGGATCAGCTGGCCGTAGATGCCGCGCGCGCTGTGCGTGCCGGCGACGCTGTCCAGCACCCACCATTGCCGGGAATAGGCGGCGTTGGGGAAGCGGCGGTAGCGCTCGACATAGTTCGGCTTGAAAGCCTCGATGTCGCCGCTGCGGCAGGCGGCCACCCAGGATTCCGGCACGATCTGCCTGGCCCCCCAGGCGCCGTCGTCGAGGAACAGCTGGCCGAGGCAGGCATAGTCGCGCAAGGCCGCGTTGAGCCCGCCATCGGCGAGCGCGGTGCCCTCCGCGTCCACGGTGATGTTGGCGTCGACGCTGGCGCCCATCTGCTGCCACAGCTCGGCGGACAGCAGCTGCGCCAGGCTGCGGCCCGAGACGCGCGACAGGATCCAGCCCAGCACCTCGGTCTCGATCGAGCGGTAGAGCATCGGCCCGCCATGCGGCCGCTCCTGCGTGAGCGTGAGGATCTGGCCCTTGGTGGTGAGCGTGTCGGCGGCGTCGCGGCGCGGCTTCCAGCCGCTGGCGCGGTCGAGCTGCGCCACCTCGCTGTCCGGCGCCAGGTAGTCCTCGCCGAACTTCACGCCGGAGCGCATGTCGAGCACCTGGGCGATTGTGGCGCCGGCATAGCCGCAGGCCGCCAGCTCCGGCAGGTAGTGCGTCACCGGCCTGGCGATGTCGATCAACCCGCGGCCGGCGAAAATGCCGATGAGGGTGCTGGTGAAGCTCTTCACCACCGATTGCGAGAGATGCAGCGTGGCTGCGCTCATGCCGTTCATGTAGTGCTCGGCCACCAGCTTGCCGTCATGGAGCACCAGGAAGCCGTCGGTCCAAGTCCGCGCCAGCATGTCGCCGACGCTGCGCGTGACGCCGTCGAAATCGGTGAAGGTGATGCCGGTGACATCCTGCCGGGCGGCGCCGAAATCGCGCGCCGGGCCGCCGCCCCGCGCGATGGTCTCGGTCTGCAGGAAATCGGCGACATGCTGGAACGCCCAGCGGTTCTGCGGCGGCCAGTCCCAGTTGTGCCAGCTGAGGGTCGCCGGCGCGCCCGGCAGCGGCCAGGTCTTCGCATGCGGCGGCTTGATGATGTCGGTCATGTGCGTTCCCCATCTCTCAATTCGTCATGGTCGGGCTTGGCCCGACCACCCACGAGTTTCAATCGGGAAGATCCGACTCCTTGGGCAAACTCGTGGGTCCTCGTGCCGAGCACGAGGATGACGAGAACAGGCCCCAATCAGTCTCCCCTACCCCAAACCCGCCGCGACGCTCGCCGCCTCCGCCATCAGCCAGTCGCGCAGCACGGTGGCCTCGGCGCTCAGCGGGCGGTGCGCGCTCCAGGTGACATAGGTGGCCTCGCTCGGGATCACCTGCGCCTTGCCCAGCGGCACCAGCTTCTTCTCCGCCAGCAGATCGGCGACATTGGTGGTCCAGCCCAGCGCCACGCCCTGCCCGTCCATCGCCGCCTGCCAGCAGACGATGTAGTTGTTGATGCGCCGGGTCTTCAGCCGCCGCGCCGGCACGCCGATGGCGGTGAAGAACTCCTCCCACGAGGTCCAGCCGCGCTCCTGGCTGACCACCTCGAGCAGCGGCAGGCCGAGCAGGTCGGCCGGCTCCTTGACCTTGTGGCGCCGGGCGAAGTCGGGGCTGCAGACGGGGATGATGCAATCGCCGAACAGCTTGATCGCGGTTTCCTCCGGCCATTTGCCGTCGCCGTAGCGGAGGCGCAGATCGACCTCGGAGCGGCGCAGATCCTGGCTGCGGTCGGAGACCACCTGGTCGATGATGATGTCCTGGTGCGCGCGCCAGAAATTGCCGAGCCGCGGCATCAGCCAGAGCTGGGCGAAGGCGGTGGTGCAGCCGATGGTGACGGTGCGCGCCGAGCGGCTGGTCTTGATCGCCTCGAAGGCGGCGGCCATGCCGGCGAAGCTCTCGGAAAGCGAGCGGTAGAGCTGCTCGCCCTCCGGCGTCAGGCGCATGGAACGGTGGCCGCGCACGAAGAGCGGCACGCCCAGCTCCTGCTCCAGGAAGGTGACGTGCTTGCTGACCGCGCTCGGCGTGACATTGAGCTCGGTCGCGGCGAAGGAGAGGCTGGAATGCCGCGCGGCGGCCTCGAAGGCGCCAAGCGCGTTGAGCGACGGAAGCTTGTAGAAACGGCGGACCATGCGGCCGGCACTGTGGCGGCGGCGCGCGGAATTGTCCAGATGGCCGGAAGTTGCCGCCGGCGGCGCGGCGAAGCCTAGCCGGCGCCGAGCAGGTCGGCGTCGGTCGGTTCCTGCACCAGGGTCAGGGTGTTGCCGGCGGGGTCCTGGAAATGGGCCAGGATGCCGCCCCATTCCATGCGTTCCGGCAGGCCGTCGAAGGCGACGCCCCGGCCGGAGAGGATGTTGTAGGCGCGCTCGATGTCGGCGACGCGGAAGGAGATGCCGGTGAAGCGGCCGGCGGTCTCCCATTCCTCGGGATCGTCCTCCTCGACGCGCTCCAGCCCGAGGGTCACGTCGCCGCCGCATTCGAACACCGCCACGCCGGCCTCGGGATCGGTATAGATCTCGTCCAGCGCCAGGGCGTCGCGGTAGAAGGCCACCGCCGCCAGCCATTCGGACGGCATGGCGAAGACGCGGATATGCGCCACGCCCAGCAGGATCGGATCGCGCTCCATGCCCAGCCTCCCCCGCCGCCCCCTCGCGCACGAAGTTGCGGCCTAGATGTAGCGGTTCACCAACTCGGCGGTTTCCTTCGACGGCACCACCGGCACGATCTCGAAATCCGCGAGGTCGCCCCAGACCAGCACCCATTCCTGGATCACCCGCGCATCGTCGCATTCCATGAGCTGGAAGCAGCGGTCGAAATTGGCCTCGATCCAGGAGGAAACGTATTTCAGCCCCTCCGGCATCATGCGGCCCTTTTCCTGGAACCGCTTGTAGAGCGGCTTCGGATTGCAGTCGTGGAAATGCTCGATGATCATGAACAGCATGTGGTCGGTTCCCCGGTTGGTCACATGCCTCTTATAACGCCATTGCGGGGCCGAGGCGATAGCGTCGCGGCCCCGCGCTGACAGCGGCTCAGGATGGCTGGTTGGTCTGGACGCCGGACGGGAGCCCGCTTGGCCGCGCGTGCCGTGGTCCTAGCGCTGCGACGCGGCCTCGTCGCGCAGCTGGTTCAGCAGCTGGCACAGGCTGTCGAGGTCGGCGTGATCGAGGCCGACGTCGCGGCCGTAGAGCGTGCGGTCCGCCGCCACCCAGCCGGCCGGCAGGAACCGGCGGGCCGCTTCGCGCCAGCCCGCCACGTCGTCGCGGCCGTGGCCGGTCAGGTCCCATTCGATATGGGCGTCGTAGCCGCGCTTGCCGACGATCTCGAACCGGCTGCAATCGGCGAAGCGGTCGGCCTGCGCGCTGTCCTCGAACTGCCATTCCAGGAAGTCGTCATGGATGACGAAGCTGCCGGCATGGCGGCCGTTGCGCAGCTGCATCACCCACCACGCGGCGGACGCGGCCAGCACGCCCGGCATGGCGATGAAGATCAGCGCATAGACGACGACGCCCCAGCGCGGCGTCTCGGTGCCGAACATGCCGATCCACACCAGCAGGCCGAAGCTCCACAGCAGCGGCACGATGTAGCGCCACAGGCTGCTGCGCCACTGCAAGGTGATCGGCAGATGGCCGGGCGACCAGCGGTACGACTGGTGGAACGCGGCATCGGGAGAGATGGCGAGGTTGCGCATGAAAACCTCCGCGGCTTTACCAAGCGTCAATCATACGCCCGGCGGGAAGCCCGCGCCATTTCGGGTATTCGAGAGATGTTTAAGCGAAACAATCTCTCCGCCCGATACACCGGGCGGAGAGTTGTCGCGGGAACCTACCCCTGGATGTCCCGCGTCTTGCCGGCCAGCGCGCGGTTGGCGGCGCAGACGATGGCCTTCAGCGAGGCCTGGACGATGTTGGGGTCCATGCCGACGCCGAAGACGGTGCCGCCGGTCGGCGTGCGGGTCTCCAGATAGGCGACGGCATTGGCGTCGGCGCCGAGGCCGACTGAATGCTCGCGGTAGTCGATCACCTTGAGGTCGACGCCGGCCTCCTTCTTCATCGCGTCCATGAAGGCGTCGATCGGGCCGTTGCCCTTGCCCTTGATCTCGATGTCCTTGCCGTCGCGCTTCATCTTGGCGGTGAGGAGACGGATCTCGGAGGCGTGCGCGTCGGCGTGGGTCTCATGGCCGACGAACTTGAACGGCTTCTCGAACTTCAGGTACTCGTCGTTGAAGGCCTGCCAGATGTCCTTGGAGGAAATCTCCTTGCCGGTCTTGTCGGCGATCTCCTGCACCACGGCGCTGAATTCCATCTGCAGGCGGCGCGGCAGCGAGATGCCGTAATCGGTCTCCATGAGATAGGCGACGCCGCCCTTGCCCGATTGCGAGTTGATGCGGATGACCGCCTCGTAGTCGCGGCCCAGATCCTGCGGGTCGATCGGCAGATAGGGCACCGCCCATTCGCCGCTGTTCGACTGCTTCATCGCCGCGAAGCCCTTCTTGATCGCGTCCTGGTGCGAGCCCGAGAAGGCGGTGAAGACGAGATCGCCGGCATAGGGGTGGCGCGGGTGAACGGGCAGCTGGTTGCAGTATTCCGCCGTGCGCACCAGGTCGTTGATGTCGGAGAAATCGACCTGCGGATCGACGCCCTGGGTGAACAAGTTCAGGCCCAGCGTCACCAGGTCGACATTGCCGGTGCGCTCGCCATTGCCGAACAGCGTGCCCTCGATGCGCTCGGCCCCGGCCATCACGCCCAATTCGGCGGCGGCGACGCCGGTGCCGCGGTCGTTGTGCGGGTGCAGGCTGATGATCGCCTTGTCGCGGTTGCGCATGTGACGGCAGAAATACTCGATCTGGTCGGCGTAGAGGTTGGGCGTCGACATCTCGACGGTGGCCGGCAGGTTCAGGATGGTCTTGTTGGCCTTGGTCGGCTGCCACACATCCATCACCGCCTCGCAGACCTCGATCGCGTAGTCGATCTCGGTGCCGGTGAAGCTCTCCGGCGAGTACTGGTAGACGAACTCGGTCCTGGTCGGGTGCTTGGCGGCGTATTCCGCCACCCATTGCGCGCCCTGCACGGCGATCTGCTTGATGCCGGCCATGTCCTGGTTGAATACCACGCGGCGCTGCAGGGTCGAGGTCGAGTTGTAGACATGGACGATGGCGCGGCGGGCGCCGACCAGGCCCTCATAGGTGCGCGAGATCAGGTGCTCGCGCGCCTGTGTCAGCACCTGGATGGTGACGTCGGCCGGGATCAGGTCTTCCTCGATCAGCTGGCGCAGGAAATCGAAATCGGTCTGCGAGGCGCTCGGAAACCCGACCTCGATCTCCTTGTAGCCCATGCGGCAGAGCGTCTTGAACATGCGCAGCTTGCGCTCCGGCCCCATCGGCTCGATCAGGGCTTGGTTGCCGTCGCGCAGATCCACGCTGCACCAGATCGGCGCCGCGGTGATGCTACGGCTGGGCCATTGTCGGTCGGGCAGGTTGATCGGCTGGAATGGCCGGTATTTCTTCGCTGGGTCGATGCGCATCGTCGGTATCCTTGAAACGGGTTCGTTGCTGGGTGGGGCGACGAAAAGTGGTCCGGCCGCCGGGCTGTCGCTGTTCAGACCCGCCGACCGCAGCGAAGTCGCAGCGCCTCGCCTCCGCGGGCGAAGTCACCAGCCAGAGTACGCAACAAAATTACCGAGCGCAAGAAAATTACCGATTTGGGGGAAGTCATCCCGAACCCTCTTGGTCTGCAACCGCGGAAAAGGGGGCGCAACGCCCCTGGCCGACGCCGATCAGAGCGCCGGGGCGGTAAGTCGCAGAAGAAGCAGGGCCGTGAAGCTGTGCATAACTCGAAAGGTAAGGGTCAGATTGGAATCGGTCAAGGGAGTAAGCCAACCGCCCCCGCGACAACAGCCCTTACAACAACAGCCCTCCTGAGGCATCGGCCTGGAGGAGGGCTGTTCCGACGCAAGAGCGCCGGGGCTACGTCGTCGGACCAGTCAGGTCCCGGCGGCGAAACTTGGCAGGCGCGCCTATTCGGCGTGCGCCGTTTGCAGCAATTCGTCCTTGATGCGGAGTTTCAGTTTCTTGAGATGGTGGATCACCACGTCATCGGGATGCGGTCGGCGCTCTTCTTCGGCGATTTGCGCTTCGAGATCTGCATGCTTCAGTCTCAAAGATTCCTGATGCGAGGCGACTGCCATGGGCCATCTCCTTTTTCGCTTGGCAAGTGGGGAGGTAAAATTGCGATGTGTCTCGCGCGGCGATCCTTCGAAAAATGATCAACCGAATTTGATGTTGGCATGCTACTCCCATCATTCAAGCGAGTAAACGGACGTAAGGTCGCGGTCACAAAAAAGATGCGATGGCACCTCTTAATAAAGCAGCAGGACTGACCCAATGACGCAGCGCGGCAAAGCGCAACGGAAGATTTCGGCGGCAAATGCACGGCCGCATATGCCAACGCATGTGCCGGCGCGCCTGATTGTCGGAATCTCAGGCGCTTCGGGCGTGATCTTCGGCGTGCGGCTGCTGGAGCTGCTGCGCGAGACGATGATCGAAACGCACCTGGTGATGTCGCGCGCCGCCGCCGTCACGCTCGCCTACGAGACCGACTATAAGCTGAAAGATGTCCTGGCCCTGGCCGACCGGCATTACCGCGCCGACGACATGGCGGCGCCGGTTTCCAGCGGCTCCTACCTCACGCTCGGCATGATCGTGGCGCCGTGCTCGGTGAAGAGCCTGGCGGAGATCGCCAGCGGCGTCACCACCACCCTGCTCTCGCGCGCCGCCGACGTGACCCTGAAGGAGCGCCGCCGCCTGGTGCTGATGGTGCGCGAGACGCCGCTGCATGCCGGGCACCTGAAGAACATGCTGGCGGTGACCGAGATGGGCGGCGTGATCGCCCCGCCCGTTCCAGCGCTCTACACAGGTCCGAAGGACCTCCAATCCGTGATCGACCACAACCTGGCCCGCGCGCTGGATCTGTTCGGCATTCACCTCGAAGGCGTGAAGCGCTGGGGCGAAGACGCGAAAGGCGCGCGGCGCGGCAAATAGCGTCCTGGCTCAGGCCAGGCCTTCGCCACGATCGCTTTCCATCAGCGCCGGATCGCGCGCTTCCGGATCGCCCCAGCCGCCGCCGCCCGAGGATTGGAAGCGCATCACGTCGCCGGCCTCGAGGGCGAGGCCGTAGATCTTGCTCTTCAGCTTGCGCTCCCGTGGCGTGCCGGGGTTGAGCAGGATGGCGGCCGGCGCGCCGGGCCCGCCGCCGGCAAGACCCCAGGCGCTGGTCAGCGCGCTCGTCTGCTGCAGATAGGCGCCCATGATGCTGCGCTTGGACAGGAACTGGTAGTCGCGTCGCATGGCGAGGCCGCCGCGATGCCGGCCCGCCCCGCCGGACCCCGGCACCAGCCGCGTGTCGAGCACGCGGATCGGCGACAGCGTCTCCACCACCTCGGCGGAGAGGATCGCGCAATTGCCGCCATGGGTGTCGACGGCGGAGATGCCGTCGCGCAGCGGATTGCCGCCCATGCCGCCGCCGATGATGTCGGAGATCACGTAGTACGGCGCCTCGCCGGTCGCCTCGTCGCGCTTCTCCGGCCGGTCGTCGAAGCCGCCGGCGGCGAAGGTGGGAAACGAGATCTGGCAGCCGGCGGCGGCGCGGTCGGGCGCCAGCGGCGCCATCGCCTTCAGCAGCACCTCGGCCACCGCCTGCTGCGTCAGGTGGCGGACCGACACGGCGGCCGGGCGGCGCGGATTGAGGATGCTGCCCTCCGGCACGCGGATCTCGACGGCGCGGTTGCAGCCTTCGTTCTGGGCGATGCCGGGCGCCACGACGCATTTCACCGCGTAGTTCGCCATCGAGATGGTCGAGGCGATCGGGCAGTTGAGGCCGTTGTCGCGCTGCGGCTCGGAGCCGCTGAAGTCGATCGTCAGGCGGTCGCCGGCGAGCTCGACCACGGCCTGCAGGCGGATCGGCAGGTCCGAGGTGGCCTCGTCCTCGATGGTCAGCGTGGCCTCGTAGCGGCCGGGCGTCATCGCCGCGAGGCTGCGGCGCATGTAGGTCTCGGCATAGTCGAGGCAGGATGCGACCAGCGCCCTGGCGCGGGCCACGCCGGTGCGCTTGAACAACTCGGCCAGGCGCCGCTCGCCGGTGCGGCAGCCGGCGATCTGGGCGCGCAAATCGCCCTGGCATGCCGCCGGGTCGCGCACATTCGCCGCGATGATGTCGAAGATCGCCTGGTTCGGCCGCCCCTCCTCCAGCAGCTTCAGCGGCGGCAGGATCAGGCCTTCGGCGAAGACCTCGATGCTGTCGGCCGCCTCGGTGCCGGGAATCTTGCCGCCGATGTCGATGTGGTGCGCGATGGTGCTGGTGATGGCGACCAGCTCAGCCCCGACGAAGACCGGGCTGAACAGGACGATGTCCATGGTGTGCGTGCAGCCCTTGTAGGGGTCGTTGCACACCATCACGTCGCCGGGCCGCCAGCGCTCCAGCGGGATCGCCGCCTGCATGTGGCGCAAAGCGGTCGACATGATGCCGAGTTGTGCTGCGATGGTCTCGGCCTGGGCGATCATCTCGCATTCCGGCGTGAACAGGCCGCAGGAATAGTCGTACATGTCCCAGATGATCGAGGAGAAGGCGGCGCGGCGCAGCGACACCGACATCTCCTCGGCGATGCCGACGAGCTGCTGCTGGAACACGTCGCGGCTGATCGGATCGATGGCGCCGTTGCCGTCCGCGCTCATGGCTCAGCCCCCTTGCTCGGCGATGCGGATGGTGCCGCGGCGGTCGGCCCGCGCCACCTGCCCTGGCAGCACCACCAGCGTCGAATCGCGCTGCAGGATGATGGCGGGGCCGGCGATGCGATGGCCGGGCTTCAGCTGCGCGCGGCGATAGATCGCAGCCTCGGTCCAGCCGGTGGCGCGGTCGAAATAGACCCGCCGCGCGCCGACCGGCGCCGGCGCATCCGTGGCCGCCGCCTCCTCCGCCGCCTCGGGCAGCCGGTCGATGCGGCCGAAGCCATCGACCCGCAGATTGACGAGTTCGACCGGCACCGCGGGATCGGCGTGGCCATAGGCGCGCTCATGCGCGGCGTGGAAATCGGCGGCGAGACGCGCCGGATCCCACCACCCGGCGGCGGCCGGCGCCGGCAGCGGAACGTTGAGCAGATGGAACTGGCCGACGCAGCGCATGTCGGCGGAGAAGCGGAAATAGCGCGCCGCCGGCTGCACCCCGTCGGCGCCGAGCTCGTGGTCGAGCTCGCGCCGCAGGGTGTCCAGACGCCGGCCGATCTCCTCCGCCGCGACACGCTGCAGGCGGCGCTGCCACGGCGCCTGCGCGGCGTGACGGATGTCGGTGAGCAGCAGCCCCTGCGCCGCGAAGACGCCGGGATTGCGCGGGGCGATCACCTCCGCCATGCCCAGCTCGCGCGCCATGTAGGGCGCGTAGAGCGGACCGGCGCCGCCGAAGGCCAGCAGCGAGAAGCCGCGCACGTCGTGGCCGCGCTCGACCGAGAGGGTGCGGATCGCCTGGATCATGTTGGCGTTCGCGATGGAGACGATGCCGAAAGCCGCTTCCTCGACCGAGAGGCCGAGCGGCCTAGCGACCGCGCGCTCGACCGTGTCGCGCGCCAGCTGCGGGTCGAGCCTAATCTCGCCGCCGAGATATTCCAGCGGGTCGAGCAGGCCCATCACCACGGCGGCGTCGGTCACCGTCGCCGCGCCGCCGCCCTGGCCGTAGCAGGCCGGGCCCGGCACGGCGCCGGCCGATTTCGGGCCGACCCGGAGCGCGCCGCCGATGTCGACCTGGGCGATCGAGCCGCCGCCGGCGGATATGGTCTCGATGTCGATGGTGGGCAGGCGCAGCGGCTGGCCGTCGATCTCGCGCTCGCGCACCATGCTGGGCGCGCCGCCGGTGATGACGGAGAAATCCGCCGAGGTGCCGCCCATGTCGAAGGTCACCATGTTGGCGACCCCGAGAGCGCAAGCGAGCTCCGCCCCGGCGATGACGCCGCCGGCCGGGCCGGACAGCAGC
Organism: Dongiaceae bacterium; assembly: GCA_039808885.1. Lineage (GTDB taxonomy): Bacteria > Pseudomonadota > Alphaproteobacteria > Dongiales > Dongiaceae > Dongia_A. Next base: position 97,336 of record JBDHTX010000011.1, on the reverse strand, counting down.
ATGTGGGCGGGGTTGTCGCGCGCGGCGCGCGGCGTGGCGACGCCGCCATCCGAGCGCATCAGGCGCAGCGGCCCCTTGAACCCGACCTTGGCCAGGTTCTGCTCCAGCCTCTCGATGTAGCGGTCGATCACCGGCCCGGCATAGGCGGCGACCGCCGTGGTGTTGGCGCGCGGGAATTCCTCGATCTGCGGATTGACCCGGCTCGACAGATAGATCGGCACGTTCTGCAGGCGCCGGCCGATGGCCGCGGCAACCGCGCTTTCGTGGCGCGGGTCGAGATAGCTGAAAGTGAGGCAGACGGCGACCGCCTCGGGGTCGAGCGCGGCCACCGCGGCGGCCACCCGCTCCGCCTCGCCCTCGGCAAGCGGCGTCACCACCTTGCCGAAGGCGTCGAGCCGTTCCTTCACCTCGATGGTGCGCGAGCGCGGCACCACCGGCGCCGGCTTCTCGGCGGTGAGCGCGTAGATGTCCGGGCGGCGCTGGTCGCCGATGGTGAGCACGTCGCGGAAGCCCTCGGTCACCACCAGCACGGCACGGGCGCCGGCGCGGGTCAGGAAGGCGTTGGTGCCGACGGTGAAGCCGTGGACGAACAGATCGATCTCGCCGGGGGCGATGCCGGCCTGGCCGGCGATGCGGCGGATGCCCTCTTCCACCCCCGCCGCCGATCCGGTCGCCTGGCTCGGCACCTTGTCGATGAAAACGCGCGGCGCCCCGGCCGCGCCGTCGACCAGCACCAGGTCCGTGAATGTTCCCCCGACATCGGCGGCAAGATAGCGCATGACGCGGCGATGCTAGCCGGCAGGATGAAGCAAGTCGAGCCGAGCAGAGGGCGTATCTCGGGTGGCGAATCGCGCGCCCGGGACTGGCTTGCTCGGGGTTGATCAGCAGCGGGACGGCCCCGAAGGCCGTCCGGCGCCGAACCGCGGGAAGGCTAGATCGCCGACACCACCGCCGCGATGTCGCCCAGGTCGCGCTCGTCCTGGCTGGGGGCCAGGCGGCGCAGATAGAGCTTCAGGGACTTTTCCACCCGCTGCTTGGCGGTGCCGTTGTCGGTCGGCAGCACCTCGTCCTTGAGCCGGCCCAGGATCAGGCGATGGGCCACCTGCTCCGCCGCCATCTCGGCGTCGAGCAGCTTGCGGTTCACTTCCTTGCGCGCCTCTTCCGGCACGTCCTCGGCGAATTTGGGCAGGCGGCGGCGGATCTGGCGCAGCTGTTGCAACACGGCGGCGCGCCAGCCGGCGGTCATGCCGTCGGCGATGGACAGGTGGGTCTCGTCCAGGACATGGCCCTTGCTCGCCAGATAGGCGGACAGCAGCAGCAGGTTCACGTCGGCGCCACGCCGGTCCTGCAGCGACAGGCAGGCCTTGGCAACGTTTGGCCGTTCATAAAAGTCGAGGCTGAAGGTCCAGAATTCCTCGGCCGTAAGGCTCATCGCAACCCACTCCCTGTGCTTCCCGTCGTGATTCGTCTGGCCCTCTTCCCCCCTCCAGTAGCATGGTTGCAAATCCCGGACCAGTTGCCGAAATTCTAAATCTTGTGGACGAGCCGTTTACGCCAGCCCGGCACCCCCGGATGTGGCGTTAAGGCCTGGTGAGCGGAATTCGCTCCAAGGCGGCGGCCGAGACCGAAGCAAGGACGGCCATGAGCGACCTGTTGTTTCATATTCCGGCCGAAAGAGGCCTGATCGCCGTCAGCGGGGCGGACCGGCAGGGCTTCCTGCAGGGCCTGATCTCAAACGATACCGCCCGGATCGCCGCCGACCGGGCGATCTACGCCACCCTGCTGACCGCCCAGGGCCGCTTCCTGTTCGACCTGTTCCTGGTGGCGGCCGAGGAAGCCTCCGGGGGCGGCGCAGCGGACGGCACTGGGGCTGGGCGCTACCTGGTCGATTGCGCCGCCGACCGCCGGGCCGAGCTGATCAAGCGGCTGTCGATGTACCGGCTGCGGGCCAAGGTCGCCATCGCCGACGCGGCGGCGGATTGGTGCGTCGCCGTGCTGTTCGGCAATAGGGCGCTTGCCGCCCTTGGCCTCGGGACAGCCCCCGGCCAGGCCAAGGCCTTCGGCGGCGGCATCGCCTATGTCGACCCGCGCCTGGCGGCCTTGGGTGCCCGCCTGATCCTGCCGCGCGCCGATGCGGCAGGAGCGCTGCGCTCACTAGGCGCCACGGAGGATGCGAGCGGTGCGCGCTATCACGCGCTGCGCGCCGGGCTCGGCGTGCCCGACGCCGCGCGCGACCTGGTGCCGGAGAAATCCATCCTGCTGGAGAACGGCCTCGACGAGCTCAACGCCATCGACTGGCAGAAGGGCTGCTACATGGGCCAGGAGCTGACCGCGCGCACGCGCTATCGCGGCCTGGTGCGCAAGCGGCTGCTGCCGGTCCGCATCGAAGGACCGGCGCCTGAGGCCGGCACGCCGCTGCTTCTAGGCGACAAGGAGCTGGGCGAGATGCGCAGCACCACCGAGGACGGCGCGCACGGCCTTGCCATGGTGCGGCTGGAAGCTCTCGCCGGCGGCGCCAAGCCGGTTTTCACCGCCGGCGACGCAAAAGTGTCACCATCGATTCCGGACTGGATGAGGCTTCCCGAGCTCGACGAAGCCAAGGCATAATTGCCGCCTCACCAATCGAGTTCGGATTCCATGACCAAGCCAAGACTGCGCGACCTGGGCATCACCCTGGGACAGATGCCTGCGGGACCGCTCAATGCCATCACCGACGTTGCCGGCGTCAGCGTCGGCGTCACCACCATCATCCGCGACCAGCCCAACGTGGTGCGCTCCGGCGTCACCGCCATCTGGCCCTCGCCGGACATCTTCACCGATTTCATCCCGGCCGGCTTCCATTCCTTCAATGGCAATGGCGAGATGACCGGCACCATCTGGCTGGCCGAGCAGGGCCTGCTCGCCTCGCCCATCGGCATCACCAACACCCATGCGGTGGGCGTGGTGCGCGATGCCATCGTGCACCTGGCGGCGCGACGCAAGATCGAGATGGCTTGGCACCTGCCGGTGACGGCGGAGACCTGGGACGGTTGGCTGTCGGATGCCGAGAGCTTCCCGGTCACCACCGAGGACGCCATCGCGGCCCTGGAGAACGCCAAGGGCGGCAAGGTGCCGGAAGGCAATGTCGGCGGCGGCACCGGCATGGTGGCGCATGAGTTCAAGGGCGGCACCGGCACCGCCTCGCGCCGCCTGCCCAAGGACGCAGGCGGCTGGACCGTCGGCGCCCTGGTGCAGGCGAATTACGGCCTGCGCAACATGCTGCGCTGCGGCCACGCGCCGGTGGGGCTCGAGATCCCCGACGAGGTGGTCGAGGTGCCCGAGCGCACGCGCAAGATGAAGCCGAAGACCGACCAGGGCTCGATCATCGTCATCCTGGCGACCGACGCGCCGCTGATCCCGATCCAGTGCCAGCGCCTGGCGCGGCGCGCCACCACGGGCCTGGCGTGGGTCGGCGGCTACGGCTCCAATTCCTCCGGCGACATCTTCCTCGCCTTCTCGACCGGCAACAAGGTGCCGATGAAGACGAAGATGGCGGACATGAAGATGCTGGGCATGGACGAGTGCTCGCCCCTGTTCCAGGCGGCGGCGGAGGCGACCGAGGAGGCGATCTGGAACGCGATGATCGCGGCCGACACGATGACCGGGTACCAGGGCCGCACGGTGCACGCCATCCCGCACGACCTGCTGAAGCAGGCCGTCGCCCGCTATGCGCGGCGGGACTGAGCCGTGGCGAGCGAGGTGAAGTTCCTGGACGTCACGCGGCCGAGCTTCACGGTCGCGGATGCCGAGCGCCTGGCGCGCGAGCTCTACGGCCTGGAGGCCAAGGCGAAGGAGTTCATCTCGGAGCGCGACCGCATCTTCCACCTCGCGGCGGAGAGCGGCGAGTTCGTGCTCAAGCTGGTGCATCCCGACGAGGCGGAAACGGTCCTCGACTTCCAGGTCAAGGCGCTGAACTGGATCGCGCGGGAGAATCCCGCGCTGCCGGTGCCGCGCGTGCGCCAGGCGCGGAACGGCGAGCAGGTCTCGCACGTGACCTCGGCCGGGCGGCGCCACGCGGTGTGGATGCTGAGCTACCTGCCCGGCACGCCGATCATGGAGACGCAGCCCGGCACGGCAACGCTGCGCGAGCTTGGCCGGCTGGCGGCGCGCATGGATCTGGCGCTGGCGGGCTATTTCCACCCGGCGGCGGGGCGCGAGATCGTCTGGGACGTGCGCCACGCGCCGCAGGTGAGGCACCATCTGGCGCTGCTCGACGACGCCGCGGCGCGCAAGGTCTCCGAGCATGCCATCGACCGCTTCGCCGCGGATTGCCTGCCGAAGCTTTCCAGCCTGCGGGCGCAGGTGCTGCACAACGACCTCAACTTCCACAACGTGCTGGTCGATCCGGCCCATCCGGAGCGCATCAGCGGGGTGATCGATTTCGGCGACATGCTGCACTGCCCGCTGATCGCCGAGCTGTCCATCGCCGGGTCCGACGCGGTGCTGGAGCGCGATGACCCGATCGCGGTGGTGGCGGAGCTGCTGGCCGGCTATCACGCCATCCTGCCGCTGACCGAGGCCGAGACGGCGCAGCTGTTCGACCTGATCCAGGGCCGCCAGGCGCTGTGCCTCGCCGTGCTGGCCAGCCGGCGCGCGCAGATCAGCAACGATCCCAGCTATCTCGAGAGCTATGCCGAGCCGATCATGCGGTCGGTGCAGGCGCTGGAGGAGATCGGCCGCGACAAGGTGCGCGAGGCGTTCCGCCGCGTGGTCGAGCCGGCGAGCATCTCCCTGCCCCGCATCCCGGCGGCGGAGGTCGATGCCGACCGCGACCGCATGCTGGCCTGGCGCCGGCGCGTGATGGGGCCGCAGACCTACATGTTCTACGACAAGCCGCTGCACATGGTGCGCGGCGAAGGCGCCTGGCTCACCGACATCACCGGACGGCGCTATCTCGACGTCTACAACAACGTGCCGCATGTCGGGCATTGCCACCCGCACGTGGTCGAGGCGATCGCGCGGCAGGCTTCGATCCTCAACACCAACACGCGCTATTTGTTCGACGAGGTGCTGCAATTCGCCGAGCGGCTCAGCGCGCAGTTCCCGGCGGGCCTCACATCCTGCATGTTCGTCAATTCAGGCAGCGAGGCGGTCGATCTCGCCTGGCGGCTGGCCAAGGCCTATACCGGCAACACCGGCGCCCTCATCATGTCGCACGCCTATCACGGCTGGACCGACGCGGTGGAGGCCTTCTCGCCGGAGATCCGCGGCGCCGAGCGCCTGCAGCCGCATGTGCGCATGCTCGCGGCGCCGGACGATTATCGCGGCCCGCATCGCCGCGGCGGCAACGCCATTGGCGAGCTCTACGCCGCCGACGCCGACCGCGCCATCGCGTCGCTGGCCGAAGGCGGGCACCAGCCGGCCATGTTCATCGCCGATGCGGGTTTCCTCACCAATGGCGTGCTCGATGCGCTGCCCGGCTATCTGCGGGGCGTGCATGACCGCGTGCGCAAGGCCGGCGGCCTCGCCATCGCCGACGAGGTGCAGACCGGCTTCGGCCGCCAGGGCGAGGCGATGTGGGGCTTCCAGCTGCACGGCGTGGTGCCCGACATCGTCTGCATGGGCAAGCCGATCGGCAACGGCCATCCGCTGGGCGCCGTGGTGACGCGGCCGGAGATCGTGCAGGCGATGATCGACGAGGGCGTGTTCTTCAGCACCTTCGGCGGCAACAACGTCTCCTGCGCCGCCGGCATGGCGGTGCTCGACGTGCTGGAGCGCGAGGGCCTGCAGGAGAACGCCCGCCAGGTCGGCCAGCATTTCCGCGCCGGGCTGCGCAAGCTGGCCGAGCGCCACGCGCTGATCGGCGACGTGCGCGGCAGCGGCCTGCTGGTGGGCGTCGAGCTGGTGCGCGACCGCAAGAGCCTGGAGCCGGCAACGCCGGAAACCAGGCGCGTGGTCAACACCATGCGCGACCTCGGCGTGCTGACCGCGACCGAGGGCCCGCATGGCAATGTGCTGAAGCTGCGCCCGCCGATCTGCTTCACGCGCGAGCAGGCCGACATCACCGTCGATGCGCTCGACCGCGCGCTGGCCGCGCTGTAGCCGAACTAGAAGCCGAGGAAACGGCAGACCTGCTTCACCGACGCGTCGTAGGGCTCCGGCGTTTTCGAGGCGCGCGCGAGGATCAGGCCCCCTTGCAGGGTTGAGATGATCAGCGCCGCCACGTCGGTCGCGGCGCCGGCGAAGTCGACCTCGCCCAGCGCCTTGGCCTGGCGCAGCTGCTCGGCGACCCAGGCGCGGCCGTCCTCGAAGAAGCGGTCGACGCCCGCGCGCACCTGCTCCGGCAGGCTGTTCGCCTCCACCGCCAGCACGCCGCACAGGCAGAGCTGGCGTTTCTCCAGCATCATCTGCCGCGTCGCCTCGAAGTAGCGCGCCAGGCGCTTCCAGGCCACCGGCTCGTCGCGGCTGAGCGTGGCGCGCAAGCCGGCGACGCCGGCGGCATAGCGCTCGACCAATGCGGCGGCCAGATCGGCCTTGGCGGGGAAATAGTGATGGATGGTGGGGGCACGGATGCCGACCTCCGCCGCCACGTCGCGGTAGGAGAAGCCGTTATAGCCGCGATCCTGGATCAGCCGCTGGGCGACATCGAGAATCCGCCCGCGGGTCGCCGCAGCCAGGTCGGCCGGCCCCTGCGTCGCCACGCTCGTCATTGCGAAACCTCTTTTATCTCAAACACATATACCGCAAATCCCGGCGCCGCGCGGCCCGGCTCACGGCGTTGTGATCAGCGGCCGCTTGTGCCAGCACACCGATCTGTCTACCTATCTACCTACTACTAGATAGTCAACCAGGAGCGACTTTACATCATGTCCCGGATTTCCGCACTCGATCCCGCAGCCTCGTCCGACGCCAAGCCGCTGTTCGACGCCATCAAGCTCAAGCTGGGCAAGGTCCCCAACCTGTTCCGCGTCATGGGCCACAGCCCGGCGGTGCTGAAATCCTATCTCGGCTTCAGCGAGACCATCGCCGGCGGCAGGCTGTCGGCGGCCGAGCGCGAAAGCCTCGCCATCGCCATCGCCCAGCGCAACGCCTGCGGCTATTGCCTGTCCGCCCATGCCTTTCTCGGCAAGGCGGCCGGGCTGGGCGCGGCCGAGATCGATGCCGCCCGCGCCGCCAAGGCCTCCGATCCGCGGCGCCAGGCGCTGCTGACGCTGGCCGATCGCCTGGTGGTCGAGCGCGGCCAAATCGCCGATGCCGATCTCGCCGCCGCGCGCAAGGCCGGCCTCGGCGACGGCGAGATCCTGGAACTGGTCGCGCTGGTCGCCCTCAACACCCTCACCAACTACGTGAACCACCTCGCCGGCACCGAGATCGACTTTCCCGTGCTCGACCTCGCCAAGGCGTCCTGAGCTGCGACAACCCAAGGAGAAGACCATGAGACTACCCACGATGATCCTGGCCGCAGCCCTGCTCACCAGCGGCCTCGGCCATGTGATGCCGGCGAGCATCGCGCTGGCGGACGGCTACCAGGTCAATGTCGACGAGCACGGCCTGGCCATCCACGGCTATGACCCGGTCGCCTATTTCACCGACGGCAAGGCGGTGGCCGGCAAGTCCGAGTTGACCGCCGAGCATGATGGCGCCACCTACCGCTTCGCCAGCGCCGCGCATCGCGACGCCTTCATCGCCGACCCGGCGAAGTTCCTGCCGCAATATGGCGGCTACTGCGCCTATGGCACGTCGATCAGCAAGAAGTTCGACGGCGACCCGAATGCGTGGAAGGTGGTCGACGGCAAGCTCTACCTCAACTTCAACCCGGATGTGCAGCGCAAGTGGCTGGAGGATGTGCCGGGCTTCATCGCCAAGGCCAATACCACCTGGCCGGAGATCAAGGAGAAGTCGCCCGAGGTGCTCAACGCCCAACAATAGGGCGCTTCGGCAAGGCCCGACCAGGCAAGGCCGCCTGGCGGGGCGGTTTCGGTCCCGCCCCGCCAGGAATGGCCGTCCCGCCGCAGCCGCCCTGTAGCAGCCGCCCTGCCACAGCTGGCCGCGCATGACTTACGCGCAACGGCCGGCTGAGTTTTTTATTGGTTCATCGCCCCTCTCCAAGCTGCTCAAATTCGCGCGCCGCGACCATCCGACCGGATTGGCGCGGCATGCGGGTGCGGCATTTTCGGGCTGGGATTTTGGGGGCGGCAGAATGTTCACCGATCCGGCGACAACGGCATCGGCCGATGGGCGGGAGTCGACCGCCGGCGCGGCGATGCGCGGACGGCGCCGGTTCGGCGAGGCCTGCCAGGCCGGGACCGCCAGCGGGCGGCCGGCGCAGCGGAACCAGGCCCAGGCGTTCCTGCGCCCCGGCCCCGCCGGCATCATCGACTGCCAGGTCCTGCTGCTGCCCGGGTTCGAGCTGAACGAGCTGGCCGCGCTGGTCGACAGCTTCGAGGCCGCCAACCGCCTGCTGGGCGAAATCCGCTTCGCCTGGCGCCTGGCGACGCCCGACGGCGCCCCAGCCACCGCCGCCGGCGGGCTGTCCGTCGCGGCGCACGAGGCGGCGACGGGCGAGCCGCCACATCTTTTCATCCTGTCGGCCTATGGCGCGGCGATGGCGATCCCGCCGGGGATCGTCGCCTGGCTGTGCCGCCGGCACGCCATGGGCGGCCGCATCGCCGCGATCGGCGGCGCCAGCCGCCTGCTGGCCGAGGCCGGGCTGCTCGGCGGCCGCCTCTGCGTGGTGCACTGGTCGCTGGCCGACGCGATGCAGGAAGGCCCGCAGCGGGTCGAGATCGCCGATCGCCTGTTCGCCATCGACGAGCGCGTCGCCACCTGCGCCGGGCGCGACGCGACGCTGGATTTCGTGCTGCGGCTGATCGCCGATGCGTGCGGCGAGACTTTCGCCCGGCTGGTCGCCGACGGCCTCAACCACGCGCGCCCGCGCGAGGCCGCCGAGCGGCAGCTGAGCGAGCTGGACTTCACCGGCAAGCGCGGCGCCTCGCCCATCGTCCACACCGTGGCGGCGATGCGCCGGCGCATGAGCGACGGCGAGGACCTGGCCGGCATCGCCGCGCAATCCGGGGTGAGCCAGCGCCAGCTGCAGCGCCTGTTCCGCCGCCATCTCGGCATGACACCGACCCAGTATTTCCTGAAAGCCCGCCTGCAGCGGGCGCGGCACCTGCTGCAATATTCGACCCTGAGCGTGACCGAGATCGCCATCGCCACCGGCTTCGCCTCGATCTCGCATTTCACCCGGCGCTACAGCGAGCTCTATGGCCGGACGCCGACGACCGAGCGCGGCCGCACCCCGCGGCGGGTCAGGGGCAAGGCCCGCCTGTCCGGGGATACCCTGGGCCTGGCCGCCGCCTAGCGGCCCCGATCGACCGGGACTAGACCTGCAAGCCCACAGCAGGCCTCAACATTGCGTTAGGAAACGGCTGCTAGGCTTAGGGCCGAAACGCCATGACCCGGGGCGGCAGTGCGCCGCCGGCCGGGTTACCGCACGTCAACCGGCCAACCCACCCAGGCGGATACGATCGCAGCAATGACGAGCTCGCCGTCACCGACCGAAGCCAGCAGCGCGGCCCCGGCCCGCGGCGCCGATCAGCGCGCACAGGTCGCCGAAGGCGGCCGCTGGGGCCACCGGGCGCGGCGCTCCGTGGTTCTGCTGCTGGGCATCGCCATATCGCTCGCCATGTCGGCGACCAGCGACCGGATGCTGCGGCACGAGGCGGCGATCCAGGATTCGCTGACCCGCCAGACCCTGACCGGCGGCCTGCAGACCTATCTGGACCGCGAGCTCAGCCTGCTCGCCGCCCTGCGCGGATTGTTCGAATCCTCCGAGTTCGTCACCGCCGACGAATTCCGGCGCTTCGCCCAGCAATACGAGAACATCCGCAACCGCAGCCCCTGGATGCGGGTCGCCTGGGCGGAGCGCCTGCCGGCCGCCGCCAGCGGCGCGGCACCGCAGGATGCCATCGCCGAGATGATGGCCGGCCGCTTCGTCATCCGCTACCGCGAGCCGGACGATCTCGGCGACCGCCTGGCGGCCTTCGACATCGCCGCCAATCCGGCCAGCCTGCTGGCGATGCGCCAGGCCACCGCCACCGGCCAGCCGGCGCTGTCGACTCCCTTTCAATCGGACCTGCTCGGCGAGGAATCAAAGATCGTCCTGGCCTTCGCACCGGCGTTCCAGGATGTCACCGGCGAGCGGCAAGGGCACTTGATCGGCTTCGTCGTCGGGGTCTATGCCGTGGACGGATTGATCGGATCCTATCTCGACCGCAGCGTGCCCACGGGCGGCCTGGCCCTGCGCGTGAGCGACGGAGATGCGACCATCTTCAGCCGCGGCGAGGATGTGCCGGGAGCGGAGGCGCTGCCGCTGCGCCTCGGCGATCAAACGTGGCGGATCGCCCTTTCCGCCGCCGGGACGCCGCTGCAATCGACGATCTGGGTCCCCCTTCTGGTGCTGCTGTTCGGCCTGTCGCTGACGACCTTGCTCTATCTGCACCTGCTGCGCATCGACGGGGAGTACGGCCGCATCTCGGCGGAGGTGCGCGCGGCCACCGGCGAACTGGCGGCCGCCAATCAGGCGCTGGCCGAACGCTCCAGCGCGCTGCAATCGCTGGCCGACGACCTGCGGCGCACCTCGACCGAGGCGCAGCTCGCCAATTCGGCGAAGACCATGTTCCTCGCCAACATGAGCCATGAGCTGCGCACGCCGCTCAACGCGATGATCGGCTTCTCGGAGATCATCTCGCGGCAGATGTTCGGCAACGAGGCCGAGCGCTACACCAGCTATGCCCGCGACATCCATGCGAGCGGCCTGCATCTGCTCGGCATCATCGAGGACCTGCTCGACATGTCGCGCATCGAGCTCGGCAAGCTGGAGCTCCGCCTGGCTCCGGCGAAGCCTGCCGCGGTCGTCGACGACGTCGTGCGGCTGCTGCAGCACCGCGCCCGCGAGCAGGGGGTGAAGATCGCCTGCGAGGGGCTGGACGGCTTGCCGGAAATGCAGGTCGACGCGCGCGCCCTGCGCCAGGCCTTCATCAATCTCATCGGCAACGCGATCAAGTTCTCGCGCGCCGGCACCACGGTGACCATAGCCGGCGGCCGCGCCGCCAACGGCGACATCGCCATCGCGGTCCGGGACCAGGGCATCGGCATCGAAGAGGCCGCCCTGGCGCGGGTCTTCGATCCGTTCTGGCAGGCCGACGCCATGCGGCGGCAGTCCCAGGGCGGCGTCGGCCTCGGCCTGGCGATCACCCGGCGCCTGATCGAGGCCCATGGCGGCAGCGTCGCCGCGCAGAGCAAGCGCAACGAGGGCACGGTCATGACCATCTTGCTGCCGCAGAGCCGCATCCTCCGCCAAGACGACTTGCCGAAAGCGGCGGCTGGCTGAAGGGCAACCGGGCCGGGCCCGCCTGCCGGGCATGGCCCGATATCTTTCGCGACATTGCGGCCGCCGGTGAAATGCGCCACAAGAGTCGCCATGACCGGCGGGGGCAGCAGGGGGCGGAATTCACGCCGCGCGCGTGACGGCGCGCATTGCGAATACGTCTTCGACCTGCCGCTCGACGAGGTCGCCTCCCGGGCCATACGCGGATTCGATGCCTATTGGCGCAGCAAGATGACGGGCGACCAGCTGCCGAGCCGCGCCGACATCGACCCGGCCGAGATCACCGTGCTGTTGCCCGATCTGGTGCTGCTCAACGTGGAATGGGACCCGTTCCGCTGCTCCGTGCGGCTGCGCGGCACGCGGGCGGAGCAGCTGCGTCCGAAGGATCCGACCACCCGCTATCTCGACGAGGGCACCACCTTCGCGCCCGGGCGGCGCGAGGACTATATCGCCGAGATGAAGCTGGTCGCGACCGAGCGGCGCCCGGCCTTCGCGCATGACTACCTGATCACCCGCGCCGGGCTGGCGCGCGATATCTGGGCCGGGATCTGGCCGCTGGCGCGCCAGGGCGAGCCGGTGAACATGCTGGTGGTGATCGAGGATTTCGCCGGGATCGACGCGAAGGATTTCGACCTGCGCTAGCGTTCAGCCCCGCCTTCAACCCCGGCGCCGCGGCGCGCGCAGCGTCGTCAGTTCCTTGATCATGCCGTGCAGCGTGCGCACCTCCTGCTCGGTCATCTCGGCGCGCTGGAACAGGTTGCGCAGGTTGCGCACCATGCTGGGCCTGGCCTCCAGGTTGCGCAGGAAGCCGCATTCGTCGAGCTCGCGCTCGAGATGGGCGAAGAAGTTCAGCAGCTCCTCGTTGGTCGCGGGCACGGTGCCGTTCAGCGGCATCTGCGCCGCCGGCGTCGCGTCGCCCGCCTGGAACCACTCGTAGCCCAGCAGCAGCACCGCCTGGCCCAGGTTGAGCGAGGTGAAGGCGGGATTGAGCGGCACGGTGATCAGCTTGTTGGCGAGCGTCACGTCGTCGCTCAGCAATCCGGTGCGCTCCGGCCCGAACAGGATGCCGACCTTGCCGCCGGCGGCGATGTGGGCGCGGGATTCCAGCGCCGCCTGGCGCGCGGTGACGATCGGCTTCACCATCTTGCGGTCGCGCGCGGTGGTCGCATAGACGGTGGTGAGGTCGGCGACCGCCTCGGCCACGCTGGCGAAGACCTTGACCGGCGGCATAAGCTCCAGCGCGCCGACGGCGGCGCGGTCGGCGGCGAGATTGGGCCAGCCGTCGCGCGGATTGACCAGGCGCAGGTCGCTGAGGCCGCAATTCAGCATGGCGCGCGCGGCGGCGCCGATATTCTCGCCCAGCTGCGGCGTCACCAGGATGATGGCCGGCGCATCCGGCACCGCGCCGGATGCGCCATCGGGCAGGCCCTTAGCCGTCACGGGATTTCAGCAGCTTCCAGGTGATGGCGTCGTTCAGCGCCTCGTAGGAAGCGTCAATGATGTTGGGGCTGACGCCGACCGTGCTCCAGCGCTCGCCGTTCCGGTCGGCGCTTTCGATCATCACGCGGGTGATGGCCTCGGTGCCGGCCTGCGGGGTGAGGATGCGCACCTTGAAGTCGACCAGCCGCATGTCGGCCAGCTGCGGGTAATGCGGCAGCAGCGCCTTGCGCAGGGCGGTGTCCAGCGCGTTGACCGGGCCGTTGCCGAGGGCCACGGTCATGGTCGCCTCGCTGCCGACCTCGACATTCACCGTCGCTTCCGATTCCGTCACCAGCTCGCCGCGCGCGTTCCAGCGCCGCTCATCCATCACGCGGAAGCGCGACAGCTTGAACAGCTCCGGCAGGCCGCCGATGGCGCGCCGCGCCAGCAGCTCGAAGCTGGCCTCGGCGCCGTCATAGGCGTATCCGTCGAATTCGCGCTGCTTCACCGTCTCCACCAGCGCCGCGACCTTGGGGTTGCTGGCGTCGACCTCGAAGCCGATCTCGCGGAAGCGGGCCAGGATGTTGGCGCGGCCCGACTGGTCGGAGACGACGATGTGGCGGCGGTTGCCGACCCTGGTCGGCTCGATGTGCTCGTAGGTGCGCGGGTCCTTCTCCACCGCCGAGACGTGCAGCCCGCCCTTGTGGGCGAAGGCGCTGTCGCCGACATAGGCGGCGTGGCGGTTGGGCGCGCGGTTCAGCCGCTCGTCCAGCAGGCGCGAGACATGCGTCAGCTGCGCCAGGTCCTTGTCGCCGAGCCCGGTCTTGAAGTCGGTCTTCAGCATCAGGCTGGGGATCAGCGAGATGAGATTGGCGTTGCCGCAGCGCTCACCCAGGCCGTTCAAGGTGCCCTGCACCTGGCGCACGCCGGCGCGCACGGCCGCCAGCGAGTTGGCGACCGCGTTCTCGGTGTCATTGTGGCAGTGGATGCCGAGATGGGTGCCGGGAATCCGCTGCGTCACCTCGCCGACGATGCGCTCGATCTCATGCGGCAGGGTGCCGCCATTGGTGTCGCACAGCACCACCCAGCGCGCGCCGGCCTGGTGGGCGGCCAGCGCGCAATCCAGCGCGTAGCCGGGATTGGCCTTGTAGCCGTCGAAGAAATGCTCGGCGTCGAACATGACCTCGTCGCGCCTGGTCGTCGCGTGGGCGACGCTCTCGGCGATCATGTCGATGTTCTCGGCATTGGAGATGCCCAGGGCGACGTCGACGTGGAAGTCCCAGGACTTGCCGACCATGCAGACGGCGTTGGTCCTGGCGTTGAGCAGCGCGCCGAGGCCGGGGTCGTTCTCGGCGCTGCGGCCCGGGCGGCGGGTCATGCCAAAGGCGACCAGGCGGGCGCGCTTCAGGGTCGGCGGATTGCCGAAAAAGGCGTCGTCGGTCGGGTTGGCGCCCGGCCAGCCGCCCTCGACGTAGTCGATCCCGATGCGGTCCAGGGCGAGCGCGATGGCGGCCTTGTCGTCGGCGCTGAAATCGACCCCCTGGGTCTGCGCGCCGTCGCGCAAGGTGCTGTCGAACAAATAAACGCGTTTGTCGTCGGCCATGCTTTTCCCGCCCCTTCCGGTGGGGTATTCAGCACATCGGCACCGTAGAATCAACCAAGCGGCGGGATACCAAGATGTTCGAGCTGTCGCAGCTTCTGGCCTTCCTGGCGGCCTCCCTGGCGCTGAACCTGACCCCCGGGGCCGACATGACCTATGTCATCGCGCGTTCCGCCACCCAGGGCCGGAGCGCGGGCATCGCCGCCAGCTTCGGCATCGCCGTGGGCAGCGTCGTCCACACCCTGCTGGCGGCGCTCGGCGTCTCCGCCCTGCTGCAGCATTCGGAGACGGCCTTCCTGGTGGTGAAGTATGCCGGCGCGACCTATCTGGTCTACCTGGCCTGGAAGGCGATCCGGGCCGGCGATTCCGGGCCGGCAACGACACGGTCGCTGGGCCGCAGCGGATTGTGGCGCATCTTCGGCGAGGGTGCGCTGACCAACCTGCTAAATCCGAAGGTGGCGCTGTTCATCCTGGCTTTCCTGCCGCAATTCGTGGATCCAAGCCGGGGCAGCGCGGCGGTGCAGATCCTCGTGCTGGGCGCCCTGTTCAATATCGGCGGCACGACGATCAACGGGATCGTCGCCTGTTTCGCCAGCGCCGCCGCGCGGATGATCGGCAACTCGGCCGGCTTCGGGCGCTGGCTCAACCGGATCTCGGCCCTGGTCTTCGTCGGCCTCGCCGTGCGGCTGGCCCTGGTGGAACGGCGCTAGCTACATCACCAGGCCGAGCACCCCGACGCCTTCGCTGAGATAGCCGAGGATGACGTCGACCCGCTGGCCGTCGTTGGACAGCGGCAGCAGCATGACGCCGATCGTCGGCTCCTGGTCGCGGCGAACCTGCCGGGCCGGATGGCAGAAGACCGGCGCCTTCTGCTCGACCACCTGGCGATAGGCGGCGAGCACGATCTCCGCGTCCTCACGCGGGCGGGCGGCCTCGACGGCAAGGCCGGTCGGATCGGCGCCGCGCAGTTCGGTCAGCGCGGTGCCGACCAGGCGGTAGCGGAACCTGCCCCCATCGGCGGCAACGTCGATCAGCGCCATGCGCGCCAGCCAGTCGCGCATCTCGATCGGATCGATATCGGCGCGCCGCGGCATTGGCCGGGCGCCGCGCCGGGAGTCCCAGTAGCGGTAAAGGGCCGCCGTGCGGTGGTTGCACCACTGCAGGACGTCCAATGAGCTTGTTCTTTCCCACGCGCGCGCATGCTGCAGCGCGGGACGGGCCAAGTTGTCCCACGACATGACGTTTCCTCGAGATTTGTGCTCTGTTGCCGGGGTATATGGAGAAGCTTGACCAATCGGACAAACAGCTTTTTTGCATGTGCGAAAGGAGAGATCCGCAGTCCTTGTGGGAATCGCATGGAATCGCACGATCAGGCCGCGCCATCTGCGTGGCAATTACACTGGAATTCCACAACTTGTAATATTATTGCGTTCAGGCGATGCCGGCGGCGTCCCGCCGCAGCGGAGCAGGGAAACCCTGGCGGGACTTTGAGAAAATCGGCATCGAATGGCGGAATTGGTCAAGCCGGCCCGCCAATGCGGCGGATTTCCTAGGCCGCGATCGCCTGATCCTCGCCATAGACCAGGATCCTGTCCACCATCGCGCCATCCCGGGACAGCGGCAATGCGAGGGTATTGCTGCAGTGACCGGGCTTCGGCCTCACCTCGCCCCAGCAATAGAGCGGCGCCCTCTGGTCGACCACCGCCGCGTAGCGGGCCAGCACGACGGCGACGGGATCGCCGTAGGCCGCCTGCCGGACGGTCATGCCGCTGGGATCATAGCCGCGCTGGCGCACCGCGCGCTCGCCGACCACCCGGTAGATCAGCTCGCGGGCTTCTCCGGTCGTCACTTCGATCAGCATGATGCCGGGCAGCCAGGGGCGCAATTCCAGGAAGTCGATGTCGTCGGCGGAGGGCATGGCGCGCGCGCCGCGCTTGCGGTCCCAATAGCGAAACACCTGCGCGACCCCGCCGGTCGCCAGTTTCAGCAGATCCTCCGCGATGCCGAGAATGTTCTCATCCGCTCCTGGCGGTCTCAGCCAGACCTGCATGATCTCCCCTCGGCTGGCACGCGGTTAACCTTACGCGCCGGGGGTCGAGGCTGAGCCATGTAACGGAATGTTTCAACTTATGCGGAAGGTTAGGTAAGCCCCTTACACGCTATGTGATTAAAGTGCTTACGAAGTGCTGACGGTTGCCGGCGGGCCAGCGCCAGGCCCGGCGCAGCCGCAAAAGCCCCGCGCCCGGGTCAGCCGCGGCGGCGGCGCGCCACCGCATCGGCCAGCAGGCACATGATCTCGAACATGAAGGTGGCCCCGACCAAAGCGGTGTTGCCGCTGGGGTCGAAGGGCGGAGCCACCTCCACCACGTCGCCGCCGACGAGGTCGAGGCCCTGCAGCCCGCGCACCACCTGCTGCGCCTCCCGCGTCGACATGCCGCCGATCTCCGGCGTGCCGGTGCCCGGCGCATAGACCGGGTCGAGGCCGTCGACATCGAAGCTGATATAGGTCGGGCCGTCGCCCACCACGCGGCGGGCCTCGGCGATCACCTTCTCCGGGCCGATCCTGGCGAACTCCTCCATGTAGATGACGCGCATGCCGGAGCCCTCGGCGAAGGCCATGTCGTCGGCCGAGTAGATCGAGCCGCGGATGCCGATCTGCACCACGCGCTTGGGGTCGAGCAGCCCCTCCTCCACCGCGCGGCGGAAAGGCGTGCCGTGGGTGTAGAGGTTGTCGCCGAAATAGCGGTCGTTGGTGTCGGAATGGGCGTCGAAATGCACCATGCCGACCGGCCGCTGCTTCGCGATGGCGCGGAAGATCGGCAATGTGACCAGGTGATCGCCGCCGGCCGAGAGCGGCACCGCGCCGGCCGCATGGACCTTGGCGTAGAACTTCTCGATCCGCGCCAGCGCATCCATCAGGTCGATCGGATTGACGGGCGCATCGCCCAGATCGGCGATGCGCGCCAAGTCATAGGGCGCGATGCGGCTGACGTGGTGCACCTTGCGCATGAAGCTGGACATGTTGCGGATCTCGCGCGGGCCGTGCCGCGCGCCGGCGCGGTTGGTGGTGCCGCCGTCCCATGGCACGCCGATCAGCGC
Source organism: Dongiaceae bacterium (assembly GCA_039808885.1). GTDB lineage: Bacteria > Pseudomonadota > Alphaproteobacteria > Dongiales > Dongiaceae > Dongia_A. The sequence goes on along the minus strand of JBDHTX010000011.1, from coordinate 79,847 downwards.
GATGTCGAGCTTCGCCGGGTCGGTCACATGCGGCAGCCGCATGAAGGTCGGGATGGCGCCGAAACGCGGCACCAGGAACGCGTCGACCGGTTGCGGATTCTGCTCACCTGCGCTCATGTCGCGCTTCTCCAATGCCCCAGGATCCCCGGTGTCCCGCGAATTCATAACCGTCAGGCCGGAGAACGGCAAAGCCAGATTTCCTCGACCAGCGAAGGCTGCCGAAACGGGAGCAGCAATCGCGCCTTGCCGACACTGCGACGCATGCCGGGCCTGCCGTGCCGCGCCCTTGGGCCCGGCCAGGCCTGCGGTGCACCTGGGACCAGGCGGTATGGAGAGTCGCATTGGTGCAACAGACCCTCGGGAAACAGCAATATTTAACGTTAACGATGCATGAACTCATAACGGGGTGTGGAGAAAGCGCCTGCGCCGCAGGTGAAATCCGCGCATTTGACTGAAATATTCTCCGCCGTGGACGCGGTGCTCGTCGGGGGATGACAGCGCGTCTCCAGAGGACGCTCGTGGATGGTCACGCGCGGTTTCAGGACACCGAGGGAATTGCAGCTATGAACGCTTTTTCGACGACACCCTATTCGTACGACAATGGCGGCTTGACCCGCAGCGCGGCGCGGAGCTCCACGCCGTCGGCGGGCCTCGGCCCCAACCAGCTGACCTGGCTGCGCCGGAACATCGATTCGTTCAAGCAGGCCGAGGAGCAGCGCCACCTGCTCTGGCAGGATGCCAAGCGCGCGGCGCGCATCGCGGGGCTGATCTAGGGGGCCGGCGTCGCTGGGACGCACGCGCGGCGCGGCCACATGCGGCCGCGCCGCCGTGTCGGCCCTAGATCTTCTTGCAGCCCTAGATCTTCTTCCAGCCCTAGATCTTCTTCCAGCCCTAGATCTTCTTCCAGGTCGTGCCCTGCGGGCCGTCCTCGAGGATGATGCCCTGGGCGGCGAGCGCGTCGCGGATGCGGTCGGCCTCGGCGAAGTTCTTCGCCTTGCGCGCGGCCTTCCTCGCCTCGATCTGCGCCTCGATCGCCGCGGCGTCGAGGCCGCCGGCGGCCTGGAACCAGGCGGCCGGGTCGCCCTGCAGCAGGCCGAGCAGGTTGCCGGCGGCGAGCAGCGCCGCCTTCGCGCCGCGCACCTCATCCGCGCCGCTCGCCTTGTTCAGGCGCGACAGCAGCTCGTGCATTTCGGCCAGCGCCAGCGGCGTGTTGAGGTCGTCGGCCAATGCCGCCAGCAGATGCGTCGGCGCTTCGGGCGTCGCCGCCACGTCGGCATGCTTGCGCAAGGCGTCATAGAAGCGGTCGAGCTGCGCCTTGGCCTCCTTCAAACCATCACGGGTGATGTCGGTCGGCTGGCGGTAATGCGCCGAGAGCAGCGCCAGGCGGATCGCCTCGCCGCGATGGCCCTCCTCCAGCAGCTCGCGCACGGTGAAGAAGTTGCCGAGCGACTTCGACATCTTCTGTCCGTTCACCTGGACGAAGCCGTTATGCATCCACACCCGCGCCATCACCTTGGTGCCGTGGGCGCAGCGGCTCTGCGCGATCTCGTTCTCGTGGTGCGGGAAGATCAAATCGATGCCGCCGCCGTGGATGTCGAAGACCTCGCCCAGCAGCGTGCCCGACATGGCGGAGCATTCGATGTGCCAGCCCGGCCGGCCGCGTCCCCAGGGGCTGTCCCAGCCCGGCTGGTCGGCGCCGCTCGGCTTCCACAGCACGAAATCGGCCGGGTGCTTCTTGTAGGGCGCCACCTCGACGCGGGCGCCGGCGATCATGTCGTCGAGCGAGCGGCGCGAGAGCTGGCCGTATTCCTCCATCGCCGGCACGTTGAACAGCACGTGCCCCTCGGCGGCATAGGCGAAGCCCTTGGCGATCAGCGTCTGCATCAGCGCCACCATCTGCGGCACGAATTCGGTGGCGCGCGGCTCCTTGGTCGGCGGCAGCGCGTTCAGCGCGCCCATGTCGTCGTGATAGGCCTTGGCCGTGCGCGTCGTCACCTGCTGGATCGTCTCGCCGCTCGCCCTGGCGGCGTCCATGATCTTGTCGTCGATGTCGGTGATGTTGCGCACATAGGTCACGTGCCCCGCGCCATAGGCGTGGCGCAGCAGGCGGAACAGGGTGTCGAACACGACCACCGGGCGCGCGTTGCCGATATGGGCGAAGTCATAGACCGTCGGGCCGCAGACATACATCCGCACGTTCTTCGGATCGAGCGGCGCGAAGACCTCTTTCTCGCGCGTGAGGGTGTTGTAGAGATGGATGGTCATAATGAGATTCCCGTCGTGTCTGCGCTCACCCTATCGTCATGGTCGGACTTGGTCCGACCACCCACGAGTTTGCGTGGGCAACAGGGAGCGGCGGCAAGAAACTCGTGGGTGGTCGTGCCAAGCACGACCATGACGAGATGAGAGTTGCCGGTGTTCAGCGCATTGCTCACGCCGTCTCTCCCTTGAGGCGCTTCAACGCCCGCGCGCGGCCGATCAGTGGCAGCAGCAGCTTCAGCTCCGGGCCGTGATCGGCGGCGGTGAGCGCCTGGCGGAGCGGCATGAACAGCTCCTTGCCCTTGCGCCCCGTCGCAACCTTCACCGCGTTGGTCCACTGGCCCCAGGTCTCCGCGTTCCACGGCTCGGGCGGCAGCAGGTCGGCGGCCGCCTGCGCAAACCCGGCATCGGCGATCCGCGGCACGATCGGGCCCTTCACCACCGCCTGCCACATGGCGACGTCCTCGACCTTCTCGACATTGGCGCGGGCGATGTCCCACACAGCCTCGTCGATATGGCCGAGGCCGAGCGCCGCCAGGTGGCCGCGCGCCTCCGCATAGGGCAGGTGGTGGAGCAGCTTGGCGTTCAGGTGCCGCAGTTCGTCGGGGTCGAAGCGCGGCGAGGACTTGCCGAACTTCGCCAGATCGTGCGCCGCCACCAGGTCTTCGAGCGCGCGGGCGGGAAGCGTCGCGTCGCCGGTGCCGATGCGCGCCAGATAGGCGTTGACCGTCATCGGCTCCAGCCCCTCGGCGCGCAGCTGACCGATGGACAGCGCGCCGAGGCGCTTCGACAGCCCCTCGCCCGCCGCATCGACCAGCAGCGGGAGATGCGCGAAGACCGGCGCCTTTGCCCCCAGAGCCTCGAAGATCTGGATCTGCGTCGCGGTGTTGGTGACATGGTCGGCGCCGCGGATCACATGGCTGATGCCGAAGGCGATGTCGTCCACCACCGAGGTGAAGGTGTAGAGATAGGTGCCGCTCTCGCGCACCAGCACCGGATCGGACTGGCTGCTCTCATCGACATGCTGCGCCCCGCGCACCAGGTCGTCCCAGCGCACGTCCTTGGGCTCCAGCTTGAAGCGCCAATGCGGGCGATGCCCCTCCGACTCCAGCTTCGCCCGGTCGGCGTCGGTCAGCTTCAGCGCGGCGCGGTCGTAGATCGGCGGCTTGCCCTGGCCGAGCTGGATCTTGCGCTTGAGGCTCAGCTCCTCGGCCGTCTCGTAGCAGGGATAGAGCCGGCCCGACGCGCGCAGCTTGTCGGCGGCGGCGTCGTAGATGGCGAGGCGCACCGACTGGCGGTCGAACAGGTTCCAGGTCAGGCCGAGCCAGGTGAGGTCGGCCTTGATGCCTTCGGCGAAATCCTCGGTGGAGCGTTCGAGATCGGTGTCGTCGAGGCGCAGCAGGAATTCGCCGCCGGCCTTCCTGGCGAACAGCCAGTTATGCAGGGCGATGTAGATATTGCCGACGTGCAGCCGGCCCGTCGGCGAAGGGGCGAAGCGAACACGAACAGCCATCTTGACCACTGTACCCCATTGCACCAGCCCTCAACGCGGATCAGCCCCGGCTTTGCCTCAGTTCTTGGCCTTGAAGCCGTTGGTGATCGGATAGCGGCGGTCGCGACCGAAGGCCCGGGACGAGATCTTGACCCCCGGCGGCGCCTGGCGCCGCTTGTATTCCGCCAGGTCCAGCATGCGCCAGACCCGGACGATGGTGGCCCGGTCATAGCCTTTGGCGGCTATCTCGTCCACCGTCATTTCGCCTTCCACCAGGCCCTCCAGGATGCCGTCCAGGACGTCATAGGGCGGCAGCGAATCCTGGTCGGTCTGGTTCGGCTTCAGCTCGGCCGAAGGCGGCTTGGTGATGACCCGCTCCGGCATCACCATCCCCTTGGGGCCGAGGGCGTCCAGCGGGTGGTGGGTGTTGCGCCAGCGGCAGAGGGCGAAGACGGTCATCTTGTAGATGTCCTTCAGCACCGAGTAGCCGCCGCACATGTCGCCATAGAGCGTCGCGTAGCCGACCGACATCTCCGACTTGTTGCCTGTGGTGAGCAGCATGTAGCCGAGCTTGTTGGAGAGCGCCATCAGGGTGACGCCGCGGGCGCGACTCTGGATGTTCTCTTCCGTGGTGTCGGCGTTGCGGCCCTTGAAGCTCGGCGCCAGCATCGCGCCGAAGGCCTGCATCGCCGGCTCGATGGAGATGGTCTCGTAGGTGATGCCGAGCAGCCTGGCGCAGGCCGCCGCGTCCTCCAGCGAATGGGCGCTGGTATAGGGCGAGGGCATCATCACCGCATGCACCTTGTCGGCGCCGAGCGCGTCGACCGCCACCGCCGCGGTCAGCGCGGAATCGATGCCGCCGGAGAGGCCGAGCAGCACGCCGGGGAAGCGGTTCTTGCGCACGTAGTCCCGCAGGCCCAGCATCATCGCCTGGTAGATCTTCTCCAGCAGCGCGGGCTCCGGCGTGATCGGCGCCGGATCGCAGCTCCAGCCGTCGTTGGTGCGGCGCCAATGGGTGAGCTCGACCGCCTCGCGGAACATCGGCAGCTGCGCCTTCACCTGATGGCCGCGATCGAGCACGAAGGACCCGCCGTCGAAGACCAGCTCGTCCTGGCCGCCCACCTGGTTGACGTAGACGACCGGCAGGCCGGTCTCGTTCTGCCGCGCCACCGCCATGTTCAGGCGCTGGTCCATCTTGTGGATGTCGAAGGGCGAGCCGTTCGGGCAGAGCAGGATTTCCGCCCCCGATTCCGCCAGGCATTCGGAGACGTCGGCGAACCACAGATCCTCGCAGATCGGCACGCCGAGCTTCACGCCGCGGAACTGCACCGGGCTCTGCAGCGGCGCCGGGGTGAAAACGCGCTTCTCGTCGAACACGCCGTAATTGGGCAGCTCGTGCTTGTAGCGCGTCGCCGCCACCTTGCCGCCGTCAAGCAGCAGGAAGGCGTTCATCAGCTTGCCGTCGTCGAGCCACGGCGCCCCCACCATGATCGCGGGCCCGCCATCGGCGGTGTCGGCGGCCAGGTCCTCGACCGCCTGGCGGCAAGCCTGCTGGAAGGCCGGCTTCAGCACCAGGTCCTCGGCCGGATAGCCGGACATGGTCGCCTCGGCGCAGAACACCAGATCGGCGCCCTTCCCGGCCGCCGTGGCGCGCGCCCGGCGCAGCATCGCGAGGTTGCCGGCGACATCGCCCACCGTCGGGTTGAGCTGGGCCAGGGCGATTTTCAGTTCGTGGGTCATGATGATCCGGGTTGGCGGAAAACGGCGCTAACGATGACTTAAGCGAGATTAAGGATATTCGATCGGCTTGCCACCCACTTCCTTGCATGCGGGGCAGGACCTGGGCGCATTTGCGATGGCCAAGCGTGTGTGTTTGGCTGGCAACAGAGGCTGCAGGCGCCGCATTGACCGGCCCGGAGGGTTCATGATTCGACAGCTGATTGCGCTTCCAGTGCTGGCCATCCTGGCGGCGCCGGCCTTCGCCCAGGAAACCACCCTGGCGCCGACGCCGGTGACCGAGCCGCTGAGCCAGCGTTTCGTGCTGATCGTGCTCGACCAGCCCGACCGCGACCTGGCCAAGGGCAGCTCCAAGATCAACATGATGTTCGACACCCAGACCGGCCGGTCCTGGATCCTGGAATACGGCGCCAAGCCCAACAGCAACGAACAGGGCTATGTCTGGATCGAAGTGCCCTACGCCAAGCCACCGGGGAAGTGAGGGCCCAGCGGCTTGTACATGATCGTCGTCGGGTCGTAGCGCTCGGCGATGTTGTCGCGGCAGTATCCCGGAATCATCCCCGCCACCCGGTAGCCAAGCGAGAGGTAGAGCGGTTCCGCGCCGTCGCCGGTGCGGGTGTCCAGCGTGATCAGGCTGCGGCCGAGCATCGCCGCGCGTTTCTCCACCGCCTGCATCAGCAAGGTGGCGATGCCGCGCCGCCGCGCCTTCGGATGCACCATCAGCTTGCGCACCTCGCCGCGATGGCGCTGGTTGGGGAAGGTGTCGTGGTCGAGCTGCACGGTGCCGACGATGCGATCGCCCTGCCGCGCGACCAGCAGGACGAGGCCGCCGCTTCCAAGCCCGGGCAGCACCTTCTTGCGCCAGTAGCTCTCCGCCTCCGCCAGGGAGAAAGGCAGCACGAAGCCGATGCTGGCGCCGTCCTCGACGCAGGCCTTCAGCAGCGCCGCGAAGGTGGCAATGTGCGCCTCCAGCTCGGCGGCGGAGAACGCGACGATGTCGATGCTGGCGGTCATTCGGCTCACACCATGCACAGCACGTAGCGCGCGCCGGTCTTCTCCGGCGTGGCGAAGGCGCTGGGGCCGGTCAGCTGGTAGCGCAGGCAATCTCCGGGATGGAGGTCGTGGGTGACGCCGCCCACCGTCACCTGCAGGCGCCCTTCAAGCAGCAGCAAATGATGTTCCAGCCCGTGGCGCGGCGGCACGTCATAGGCGATGCGGGCGCCGGGGCCGAGTTCGCACTCCAGCATCTCGGCGGAAAGGCTCTGCGCCGGCGGCGACACGGAACGGCGGCGGAAGCCGATACTGGCATCGGTCCAGAGCGGTTGCGCGTCGCGGCGGATCAGCGGCGCGAAGCCGTCCTCCACCATCAGCATCAGGCGCGACAGGGTCATGCCATAGGCGCCGCAAAGCTTGCCCAGCACATTCGCGGTCGGGCTGACCTCGCCGTTCTCCAGGCGAGAGAGCGTGGCGCGGCTGACGGCGCTCCGTTGGGCGAGTTCGTCCAGCGACCAGCCGCGCTCCGTTCGAAGCGCGCGAAGCCGTTGGGCGATGCGCCGGTCGATGCTAGTCTCGTCCGGACTCGCTGTTTCCATATTCGGGAAATTCTCCCAGATTTGAGATGATGTCAAGGCCGGGCAATGCGCGGCCGGAATCCCCCTTTGCCCCAGCGCCGCATGACCAAATCCCCGCCCAGCAAGCCCAGCCTCCCTGCCCGCGCCTGGCATTCGCCCGGCTTCCTGCTGGTCGCGGTCGGATTGCTGCTCGGGATCAATTTCCCGCTGGGCAAGCTGGCGGTGGCTGCCGGAATCCCGCCCATCGTCTGGGCGGCGGTGATCTCGACCGGCGGCGCGGCCATCCTCGGCGCGGCGATGCCGGCGCTGCGTCTGCGCGCGAAAGTCGACGCGCGGCACCTGCGCTATTTCGCCGTCATCGCGGTGATCTCCTATGCGCTGCCCAACGTGCTGGTCTATTCGCTGATCCCGAAGCTCGGCAGCGGCTATGTCGCGATCCTGTTCACGCTGTCGCCGATGTTCACCGTGGCGCTGTCTTTGGCCGCGCGCCTGCGTTCGCCGAGCCGGCTGGAACTTGTCGGCGTCGCGATCGGCTTCGCCGGCGCGCTGCTGGTCGCCACCTCGCGCGGCGAAATCGGGCGCAGCGTGGAATGGTTCTGGGCGGCGCTCGGCATCGCCATTCCGTTCAGCCTCGCGCTCGGCAACGTCTATCGCACGCTCGCCTGGCCGCAGTGCGCCAGCCCGATCTGGCTCGCGGTCGGCAGCAACGCGATCTCCGCCGCGCTGCTCATCGCGGCCACGGTCGTCGTCGCGGGGCCGGGCGCGCTGGCATCGCTGCTGATCATTCCCGGCATTGTCGCCATACAAGTCGCCGGCAGCGCGCTGATGTTCGCGCTGTTCTTCCGGCTGCAGGCCGTGGGCGGCCCCGTCACCCTCAGCCAGATCGGCACTGTCGCCGCCGCCGTCGGTGTGGTCATCGGCACCTTCGGCCTGGGCGAGCGCTATTCGCCGGTGGTGTGGAGCGGCGTGGCGCTTATCGCGCTCGGCATCGGCCTCACCTTGCGGGCACGGATGCGCGGATAGACCGCGCACCGGCAATCGGCGCGGCATGTCCGCGTCGGGCGCGCCCATGCCGTTCTTGCATGGCAGCAGGTGCAATCGCGGCTTGTCGTGCCCGCCGCTGCTGCACCATGATCCGCGGCGAGAGCAGCTGCGCTATGTGGGGATATGGCGGTGAACGTCAACGAACGACCGCGTCCTGTGACTCCCATTGCTCTCATCCTCGGCGGCTTCATCGCCCTGGCCTCGGCCATGGGCATCGGGCGGTTCGTCTACACGCCGATCCTGCCCGAGATGGTCGCCGATCTGCATCTGACGGCGAGCCAGGCCGGCCTCATCGCCTCGGCCAATTTCGCCGGCTACCTGCTCGGCGCGCTGGCGGCGGCGCTGCCGTTCTTCACCGCGACGCCGCGGCGCTGGATGCTGGTGGGCCTCGTCTTCAGCGCGCTGTCGACCGGCGCCATGGCGCTGACCACGGCGCTTCCCGGATTCATCCTGCTGCGCTTCCTTGGCGGCCTCGCCAGCGCCTATGTGCTGATCTTCTCCTCCGCCCTGGTGATGGAGCGGCTGACCCAGGCCGGCAAGGCCGCCTGGGCGGGCTATCAGTTCGCCGGCGTCGGCACCGGCATCGCGCTGTCGGCCATGCTGGTCGAGCGCATGGCGGCCGCCGGCTATGGCTGGACCTGGCAATGGGTCGCAACGTCCCTGCTCTCGCTTGCCGCCTGCATCGCGGTCGGGCTGCTGATCGGCCCGGCACCGCACGCGGCGCCCACGCCCGCCGCCAATGGCAATGGCCGCGGGCTCGACCGCGCGTTGGCGGCGCTGGTCGTCTCCTATGGCCTGTTCGGCTTCGGCTATGTCATCACCGCGACGTTCCTGGTGCAGCTGGTGCGGACCAACGCGGCGATCGCGCCGATGGAGCCGGTGATCTGGGTCATCGTCGGCCTCGCGGCGATTCCCTCGGTCGCGATCTGGTCGGCGATGGGCCGGCGGATCGGCCCGGCGCAGAGCTACGCCCTCGCCTGCCTGGCGGAGGCGGTGGGCGTGCTCTCGAGCGTGCTGTGGATCTCGCCGCCTGGCGCGGTGCTGGCGGCGATCCTGCTCGGCGGCACCATCGTCGGCATCACCGTGCTGGGCTTCGTCGTGGTGCGGCGCCTGGTGAGCGGCGGCGTCGCCCGCATGATCGCGCTGATGACCGCCGCCTTCGGGCTGGGCCAGATCGTCGGGCCCATCCTGGCCGGCTGGATGCACGATCTGACCGGATCGTTCCTGCTGCCCTCGATCGCCGCCGCCGCCGCGCTGGCGATCGGCGCGGCGCTGGTCGCGCGCTTCACCGCGCCAGCGTTGCGATGACCTCGGCCACCGTGCCGGCGATCTCCGCCGGGTCGATCTCGCGGTGGGCGTGGCAGACGAACCAGGGCTCGCGCGAGTCCGGCTCCGGCAGCAATCCGTAGTCCGGCAGCGCGCGCGCCATCGCGTCGTAGAGATCGTGGTTGGAGGTCGCCCAGTCGCGGTAACTCCGTAGCGGCTTGTCGCGGAACAGGATGCCGAACATCGACGGGTGGCCGGTGAAGACATGCGGGATGCCGGCCTGGGTGAAGACGCCGGCCAGGTGCCCCTGCAGCGCACGGCCCCAATCGGCGATCTCCTGCAGGGCGTTCGTCTCCTTCAGGATGCGCAGGGTGGCCTCGGCGGCGGCCAGCGCGATCGGATGGCCGGTGAAGGTGCCGCCATGCAGCACGCCGTCGAAACCCGAGATGGCGCCCATGAAGGCGCGCTTGCCGCCGAGCGCCGCGATCGGATAGCCGTTGCCCATCGCCTTGGCGAAGGTGCAGAGGTCGGGCTGCACGCCGTAGAGCTCCTGCGCGCCGCCGCGGGCGACGCGGAAGCCGGTCTTCACCTCGTCGAAGATCAGCACGATGCCGTATTCGTCGCACATCGCGCGCACGTCCTGGAGATAGGCCTGCGTCGCCGGGATCGAGCAGCAATTGCCGAGGATCGGCTCGAGGATGAAGGCGCCGATGCGGCTGCCTTCGCGCTTGAACAGGCTGCGCAGCGCCTCGGCGTCGTTGAGCGGCACCACGCCCACCAGGTCGCGATGGGCCAGCGGGATGCCGCGGCCGAAGGGCAGCACCTCGGGCGGCTGGCCAGAGGCCGGATCCCAGGTCTCCATCTGCGTGCGCCAGAGCACGGAATCGAACATGCCGTGGAAGGCGCCCTCGACCATGACGAAGCCGTCGCGCCCCGAGACCGCGCGGGCCACGCGCAGCGCCGTCGCCACCGCCTCGGAACCGGAATTGGCGAAGCGCACCTGCTCGACGCCCGGCACCATGGCGACCATCAATTCGGCGACATTGGCCTCCAGCGCCGTGGCCAGCGCGGTGACGCCGCCGAACTCGATGCCCTGGCGCGCGGCGGCATCGACCCGCTCGTTGCCATAGCCGAGGATGATCGGCCCCCAGCCGAGGCGGAAATCGACATAGCAATTGTCGTCGAGGTCCCAGATCCGCGCGCCCTTGGCGCGCTTCACGTAGAGCGTCCCGTCGTCGCCCCAGTAGCGGTAGGTGTCGGAGACGCCGAGCGGCAGCGTCTGCGCCGCGCGGCGGTGCTGCGCCTGCGACTTGGCGAGGCTGCGCGCGGGTCGGGCGGGCGGCGTCAGGTCCAGCTTCGGTGCGGTGGCCATGAATCATCCCCTGTTCGTGGCGAGGGCCGATCTCGGAGCGGCGAACCGACAGCGTAAATTCCTAGGGTTGCGTAACTATTAATATTCAAAATACTGAATGAGCGACCCGCCGGGCATTGAAATGACTTGGATTTTTCATCAAGGCCCGCGCGGCGCGACCGGATTATCGCGAGACAATGCAATGCGCGACGACCCGAATTGAGGCCGCTATCGTGCGGCGAAACCTGGACCCGCGGCCGGAGACCCCCATGCTGATCGCGCAGATTTCCGACACCCATGTGATGCCCGATGGCCGGCTGATGAGCGGCCGGGTCGACACCGCGCCCTATCTCGAGCGCGCGGTGGCGCATCTGCTCGCGCTCGACCCGCGCCCCGACGTGGTGCTCGCCACCGGCGACCTGGTCGATGCCGGCAGCGCGGCGGAATACGACCGGCTGCGCGGCATCCTCGCGAAGCTGCCGATGCCGGTCTATGTGGTGCCCGGCAACCACGACGCGCGCGCCGCCTTGCGCGCCGGTTTCGCCGACCACGCGCATCTGCAGCAAGGCGATTTCGTGCAATACGCGATCGAGGATCACCCGCTGCGGCTGATCGGCCTCGACACGCTGGTCGAGGGCGCGCCGCATGGCGAATTGTGCGACGCGCGGCTGGACTGGCTCGCGGCGCGCCTTGCCGAGTCAGAGCGGCCGACGGTGATCTTCATGCATCATCCGCCCTTCGCCTGCGGCATCCATGAGTTCGACGCCACAAGCCTGAATGCCGGGGCGGAGCGCCTGGCGGCGATCGTGCGCCGCAACCCGCAGGTCGAGCGCGTGCTGTGCGGCCATGTCCACCGCCCGATCCAGGCGCGCTGGGCCGGTACCCTCGCCTCGATCGGCCCCAGCACCGCGCACCAGGCGACGCTGGACCTGCGCCCGGGCGTCGACATCACCTTCACCATGGACCCGCCGGCCGTGGCGCTGCACCAATGGCGGGGCGGCGCGCTGGTGACTCACATCAGCTATGTCGGCGAGTTCGACGGGCCGCATCCGTTCACCTGAACCGACGCTCACCGCTTCGTCATGGCAAGGCTTGACCTTGGGATGACGGCATCGAAGCGGATAGAGGAGAGCCTTACTTCCTGAACAGGAACTCGCGGCCGATCTTCACGCGCTTCACGCCGTTGTATTCGATGATGTCGGCGGTGGCGTAGGTCTCGGTCCAGCGTTGCGGCAGGAAGGAGCCGGTGCCGACGATGTCGATCGGCGCGTTGGCCTCGGCCATCACCTTGCACTTGGCGGGATCGAAGCCGGAGGAGACGACGATCTTCACCTTCTGGAAGCCCTCGCGGTTCAGGGCCTCGCGCAAATACCAGATCGCGGCCGAGGAGACGCCGGCGCCGACCAGGTGGCGCAGTTCGGTCTCGTTGCGGTAGCCGCGGATGGCGTCCGGCACGTTGCGGTCGAGCACGGCGTAGGAGGCCGAGGGATCGAGGCCCTCGATGTAGCGGCTGCCCGGCGTGTCGATGCGGACGGAAAGCTTGCCCTCCGAGGCCAGATGCGCGAAGCGCCGCGCCACGGTCAGCGCGTCGGTCACCTCGCGGCCGAAATAATCGACCAGCACGGTCATCGGCTGCTCGGGAAATGTCTCGTGGAACATCTCGGCCGCGCGCAGCGTCGAGCCGGCATAGCCGATCAGCGCATGGGGCATGGTGCCCATGCCCTGCTCCTGGCCGAAATAATGCGCGGTCGCGTGGGTCGCGTTGCCGATGAAGCCGATGGCGCCGACCTTGCGCCGCGCGCGGTCGGAGCCGACGCTGGCCGCATAGGCCATGATCTCCGCCATCTCGAGGCCCGCGCAGTGGCGCGCGTCCATCGCCAGGAAGGCGACCTTGGGCAAATCGGAGCACATGGTGAAGGCGTTGAACGCCGCGACGCAGGCCGGGCCCAGCTTCTGCAACAGGATGGTCTCGAGATCGGCCAGATGCGCCAGCGATCCGGAGATGTACATGAGCGGCTCGCCGGCGCCGACCCAGCGGCCCTCGGCATAGCGCAGGTCGACCTGGAACTCGACCCCACGCTCCTTGGCGATGGAATGCAGCCAGTCGATGGCGAGCTTGGGCGCCGAGATCACCGGGCGGCGCATGAAGACGGCATAGGTGACCCGCGCGTCGCCGAACTTCTCGACCACCGCCTTGGTCTTCAGGAAATAGAGGTCGGTCCATTGCTGGACCTCGGCCGAATGCGGGCCGGCGACCGGCCCCGCCTTCGACGGCGCCGAGAAATCGCTCGCGCCCGGCTTATCAACCGGGCGCAGATGATCAGGACGCTTCGGCAATGCGCGCACCCTGGGCGTTGCGCTCGGCCTTCAGCTGCTCGGCGATGAGGAAGGCGAGCTCCAGCGACTGGCTGGCGTTGAGCCGCGGGTCGCAATGGGTGTGGTAGCGGTCCGCCAGCCGGTCCTCGGTCACCGCCTTGGCGCCGCCGATGCACTCGGTGACGTCCTGGCCGGTCATCTCGAAATGCACGCCGCCGGCATGGGTGCCCTCGGCGCGATGCACGGCGAAGAAACTCTTCACCTCGGAGAGGATGCGGTCGAAGGGCCGGGTCTTGTAGCCGCTCGACGACTTGACCGTGTTGCCGTGCATCGGGTCGCTCGACCACACCACCTTGGCGCCGGCGCGCTTCACCGCGCGGACCAAAGCCGGCAGCTTGGCCTCGACCTTGTCGTGGCCCATGCGGGCGATCAGGGTCAGGCGGCCGGGGATGTTCTGCGGGTTCAGCGCGTCGATCAGGCGCAGCAGGTCGTCGGGGTCCAGGGTCGGGCCGCATTTGAGCCCGATCGGATTCTGGATGCCCTTCATGTATTCGACGTGGGCGCCGTCCAGGTTGCGGGTGCGGTCGCCGATCCACAGCATGTGGGCGGAGCAGCCGTACCATTTGCCGGTCAGGCTGTCGACGCGGGTCAGCGCCTGCTCGTAATGGAGCAGCAGCGCCTCGTGGCTGGTGTAGAACTCGGTCTCGCGGATCTGCGGCACGGTCTCGGAGGTCAGACCGCAGGCGGCCATGAACTCCAGCGTCTCGGAGAGCCGCTCGGCCAGCTCCTGGTATTTGTGGCCGAGGGGTGAGTCGGCGACGAATTCCAGGTTCCAGCGATGCACTTTGTGAAGATCCGCGAAACCGCCCTGCGCGAACGCGCGCAGCAGGTTGAGGGTCGCGGCCGACTGGTTGTAGCTCTGCACCAGGCGCTCGGGGTCCGGCACCCGCGCTTCCGCAGTGAAGTCCATGCCGTTGACGATGTCGCCGCGATAGGACGGCAGCTCCACCCCGTTGATGGTCTCGGTCGGGGCCGAGCGCGGCTTGGCGAACTGGCCGGCGATGCGGCCGACCTTCACCACGGGCAAGGCAGCCCCGAAGGTCAGCACCACTGCCATCTGCAACAGGACGCGGAAGGTGTCGCGGATGTTGTTGGCGGAGAACTCGGCGAAGCTCTCGGCGCAATCGCCGCCCTGGAGCAGGAAGGCCTTGCCCTCCGCCACGTGGCCGAGATTCTCCATCAGGCGCCGCGCCTCGCCGGCAAAGACCAGCGGCGGGAAGGCGCGCAGGCGCTCCTCGACCGATTTCAGCTTGGCCGCATCGGGGTATTCCGGGACCTGCGCCACCGGTTTCGACCGCCAGGAATCCGGCGCCCATTTCGCGTTCATACTCGCCTCTTGCTCGCTCGTTCGCATGGCCGATGGAGAAGCACCTTTCCCAGGCGATTGTCCAGGCGGCGGTTGTGCATGGCGGTCAAGCTAACATGCGGGAGTCACGCCGCCAACGGCGATTTAATGTCATAAAAACAATGGCCTGGGCCAGGAAATTCGATCAACCTGAGAGCCGAATTCGATCACTTGGCGAGGGCGAAGGGCCGCTGCCAACGGTCATTGACGAACAGCAGCACGCAATCGCCGCCGCCCAATCCATTGCAGCGCGACAGAGCCTGGGGGCCGGCCAGCTTGCCCGACGGGATCGAGATGAAGCTGTCCTCGAGGCTGGAATCGTCGCAGTTCTTCCACAGATGCGACTGGCAGATGTAGAAGGCGGCGACGTCGCCGGAGCGCGATACCGCCAGCGCGCCGAAGCGCCCGCTGACCCGGCTCAGATAATCGCCGATCACCTTGCCCACCGCCGACGAGACGATGACGCGGCCATCCGGCTGGATGCCGAGTTCGTCCTGGGCCGAAGCGGGCGCGGCGGCCTGCATGGCGCCAAGGGCAAGAACAGCCGTGGCCGCGGCCAGATGGCGTTTCAATCCTGCGATCATTCCGGTCTCCACTTCACGCTTCGTGGAGCCTATGTCATCTCGCGGGCTGGAGAAAGCAAGGCTGAACATTCGTGCCTGTGACAGCGTTCACACGGCACGAAGGGTCAAGACGACCTGGCCGCTGCTGCCGCTGCGGTCCTGGTTGGTGCCCTTGTAGACCCCCGGCGCCTGCCGGGTGAGATAGAAGTGGTCGGACGAATACTTGCTGAAAGACCCCTCGATCGCCCGGGGACGGAAGCAGCGGATCTCGACCTGGCCATCCTGCTGCTGCAGGCGGAAATCCTGTCTCACCGTATAGCCGCCCCCCGAGGGCTTGGTGACCCGGATGTCGATCTCGCCTTCGAGTTCGCCCTCGGCGTTGACCGTCAGCACCCGGAGCTCGCCGCGATACTTGAAGCCGTCGGCGTCGCCGGCGAAGTCGTACACCTCGCCGACAGCGAAGGCGGTGCTGGTCGCCGCGCCGGCCGGGTCGCCGGTCTCCGGCTGGGCCGGCTGCCCCGAGTCCGTCTGCGGCTGCGCCGCTGCCGGAGACGCCGTGCCGGTCTGTGACGACACGACGACCCCGGGGCGCAGCTTGCCCTTTTCCATCACCAGCGTGCAGGCCGTCGGTCCGCCGCAATCCTGGAGCGCCTTCTTCGGCGCGACATCGAAGCTCTGGGGCCAGGATTGATCGGCGCGCGCCAGCCCGATGGCATTCCCGTCGTGGCTGATCGCAATATAGCAGGGCTGGTTCTTGCGGGATTCGCAGTTACGAATGTATTGATCGAACTTCTCCTTGATCTCTGTGCTGACGGCGAAGCGCATGCCGCCGGCGGCGGCATCTTCGGTCACGGCCGGCCCCGCCGCGGGCGCCGGTGACGGCCGCGCCGCTGCCGGAGCCACCGTGCCGGTCTGTGACGACACGACGACCCCGGGACGCAACTTGCCCTTTTCCATCACCAGCGTGCAGGCCGTCGGTCCGCCGCAGTCCTGAAGCGCCTTCTTCGGCGCGCTGTCAAAGCTCGGGGGCCAGGATTGATCGGCGCGCGCCAGCGCGATGGCATTCCCGTCGTGGCTGATCGCAATATAGCAGGGCTGGTTCTTGCGGGATTCGCAGTTGCGAACATATCGATCGAACTTCTCCTTGATATCCGCGCTGACGACGAAGCGCATGCCGCCGGCACCGGCATCTTCGGTAACGGCCTGCCCCGCCTCGGGCGCCGGTGACAGCTGAGTCGCCGGCGCCGCAGCCATTCTCGAGAGCTTCGCCTTTGCCAGCGGCGCAAAACTGCCGTTCGGATATTGCTGCAGGTAGGCTTCGTACTCGCCCGGATCCTTGCTGTCCTTGATCGATTCCCAGAACAGCGCCTCCTTGTCGATCGCCGCCTGCTGCTGGACCTGCGGCTGCGGTGCGGGTGCTGCGGCAGGCTGGGGAGCCGGCGCCGCTTCGGCCGGCTTCTCCGCGAGGATGACAGGGCCGGTGAGCGACGACGAATCCCAGGGCGTCTGCTTGTTGCCGCTCGCGGCCAGCACCCTGGCGCGCACGTTGCGGTGCGCCTCCTCGATCGAAATTCCGGGCTTCTTCAGTTCCTCGGCCAGCGCCAGGGCGTAGGGCGAATTGGCGCCGTCGCCATCCGCCGCCACGTCGCCGGGCGCGGTCGAATAGCCGACGAAGGAGCCGCGCGGCGCATCCAGTCGCGCCAGGCCGCGCGTGGCCGAGCGGCTCGCCTTGGCCAGCGGGTTGTTGCGGCAGGCGTCGAGGAACACCAGGTTGACGGCGTTGCCGGCGGACTGCATCTGCGTCATCACATCGTCGGCGGCGATGGATTCGATCTCCACGTCCGCCTCGCGCGCGATCTCGGCGCCGACGGGCAGCAGATAGTTGGTTCCGTCGACCTGGACGCCATGCCCGGCGTAGTAGAACAGGCCCGTGGCCTCCTTGCCTGCCGCCTCCAGCTTGGCGCCGAACGACTTGATCGCGCGCTTCATCGTCTTCTGGTCGGCGTCGAGCACCAGGTCCACCGCGAAGCCGAGGTCCTGCAGCGTCCCGGCCAAGAGTTTCGCGTCATTGACCGGATTCAGCAGCCTGCCGATCTCCGGGCCGTAATTCGAGTTGCCGATGACCAGCGCCACGCGCGGCTCGGACGCGAAACCCGGCCGCACGGTGGCCGCCGCCAGCAGGAACAGCAGGCAGACAAATCCCAAGAAACGCGCCGGCATCCTACCCTCCCCGCGCGAATATCCCCGCCAAAGTATTCGGGAACCGCCGAAAAGTTGCAAGACGCAAACGGCTCGTTGCCAGGAAAGGAAGCCCGGCGAGCCTATTCGACCATGATCTCGACGTTCGAGACCTTGTCCTTGCCGCGATAGAGCAGCATGCAGTCCGACCCGCATTTGATGACGGCGCCCTTGTCGGTGATCTCCTGCGAGGTGCTGCCCGCGGGGCCGGAGCACCAGCGGCTGCCGTCGGCCTTGGTTTTCGAGCAGCCGACCCGCTCCGACCGCGTTCCGTCCTTGCTGACGGCGAAGGCCCAGTAGCGCGACGAGAGATCCGCGTTCTTGAGATAGACGTTGAGATTCTCCGCAACGTCACGCGACACGCGCAGCGTGGCGGGCGGGGCAGCCGCGCCCGTCGACGGCGCGCTCGTCGATGGCGCGGCCGTCGTCGTCGCGGCCGGTGCCGGGGTTGGCGCCGGAGGCGGAACTGGGGCCGGGGTTGGAGCCGGGGCTGGCGCGGCGGCGGCAACGGGCGCCCTCAATTCCGCGATCTTCGCCTTGGCCAGGTCGGCGAAGGTGCCCTCGGGGAACTTCTTCAGGTAGGCCTCGAACTCCGCCGCGTTCTTGCTGTCCTTGATCGACTGCCAGAACAGCGCCTCCTTGTCGATTGCGGCCTGCTGCTGGACTTGCGGCTGTGGCGCGGGCGCCGGCGGCGGGGCCGGGGCCGGGGCCGCGACGGGTTTCTCGACCAGGATCACCGGGCCGGTCAGCGACGACGAATCCCAGGGCGTCTGCGTGTTGCCGCTCGCCGCCAGCACCCTGGCGCGGACGTTGCGGTGGGCCTCCTCCACCGAGATGCCGGGGGTCTTCAGCTCCTCGGCCAGGGCCATGGCATAGGGGGAATTGGCGCCATCGCCATCCGCCGCCACATCGCCCGGCGCGGTGGAATAGCCGACGAAGGAGCCGCGCGGCGCGTCGAGCCGCGCCAGCCCGCGCGTGACGGAACGCGACAGGCGCGCCAGCGGATTGTTGCGGCAGGCGTCGAGGAAGACGAGATTGACCGCGTTGCCGGCGGACTGCATCTGGGTCATCACGTCATCGGCGGCAAGGGATTCGATCTCCACATCCGCCTCGTCCGCGATCTCCGCGCCGACCGGCAGCAGGTAGTTGGTGCCGGCGACCTGCACGCCGTGGCCGGCATAGTAGAACAGGCCGGTGGCATCCTTGCCCGCCTCGCGCAGTTTGGCGCCGAAGCCCTTCACCGCGCGCTTCATCGCCCGCTGGTCGGCATCGAGCACCAGGTCGACCTGGAAGCCGAGCCCTCTCAGCGTCTCGGCCAGCAGCTTGGCGTCATTGGCGGGATTCTTCAGCTTGCCGATTTCCGGCCCGTATTCCGCGTTGCCGATGACCAGCGCGATGCGCGGCTCCGCCGCCAGAGCTGGCGGCAGGAAGGCGAGCGCCATGCCGATGAGCAGGCAAGCGAGCCCCAAGAAACGCGCCGGCATCAAGCCCCCCAAGCCGCCGATGTCCCCCGATCAAGTATTCGGGAATACCGTGCTGGTTGCAAGCCGCCGCCGGCCTAGGTCTGGCCCCGCAGCCCCAGCACTTCGTTAACGGCCACCGGCTCGACCCGCCCCTTGACCTGGATCGGGCCGAGCTCGCGGAACTGGAAGCCCGGGCCGGCGGCCCGCACGGTGGCGTTGGAGCAGAGGATGGCGGTGCCGAAATCCTTGTTGGCGGCTTCCAGCCGCGCCGCCACGTTCACCGCGTCGCCGATGGCGGTGTAGTTGAGGCGCTTCTCCGAGCCGATGCTGCCCACCACGCATTCGCCGGTGTTGAGGCCGATGCGGATCTTGAAGCTGTCGGGATTGTCCGCCTCCGCCGCCAGCTTGCGCTGCACGGCAAGCGCCGCGCGCAGCGCCCGGGCGGCGTGGTCGGGCTGGGGCACCGGCGCCCCGAACACGGCGACCACGGCGTCGCCCACGTATTTGTCGATGATGCCGCCCTCGGCCTCGATCACCTCGCCGAGCAGCGTGAAGTGGTGGTTGAGGCGCTGCACCAGCGCCTCCGGATTCAGCCGCTCGGCAACGGTGGTGAAGCCGGCGATGTCGGAGAACCAGATGGTGATGTCGCGCATCTCGCCGGAGAGCTTCGGCGGCTGGTCGCTCGCCAGCAGATTGCGCGCCACGCGGGCGTCAAGATAGCGGGAGAGGAACAGCACCGTGCGCCGCTGCTCGCGGTCGATCACCAGATTGCGCAGGCCGAGGCCGATGAGGAAGGCAATGATTCCGGACCCCGCGCCGCCCAGCAGCGGCGCCATCCAGTCCAGGCTGGCGGAATAGGTGGCACCGGCGGTCCACAGCACCAGGGCGCCGATGAGCCAGGCGCTCGCGGCCGGCGCCCGCAGGGTCATCGTCAGGCCGGCGCCGAGTCCGGCCAGCACCGCCATGCCGAGCCAGCTTGCCCAGAGCGACCAGAACCGCGCGATCTCGCCGCGCAGCAGGTCGTTGACCGCCTGGGCATGGATGAAGACACCGGGAATCGTGTCGCGGCCGGCGCGCGCGGCCGGCGCGTCGCCAGCGCAGGGCAGATGCACGATGCCGGCGCCGTCATCGGTGAAGGTCCGCCCGGCGACCACCTTGCGATCCTCGAAATCGGAGGTGAAGCCGAGCAGCACCACCTTGTCGCGAAACGCCTCCGCCACGACCGGGGCCGCATCGGGCTTCCCGGCACAGGCGAGGACCTCGCGCATCGGCACCGCCGGCGCAACGACGACGTCGCCGTAATTCGGCGAGAGGCGCGCTATGCCTGGGGGGATTGTCGCAAGATCGAGACCCGCGCGCTGCGCCAGGGTCAGCGCGAAAGCCGGCACCGCCGCCGGATCGGCGACGCTCTGCCCCGCCTGCAGCAGCGCCATGTGCCGCACCACGCCGTCCTTGTCCTGCTTCACGTTCACCGAGCGGATGTTCTTCTGGCCGCCCACCATCAGGGTGAAGATGCGGTGCGGCCCGACCAGCTTGCCGCTGTTGCCGTCGAGCGCCTGGGCGAGGACGATCCGCCCGGTTGCGCCCAGGCGCTTGAAGGTATCGATCAACGGCTTATCGTGACCGGCGATGATCTTCTCGGTCCAGGCCGTGAACAGGATGTCGGCGCCGATGACCCGCGCCCCGGCACGGTCGAGGGTATCGAGCACCGTGGCGAATTGCGGCGCCCACAAGGCCATCGGCGTATCCCGGAGGGCCGGGTCGGCGAAGGTCGCCTCGTCGATGGCGACGACGACGACATGCGAGTCCGCTGCCGCGTGGCGGTCGCCGAAGACGGCATGACGCAAGCTGAGCAGCGCGTCGAAGGAGAGCCCGGCGCTGAGATAGCGTTCCTGGAAGATGCCGCAACAGAGCGCGACGAGCGCGGCGAGGATTCCGAGCTGGATGCGGGGATTGCGCATCACCCGGCGCGGGGCATCGCTCAGAACCGCACCGTGCGCTGAAGGGTGACCACCGGCTTCACCCCGGCATTGTCGGCGATCTTGAAGGCGACCTTCAGCTCGCCGCAGGCGGCGGAATAGACGCCGCCCGGCGTCAGCTTCATGCCGGTCGACCTCAGATCCAGCGTGCGGCCGAACAGCGAGACGCGGATCGGCGCTTCGGCGCGATCGAGGCGCTGGATGACCAGCGAGGAATCGGCCGGCAGCTCCTGGTCGGAGATGACGAAGACCGGCTGCTGGCTCGGCACGTTGCGCAGCCCGGCGCCATCGCCGCCGATGCCGCGGATCGCCACCACGGCCGCCTCGTTGGAACCGGCGGCGGTGACGGGATCGACGGTCCCGTCGCAGGAGACCTGGTCACGCACCACCTCGCCGCCCTCGACCTTGCTGCCATCGGAGCCGATAGTGACCTTGCCGCCGGTGATCTCCTCATGGGCGCAGGAAGCCAGGTAGCCGAGCACGATCTTGTCCCCGGCCTTGAGCTCGATCACCGTGCCGGTGGCGAGCAGGTCCAAGGCGCGGATGTCATCGCGCGGCGGGTCGAGGGATTCGACGATGGCGGCCAAATCCTCGGCCCGGCTGGCACCCGGGACGAGCGCGCCCAGTCCGATTGCCGCCGCCAGAGTCGCCAGTCCCGCGCGGCGGAGCCCCCGGAGGTGTTCGCCGATCCGTGCCATGTGCATGAAGCCAACCCGTATTCCGCATCCCCGCCGCGGATTGTGGGGGAGCGACCGGAGCCTGTCCACCCCTTGCCCGACGGCCGCCTATCCCCCGCCCTTCCGTCCCCCGCCCTTCCGTCCCCTGCCCTTGATCTGGGGAGCGCGGCCGGTATCCTGCGGCGATGAAACCGAAGCATCAATCGGCCGGGGCGCGGCTGCGCCTGGTCCTCGCCCCCGGCATCGCCATCGGCCCGGGCAAGGCCGACCTGCTGGACGCCATCGCCGCGACCGGATCGATTTCCGCGGCGGGGCGGCGGCTCAAGATGAGCTATCGCCGCGCCTGGCTGCTGGTCGAGGAATTGAACGAGAGCTTCAAGACCCCGCTGGTCGCCGCCGGCAAGGGCGGCGCCCATGGCGGCGGCGCCAGGCTGACCGAGACGGGCGCCGCGGTGCTGCGCCGGTTCCGCAACATCGAGGCCAAGACCGCGCGCGCGATCGCCCGCGACCTCGCCGCCCTCACCGCGCTGGCCAGGAGCGGCGCCTAGCCGCAGCCGGTGTTTCGGCGCCCCGCGCCCGGCGGGGGCCTCCCCCTCTTTCCTGCGCGCATGGGCCAGGCCGCCCATCGGGAATCGCCTTGCCGCCGCGCGCCTTCAGCGATATATCCATCTGAATACATCGCCACATGCCGTCACATCCTGGGGAACTCCGATGTCCGATCAGCACTCATTCCTGTCCCGCCGCGGCGTCCTTGCCGCCTTCGCCGCCGCCGCCATCGGCTTGGCGGCCGGCACCGCCCGCGCCGAGGAACCGGTGACCATGTTCGCCGCGGCCTCGCTCACCGACGCGCTGAAGGCCGCCGCCGCCATCTGGCAGGCGAAGGGCCATGGCCCGGTGGTGCTGTCATTCGGCTCGTCCTCCACCATCGCCAAGCAGATCGAGGCCGGCGCCCCGGCCGATCTGTTCGCCTCGGCGGACGAGAAATGGATGGCCTATCTCAGCGACAAGGCGCTGATCGAGGCGGACAGCATCCGGCGGCCGGCCGGCAACGATCTCGTCGTCGTCGGCCCGGCCGGCGCCGCGCCGCTTGACGTGTCGTCTTCGCTCGATCTGGCGGGCGCGTTGAAAGGCGGCCGCCTCGCGGTCGGCGATCCGAAGAGCGTGCCGGCCGGGCGCTATGCCGAGCAGGCGCTGACCAAGCTCGGCCTCTGGGATTCGGTGAAGGCCAGCCTGGCCCCGGCGGAGAATGTGCGCGCCGCTCTGGCCCTGGTGCAGCGCGGTGAGGCGCCGCTCGGCATCGTCTACGCGACCGATGCCCGCGGCCTTGCCGATGTCGCCATCCTCGGCACCTTCCCTGCGGACAGCCATGACGCGATCGTCTATCCTATGGGCATCGTCGCCGGAAAGGCTCGCCCTGAGGTGACGGCGTTCTTCGACTTCCTGACCGGAGCGGAGGGCAAGGAACTCTTCCGCAGCTACGGGTTCAAGATTCTTGAATGACGCGCGCAGCTTCCTAGCGCTCACTCCCGAGGAATGGCAGGCCGTCGCCCTCAGCCTGAGGGTGGCGGTCTGCAGCGTCGTGTTCAGCCTGCCGCCGGCGATCCTGGTCGGCTGGCTGCTGGGGCGCAGCCGCTTCCTCGGCAAGAGCCTGTTCGACGCCTTCGTGCACCTGCCCTTCGTGCTGCCGCCGGTGGTGACCGGCTATCTGCTGCTGCTGGTCTTCGGACTGCACGGGCCGCTCGGCAGCCTGCTCAATGACTGGTTCGGCATCCGCCTCGCCTTCACCACCGCGGGCGCGGTGCTGGCCACGGCGGTGATGACCTTTCCGCTGATGGTGCGGGCGATCCGGCTTTCCGCCGGCGCGGTCGACCGCAAGCTGGAGGACGCCGCGCGCACGCTCGGCGCCCGGCCGCTCGACCGCTTCTTCTCCATCACCCTGCCGCTGATGGCGCCGGGCATCGCCGCCGGGGCGATGACCGCCTTCGCCGCCGCGCTGGGCGAGTTTGGCGCGGTCATCACCTTCGCCGCCAGCATCCCGGGCGAGACGCAGACCCTGCCGCTGGCGATCTACGGCGCGCTGCAATCGCCAGGCGGCGAGGCGGTGGCGGCGCGGCTCTCCATCGTCTCCTTCGCGCTGGCGCTGGTCGCGCTGATCCTGTCCGAGCGGATCGCGCGCTACGCGCAAGACCTGCAACGGGGCTAGAATTGATCGAGGTCGACATCAACCAGCGCCTCGGCGCCTTCGAGCTGCACGCCGCCTTCGCCGCGCCGGGCGGCGGCGCCACGGTGGTGTTCGGCCCGTCCGGCGCCGGCAAGAGCTGCCTGCTGGCGGCCATCGCCGGCCTGCGGCGGCCCGATCGCGGCCGCATCGCCATCGGCGACGACGTGCTGTTCGACGCGGCGCGCGGCATCGACGTCGCGGCGGAGGATCGCCGCATCGGCTTCGTGTTCCAGGAGGCGCGGCTGTTCCCGCATCTGGGCGTAAGGGCGAACCTGGAATACGGCCGGCGCCGCCGGCGCGGCGCCGGAGCGGCGGCGGGCTTCGATGACATCGTGGCGCTGCTCGGCATCGGCGCGCTGCTGGAGCGCCGCCCCGCCGGCCTCTCCGGCGGCGAGAAGCAGCGCGTCGCCATCGGCCGCGCTTTGCTGTCCAATCCGCGCCTGCTGCTGCTGGACGAGCCGCTGGCGGCGCTGGACGACCCGCGCAAGGCGGAGATCCTGCCGTTCCTTGAGAAGCTGCGCGACGAGCTCGGCGTGCCGATGCTCTACGTCACCCATGCGATGGAGGAGGTCACCCGCATCGCCGATCACCTGGTGCTGCTGGAGCAAGGCGGCGTCACCGCGGCCGGCGCGCCGGCGGAGCTGCTGACCCGCCTCGATCTGCCGCTGCTGGTCGATCGCGGCGATGTCGGCAGCGTGCTGATCGGCAGCATCGCCGGCCATGACGTCGCGCGCGGCGTCACCCATGTCGCGGTGGGCGCCGCCGATTTCCTGCTGTCGCATGTCGAGCTGCCGGTCGGCCACGCGGTGCGCCTGCGCGTGCTGGCGCGCGACGTCGCCATCGCGACGCAGCGGCCGGAAGGCCTCAGCGTGCAGAACGTGCTGCCCGGACGGCTGACCGGGTCGGTGGCGCGCCCCAATCAGCGCCGCCTGCTGCGCATCGCGGTCGGCGGCGGTGCGGCACGCGAAGACGCGGGCGAGGCCGCCCTGCTCGCCCTGCTCACCGAGGATTCGGCGCGGCGGCTGCATCTGGAGCCGGGCCAGGAGGTCTTCGCCCTGGTGAAATCGGTCGCCTCCAGCGCGCTGGTCTAAGCGCGGGCAAGAAAAAGCCCCGCCGGATCGCAAACCGGCGGGGCCATAGTCCAGGGGGCTTTGGGGAAGTACTCGCGGTCTAGGGGGGTTCTCAATGGGACTTACTCGCTCAGGGGTTCACGCCTCGAAATGCCTATGACTGCATGACGATGTCGTTCTTCACGTCGCGCACGCCTTCGACCGACCAGGCGATCTGCTCGGCCTGGACCCGATCATCGCTCTTGCGCACGAAGCCGCTCAGCTGGACGACGTCCTCGACGGTGGCGACCTTGACCTGACTGAACCCGTCGACGCCCGCCTCGGTGGCGAGCTTCGCCCGCACCTTATTGCTGATCGCGGCGGAATCGACGTATTGGCCCGGCGTCTCCTGGCCCGAGGTGACCGAGCAGGCGGCGGTGGCCGTCACCAGCATCAGCGGCAGCGGACAGGCCGCCAGCCGGATACGCTTCGTCATGTGTCTCTCCTTGCGGGAATCGGCAGTCAATGCGACCGGCGCGCCGGGAAGCATCGCAACCTGTTCGCAGGAGAGAACGCCGAAGGGACTGAAAGGTTCCAGGATTGCCGCGCCGCAGATTTGCCGCGCGAACCAGCGGGAGCTAGCGCGGCCCCCAATAGTCGCGCGGGCCGTACCAGCGCATGGCGCGGGGCGGCCGGGTGGCCAGCGCCTGCATGGCGTTCCAGGCCAGCAAGGCGCCGAGCCGCTGCTGGCCCACGGGCAGATCGTGGGTCCGCTGCACCATGTCGGAGCCCTGCTGCACGTTGCCCTCGATGATGACCGGGCCGCGATCGGTGATGGCGACGTCGAAGCCGACCATGATGCGGTCGGGGAACAGCGCCGCCGCCTTTTCCAGCATCGCCACGGTTTCCGGCCAGCAGGGCAGGATGCGCCCGGCGATTTGCGCCCCGGTGACGGGATGCACATCATGCACGACGCAGGGCCGCTTGCTCCAGGAATCCCAGGCCGGTCCCACCTCGCCGGTCGCCACGTCGACTTTGCACACCGCGCCGCCCTGGTGGAAATTGTCCACCGCGCTGCCGCTGGCGAAGGACATCTTCAGCACCGCGTTGGTCACCTCGAAGCTGCCATGCTCGTTGCGGCAGGTGGTGATGCGCAGCGAGGTGAGGCCGCGGCTGAGCTCCAGCAGGTCCGGGTGGTTGTGCAGGCATTCCTGGATCAGGTAGCGCCCGCGCCGCGCCACCAGGGCGCGGATATGCGCCAGCAGCGCCTCCGGCTCGAGCCAGCGCCCGCCCGGGCCGAGAAAGGCGCCATCGGCATAGGTCCAGCGCTCGCAGCCGCGCCCGCCCTTGCCCTTGGCCGGCTTGATAAAGAGGTCGAGCGCCGGCAGGCCCTCCGGCGGCAGCGCCTCGCCGGCCAGGGCGCCGTCCGCGTTCATCACCTGCAGCACGATGGGCGAGGCGATGCCGGCCTTCTGGCATTCGTGATAGAAGCGCAGCTTGTCCTTCAACGTCTCCTTGGTGCTGCGCCGCATCTGCACGCGGGTGTGGAAATGCACCAGGTTGTGGAAGCCGCCCTTCAGCTCATAGCGCAGGATGTAGTCGCCGGCATTGCGCAGCCGCTCCGGCCGGAACAGGTCGAAGACATAGTATTTGTCGGGCGGGATCGAATAGCGGACCGACAGCCAGAGCTGCTCGGCGATCTGCCGTGGCACCGACTTGCCGGTGGCGCGCGCCACCGCCGGGCCGATCCTGCGGGTGAACATCCACAGCATGATCACGAAGATGACCGGCCAGAGCACGACCAGCCCCGCCGTCAGCAGGTAGTGCCGCCAGCCCATGCTGCGCCAGGCGAAGCGGGCATAGGCATGGTGGATCTGCTGCGCCGGCGTCCGCGGCGTTTCCAACACGGCCCAGATCAAGCGATAGGGCGAACAATAAGGCAGGCGGGTCCGGGCCATGGAATACTCGCGAATTCCGTGTGGAATAGCCGAGTGCCCCGATCGCCGTCAATCTGGCTTGGAGGAACGCGCCCCCGGCGATACAGTCCACCACCGAATTCAACGGACTCATCAGCAAGGACCGGGACCGGAGCGGCGATGGCGAATTCCCTGAAGGCGCGGCTGAAGGCCGGCGAGAAGGCGCTCGGCGCCTGGACCATGAGCGATTCGGCCGACAATGCCGAAGTCCTCGCCCTCTCCGGGCTCGATTTCATCATGATCGACCAGGAGCACGGCCAGGGCATGCTGCCCGACGCCATCGCCCAGATGCGCGCCATGGCCGCCACCAGATGCGTGCCGATGATCCGCGTGCCGTGGAACGACTTCGTCTACATCAAGCGGGTGCTTGATGCCGGGGTGCAGGGCGTCATGGTGCCGCAGGTGAACACGGCAGAGGAGGCGAAGGCCGTCGTCGCCGCCTGCCGCTATCCGCCGCAGGGCATGCGGGGTGCGGCCGGCGGCACCCGCGCCGCCGCCTATGGCTTCGACATGAAATACTACGATCGCGCCGCCGACGACCTGATCATCGTGGTGCAGATCGAGAACCCGCAGGCGGTCGACAATGCCGCCGCCATCGCCGCGGTCGAGGGCGTCGACGTGGTGTTCATCGGCCCGCGCGACCTCTCCGCCTCGATCGGCAAGCTCAACCAGTTCGACGACCCGCAGCTGAAGGCGCTGCTCGCCAAGGCCGAGCAGGCGATCAAGAAAAGCGGCAAGGCGCTCGGCTGCGTCGCCAATCCGGGACCGGCGGTGAAGCAGATGTTCGAGCGCGGCTATGACTTCCTGATCTCGGGCAGCGACCTCGCGCACCTGCGCAACGGCGTCACCCAGATGCTGAAGGACGCGGGCCGGTAGCCCCGCCCGCGTCCCGGGCACAACCCACTCCGTCATTGCCGGGCGTGTCCCGGCAATCCAGACAGCGGCACCGTCGCATGGATCACCGGGACAAGCCCGGTGATGACGACGATAGAATTGGACCCGCTCAGATCATCTGGAACTTGCCGGTCTTCTTGAAGCGCCAATAGGCCTTCAGGGTGCGCAGGCCGTTGGGCAGGATGTCCTTGGGCAGGTCATCCGGCGCGAACCAGCCGATCTCCAGCGCCTCGGCCGGATCGTGGCGCGGCGTGCCCGCCGGCTTGCGGGCGTGGAACAGCACGGCGACGTTCTGCGTCATGTCGCCGTTGGGAAAGGTGATCGTCTCGCGCCTGGGATCGGAGGCGATGCCGAAGGGCTCCGGCTTCGCGATTTTGAGGCCGGTCTCCTCGTAGACCTCGCGCATCGCCGTGGTGGCGATGTCGTCGCCGATCTCGCCATGGCCGCCCGGCAGCCCCCATTTGCGGAAATCCTTGCGCAGCTCCAGCAGCACCCGCCCCCGCCGGTCATGCACCACCACCCGCGCGCCGGGAATGAGGATGATGCGGTTGCCGACGATTTTGCGCAGCTGGCCGAGATAGGATTGGGAAAAAGACATCAAGCCCCCGGCTGAGGATCTACTTGGCGACGATCTATTTGAGGCGAAACAGGTCGGCAACGGAACGCGCGCACTGCAGGGATTTCTCGATAGAAACCGCTGGCATATCCTTTTTCCAGAAGCCCACGAGAATCCTGGTCCGCCTGTGCCCGCCATTCACGGCGCATGCGTAATTGTCGCCTTCATATGGTCCACACTCGAACGACTTCACCTCGCGCTGCTGGTCCAGCGAGACATAGTAGTCCGCCCGCCAGCCTTCTTCTCGGAATCTGCGATATCCCGGCATTTCGGAGGGTAGCTCGGACGCATGCCCGACGAATCTATCCAAACCATTATAATCCGGGAGGTCTCCGGAGAAGACCTGGATCATCACTGGAATTGGCGAACGCAGGCAGCTCACGAGGTCCGCCGGAACCTCGCGCCGAAGATTTCCGACGACAATCTCGTCCTTGCCATCGAGGTATCCCAGCAAGTCGATCACATCGAATCCGACAGTGTCGACCAATCCCGCGTCAACGAGATAGTCCCGTATGAGTTTATGAGTGATGGACCGAGGCACCAGGAAGCACGTGCCTTCGCCATCGGCGTCTCTGCCGGCGATGTAGACGTCGCTGGCACCACGGTCCAGCTCATACATGCCGTGAAATTCCGCGCATCCATCGGATCGTTCGGAGCCCGCCATTGCCGAGCCCGACAACAGCATCGCGACGACAAGCGCGGCGAGACCTGGGAGCCGCATGCTACTCCGCCGCCACCAGATTGCGCATGGTGACGAATTCCTCGGCGGCCGTGGGATGCACGGCGATGGTCTGGTCGATCTGCTGCTTGGTCGCTTTCAGCTTCACGGCGATGGCGAGGGTCTGGATGATCTCCGGCGCGTCGCCGCCGACCATGTGGGCGCCGACCACCACCTGGCTCTTGCGGTCGACGATGAGCTTCATCAGCGCGCGCTCGGTGCGGCCGGTCATGGTGTGCTTCATCGGGCGGAAGCTTTCGCGGTAGATGTCGACGGCGCCGAACTTCGCCCGCGCCGCCTCCTCGCTCAAGCCGACGCTGCCGACCGGCGGCTGGGTGAAGACGGCGGAGGGGCAATCGGCGTGGTCGACCTGCCAGGGCTGCTTGCCGAAGACGCTGTCGGCGAAGGCGTGGCCCTCGCGGATCGCCACCGGGGTCAGGTTGATGCGGTTGGTGCAGTCGCCGACGGCATAGATGTTGGGCACGCTGGTCTGCGAGCGGGCGTCGACCTTCACCGCGCCGATCTCGTCCAGCTGCACGCCGACCTTGTCGAGGCCCATGTTCCGGGTCAGCGGCCGGCGCCCGGTGGCGTAGAGCACCTGGTCGCAATCGAGCGTCGATCCGTCCTTCAGCGTCAGGCGCAGCGCGCCGCCTTGCTTGTCGATGCGGGCGACGTCGGTCTTGCAGCGGATCTTGATGCCCTTCTTGCCGAGCTCGTCGGCCAGGAAGTTGCGCACGTCCATGTCGAATCCGCGCAGCACCTGCTCGCCGCGATAGAGCACCGTCGTGTCGGTGCCGAGGCCGTTGAAGATGCCGGCGAATTCCAGCGCGATGTAGCCGCCGCCCACGACGACGACGCGCTCCGGCAGCTTTTCCAGATGGAAGCATTCGTTGGAGGTGATGGCATGCTCGATGCCGGGGATCTGCGGCAATTCGGGCCAGGAGCCGGTGGCGATCAGGATCACCTCCGCGGTGACCTGCCGGCCGCCGACGGCAATGGTGTTGCGGTCGACCAAAGTGGCGCGGCCCTCGATCAGCTCCGCCTTGGCCCTGGCCAGCGTGCTCTTGTAGGCGGCGTTGAGGCGGTCGATCTCCTTGTCCTTGTTGGCGATCAGCGTCGCCCAGTCGAAGCTGGGCTTCGGCACCGACCAGCCATAGCCGGCGGCATCCTCGAAATCCTCGTGGAAGTGCGAGGCGTAGACCAGCAGCTTCTTCGGCACGCAGCCGCGGATGACGCAGGTGCCGCCGACGCGGCTTTCCTCCGCCACCGCGACGCGGGCGCCGTGGCCGCCGGCGATCCGCGCCGCGCGCACGCCGGCCGAGCCGGCGCCGATGATGAAGAGGTCGTAGTCAAAAGCCATGCTGGTCACCTGGAAATGCCGGCGCATCAACGCCACTCGCAGTCTAGGTGGCGCCGTGGGGAGGGGCAACGCAAGGGCGGAAATCATCCACAGGAAACCGCCCGGCACCCCTTGACGAATGATTGTAACTTTATATGTTACATATGGCTGCACGCCTTGCGCCGGCCGAATTTCAATGCCGATCGCGCATCCATGTTGAACCGGGAGTCACGAACATGAAACTCTACTATTCACCGGGCGCCTGCTCGCACGCGCCGCACATCCTGCTTCGCGAAGCTGGACTGAATTTCTCCCTCGAGAAGGTCGATCTCGGCGCCAGGAAGACCGAGAGCGGCGCCGACTTCACCAAGATCAACCCCAACGGCTACGTGCCGGCGCTGCAGCTCGACAATGGCGAGGTGATCACCGAGGGCCCGGCCATCGACCAGTTCATCGCCGACCAGGTGCCGGCCAAGGGCCTGGCGCCCGCCAACGGCACGCCGGCGCGCTACAAGATGCAGTCCTGGCTCAACTTCATCTCCACCGAGCTGCACAAGCAGTTCGGCCCGCTCTTCGCCAAGACCACGCCGGACGAGTACAAGAAGGTCCTGATCGACAAGATCAAGGGCCGCTTCGACACCATCAACGCGCATCTGGCGAAGAACAGCTTCCTGATGGGCGACAGCTTCACCGCGCCGGACGCCTATCTCTACACCGTCGTCGGCTGGGCCAAGTATTTCGACATCGGCCTCGACAAGTGGCCGGCGCTGAAATCCTTCATGGATCGCGTCGCCGCGCGGCCGTCGGCCCAGGCGGCGGCGAAGGCGGAAGGCCTCGCCTAACCGCTCGACGCACAGTCGACCAACGGCCCGGCCCGGGTGATCCCGGCGCCGGGCCGTTTCGTCTGCGGCAACGGGATGGCTTGACGACGCGGCACGCCGGACTCCAGGTTGAACGAGAATTCAGACTTGGAGTCAGCTTGGGGAGACCGGCAGCCATGGCGACCGACAGCCGCTTCGACATCCTGTTCCAGCCGGTCAAGCTCGGCCCGGTCACCGCGAAGAACCGCTTCTACCAGGTGCCGCATTGCACCGGCATGGGCTACGAGCGGCCGCGCACCCTGGCCGCCATGCGCGGCATGAAGGCCGAGGGCGGCTGGGGCGTCGTCTGCACCGAGTATTGCTCCATCCACCCGAGCTCCGACGAGACGCCTCTGCCCTTCGCCACCCTGTGGGACGACGACGACGTGCGGAACCACGCGGCGATGACCGAGGCGGTGCACGCACATGACGCCCTGGCCGGGATCGAGCTCTGGGTCTCCGGCGACCATTCGGCCAATCTGACCAGCCGCCGGGTGCCCTTCGCGCTCAACGGCCGTCCTGTCGACATGCCCGACCCGGTGCAGACGCGCAGCCTCGACGCCGCCGATATCCGCGACATCCGGCGCTGGCACGTGGCGGCGGCCAAGCGCGCGCTCGAAGCGGAGTTCGACATCGTCTATGTCTACGCGGCGCATCACTACCTGCTTTCCACCATGCTGAACCCCGCGCTCAACCGCCGCGGCGATGAGTATGGCGGCAGCGCCGCCAACCGCGTGCGCCTGGTGCGCGAGCTGCTGGAACTGGTGAAGGAGACGGTGGGTCACCGCTGCGCCGTCGCCCTGCGCTGGTCGATCGAGGACGATCACGGCGAGATCACCGACGACCGGCTGGAAATGACCAGCCTGCTCGCCGGCCTGCCCGATCTGTGGGACGTCACCATCGCCGATTATTCGGTGGAGATGGGTTCCTCCCGCTACGTCAAGGAAGGCGCGCTGGAAGACCGGGTGAAGCGCATCCGCGCCGTGGTGCGCGAGCCGGTGGTGACCGTCGGCCGCTACACCTCGCCTGAATCCATGCTGCGGCTGGTGAAGTCCGGCACCGCGGACTTCATCGGCGCGGCGCGGCCTTCCATCGCCGATCCCTTCATCCCGACCAAGATCAAGGAAGGCCGCTTCGACGACATCCGCGAATGCATCGGCTGCAATTTCTGCTACGCGCACAACTCGCGTGGCGTGCCGATCCGCTGCACCCAGAATCCGAGCATGGGCGAGGAATGGCGGCGCGGCTGGCACCCGGAGCGCATCGCGCCGCGCAAATCCGACGCCGCCGTGCTGGTGGTCGGCGGCGGCCCGGCCGGGCTCGAGGCGGCGCGGGCGCTGGGCCAGCGCGGCTATCGCGTGACCCTGGCGGAGGCGCAGCGCGCGGCCGGCGGGCGGGTGACGCGGGAAAGCGCCCTGCCCGGCCTCACCGAATGGGCGCGGGTGCGCGACTGGCGCCTGACCCAGATCGGCAAGCTGGCCAATGTCGATCTCTACCTGGAAAGCCGGATGCGCGCCGAGGATGTCATCGCCGCCGCACCCGACCATGTGGTCATCGCCACCGGCAGCCAGTGGCGCAAGGACGGCGTGGGCCGCAACACCGCGCTGCCGGTCCTCGACCCGGCCGATCCCGGCATCCGCTCGGTGGACGAGATCCTGGACGGCGCGACCGTCGCCGGCGCGGTCGTGGTCTTTGACGATGACGGCTACTACATCGCGCCGCTGATCGCGGAGAAGCTGGCGGCGGCGGGGGCACGCGTCACCTATGTCTCGGCCGAGGCGCAATTCGCGCCCTGGACCTACTACACCCAGGAACAGGCCCGCAGCATGGCGCGGCTGGAGCAACTGGGCGTCGCCTGGCGCGGCAACCTGCTGCCGCTGCGCTTCGCCGGCGGCAAGGTCGAGTTCGCTGACCGCCTGACCGGCCGGGTCGAGACCATCGCCGCGGCGACGCTGGTGCCGGTGACCTCGCGCGCGCCCAATCGTGCGCTGTACGACGACCTTGCCGCACGGCTGGCAGGCGGACAGGCCGGCGGCATCCAGTCGCTGCATCTGATCGGCGATGCCGAGGCGCCGGCCACCATCGGCCACGCCGTCTATTCCGGGCATCGCCTGGCCCAGGAGCTGGAGGTGAAGCTGGAGGGCGGCGATGGGGAGGCCCGCCGCGACAGAGTCGTCATCGGCGCAATGCAGCCCTGAATCCGCTCGACAAACAATGTCCGGGGCGCTTTCCTGCGCAGCCATGACTGCGGGGATCATTGCCGGATTGACTCGGGGATTCCGCATGCGGACGCATAGCCTGCGCCGCGTGCTTGCCCTGTTGCTGATCGGCATCCTGCTGGCGCCGACATTGGGCGGCCTGCTGCCGAGCCCGGCGCTGTCCGGCGCCGCCGGCGTCGCGCAGGCCGCCGCCCTGTCGCTCTGCACGACGCCCGGCGAACGCCAGGATGACGGCGGGACCGGCCAGCAGCACAACGGCCATTGCCAGGCCTGCGTGCTCGGCTGCGGCCTCTGCTGCCCCACGTCGACAGCCGATCTGCCGCCCGAACAAATCGACCAGCCGCGCGCGTCGCCGCGCAGCATCATGGTCGCGGCGGCGGAACCGCGGGAGAACGTCCATCGCGGCCGCCCGCTTCAACCCCGCGCCCCGCCCGCCTCGCTGACCTGAATCCGATCACATCCGTCGCCGCGCCCCTGGAAGGGTGCGGCGCGATTCAGCTCATTTTACGCGAGGCTCCCATGTCGATTTCCGATCTGTCGCGGCGCGACGCCGCGGCGAGCACCCGGTTCTACCGGGCCGTCTGGCGCTGGCATTTCTATGCCGGCCTCTACGTCATCCCGTTCCTGATCATGCTGGCCGTCACCGGCCTCATCATCCTGTGGTACACCGCCATCGCCCCCGAATACGGCGATTTCCTGGAGGTATCGCCGGGCGCCGCGGCGCTCTCCATCCCCGACCAGGAGAAGGTGGCCTTGGCCGCGCATCCCGGCGGCAGGATCGGCCAATACATCGCGCCGCTGAGCGCCGAAAACCCCGCGATCTTCCGCGTCGATCTGGAGGACGGGGCGCGGATGCTGGCGGTCGATCCCCATACCGGCGCCATCCTGCGCGACGTGCCGCAGGCCGGCACCTGGAACGAGTTCGCCACCCACATCCACGGCGAGCTCCTGATCGGCGACAATGGCGGCTTCGGCGATTTCATCATCGAGATCGCGGCCAGCCTGGGCATCGTGCTCCTGGTCACCGGACTCTATCTCTGGTGGCCGCGCAACGGCGCCACCCTCGGCCAGGTGCTGCTGCCCCGGCTGCGGGCCAGGGGCCGGCCGTTCTGGAAGTCGCTGCACGCAAGCACCGGCTTCTGGATCGCGCCGGTGCTGTTCTTCTTCCTGCTCTCCGGCCTGTCCTGGACCGGCGTGTGGGGCGGCAAGTTCGTGCAGGCCTGGAGCACGTTCCCGGCGGCGAAGTGGGACAACGTGCCGTTGTCCGACAAGACCCATGCCGGCATGAACCACGGCGCCGAGGCCGGCGTGCCCTGGGCGCTTGAGCAGACGCCGATGCCCGCTTCCGGCTCCACCGCCGGCGTCGACGGTGTGCCGGCAGGCATGCCGGTGACGCTGGAAAGCATCGTGGCGCTGGGCCGAGCCATCGGCTTCGATGGCCGGTTCCAGGTCGCGATTCCGGCGGACGAAACTGGGGTCTGGACCCTGAGCCGGGATTCGATGAGCTACGACAGCCTCGACCCGACCGCCGACCGCACCGTGCATGTCGACCAATACACCGGCAAGATCCTGGCCGATGTCGGCTATGCCGACTACTCGATGCCGGGCAAGGCGATGGCGGTCGGCATCGCCCTGCACGAGGGCCAGATGGGGTGGTGGAACATCGCGCTCAACGTGCTGTTCTGCGCCGCGGTGCTGCTGGTCTGCCTCAGCGGCGTGGTCATGTGGTGGAAGCGGCGGCCGGCGGGCCAGCTCGGCGCCCCGCTCTATCCGCGCGACTATCGCATCCCGCGCGGCGCGCTCATCCTGGGGGCGGTGCTGGCGGTGGCCTTCCCGCTCGGCGGGCTCGCCATCCTGGTCTTCGCCGTCTGCGACTGGCTGCTGCCGAAGCGGCTGAAGGAGGCCGGCTTCCAGGCCGCCTGATCTCTGCCCCGGAGGAGCCTTGCCCCTCCGGGGCCGTTTACCCGGCGCCGCTTCTGCCGCATGATCGCGCGCGTTCCGGCGTTGGAGTTCAGATGATCAAGCGTCTCCGCGATTTCCTCTCCGGCCAGGCGGCGCCCGCCGGCCCCGACGAACTGCAGCTGGCCGTCGCCGCCCTGCTGATCGAGGCGGCGCGCATGGACGACGACTTCACGGCCGAGGAGCGGGCCGCGATCGAGCGCATCCTGACGGAGCGCTACAACCTGCCCGCGACCGCGTTGCACGAGCTGATGGCGGCGGCCGAGCAGGCCGTGCGCGGCTCCACCCAGTTCTTTCCCTTCACCCGCGCCATCGTGCAGAAGATCAGCCCCGAGGATCGCGGCCATATCCTGGAAATGATGTGGGAGGTCGCCTACGCCGACGGCGTGCTCGACCCGCACGAGGACGCGCTGCTGCGCCGCATTGCCGGCCTGATCCACGTCACCGACCGCGAACGCGGCGAAGCGCGGCAACGGGCGCTGGCGAAGGTGAAGGGGAAGTAACACACGTTTTACATCGTCATTGCCGGGCTTGACCCGGCAATCCAGTTGTCGTCGAGGCAAGGCAATGAAACTTGGATCACCGGGTCTCGACGCTCCGCGTCGGCCCGGTGATGACGAGTAAGGGACTGAACCCCTACAAAATCCGACAGTGCCTTGGGTCGATGCGGAGCTCGACCTGCTCGCCGACCGCGAGCGGCTTGTCCTTGAGGCTGGCGAGGCCGAGCACCTTGGTGCCGTCGCCCAGCGCGATCTGGTAGCGCGCCAGCGCCCCGAGGTAGTCGACATCGGCGACGGTTCCCGGCAGCCAGCCCTGGCCCGGCGGCAGCAGGTCGATCTTCTCCGCCCGCACCACCACGGTCACCGTCTCGCCCACCTGCACGTTGCGCTCGGTGGTGGCGTTCAGCACATGGCCGCCGAGCGCCACCTGGGCGTGGCCGTCGACGGAGGAGCGCACCTGGCCGCTGAGGAAATTGGCGTTGCCGAGGAAGTTCGCCACGAAGGCGCTCTGCGGCCGCTCGTAGACCTCGCGCGGCGGGCCCTCCTGCTCGATCTTGCCCTTGTTCATCACCACCACGTGGTCGGACATGGCCAGCGCCTCGCCCTGGTCGTGGGTGACGAAGACGGTGGCGATGCCGATGCGGTGCTGGATGTTCTTGATCTCGACCCGCATCTCCTCGCGCAGATTGGCGTCGAGCGCCGAGAGCGGCTCGTCCAGCAGCAGCACGTCGGGCTCGATCACCAAGGCGCGGGCCAGCGCGATGCGCTGCTGCTGCCCGCCCGACAATTGCGTGGGATAACGCTCCTCGACCCCAGGCAGGCGCACCATGTCGAGGGCTCGGGCGACGCGGCGGCCGATCTCGTCCGGCGCCACGTTGCGGTATTTCAGCCCGAAGCCGACATTGGCGGCGACGTTCTTGTGCGGGAACAAAGCGTAGTTCTGGAACACGATGCCGAGGTTGCGCTTGTGGATCGGCAATTCGTTGATGCGCTTGTCCTTGATGCGGATCTCGCCCGCGCTCGGGCTCTCCAGCCCGGCGATCATGCGGAGGGTGGTGGTCTTGCCGCAGCCCGACGGCCCCAGCAGCGTCACGAAGGAACCCTGCGGCACGTCGAGGTCGATGGCGTCCACGGCCACCACGGCCTGGCCGAAACGCTTGCTGACCTGTCGCAGTTCTACGGCATTCATCACATCATCCAGTTTGACTGACCGGGAAGGCCGGCGGCGGCTCCCCTCCGCCGCCGGCTTCCTCCGCTAAGGAGGTCCGAAGGAGGCTTTCGCGCCCCCTTACGCACCCTTCGAGATACGCTCCCAATCCTTCTTGAAGGCGTCCTGGTTCGCGGTCCAGTAGTCCGCCCGCTCCCAGATGAAGTTCTCGAACTTGCCGGTGGGGTCGAAGCCCGGCAGCGCCTTCACCTTGTCGCTCATCTCGACCTTGTTGGGATCGAGCGAGGACGGGTAGTTCTGGCCTTCGGCGATGGCGAGGGCCACCTTCGGCTCGATGCAGAAGTTGAGCAGCTCCTCGCATTCCGGCATCGGGCTGCCGGCCAGCACCATCAGGCCCTCGAGCCAGGCGAAGCCGGCATTGGCGGTGTCGATGAAGCCGATATCCTGGCCCGCCTCGCGCAGCGCCGCGACGCGGCCCGACCAGCCGTCGGAGAGGATGATCTCCTCCTTCGACATGAGGTCGATGAACTCCTGGCCCGAACCCCAGTATTTCACCACCAGGCCGCGCTGCTTGCGGCAGGCATCCCACATCGCCGCCGTGTCGGTGGCGCCCTGCGGGTCCTGGCCGGTGTAGATGCTGGCCATCCAGGCGCGGGTCTGCCAGCCGTCATAGAGCGCCATCTTGCCCTTGTATTTCTCGTCCCACAGGATCTTGGCGCCCTGCTTCGCCTCGTCGTCGGAGATGTATTTCCGGTTATAGGCGATGCCGGTGGTGCCGTAGTCGAACGGCACGGCCGAGATCTTGCCGTCGGTCTCGCGCTTGAAGGCGTCGATGGTCGCCGGCAGCACATTGGCGAGGTTCGGGATGTTCGCCTCGTTGATCCAGGAGCCGAAGCCGGCCTTGTTGAAGCGGGCGTAGTCGTAGACGCCGCTGACCAGGAAGATGTTGTATTCGCCGGGCTGCGCCGCCTTCACCAGGGTGAGGAACTCGTCGGTGTCGCCGAATTCGCCCTCGACCACCTTGATGCCAGTCTTCTCGGTGAACGGGGGGAAGGCGTAGTTGTGGAAGGCCTCGGAGACGATGCCGCCCCAGCCGTCGAAGCGGACCTGCTCGACCGCCGCCATGGCTTCGCGCGTCAGCTTGCCGAAGGGGCCGCCGACCACGCCGACCGCGGCCGCGGTCACGCCGATGATGCGCATCAGGTCGCGGCGGCTGACGTCGCCGTTGCCGACCGCTTCCAGCAGCTTCTCGTACTTCTTGTCGCTACCGAACTTCATACCCAACCTCCTCAGATGCGCGATGGCTGATCCATCGCTTCGTTATCTGCCGCGGCTCAAACGGCGAACCGCATATCCGCCGATCAGCGGCAGCAAAATCGTCAATCCGATCATCACCGTGCCCAGCGCGTTGATCTCCGGCGAGATCGAGGTGCGCAGCATGGCGAAGATCTTGGTCGGCACCGTCTCGATGCCCGGCTTCTTCCAGAACAAGGTGGCGGTGATGTTGTCGAAGGAAATGGCGACGGCGAACAGGAAGCCGCCGAGGATCGCCGGCGAGATCAGCGGCAGGGTGATCTCGCGGAAGGTCTGCAGCCGGTTGGCGCCGAGGCTGAGCGCCGCCTCCTCGAAATTCTGCCTGAGCCCCACGAGGCGCGCCTGCACCACCAGCACCACGAAGGGCAGCGCCAGCACGGTGTGGCCGAGCAGCAGCATGCCGAAGCTGCGATAGACGCCCATCACCTTGAGGAACATGAGCAGCGCGACGCCGAGGACGACCTCGGGCACCAGCAGCGGCAGGCTGATCAAGGTGCTGATGGCGTTCTTGCCCTTGAAGGAGTAGCGCACCAGGGCGATGGCCGCCATGACGCCCAGCACCGTGGCGAAGAGGGACGAGCCAAAGGCGAGGATGAGCGAGGTCTGGAACGCCTCCAGGATCGATTCATTGGCGAAGAGCTTGCCGTACCATTGCAGGCTCAGCCCCTCCATCGGGAAGGCGCCGCTGCGCGAGGCGTTGAAGGAGAGCAGCATCACCACGACGATGGGCGCGAACTGGAAGATGTAGACGCCGGCGGCGCACAAGCCGAGCAGCCAGAAGGCCAGGCGCGAATCCAGGGCGGCGTTCATCGGGCGAAGCTCTGGTAGATGTCGGACAGGCTCATGAAGCGGTTATAGACCGCGACCAGCAGGCCGAGCGCGATGAGCAGGATGACCGACAGCACGGCGCCGGTCGGCCAGTCGAGCTGCGAGATGATGGCCTCGAAGATGAGATCCGGGAAGAACAGCGTGTCGGGCCCGCCGAGCAGCCGCGGCGTCACATAGGACCCGGCGGCGAGCACGAAGCACAGCATGCACCCCGCTCCGAGCCCAGGCAGCGACAAGGGCAGCGTCACCTCGCGGAAGGCCTGCCAGCCGGAGCAGCCGAGGGTGCGGGCCGATGCCTCCAGGTTGCGGTCGATGCCGTCGAGGCTGACATAGACGTTGATGATCATGTAGGGCACCAGGAAATAGACCAGGCCCATGACCACGGAGAAGTCGTTGTAGAGCATCTTCAACGGCTCGCTGACGATGCCCAGCGCCAGCAGCACCGTGTTCACCGCGCCGGTTTTCCCCAGCACGCTGATCCACGCCATGGTGCGGATGATGTAGGAGATCCAGAACGGCAGGAACAGCAGGAACAGCAGCAGCGCCTTGTTGTTGAAGCGGATGCGGGCGAGGAAATAGGCGGTGGGATAGCCGATGACCGCGCAGGCCGCGGTGGTGATCAGCGAGGTCTCGAAGGTGCTGTAGAGGCCGAGCCAGTAGTAGCGGTCTTGCAGCACCGCGATCCAGTTGCCGAACTGGAAGGCCGGCACGTCGAGCCCTTCGGCGGTGCGCAGCCAGAAGGAATAGATGACGATGAAGACAATTGGCGCGACCAGGAACAGCGCCAGCGATACCATCGCCGGCGACAGCAGCATGATCGCCCTGGTCGTCTGCCTATCCGCCAAAGATCGTCCCTGCCTCCCCACCCGGTCCGCGCCGCGCCATTGACCCAGGCCGGCACCGAACCAGGGGGCCCAACCCCGTCGCCGGCGGCGTCTTGACCGACGCCCTTGTTCCGGCGGCGCAATTCCCTCGCGCCGAGGCAACCCTATCATGCTTGCCGCGTGGCGCAAGGCGGGCATAATTGGTTGACAATGGTTCCAGGGTCTCGCGGAAAGAACATGATCCCATTCGCGCGCATGCACGGCAGCGGCAACGATTTCGTGGTCATCGACGACCGCGCGGGAAAACTCCGCGCGCATCGCCGCGCCCTGGCGCAGGCGCTGTGTGATCGCCGGCGCGGCTTGGGCGGCGACGGCCTGGTGCTGCTGGGCCAGGGTGCGGCCGGCCATGTGGGCATGATCTATGTGAACGCCGACGGCAATGACGGCGAGATGTGCGGCAACGGCGCGGGCTGCGCCATCCGCCGCGCCTCGGAGATCGGCTTGTTCAGCGGCCGGCACACCACGCTCGACACCGATGCCGGCGCCATCGGCGCCGATCTCGACGGCTGGCGCGTAACCATGACGATGACGGATCCCAAGGACGAGCGGCTGCACCTGTCGATCCCGACCAGCGAAGGCACACTGACCGGCCACTACATCGACACCGGCGTGCCGCATGTGGTGATCTTCGTCGCCGACGTGGCCCCAGTGAATGTCGGCGGCTTGGGGCCAGAAATCCGCCACCACCCGCTGTTTCCGCGGGGCTGCAACGTCAACTGGGCCGCCGGACTCGGCGACAACGCCTTTCGCATGCGCACCTATGAGCGCGGCGTGGAGGCGGAGACGCTGTCCTGCGGCACCGGCGCCACGGCCATCGCGCTGATCGCGGCGCGGCTCGGCCTGGCGCGGCCGCCGGTCACGATCCAGGCGAGCGGCGGCGGCAAGCTCACCATCGCCTTCGACGAAACGCCAACCGGCAAAACGCCAGCCGGCAAAACGTCGGGCCGGAGCTTTCACAACGTCCGGACCACCGTCGAAGTGGAGCGCATCGCCGAGGGCGTGCTCGATGCCGATTGGCTGGCGCGGCGCGACCTCGCCTTCGCCACGGCTTGATCTGATCCGGCCTGACCGGCCCTCCGACAAAGCGCATCGAGGGCAAATCGTATCGAGACAAGATTCGGGACGCCGCGGTGCCGCGCCCCGGCCATGCTGCCTGCGCAAGAACAGGAGCTGCCAACATGCCGCGTGCCCAACGCCAGCAGGCCGATCAGACCGACATCGCCGCGCGTGCCGCCGGCCTCGACTGGACACGCATCGCGACGGAGCTCGACGCGCAAGGCTGCGCCGCCACCGGGCCGCTGCTGAGTGCCACGGAATGCGCGGCGCTGGCCGCCGCCTACGACGACGATGCGCTGTACCGCAGCCGCGTGGTGATGGCGCGGCACGGCTTCGGCAAGGGGGAATACCGGTATTTCGCCTATCCCCTGCCCGATCCGGTCGCGGCGCTGCGCGCGGCGTGCTACCCGCCGCTGGCCGCCATCGCCAATCGCTGGAACGCCGCGCTCAGCGAAACGATCCGGTTTCCCGATGAGCTGGCGGCCTTCCTGGCGCGCTGCCACAAGGCGGGCCAGCGCAAGCCGACGCCGCTCGTCCTGCGCTACGGCGCCGGCGACTACAATTGCCTGCACCAGGACCTCTATGGCGAGGAGGTCTTCCCGCTGCAGCTGGCGATCCTGCTGTCGGCGCCCGGGCGGGACTTCACCGGCGGGGAATTCGTGCTGACCGAGCAGCGCCCGCGCATGCAATCGCGCGCCGAGGTGGTGCCGCTGGCGCGGGGCGAAGGGGTGATCTTTCCGGTGCATCACCGTCCGGTGCGGGGCACGCGCGGCGTCTACCGCGTCAACATGCGGCACGGCGTCAGCCGCCTGCGCTCCGGCAGCCGCCACACGCTCGGCATCATCTTCCACGATGCCAAATGAACGCTCTCGTCATTGCCGGGCTTGACCCGGCAATCCAAGTTGACCGCCGCGCCGATGCACGAAACTTGGATCACGGGGTCAAGCCCGGTGATGACAACAAGAAAGTATCGCTAGATCGTCGGCTCGTCGCGGTCGTCGGCGATGTCGATGCGGCTGGCCTGGCGCCAGCGGATGAACAGCAGGACGGCCATCGCCGCCACCTCCGCCGCCGGCCAGATCGCCGCCATCGGCCCGGTGGAGGAGAACGGCGTCACCGCCGGCAGGAACTGCGAGAGATGCCCGGCGACCAGCAGCATGGGCAGCGGGAAATACACGATCGCCAGGATCACCAGCCCGGTGAGATCGGCGCGGCTGCGCGTGCCGCCGAAATTCAGCCACAGCAGGAAGAAGATGTCGCGCAGCGCGAACAGCAGCAGCGCCACGATGTTGAAGGCGATGGAGCCGAGCGTGAACCAGTTGAGGTCGCGCTGCAGGGTGAACC
This sequence comes from Dongiaceae bacterium, assembly GCA_039808885.1. GTDB lineage: Bacteria > Pseudomonadota > Alphaproteobacteria > Dongiales > Dongiaceae > Dongia_A. Next base: position 37,541 of record JBDHTX010000011.1, on the reverse strand, counting down.
ACCAGGAATCCTGCCAGGTGAGATGGCCGCCCATGGCGATGGACCAGATCGTCGCCGCGCCGGCCACGACCGCGAAATTGAAGGAGATCAGCCACCAGGGCATGAACTCGAGCGCGCGGTACCACTGGAACGCCGCGAACCGCGCCAAGCCCCAGCGGTAGCGCACCGGATCCTTCGCCTCGGCGAAGAAGGCGACATAGGTGAGCGCCGCGGCGATGGAAAAGGCGACGGCGAAGCGCGAGGTCAGCGCCTCGATCTCCCAGCGCACGAAGCCGGCCGCGTAGACCATGGCGAAGGCCATGAACAGGGTCCAGGCCCAGGGCCGGTTGTTGTAGAGCAGTTCCAGCCGCATCAGCCGCCACACCGCCAGCAGCGCCCAGAGCGTGAAGATTCCGGCCGAGACCATGTAGAACAGCCAGGGATCGAAGCCGCGGTCGTACCAGCGGATCTCGCCCACCGCGGCGGCCCATGGATTGGCGGAGTAGTCCCAGCCGATCGCCATGCCTGAGGCGACGAGGCCGGCCACCTGCGCCATGGTGACGGCGAGGCGGCGGCGGAACTGCGCCTTGCGCAGCAGCAGCAGCGCCACGGTCAGCGCGGTCGCCTGGCCCAGCAGGCCGCCGATCAGCAGCGTCGCCACCTGCTGCCACAGCGGCAGGCGCAGGTCGCTCGGCGGCGATTGCAGCCCGTACCAGACCATCACCGCGAGGCAGATCAGCGCGCAATACCACGGGAAGATGGCGCCGCCGATCAGCTTGCCCCACATCATCGACCAGGCGGAGAGGCCCGACATGCGCTGGCCTTCCCAGGTGCCGCCGCTGATTTCCTCGGCCAGCGAATCCGCCACCCGGCGCGTGCTCCACAGCGCGAGCAGCAGGACGAAGCCCCAGCGCGCCGCTTCCACGATCGCCTCGGGCTCGAGCTTGATGGTGGAAAGGATGCCGGCCAGCAGGATGCCGATCAGGATCGGCGCCACGAACAGCCGCGCCCAGCTCATCTGCAGCCAGACGTTGCGCTGAAGCTCCGGGTTGAAGGACATCATGGCGCCGCCCTCCTACCGCGCCACTTTCGGCAGGGCGCGCGCGGCCTCGGCGGCGCGCACCTGCTCGAGATAGGCTTCCTGCAATCCGGTCTCGTCGATGGCGAATTCGATGACCTGCAAATCCGCCGCCATCAGGTGCTTCAGCAGCGTGTGGCGCGACACCGCGCTCGCCGGATACTCGAAGGTGCAGACCGTGCCCATGAGCGTGATCTCGGTGACGCCGCCCTCGTGGCTCAGCACCTCGACCAGCTTGTGCTCGCCATTGGCGACCTCGACGCGGATGCGCACGCGCTGCTTGGACAGCGGGTCGAGCGCGCGGTGGTGCAGGATCTTGCCTTCGCGGATCACCAGCATGTGGGTGGAGTAGTCCTCCAGCTCGGCCAGGATGTGCGAGGAGACGATGATGGTCATGCCCTTGTCGCGCAGCTGGCGCAGGACGGCGGAAAGCCCCATGCGCGCCTCCGGGTCCAGGCCCGAGGCGGGCTCGTCCAGCAGCAGCAGCGCCGGCTCGTGGATGATCGCCTGGGCGATGGCGAGGCGCTGGCGCAGGCCGCGCGACAGGCTGCCGGCCTTGTCGCCCAGCCGGTCCATGATCTCCATGCGCTCGGCGGCCAGGCGCACGCATTCGGCCCAGCGGCCGCGCGGCAGGCCGACCGCCGCGGCGCGGTAGGTCAGGCATTGCCGGACGGTGAGCTCGTCATAGAGGCCGTAGAAATCGGGCAGGAAGCCCATGCGGCGATGCGCCAGGCGCGGCCGCTCATGGATGTCGAAGCCGTCCAGCTCGACCACCCCGGCGAAGGGGCGATCCAGCGCGGCGAGACAGCGCAACAGGGTGGATTTGCCGGCGCCGTTCGGCCCGACCAGGGCGGTGATGGTCTTCGGCTCGACGCGGAACGACACGTCGTCCAGCGCCCGGTGGCCGGGATAGTCGAAAACCAGGTGACGGACCGACAGCATGGCGCCATTCGTCCTTGAAAGACTCGGGGCCGGTCAAGCGCCGAGGGGCGGCAAATCCGGGAAACTGTGCAATAAATCACAGGGTTGCGCCAGGACTCTGTGCCGGGGAGCGAAGCCCGGCGCGGCACCTGCCGGCCCGGCCTAGCCCTTCGCCTCGCCCAGCATGGCGCGGACGCCCTGGCCCAGCAGGCCGACATCGCTGCCGCCGACGATGAAGCGGAAGCCGCGCCCGGCCATGGCCTTCGCCGCCTTGCCGGAGGGCGCCGTGCTGCCCAGGATGCGCCCGGATTTCAGGATCGCCGCCTCGGCGCGCTCGATCTGGGCCTTCACCACGGGATCGTCGAACTGGTTGAGCTTGCCCAGGGTCGCGGACAGATCGCGCGGGCCGATGAAAATCACGTCGATGCCGTCGACCGCGGCGATGGCCGGGATGTTGTCGATGGCGGGCGCGCTTTCCACCTGCACCGCCACCACCAGGTTCTCGAAGGCGCCGTCGTAGTAGCCGGGATCGAAGCCGTAGCGCATCGCCCGCATGCCGCCGAAGGCGCCGCGGATGCCGGCCGGCGCGTATCTGCAGGCATCGACCACGCGCCGCGCCTCGTCCGCGGCATTGACGTTGGGCACCATGATGCCGCCGACCCCCGCGTCAAGCGCCCGCTTGATGTAGATGTGATCGTTGACCGGCACGCGCAGCACACCGGTGCAGTCGGTGCCCTTCATGGCGCGGAGCTGGGCGATCGCGTCGTCGATGCCGCCCTGGCCGTGCTCATGATCGATGAGCAGGAAATCGAGCCCGGCATAGGCGAGGATCTCGGCCATGTCGGCGGAGGTGCTGAGCATCCAGGCGCCGAAGCAGGGCTGCCCCGCCTGCAACTTCCGTTTCAGTGGATTGCCGCCCTGCATCGATCGTCCCCACATTATCCTTCACACCCGGATGGCGCGAATTTCCGCGCCGGCGCGGACCCGAGCGATGCCACCCCACTACGTTCCTGACCGGCAACTGACAAGAGTTTTCTCGTCAATCCGCCGGTTTCAGACTATCTGTCACACGAGCCTCCCCGTGGCGGCGGGGCTGATTCGGAGGACGGGTGGAGACGGTCGAAGGCACCATGAACGAGTCCATATCCGGCGCCGGCTTCCTGGCCGAGACCGCCATCGTCCTGCTGCTCATCCTGCTGAACGCGTTCTTCGCCATGTCCGAGCTCGCCATCGTGTCGGCGCGGCGCGCGCGGCTGAAGCCGCTGGCCGACAAGGGCCATCGCGGCGCCCGGCGCGCCATCCAGCTGGCCGAGCAGCCCACGCAATTCCTCGCCACCGTGCAGTTCGGCATCACCCTGGTCGGCATCGTCGCCGGCGCCTATAGCGGCGCCACCTTGTCCCAGCCGGTCGCCGCGCTGATGGCCAATTGGCCGCTGGTCGGCGAGCACGCCTATGCGGTGGCGGTCACCCTGGTGGTCGCCACCATCACCTATCTGTCGCTGGTGATCGGCGAGCTGGTGCCGAAGCGCTTCGCCATGAGCCATGCCGAGGCCATCGCCATGCGGGTGAGCCTGCCGATGGCGCTGCTGGCCCGGATCGGCACGCCCATCGTGGTCATCCTGCGGGTGTCGACCGAGACGCTGCTGCACCTGCTCGGCGTGCGCCACACGGCGGAGAACCGCATCACCGAGGAGGAGATCAAGGTGATGATCGCCGAGGGCGCCGAGGCCGGCGTGTTCATGCAGCAGGAACGCCACATGATCGAGGGCGTGCTGCACCTGGCCGATCATTCCATCCGCACCATCATGACGCCGCGGCCCGACATCCTGTGGCTCGATGCCGGCGCCGGTCCCGACAAGATGATGGCCACCATCCTGGCGGCGGAGCATTCGCGCCTGCTGCTGTGCGAGGGCGCGGTCGACGACGTGCTGGGCTTCGTCTACGTCAAGGACCTGCTGGCCCAGGTCGCCAGCGGCAAGACGCTGGCGCCGCGCACCTGCCTGCGGGACGCGCTCACGGTGCACGAAAGCACGACGGTCCTGCGCCTGCTCGATCTGTTCCGCCAGAAGCCGACCAACCTCGCCATCGTGCTCGACGAATACGGCAGCGTCGAGGGCATCGTCACGCCGCGCGACATCTTCGCCGCCATCGCCGGCGAGTTCGCCGAGGATTCGGCGGATGAGCCCGGCGTGGTACGGCGGCCCGACGGCAGCTGGCTGGTCGACGGCCGGCTGCGCATCGGCGAGCTGGAGCGCGCCATCGGGGCCAGCGGCCTCGTCGACGAGGAATACACCACCGTCGCCGGCCTCGTGCTGCACCACATGGGCCGGCTGCCGGTGGTCGGCAATGCGGTGGAATTCGGCGGCTACCGCTTCGAGGTGATCGACCTCGACGGACGGCGCATCGACAAGGTCCTGGTGGCGAAGCTGCCGGCCGAGATGGAAGTGTGACCGCAGTCGCCTAGAGCTGCTGCAGGCGCTGCTTCAGCCGCGGCACGGCGAAATCCAGGAAGGCGCGCAGCTTCAGCGGCACCAGCCTTGCGGCGGCATAGACCAGGCTGAGCGGCAGCGGCTCCGGCTCGAACTCGCGCAGGATGGTGACCAGCCTGCCCTGCCGTTCGGCCTCGGCGATCTGGTAGCAGAACACCTTGGCCAGCCCCGCCCCGGCCATCGCCGCCTCGATGCTCGCCTCCGCCGTGGTCGCCACCAGGCGCCGGCGCACCGGGATCATCCTGACCGCGCCGTCGATGCGGAAGGGCCAGGCATCGGGAACCGGCAGGCGCGTGCGCATGATGCAATCGTGGCCGGCGAGTTCCTCCGGGTGGCGCGGCGTGCCGTGGGCGGAGAGATAGGCCGGGCTGGCGCAGATCACCGGCCGGACCGTGGCGATCCGCGTCGCCACCATGCTGCTGTCGGGCAGCTCGCTGATGCGCACCGCCAAATCGGCCTGCTCGTCCATCAAATTGACGATCTGGTCGTCGAGCAGCAGGCGCACGTCGACCTCCGGGTATTCCTTCAGGAACTGGACGACGACCGGCACCACGTGCAGCCGGCCGAACACGATGGGCGCGGTGATGATGAGCTCGCCGCGCGGCGCGCGGTATTCGCCCGACGCCGCGCGCTCCGCCTCGCCCAGATCGTCGAGCAGGCGGCGGCTGGATTCGTAGAAGGCCTGGCCGCTCTGGGTCAGCGCGATCCTGCGGGTCGAGCGGTTGATCAGGCTGGCCTTCAGGAAGTCCTCCAGCTCGGAGACCTTGCGGCTCACCGTGGCCAGCGGCATGCCCAGCTTGCGCGCCGCGGCGGAGAAGCCGCCGGCCTCCACCACCGCCACGAAGGCGGACATCGATTCGAAGCGATCCATCTTTATTCTCGAAATTTGGAACGATCAGTTCCAAACATGACATATAGTAACGAAATATGGAAACAACCAAATGCTCCCCTGACGGCCGCACCCGGCCGGAAACCGGAAGGAGCAACCCATGTCCCGTATCCATACGCCCGCCTCGGTGGAGGCGGCCCCGGCGGCGGCCCAGAACGCCCTGGCCGCGGTCAAGCAGCAGCTCGGCGTGCTGCCCAACCTGTTCCTGGTGGTCGCCAACAGCCCGGCGGCGCTGGACGGCTATCTCGGCCTGAACGGCGCGCTCGCCAAGGGCAGCCTCGACGCCAAGACGCGGGAGCGCATCGCCCTCGCCATCGCCGAATTCAACCGCTGCGGCTACTGCCTCTCGGCCCACACCTATCTGGGCAAGAACCTCGCCAAGCTGGACGACGCGGAGATCGCGGCCAACCGGAGCGGCCGCTCCAACGATGCGAAGGCCAACGCGGCGGTGCATTTCGCGGTGCGGATCGCCGCCGCGCGCGGCCATGTCAGCGATTCCGACCTGACCGCCGTGCGGCAGGCCGGCTTCGACGAAGGCCAGATCGTCGAGATCGTGCTCCATGTCGCGCTCAACACGCTCACCAACTACGTGAACGAGGTTGCCGGCACGGTCATCGATTTCCCCGTGGTCGCGCCCGCGCGCGACGTCGCCTAGCCCATGACGCGATCGGATTGAATCGCATCATGGTCCAATCCGGTTGATTGGTCGCATTTTCGACGCCGAACTAGTTTCCACTTCGGCGGAAAATGTTCCAAGCCCCGCGATCGCTGCGGATCGCCCCCACTTCTTTCTCCTCGAAGGAGCTTCCATGTCACGCATCGTCAATGCCGCGGCGATCGGCACGCTGCTCGGCGCCACGCTGGCCCTGTCGCCGGCCCAGGCCGAGCCGCCGACCTACCATCACGCCCAGGTGCAGGGCCTCGACATCTTCTACCGCGAGGCCGGGCCGAAGACGGCGCCCACAATCCTGCTGCTGCACGGCTTCCCGTCCTCCTCGCACATGTTCCGCGACCTGATCCCGGTGCTGGCGAAGAAGTACCACGTGATCGCGCCGGACTATCCGGGCTTCGGCTATTCCAGCACGCCGGGCCTCGACCAGTTCCAGTACACCTTCGCCAACCTCGCCGACGTCATGGACGCGTTCGTCGCCGAGGTCGGGCTGCAGAGCTACGTGCTCTACATGCAGGATTACGGCGGACCGATCGGCATGCGGCTGGCGCTGAAGCACCCGGAGAAGGTGCGCGGCTTCGTGGTGCAGAACGCCGTCGTCAACGTCGAGGGCTGGCACCAGGAGGTGGTCGCCGCCTTCCAGCCCGCCTGGCAGAACCGCACGCCGGAGACCGAGAAGCCTCTGCGCGACGCCTTCAGCGCCGAGGCCACCAAGTTCCAGTACACCCACGGCGAATCGCGCGCCGACCGGGTCAATCCGGATGCCTGGACCTTCGACCAGGCGCTGCTCGACCGGCCGGGCAACGACAAGATCCAGGTCGAGCTGCTCTATCAGTACCAGGACAATGTCGCGCAATACCCCAAGTGGCAGGAATACCTGAAGGCGACGCAGCCGCCGATGCTGGTGGTGTGGGGCGACAACGATCCGTTCTTCACCACCCAGGGCCGCGACTTCTTCAAGACCCTGGTGCCCGGCGCCGAGGTCCACGCCTATGACGCCGGCCACTTCGCGCTGGAGACGCATCTGCCGGAGATCTCCACCGCGATGCTCGACTTCCTCGACCGTCTGAAAACCACGAACTGAGGGGTGACACGATGCGCAACGTACTGATTCCGGCCGCGTGCGGCCTGCTGCTCGGCCTCGGCATGGCGGCGGCGCCGGCCTCGGCCGCCACCGAGATGAAGCAGGGTTTCCTGCCGCTCGACCTGGCGATGGAAGCGGCCACCGAAGGCATCCGCGTCTGCGAGGAGCACGGCTGGCACGTTACCGTGACGGTGGTGGATTCCGGCGGCAACATCAAGCTGCAGGCCAAGGGCGACCACGCCACGATCCACACCAAGGATGCGAGCTTCCGCAAGGCCTATACCGTGGTGACGATGGGGCCGATATTCGGCTTCGACGTGCTGGGCGACTGGGTCGAGCAGCTGAAGACCAACCCCTTCGCCCCGACCTACGCCACCTTGCCCAACCTGTTCCTGCTGCCCGGCGCGGTCGGCGTGAAGATGGATGGCGAGATCGTCGCGGCCATCGGCATCGGCGGCGCCCCCGGCGGCGCCAATGACGAGATCTGCGCCAAGGCGGCCCTGGCGAAGATCGCCGACCGGTTGAATTAGAGCAGATCGATCGGTCGCATTTTCGGCGCCGAACCGGACTCCACTTCGGCGGAAAATGCTCCGGCACGCGCGGTATTGGCCCCCGCGCGGTCCTGCGGGGCGAGCGGCCGGCGACGTGCCTCCCTTGACGCCGTGCCGCCGGCACCCGTGGCAAAGCCCGTGGATCCCGCGATCCACGGGCTTTTCGCCGCCTAGTCCCTGATGAAGTGCAGCTTGTCGAAGCGGCGGCGGAACTCGGTCACTTCGGGCGCCACCGACTGCGCCGCGCGTCGGCCGGTCAGCGCGTCGGCGATGAGGCGCGCCAGCACCGGCATGTCGGCGGGCGTCATGCCCCAGCGCACGATCTCCGGCGTGCCCAGGCGCAGGCCGTTGAGGTCGCCCGCGACGGCGGCGATCGGCAGGCCGATGCCGCAGGACAGCACATTCGCCTGGCGCAGCTTCTTCGCGGCAGTCTGCCCGCCGCCGAAGGATGCCGCCTCCAGCGCGAACTGGTGCGACGTGGTCGCGCCGCGGTCGCGGGCGAAAACCGGCACGCCTTCCGCCGCCAGCGCGCTCGCCAGGGCCTTCGCGGTTTCCGCCATCGCCGCGCCATAGGCGCGGCCATGCACCTTCCAGTCCAGCAGGGTCATGGCCAGCGCCGCCGATTTCGCGGCGTCGAAATTCGCGGTGAGGCCGGGATAGGCGATGGCATCGAGTCGCTCGGCGATGGCCGCGTCGTTGGTGACGATCAGGCCGGACGCCGGGCCGCCCAGGCTCTTATAGGTGCTCATGGTCATGACATGGGCGCCCTCCTCCAGCGGCTGCTGCCAGGCGCGGCCGGCGATCATGCCCGACATATGCGCGGCATCGAACAGCACCAGCGCGCCCACCTCGTCGGCGATGGCGCGAATCTCGCGGATCGGATGGGGAAAGAGGTTCAGGCTGCCGCCGATGGTGATGAGCTTTGGCTTCAAGCGATGGGCGTCCGCGCGCAGAGCGTCGACATCGACGGTGTAGTTCACGGGATCGACCGGCGCCGGATGCGTCACCACGCCATAGAGCCCGGCGCAGCCGGCGGCGTGATGCGTCACATGGCCGCCGATGGCGGGTGGCGGGGCAATGATGGTGTCGCCCGGCTTCGCCGCCATCATGAAGACGTATAGATTGGCGAGCGCGCCGGAGGCGACGCGGATCTCGGCAAAGCGCGCGTTGAACACCTCGGCGGCGAGCTCCGCCGCCATCACCTCGATCTTCTCGATCCCCTCCAGCCCCATCTCGTATTTGTCGCCCGGATAGCCGAGCGACGGCCGAGAGCCGATGCCGGACGAGAGCAGCGCCTCCGCCTTGGGATTCATCGCGTTGGTGGCGGGGTTCAGATTGACGCAGTCGCGCTCGTGGATGCTGCGGTTCTCGGCCACGTAGGCCAGCAGGTCGCGTTCCAGCTCGTCGGCCCCGCGCGCCGCCACCCCGGCGGCGAGGGATTGGATATAGCGCTCGGCGCCAGCCGGCACCCAGTCGCGCGCTTGCAGCTTGGTCATTGGAGAGCCCCGTTCAGGATCAATGAATGCAGGTTAGTGGGCGCCGGTAAAATGGCAACCATCCTCGCGGGGGCATCGCGCGGAACCCGCCTTTCCCTGCTCCGTCATGGCATGGCTTGGCCATGCCATCCACGAGTTTACCCGCAGCAGCGCGATCTTGCCCGCGCAAACTCGTGGATCCCAGGGCCAAGCCCTGGGATGACGAGTTTCCCGAAGTTCCGTGGTGAGCAAAAGAAAAACGGGCGGGGATTGCTCCCCGCCCGTTGGCGTTACGCCATGAAGATGCGGCTCAGATGCCGCCCATGCACATGTATTTCACCTCGAGGAAGTCCTCGATGCCATACTTCGAGCCCTCGCGGCCGAGGCCGGATTCCTTGACGCCGCCGAAGGGCGCCACCTCGGTCGAGATGATGCCGGTGTTGATGCCGACGATGCCGGTCTCGATCGCGTCGGCCACGCGCCAGACGCGGCCGAGGTCGCGGGCGTAGAAATAGGCCGCCAGGCCGAACTCGGTGTCGTTGGCGAGCTTGATCGCCTCTTCCTCGGTCTTGAAGCGGAACAGCGGCGCCACCGGGCCGAAGGTCTCCTCGCGCGTCACCGCCATGTCGGTGGTGACGTTGACCAGGATGGTCGGCTCGAAGAAGGAATGGCCGAGGGCGTGGCGCTTGCCGCCGGCGACGACCTTGGCGCCCTTCTTCACCGCGTCGGCGATATGCTCCTCGACCTTTTCCACCGCCTTCATGTCGATCAGCGGGCCCTGCTGCGTCTCGCCCTTCAGGCCGTCGCCGACCTTCAGCTTGGCGACCGCGGCGGTGAGCTTCGCGGCGAAGGCGTCATAGACGCTGTCCTGCACCAGGATGCGGTTGGCGCAGACGCAGGTCTGGCCGGTGTTGCGGTACTTGGACATGATCGCGCCCTCGACCGCGGCGTCGAGATCGGCGTCGTCGAACACGATGAAGGGCGCGTTGCCGCCCAGCTCCATCGAGGTCTTCTTGACCGTCTTGGCGCATTGCTCGAGCAGGATCTTGCCGATCTGGGTCGAGCCGGTGAAGGTCAGCTTGCGCACGATCGGGTTGGCGGTCATCTCACCGCCGATCTGGGTGGCCGAGCCGGTGACGACGTTGAACACGCCCGCCGGCAGGCCGGCGCGATGGCCGAGCTCGGCCAGGGCCAGCGCGGAGAACGGCGTCTGGGTCGCGGGCTTCAGCACGATCGGGCAGCCGGCGGCGAGCGCCGGGCCGGACTTGCGGGTGATCATGGCCGAGGGGAAGTTCCACGGCGTGATCGCCGCCACCACGCCGATCGGCTCCTTGGTCACGATGATGCGCTTGTCGCCCTGATGCGCCGGGATCACGTCGCCATAGGTGCGCTTGCCCTCTTCGGCGAACCACTCGATGAACGAGGCAGCGTAGGCGATCTCGCCCTTCGCCTCGGCCAGCGGCTTGCCCTGCTCGGCGGTCATCAGCACCGCGAGGTCTTCCTGGTTCTCCATCATCAGGTTGAAGAGCTTGCGCAGGATGTTGGCGCGCTCCTTCGCCGTCTTCTTGCGCCAGCCGGCCCAGGCGGCATTGGCCGCCTCGATGGCGCGGCGGGTCTCGGCCGTGCCCATGTTCGGGATGGTGCCCAGCACCTCGCCGGTCGCCGGGTTGGTCACGTCGATGGTCTTGCCGCTGTCGGCATCGACCCACTGGCCGTTGATGTAGCACTGCTGGCGGAACAGGCTGGGGTCCTTGAGCGACAGGGCGGCGGGTTTCTTGAGCGCGGTCTGCGACATGGCGTTACCTCGAAGAGTCTGGGAATTCCGGGATGCGGATGGGCCGCAGTATAGCGGCCAAGGCCGCAGAATAAAGGGCTCTCAGCCCGCCTTTCGCGCAGGGGGATATGTTTGAATTACAATAGCTTAGGGGGTGGCGGGCCGGCTCGGCGCGGCGCCCGGTCGCACATTGCTCTTGGCTTGGCAGCGGCGCAGGAAATCGAGGACATGCTCGCCCCAGTATTCCTGGATGAAGCGCTGCAGCACCTTCTGCGTCTTCGGGGGAAGCTGGTAGCGCGTGCCGAACATAAGTTCCGCGAGATACGCCAGGTACGGCGCGACGTCCTCGATCCGGAAGGCTCCTGCCTGTTCCTGGTTCGCCAGATGCTCGAGCTCGTTGATGAACCGGTCGAAGGTGTCGCGCAGCAGCACCTCCAGTGGTGAGAAGTTGCCGCCATTCTCGTACGGGAGGACGAGTGCCCCATCGAGGTCGCTGTGCGCCACAGTAAATTCCTCGGCGCCCTCGGCCTTGGTGCGGCCGGCCGGCAGGATCATTTTTCGCGCCCGCCAATCGAGCATCTGCATGGCTGCACGCACATCGGCGTTACCCAGATAGACTTCGATCGCACGGGCCGCAAACTGGCGCCGTGCCTCGATGCGGCCTTGCCGGTATTGGTAGACACCAAACGTAAAGCCGCCCGCCGCGACCGCGAAGCCAAGCACGTCGACCCAACTGGGATCGCTCATCGGTCGCCTCCCCTTAGCTGCTCTTGCCGGGGATCTTGAACCCTACGTAGAGGCTGTTCGAGATGCCCATGAGCCCGAGCATCTCTTCGGAAACCGTTGGCAGTTGCGCCGCGGGGCCTACCAACGCCAGCGTTTGCACCGCGAACAGCAGGCCGGTCAGCAGGGTGAAGAACACCATCTGCAGGCGATGCAGCGAATTGCCGTTCTCGTCCTCCAGGATATCCTTGAAGAAACCCTCTGCCGCTGCCTTGCGCGTGGTACGTCCGATCTCGGTTGCCGCCTGGTTGCGCTGAAGCTCGCGGGCCGCAAGCTCTTCCTGCAGCTTGCTGATCGCCGCCGCATCCGGCGCCGCGGCACTCTGCAATTGCGCGAGCGAGTTCCTGATCTCCGTCGCGGCCGCGCGGGCCGCCTCAAGCCTGGCGGCGGCATCGGCTGCGGTCTTGTCCTTCTGCACATCGACGGTCAGGGCGGCGAGACCGGTCACCCCGCTGATGCCCATGAGGGCCAGCAGTTTGGCATCGATCGCCTTGTCGGCAATCACCCAGCCGTTCACCGACGCAAGTTTCACCAGTGCGGCAATGATGAGCACGGTCCAGAAAGCCATCTGCACGCGGCCGAGCGAAAACGACCCACGGGCGCTCTGTGCGCCGGTCGCCTTGATATCGCGAAGCACCGGGTACCGGGCATCCGCGATCAGGATCACGATCACCAGCAGCAGCGCGGTCACAAAAAACGGAACGTTGGCGGCAGTCATGCCCCTACCCCCTTTGCAAGCAGATCCGCAAAGTGGAGGATATGCAATTGTTACGTTTTCTTACAATGTGAAATACCCGCGTCCAACCAATGCCGCGGCAACCCGCTTGGTCAGATATCCCCACAAAACCAGCGGAGGGCGGTCAGGAAGGCGGCCGGGTTCTCGAACATCGGGGTATGCGAGGCGCCGGGGATGATCGAAACCTTCGCACCCGGCGTGAGGGCGGCGAAATCCCGGTTGGCGGCCGGAGTGGATCTGTCGAACTCGCCGCACAGGAACAGCGCCGGCACCCGCACGCGCGGCAGCAGGGCCGTGCCGTCATAATCCTTGAGCGCGCCGGTGCAGGCGAATTCGTTGTCGCCCCACAGCGCCCGGTAGAGCTCCAGGTTCAGCTTGCGGAACAGGCGCAGCACCGGCTGCGGCTCGGCGCCGAGACGGCAGAAATGCCGCCGCATCATCGCCGCGATCCCGGCGCGGTACTCATCGCTGTCGACGGTGCCGGCAACCTCGTGGCGATCGAGGGCGGCCTGCACGTCGGGCGGCAAGGCGCTTCGGTGGGCGAGGTTGTCGGCGACCCAGCGCGGCGTCGAGATCAGCGGGCTGGCGAAGACCACGCCGGCCAGGTCGGCATTGCCGCGCGCGGCGTAGTCGAGGGCGACGACCGCGCCCCAGGAATGGCCGAGCAGGATGAAGCGGCCGATGCCGAGCGCCGCGCGCAGCGCGTCGATCTCGGCGGCGAAGCGCGCGATGGTCCAGTTGGCGGGATCGCCGGGCTTGTCGGAATTGCCGCAATCGAGCTGGTCGTAGAGCAGCACCGCGCGCTCCTCGGCCAAAGCCGTCAGCGGCTCGAGATAGTCATGCGCCCCGCCCGGCCCGCCATGAACGCCGATCAGCACCGCGCGGCCGGAGCGCAGATGCCGCGCGCCGTCGAGCCGCCACCACAGGCGGCCGCCGGGCGCCGGGGCCAAGCCGGTCTGTTCGGGTTCCTGCCGGGTGGATTGGGCCGCCAGCATGCGCCGCTCTCCCGTCCATCGCTGCGAGATCCGTGCTAGCCGCGAAATGAGTCGGCAATGTGGCGCCCCGTCAAATGCGGCCTCAGCGCCGGATCGCTTCCGCCGCGGCGAAGCCGGAGCGAATCGCGCCTTCGATGGTAGAAGGCCAGCCGGTGGCCGTCCAATCACCGGCCAGGTACAAGTTGTGATGCTGTGTCACAGGGCCGGGCCGGCGCTGCAATTGCTCCGGCGTGGCGGCGAAGGTGGCGCGCTTCTCCTTCAGTATGCGCCAGACCGGCATCGGCACATGCGGCAGATCGAGCGCTTTCGCCACGTCGCGCCAGATGGTGGTCGCCAGATCCTCCGCCGGCAGGTCGATGAGATGCTCGGCGGCGCTGATGGTGACCGAGACATGGCCGGGCTTGACGAAGATCCATTCCGCCGTGCCGCCGATCACGCCAAGGAAGGGTGCCTTGTTCTCTTTGGGTTCGATGCGGAAATGCGCGTTGACGATGCCGCGGAACTGGTCCGGCACAACGAGGCCGGGCAGCAGATCGGCGGCGACCGGCGCGGTCACCGCCAGCACCACGGCCTCGTCGGCACCGATATCGACCTGACCCTTGGCGGCGAAATCGAGCGCGGCCACCGCGTCGCCGACGATGGCGAGGGAGCGCAGCCGGTGGCCGAAGGAGAGATCCGCGCCGCGCGCCTGCAGCAGCCGCAGCGCCGGATCGACCAGGCTTTCCGACAGGCCCTGGCGCGGCAGCAGCGCATGCAGCGCAGCTCCGCCCTGGCCGAAGGTCTCGGCGAACAGGGTCCACAGCAGATGGGCCGAGGCCTCCTCCGGCGCGGTGTTGAGCGCCGCGACGGTCAGCGGCCGCCACAGGCGATCGTAGAGGATGGACTCGCGCGGCAACACCTGGGCCACGGTCTGCTGCATCGTGGCGTTGCGCAGCTTCAGCGCCTCGAGATAGTCCCAGGCGCGCGAGCCGGCGACGCGGCGATGCTTCAGGAACAGCCAGAAGGGAAAGCGGTGATCGGTCGGGCAGACGTTCCAGCGCTCGCCGGTCTTCAGGTCGAGGAACGGGAAATCGGCACTGTCGCGCGCCTCGAAAGTGGCGGCGGCGCCGGTCTCCGCCACATAGGCCATCGCGGCGGCGTTGCCGGAGACCAGCAGGTGATTGCCGTTGTCGACGCGGCAGCCCAGCTCGGAATCGTCATAGGAGCGGCAGCGGCCGCCGGCCGCCTGGGCCGCCTCGTAGAGCCGCACATGGGCGCCGGCCTTGGCGAGGCGCGTCGCGGCGGCCAGCCCGGCGAGGCCGGCGCCGACCACATGGACGCGCCGGCCCTTCATCGCATCGGCTTCCATCACAGGAATCCGTGCCGGATGGCGAGCCAGATTTTCTGCCATTTGGGCAGCGAGACGCGCTTGCGCGGGTCGCGCCAGTCGGCGGCGATCAGGCGATCCAGGATCGCGCCATAGACCGCGCCCATGATCGCGGCCGGGCGCATCGGCCCCTTGGCGCAGCGCGCCATCGCCGCATGGGCGGAGGCGAAATGCCGCCTGGCCAGCATAGCGACGGCGCGGCAGGCCTGCGGCAGATTGGGATGGGCGACGATCTCCATCGGGATGCGCGTGGCGATGCCGGCGGCGGCCAGTTCCTCGCGCGGCAGGTAGAGCCGCCCGCGCTCGGCGTCCTCCACTAGGTCGCGCAGGATATTGGTGAGCTGCAGGGCGCGGCCCAGATGATAGGCGACCTGGTCCGCCTCGGCCTCCTTGGCCCCGAAGGCGCGGACGGACAGCCGCCCCACCGCGCTCGCCACCCGGTCGCAATAGCGGTCGAGCTTGGCCAAGTCGGGCGCCACGATGTCCTCCAGCGCGTCCATCTCCATGCCGTCGATGACGTCGAGGAAATCGGCGCGGCGCAGGTCGAACGCCGTCACATGCGGCAGCAGGGCGCGGGCGATCGGATGCTGCGGGTCGCCCTCGTAGAGCCGCGCGATCTCGTAGCGCCAGCCCTGCAGGCGGCGCAGCTTGTCGGCGACCTCCGCCGGCTCGTCGGCGATGTCGTCGACCTCGCGGCAGAAGGCGTAGATGGCGAACATGGCATCGCGCCGCGCCTGGGGCAGCAGGCGCATGGCGGCATAGAACGAGGTGCCGGAGGCCTGCACCTTGGCGGCGATGTCGGATTGGAGCGCTGCATCCCCCGGGGCGGCATCGGCGCTCATGCGCGTTTCCCCGCGGCCTTCACGGCGGGCTTTGGCGTCAGCAGGGCCCCGGCAATGCCCTGGACCACGCACCACAGCATCGCCGGCTTCGACAGCTTCACCCGCTCGGCCAGCGGGTCGCGGCGACGCAGATGCGCGATCAGCGTATCGGCCAGCCGCACGATGGCGGCACTCTCGCAGCGCAGCCGCGTGTCGCGCAACGCCCCGGGCAGCTGGCGGGCGCGCACCATCAGCTCCTCGGTCTCGTCCAGCAGCCGGTCGAGCACGCGGCGCAAGGCCGGCGAGGACTTCGCTTCCGCCAGCGCCTCGACGGTGAGGCCCTCCGCGCTCAGATGGTCGACCGGCACATAGACCCGGTTCATCTCCAGATAGTCGACCTTGCAATCCTGCAGGTGGTTGATCACCTGCAGCGCGTCGCACAGCGCGTCGGAGAAGTGCTTGCCGGCGGGATCCTCGCCATGCAGGTCGAGCAGGTAGCGCCCGACCGGCGAGGCGGAATAGCGGCAATACCTCATCAGGTCCGCCCAGTCGTCGTAGCGCTGCTTGGTCGCGTCCCAGCGGAAGGCGATCAGCAGGTCGGTGCAATCCTCGACCGGCACCGGCTTCTGGCCGAGGCTGTCGCGCATGCCGGCGGCGACCGCCACGTCGCGCCGCGCCGGGTCGCGCAGCACCTCTTCCATCAAATCGAGGCGGCGGATCTTGTCCTCCGGCGCCAGGGCCGGATTGTCGGCGATGTCGTCGGCCATGCGCGCCCAGCGGTAATAGGCGTGCACATGGGGGCGCAAGTCGGGGCGGATCAGCGCCGAGCCGACCGGGAAGTTCTCGGTGCCGGAATTCTTGCCCGACGGGGTCGCGATCTCCATCGCGGTCTCGCTCATCGCCGCACTCAGGAGAGGTTCTGGGCCTGCAGGCGGCCCTTCCATTCGCCGCCCTTGCCGAGCAGGTGCCGGCGCGCGGAATCCACCGTGGCCGCCAGATAGAAGACCGCGATCAGCGGCAGCAGCGGCGCCCACCAGACCGGCTGCTTGTAGTAGCGCAGGGTCGGAATGTAGGTCAGCGCCATCAGCGCCCAGGCGGCGAGGCCGAAGGCGCGCACGCCGAGCAGCGGCTGGATGGTGAGATAAGGCGGCGCCAGGAAGGTCAGCGCCAGGCCCACCACGCAGACCAGCAACAGGAGCAGCGAATGATGCAGCTGGGTGAAGGCCGAGCGGGCGATCAGCCGCCACACGTCGCCCCATTGCGGATAGCCGCGCAGGGAGCGCACGCCGTCGCCGAGGCCGAGCCAGACCGGGCCCTGCGCCTTCATCTTGCGGCCGAGCGCGCAATCGTCGATCAGGTCGCCCTTGATCGCCGCGATGCCGCCGGCGGCCTTCAGCGCCTTGCGCGCCACCAGCATGCAGCCGCCCGCCGCCCCGCCCATCTTCTTCCTGCGGTCGTTGATCCAGGCGAAGGGGTAGAGCATCTGGAAGAAATAGACATAGGCCGGGATCAGCGCGCGCTCCGCCGCGGTGTCGGTCTTCAGCCGCGCCATCAGCGAGGCGAGCGCCAGGTTGCCCTGCTCCGCGCGCACGACCAGGCCGCGCAGGCTGTCGCGCTCATGGGCGATGTCGGCGTCGGTCAGCCAGACGTATTTCGCGCCCGGCGAAAACGTCTCCAGCGCCTCGGTGCCCTGCTGCACCGCCCACATCTTGCCGGTCCAGCCCTGCGGCAGGGCCGAGCCGGAGACCACCTTCAGGCGGTCCTCGGCGCCGTGGGCGGCGGCGACGCCGCGCGCCGTTTCCGCCGTGCCGTCGGTGCTCTGGTCGTCGACCAGGATGACCCGCAGCTTGCCGGGATAGTCCTGGCGCAGCAGCGAGGCCAGGGCCTCGGCGATCACCTCGGCCTCGTCCCTGGCCGGCACGATGGCGGCCACTTCCGGCCAATGCTTCAGCTCGGCCTTGGGTGTCGCCTGCGGCTGCTCGCGCCAATAGCGGCCGTGCAGCAGCACGAGATAGACCCAGATGCCCAGAACCAGGCCGGAGATGAGGATAAGCCCCTGTTGCATAAGGCAAGCTATAGCCAGGAACGCCCGCCCCCGCCACCCAGAAATCCGGCGCGGCGCCGGGATTGGCGGGAAGGATCAGCGGCGGACGATGCCGCTGGCGAGGAGCACCCCGATCGCCGCCAGCAGCGCGCCGGCGGTGTCGCCCAGGCTCGGCCACTCGTCCAGCACCGGGATGCCCAGCAGCAGGGTGGTGAGCGGCAGCAGCGCGGTGAAGGCGGAGGCGCGGGCGGCGCCAAGGATGGCGAGGGCGCGGTTGAAGGCCAGCAAGGCCACGATGCCGGTGAGCGGCCCCTGATAGAGCATCTGCACCAGGACGCCGCCGAGCCCGGCATGCCAGAGGCGCTGCTCCGGCAGCAGCAGATAGACCGGCAGGAACCACAGCGCCGAAACCACGGTGATGATCGCGGTCATGTGGATGGCCTCGATCGCCGCGCGGCGGGCGGCGATGGTGTAGACGGCCCAGACCAGCGCCGAGAGCAGGCAGATGCCGTAGCCCAGCAGCTGCATCCCCGCCGCCGCCAGCAGCGCCGGCAGGGTCAGGATCGCCACCCCGCCCAGGATGCAGCCAAGGCCGATGGCGGCGACGACGCCCAGCCGCTCGCGCAGCACCAGGAGCGACAGCAGGCCGACGAAGAGCGGGATGGTGCCGGGAATGAGCACGCCGGCCTCCGCCGCCCGCGCCAGGCCCAGTCCGTGGGACGCCAGCAGGACATAGGGGACGCCGGCGGTACCCGCCACCAGGGCCAGCCCGCCCCAGCCCAGGCGGTCGAGGGCGAAGCCGCGGCGCAGCACCACCGGCAGCAGGATCAGCCCCGCCGAACTGAAGCGCAAAGCCGCCAGATCCTCCGGCGCCAGGTCAGCGGTGACCGCCACCCGGGTCACCACCATCCAGCCGGACCAGACCGCCACCGCCAGCAGGGCCCAGAGGCAACCGGCCAGGCGCCCGGCGCCGGCGGCTTCCAGGCGCGTCGCGGCGGGGCTGGTCGGTCCTTCTGATTTCATTGGCAAATTAGGCTTCCCGTCCTCGCGCGCGCCGGCCCGCGGCACCCTGGCCGTCCGGCCTAAGTCAAAAGCTAACGCAATATTAAGATTCCTGGCAGAGGCTGGAACGACCCATAAACGACGGCCAACGACGGCATGAATTCGCTGACCGGCAAAGTCCCGGCCAACAGGAATCAGGCATCCTCACCGACGCCGCGCACGCTCCTGCTCAGCGTGCGACCGGATTCCTTTATCGCCCTTGATCAAGGTCTGGCCGCCATCGGCCGGCCGGCGGCCGAGCGCGCCCAGGATTCCGGCGAAGCCCTGCGCCTGCTGCGCGCCGGCGGCATCGATCTGCTGATCGTCGACCTGGTGCGCGACGGCATGGCGCATCTGACCGTCATCGAGGCGGTGCGCGGCGACGGCCTGTTGTCCGGCGTCGTCTGCGTCGCCGTCAGCGCCGATCCGGAAAGCACGCCGAGCCAGAAAGCGGTCGAGATCGGCCTCGACGACCTGATGCGCGAGCCGCTGGACCGCACCATCGTGCGGCTGTGCCTCGCCGCCTGCCTGGAGCGCCACCGGCTGCGCGACGACGCGCTGCAATACTGGCTCACCACCGCCGAGGACGAGACCGACGATCACGCCCGCTGCCTGCTCGACGCGCTGCCGGACGCGGTGGTGGCGCTGCGCCATGACGGCGCCATCGAGATGGCGAACGCGATGGCCGAGCGCATGTTCGGCCTGAGCGGCACGGCCCTGATCGGCACGCCCTTCTCCGGCCTGGTGTCGCGCGCCGTCGATGACGGCGAAGGCGCCACCTGGTCGATGCAGGCGCTGGAAAGCCTGCGCGGCCCGGCCCTCGCCATCCTGCGCCTGCCCGGCGGCTTCAGCCGGCCGGTCGAGGTCCTCGCCAATCCCTATCAGCGTTTCGGCCGGCACCTGACCGCCTGCGTCCTGCGCGAGGTCGATTGGGGCACGCAGAAGGCGACCCTGGCCCAGGCCGAGGCCGGCGGCAGCCTGCGCGCCAACGCGGAACTGCTGCAGGAGCTGGCCAAGGAAGTGACCACGCGGCTCGACGTCATCGGGCGCAACCTGCACATGATGACCGACGAGATCTTCGGCCCCGTCGGCGTCGCCATCTACAAGAGCTACCTCTCGGAAGCGATGACCGGCGTCAGCCAGGCCCGGGCGCTGCTCGATGGCGCCGCGCATCCGGAGAAGGAGCGGCGCACGGAAAGCGGCGTGCAAACCAACCTGCGCGAGGTCGCCGGCGAGCTCATCGGCAAGCGCCAGCGCAATTGCGAGCGGCGCCGCATCGTCCTCGACATGGAGATCGAGCCCGCGGACCTGACGGTCAGCCTGCCCGAGCGGCCCCTGGCCCGCGTCATCGAAGCCTTGCTCGACTTCGCGCTCGGCTGCGTCGAGCATGGCGGGCAGGTCACGCTCCGCGGCCAGTGCGGATCCGACGAGCAGCTGCTGCTGACGGTGCAGACCACCGGCTGCAACCGGCCGGCTTCCGAGGTGCTGGGCGCCGCGCGCGAGCCCGCCAGCCGCAAGGCGGCGCAGCATCCCCTCACCATCGCCTGGAGCGCGCTGCGCGCCGCCGCCAAGGTGCTGGGCGGCGTGGCGGAACTCGATGTCCGCGAGGCCAACGGCGCCATCCTGGTCGCCATGCTACCGCAGCGGCGCAGGTCGGACCTGGGCTGAGGCAGAACCCCCACACGACTCTCCGTCATCACCGGGCGAAGTCCCGGTGATCCATGCTGCCAAGATGCGGACACTGACAACAAATGGATTGCCGGGACAAGCCCGGCAATGACGCAGGCGTAGGTACTTCTATCGCCGCCGCGCCAGCAGGATGCCGTCGTCGGCCGAGAGCAGGCAGAAATCGACGCGCGCGTCCTTCTGGATCTTCAAATTGAGCGCCCGCAGGGCATCGGTGTCGGCGTCATGCACCGAAGGATCGGCGACGTCGCCGCCCCACAGCATGTTGTCGAGCACCAACAGCCCGCCCGGCCGCACCAGCTTCAGGCAGCCTTCGTAGTATGCGTCGTAGCCGGTCTTGTCGGCGTCGATGAAGGCCATGTCGAAGCTGTCCGCCCCGCCCGCCCGCAGCAATGCCGCGATGGTCTCGCCCGCCGGCGCCAGGCGCAGGTCGATCTTGTGCGCGACGCCCGCCTGCTGCCAGTGCTTGCCGCCCACCGCCGTCCATTCCGCGCTGACGTCGCAGGCGATCACCTTGCCGTCCTCCGGCAGCGCCAGCGCCATGGCCAGCGAGCCCGAGCCGGTGAAGGTGCCGATTTCGATGACGCGGCGGGCGCCGGTCAGGCGAATCAGCAATTGCAGGAAGGCGTCGGTCTCCGGCCGGCTCATCATGCCGGAATTGGACATGGCGAAGGTCTCGGCGCGCAGGGCGCGCTGGGCCGGCGCCTCGCGCGACATCCGCTCGTCGATGAAGGATTTCACCTGCTGCATCCGGCTCAACAGTTCCGCCATGTTCCCTCGCTCTCCTCGATCCTGTGTTGCAGCCCTGCGACGCGGTGTCATCGAACCGTCATCGGATGATTATAGACTCCGCGCCGGCAGGCGTCATCCGACGCCGGCATGGACAGAGCAGATCGGCAGGGGAAACATGCGGCTCGGCGCCCTCGCGCAATCCTTGAGTCCCATCACCTATTCCGACCCGGCGGCGCCGCTCTGGGAACGCGCCTTCATCAACGCGGTCGAGATCGTCAGCGGCCGCAAGACCCTGGTGCGGCTCTACGAGAGCTGGCGCGAGCGCTGGCCGGTGACCGGCCTGCCGCAATGGTCCAGCGCGCTCTACTGGCTGGGCTCGCCGCTGGTGCTCGGAGGCGCCTCGTGGCCGCCGCCGGTGCGTCCCGACGAACGGCTGGTGATCATCGCCAATCATCCCTTCGGCCTGCTCGACGGCATCGCCGTCTGCGCGCTGGCCGAACAGCTGCGCCGGCCGTTCAAGGTGCTGGCGCATAGCCGGCTTATGACGGTGCCGGAGGCGGTGCCCTATTTCCTGCCCATCGATTTCAGCGAGAACGAGGCGGCGACGCGCAACAACATCGCCGTGCGGCAGCGGGCGCTGGCCGCGTTGAAGGCGGGCGAGACGATCGTGATCTTTCCCGCCGGCGGCGTCTCCACCGCGCCGGTGAAATTCTCGGTCAAGCCGATCGCCGAGGCCGAGGATCTGCCGTGGAAGAATTTCGCCTATCGCCTGATCCGCGCCGCCGAGGCCACCGTGCTGCCGCTCTATTTCGAGGGCCAGAACGGACCGATGTTCCATGTCGCCAGCAAGGTCAGCATGGCCTGGCGCATCGCCTTGCTGGTGGGCGAGTTGAACAAGCGGCGGGGACGCCCGGTGCGGGTCCAGATCGGCAAGCCGATCACCTGGCCGGAAATCGACGCCCTGCCGTCGCCCGCCGCCGCCATGCGCGAATTGCGCCGGCGTGTCTATGCGCTGCGCGCGTCCCCCCAGCCCTAGGGCCGGAGCAGCCTCCCCAACCTACCGGCAGTGTTCGTTCCCCGGGCCGCCCCTATGCTTTTGAGTTGCGGGGCGGCGTCGAATTGCGTGTTGCCGGAAGCATTTGCGGGTGAGACGATGATGACCAGGATTCCCGCATCTCCCGTATCTGAGGATTTGATGGGCAACTCCGTGTCTGGCATGCCGAACGCCCGCCATGTTGCCATCGAACGCAGGTTCGACGGCCTGCCGGATTTCGCGTCGCCGAAGCTGCACGCTCTGCTCAAGTTCTGGACCGATTGCGGCGGCAGCGAGAACGTTCCCGATCGCAACCAGCTCGACGCGCTGACGCTGCGGCCCTGGCTCGGCCATATCAGCGTCTATGAGACGATCCCCGGTCTCGCCGATTTCCGCATCCGCCTCGAAGGCACCTCCATCGTCGCCATCACCAGCGAGGACTGGACCGGCAAACGCGCGAGCGATGTCGACCGGCGCTTCGGCTCGCACCTGGTCGAATTCATGCGCCAGGTCGTCGAGAGCCGGCAGCCGGCGGTCCATCGGATGCGGGTGTTCCAGAACGAGGTGGAATTCATCACGCGGCTGCTGCTGCCGGTCCGCGCGCGGCCTGGCGGCGCAATCGACCAGGTGTTCCTGGTGATCTATCCCGACCCGCAGGACGTCGCGATGGAAGAGGTCACCGCCCGGGATTCGGCGTGACCGTGGCGTAGACCAGGATGCGATTGACCGTATCGCCGTCGTCCGACAGCGGCAGGAACAGGCTCTCGTCGTCCGAGTGCGCTTGTCGGGCGTGATGTAGGGCTCGTCATCGTAGAAGGGCCGCCCGGTCCTGACCACCGTGTCGTAGCAATGCAGCGCATCGGCCAGCGACGGCCCGAAGAAACCGTCGATCACCGACTTGCCCGTGGGGTCGCGGCCGCGCACTTCCACTTCCTTGGTGCCGACCAGGCGATAGACGTAGCGCCGTTCGTCGGGAACCGCCTCGACCAGCGTGATGAAGGGCAGCAGGCGGGGAAAATCGAGCGGATCGATGTCGGCGCGACGCGGCGGCCGGCCGTCCCGGCACTTCGACTTCCAGTAGCCGTACATCGCCTTGACCGAGGTGCTGGCCCGCGCCAGCCAGTCAGGGTCGTCGTTCGCCATCTCAGCCCGCCCCGCACCCGGATATCAGCTGTCCTGAACTATGGGCGCGTCACCGGCGGCGGACAACCCCGCAGCGGCGGGAGGCAGGCTGGACAGCGCGGCTAGTCGTCGAGCAGGTCGCTCACCTGAAGCCGCCCGAGGAGCTTCGTGCCGCCGTTGCCGTCGGGCCGGAAGACGGCCATTTCGGCCGGATCGAGCTGGAACCCGACCAGCTGGCGCAGCTGGAACTCGCTGCTGACCAGGACCGTGTCACTGCCGGCCTGCGGCGGCACGGCCAGTTGCCGGGCGACGAAGTCGGAATCGTACATGCGCCGGTCGAGCACGACATTGCCGAAGGCGAGGATCGCGGTGTCCCGTGTCCGGCACAGGGGCAGCGCCACCACGCGGTCGACGCGAATGCCCAGCCGGCGGAAACCCTCGCCCAGGGTCCGCGCCTCGGTGCGGCCATCGGGCGTCAGGTTGCGCTGCTGCGAGCAATCGGCGAAATCCGTCCACGGGCTGGCCGGCGTGAGCGTGTCGTGCACGCCCTTGTAGCGCTCGGCGTGACGCAGATAGAGCACCGTGCCGCCGGCGCGCACCGCGGCGATCAGCGTTTCCTCCGCCACCTCCTCGCGCACGGCCAGGGCCGCGGCTGAGCCGGCCGCGAGGATCGTGCCGGCCAGCACCGCCCGCACCAGGGTCCGTCGGAATTTCGCATTCATCATGGTCCGCTCCTTGACCGGCGGAACAGAGCATTCCGGCCTGACGCGGAACTGACCGGAGCGCCGCCGGCACAAAAGCAAATCGGCGGGCAGTTGCCTGCCCGCCGATCCGTCGGCCTCAGCTGATTGAGGCCAATCCTTAAGCGACTTCCTGCTTCGGCGTCGCGTCGGGCAAGGCCGCCGGCTTCTGCGCCGCCAGCTCCTTGTCGCGCTCGGCCGCCTCGTGCTTCAGGCGGTTCATCACCGAGCCGGTGCCGGCCGGGATCAGGCGGCCGACGATCACGTTCTCCTTGAGGCCGATCAGGCTGTCGACCCGGCCGGAAACCGCGGCCTCGGTCAGCACGCGCGTCGTCTCCTGGAACGAGGCGGCGGAGATGAAGGAACGGGTCTGCAAGGACGCCTTGGTGATGCCGAGCAGCACCGGGGAGCCCTTAGCCAGGCGGCCGCCTTCCTTCAACGCCTTCGCATTCTCCTCCTCGTATTCCGAGCGGTCGACCTGCTCGCCCGCCAGGAACGTGGTGTCGCCCGGATCGGAGATCTCGATCTTCTGCAGCATCTGGCGGACGATCACCTCGATGTGCTTGTCGTTGATCTTCACGCCCTGCAGGCGATAGACCTCCTGGATCTCGTTGATGAGATAGGTGGCCAGCGCCTCGACGCCCATGACGTTGAGGATGTCATGCGGCACCGGGTTGCCGTCCAGCAACTGGTCGCCCTTCTGGACGTAGTCGCCTTCCTGCACCGAGATATGCTTGCCCTTCGGGATCAGGTATTCGCGCGATTCCTCCGAGGCATCCTCCGGCACCACGACGATGCGGCGCTTGGTCTTGTAGTCCTTGCCGAACTCGACGCGGCCGGCGATCTCGCTGATGATGGCGAAATCCTTCGGCTTGCGCGCCTCGAACAGCTCGGCCACGCGCGGCAGACCGCCGGTGATGTCGCGGGTCTTGGTGCCCTCGCGCGGGATGCGCGCCAGCACGTCGCCCGCCTTCACGTGCGCGCCGTTCTCGACCGAGAGAATGGCGTCCACCGACATGAAGTAGCGCGCCTCGAGGCCGTTGGGCAGCATGATCACGTTGCCCTTGTCATCGCGCAGCGTGATGCGCGGCTTCAAGTCGTTGCCGCGCGGCTGCTGCTTCCAGTCGATGACCACGCGGTTGGAGATGCCGGTGGTCTCGTCCATCACTTCGCGCATCGACACGCCTTCGACCAGGTCGATGTAGTTCACGATGCCTTCGCGCTCGGTGATGATCGGCAGGGTGTACGGATCCCACTCCGCCAGCTTGGCGCCCTTCGTCACCTTCTGGCCGTGATCGGCCAGCAGGCGGGCGCCATACGGAACGCGGTGACGCGCCCGCTCGCGGCCCTGCTCGTCGGTCAGCACGATCTCGCAATTGCGGCCCATGACCACGGGCACGCCCTGGCTGTTGAGCACCACGTTGCGGTTGCGCACATCGACGATGGAATCGATGGTCGCCTCGATCGAGCTCTGCTCGGCGCCGCGCTGGGCGGCGCCGCCGATGTGGAACGTGCGCATGGTGAGCTGGGTGCCCGGCTCGCCGATCGACTGCGCCGCGATCACGCCGATCGCCTCGCCGATATTGACCGGGGTGCCGCGCGCCAGGTCGCGGCCGTAGCACTTGCCGCACACGCCGGTCTTGGCCTCGCAGGTCAGCACCGAGCGGATCTTCACCACGTCGATGCCGGCGCGCTCGATCTCGTCGACCAGCGGCTCGTCGATGAGCTGCGCCGCCTTGACGATGATCTTGCCGGAGAGCGGGTCCTTCACGTCCTCGGCCGCGGCGCGGCCCAGGATGCGGTCGGAGAGCGCGGCGATGACCTCGCCGCCCTCGACCACCGCCTTGGCGGTGAGGCCGTTCTTGGTGCCGCAATCCTCCTCGGTGATGATGGCGTCCTGCGCCACGTCCACCAGGCGGCGGGTCAGGTAGCCCGAGTTCGCCGTCTTCAAGGCGGTGTCGGCCAGGCCCTTGCGGGCGCCGTGGGTCGAGTTGAAATACTCGAGCACGGTGAGGCCTTCCTTGAAGTTCGAGATGATCGGCGTCTCGATGATCTCGCCCGACGGCTTCGCCATCAGGCCGCGCATGCCGGCCAGCTGCTTGATCTGCGCCGCGGAGCCGCGGGCGCCGGAATGGGCCATCATGTAGACCGAGTTGATGGCGCTGCCCGACGTGGTCTTGGACATCGACTTCATCATCGCGTCGGCCACCTGCTCGGTGCAGGTCGACCACACGTCGACGACCTTGTTGTACTTCTCGCCCTGGGTGATCAGGCCGTCGAGGTACTGCTGCTCGTATTCCTTGACCTTGTCCTGGGCTTCCTTGACCAGCGCCTGCTTGGCCGGCGGGATGATCAGGTCGTCCTTGCCGAAGGAGATGCCGGCGCGGCAGGCCTGGGCGAAGCCCATGCCCATCATGCGGTCGGCGAAGATCACCGTCTCCTTCTGGCCGCAATGGCGGTAGACGGAATCGATGACCGTGGTGATTTCCTTCTTGGTCAGCAGCCGGTTGATCAGGCTGAACGGCACGTTCGGGTGCTTCGGCAGCAATTCGGCCAGCAGCATGCGGCCCGGCGTGGTCGCGATGACCTTGGTCACGCGCTGGCCGTGGTCGTCATAGTGGTCGACGCGCGCCTTGACCTTGGCGTGCAGCGACACCGCCTTGGAATCGAGCGCGTGCAGCACCTCCGCCGTGTTGACGAAGGCCATGCCCTCGCCCGGCTCCTTTTCCGCCTCCATCGAAAGGTAATAGAGGCCGAGCACGATGTCCTGCGACGGCACGATGATCGGCTTGCCGTTGGCGGGCGACAGGATGTTGTTGGTCGACATCATCAGCACGCGCGCCTCGAGCTGGGCTTCCAGCGAGAGCGGCACGTGGACCGCCATCTGGTCGCCGTCGAAGTCGGCATTGAAGGCGGTGCAGACCAGCGGATGCAGCTGGATCGCCTTGCCCTCGATCAGCACCGGCTCGAAGGCCTGGATGCCGAGGCGGTGCAGGGTCGGCGCGCGGTTCAGCAGCACCGGATGCTCGCGGATCACCTCTTCGAGGATGTCCCAGACCTCCGGACGCTCCTTCTCCACCATGCGCTTGGCGGCCTTGATGGTGGTCGCCATGGCGTAGAGCTCGAGCTTCGAATAGATGAACGGCTTGAACAGCTCGAGCGCCATCTTCTTCGGCAGGCCGCACTGGTGCAGCTTCAGCTCCGGGCCGACCACGATGACCGAGCGGCCCGAGTAGTCGACGCGCTTGCCGAGCAGGTTCTGGCGGAAGCGGCCCTGCTTGCCCTTCAGCATGTCGGAGAGCGACTTCAGCGGGCGCTTGTTGGCGCCGGTGATGACGCGGCCGCGGCGGCCGTTGTCGAACAGCGCGTCCACCGATTCCTGCAGCATGCGCTTCTCGTTGCGCACGATGATGTCCGGCGCGCGCAGCTCGATCAGCCGCTTCAGGCGGTTGTTGCGGTTGATGACGCGGCGATAGAGGTCGTTGAGGTCCGAGGTGGCGAAGCGGCCGCCGTCCAGCGGCACCAGCGGGCGCAGCTCGGGCGGGATCACCGGCACCACGTCGAGGATCATCCATTCCGGGCGCGAGCCGGATTCGATGAAGGAATCGACCAGCTTCAGGCGCTTGACCAGCTTCTTGCGCTTGGCCTCGGACGAGGTCTCGCGCAAATCGGCCTTCATCTGCTCGCGCTCTTCCTCCAGCTTGATGGCGGAGAGCATCAGCTTCAGCGCCTCGGCGCCGATGCCGGCCTGGAAGGCGTCCTGGCCGAACTCGTCCTGGGCGTCGAGATACTGGTCCTCGTTCAGCAGCTGATGCAGCTTCAGCGGCGTCAGGCCCGGCTCGATGACCACGTAGTTCTCGAAATAGAGGATGCGCTCGAGGTCCTTCAGGGTCATGTCGAGCAGCAGGCCGATGCGGCTCGGCAGCGACTTCAGGAACCAGATGTGCGCCACCGGCGAGGCCAGCTCGATGTGGCCCATGCGGTCGCGCCGCACCTTGGAGAGCGTGACCTCGACGCCGCACTTCTCGCAGATGATGCCGCGATACTTCATGCGCTTGTACTTGCCGCACAAGCACTCGTAATCCTTGATCGGACCGAAGATGCGGGCGCAGAACAGGCCGTCGCGCTCCGGCTTGAAGGTCCGGTAGTTGATGGTCTCCGGCTTCTTGATCTCGCCGTAGGACCAGGAGCGGATGCGCTCCGGGCTGGCGATCGAGATGCGGATCTGATCGAAGGTCTGCGTGCCGGTGGGCTGGCCGAAAACGTTCATCAAGTCGTTGTTCATCGTGTTCTCCTCAGGCTGACCCGGCGGGGCCCGTCGACCCCGCCGGTCTTGCCGATCCGATTCTGGCCGATCCGACCAATCAATACTGGTTCTGCGTCAGCTCGACGTTGAGGCCGAGCGACCGCAATTCCTTCACCAACACGTTGAAGGATTCGGGGATGCCCGCCTCGAAGTTGTCGTCGCCGCGCACGATCGCCTCGTAGGTCTTGGTGCGGCCGGAGACGTCGTCGGACTTCACCGTCAACATCTCCTGCAGGGTATAGGCCGCGCCATAGGCCTCGAGCGCCCACACTTCCATTTCGCCGAAGCGCTGGCCGCCGAACTGGGCCTTGCCGCCCAGCGGCTGCTGGGTGACCAGGCTGTATGGGCCGATGGAACGCGCGTGGATCTTGTCGTCCACCAGGTGGTGCAGCTTCAGCATGTAGATGTAGCCGACAGTGACCGGGCGATCGAAGCGGTCGCCGGTGCGGCCGTCGGTCAGGATCACCTGGCCCGAGTTCTTCAGGCCGGCGCGCTCCAGCATCTGCACGATGTCGTCCTCGCGGGCGCCGTCGAACACCGGAGAGGCCACCGGAACGCCCTTGCGCAGGCCCTCCGCCAGCTCGACCAGCTCGTTGTCCTCCAGCTCCATCAGGTCGGACTTGTAGGTCCGCTCGCCATAGACCTCCTTCAGCTGCTTGCGCAGCTCGGCGGTCTTGGTGTCGCCCTTGTTGACCGCGTCGATCATCTGGCCGATCTGGCGGCCGAGATTGGCGCAGGCCCAGCCCAGATGGGTCTCCAGGATCTGGCCGACGTTCATGCGGCTGGGCACGCCCAGCGGGTTGAGCACGAGGTCGACCGGCGTGCCGTCTTCCAGATACGGCATGTCTTCCTGCGGCACGATGCGCGAGACGACGCCCTTGTTGCCGTGACGGCCGGCCATCTTGTCGCCCGGCTGCAGCTTGCGCTTCACCGCGACGAACACCTTGACCATCTTCATCACGCCGGGCGGCAGCTCGTCGCCGCGCTGCAGCTTCTCGACCTTGTTCTCGAAGCGCTTCTCGAGGGCCTTCACGGAGTCTTCGAACTGCTTCTTCAGGCCTTCGATCTCGGCCATCCGCTTGTCGTTCTTGACGCCGATCTGGCGCCACTGGCCGGGGGTGAACTCGGACAGCGTCTTCTCGCTGATCTTGGTCTCCGGCTTCAGCGCCTTCGGGCCGCCGGTGGCGACCTGGTTCATCAGCAGCTCTTTCAAGCGGCTGTAGAAGTTGCGCTCCAGGATCGCCTTCTCGTCGTCGCGGTCCTTGGCCAGGCGCTCGATCTCGGCGCGCTCGATCGCCAGCGCGCGCTCGTCCTTGTCGACGCCGCGGCGGGAGAACACGCGCACCTCGACGATGGTGCCGGAAACGCCCGGCGGCAGGCGCAGCGACGTGTCGCGCACGTCGGAGGCCTTCTCGCCGAAGATGGCGCGCAGCAGCTTCTCTTCCGGCGTCATCGGGCTTTCGCCCTTCGGCGTGACCTTGCCGACCAGGATGTCGCCCGGCTTCACCTCGGCGCCGATATAGACGATGCCGGCCTCGTCGAGGTTCTTCAGGGCCTCTTCACCCACGTTCGGGATGTCGCGGGTGATTTCCTCCTGGCCCAGCTTGGTGTCGCGGGCCATGACCTCGAATTCCTCGATGTGGATCGAGGTGAAGACGTCGTCCTTCACGATCCGCTCGGAGATCAGGATCGAGTCCTCGAAGTTGTAGCCGTTCCACGGCATGAAGGCGCAGAGCACGTTGCGGCCCAGCGCCAGCTCGCCGAGGTCGGTCGAGGGACCGTCGCCGATGATCTCGCCCTTCTCCACCACGTCGCCCACCTTCACCAGCGGACGCTGGTTGATGCAGGTGTTCTGGTTGGAGCGCTGGAACTTCAGCAGGTTGTAGATGTCGACGCCCGGCGCCGCCGTGTTCGTCTCCTCCGTCGCGCGGATGACGATGCGGGTGGCGTCCACCTGGTCGACGATGCCCTTGCGGCGGGCGGCGATGGCGACACCGCTGTCGCGGGCCACCGTGCCCTCCATGCCGGTGCCGACCAGCGGCGCATCGGCCTGGAGCAGCGGCACCGCCTGGCGCTGCATGTTCGAGCCCATCAGCGCGCGGTTGGCGTCGTCGTTCTCGAGGAACGGGATCAGCGCCGCGGCCACCGAGACCAGCTGCTTGGGGCTGACGTCGATGAACTGCACGTCCTCCCGGCGCGCCATCACGAACTCGCCGGCGCGGCGGCAGGAGATCAGGTCATCGGCCAGCTTGTTGCGCGTGTCGAGGCGCGCATTGGCCTGGGCGATGGTGTATTTGCCCTCTTCCATCGCCGACAGGTAAATCACCTCGTCGGTGACGGTGCCCTTCTCGACCTTGCGGTACGGGCTCTCGATGAAGCCGTACTGGTTCACCCGCGCGAAGGTGGCGAGCGAGTTGATCAGGCCGATATTCGGGCCTTCCGGCGTCTCGATCGGGCAGATGCGGCCGTAATGCGTCGGGTGCACGTCGCGCACCTCGAAGCCGGCGCGCTCGCGGGTCAGGCCGCCCGGGCCGAGGGCCGAGAGGCGCCGCTTGTGGGTGATCTCCGACAGCGGGTTGGTCTGGTCCATGAACTGCGACAACTGCGACGAGCCGAAGAACTCGCGCACCGCGGCCGCCGCCGGCTTGGCGTTGATCAGGTCGTGCGGCATGACCGTGTCGATCTCGACCGAGCTCATGCGCTCGCGGATCGCGCGCTCCATGCGCAGCAGGCCGAGGCGGTACTGGTTCTCCAGCAGCTCGCCCACCGAGCGGACGCGGCGGTTGCCGAGATGGTCGATGTCGTCGATCTCGCCGCGGCCGTCCTTAAGGTCGACGAGGACCTTGAGGATGGCGAGCACGTCCTCCTTGCGGAGCACGCGGATCGAATCCGGCGAGTTGAGGTTGAGCCGCGAGTTCATCTTCACGCGGCCGACCGATGACAGATCGTAACGCTCGAGGTCGAAGAAAAGACCCTGGAACAGCGCTTCCGCGGTGTCCAGTGTCGGCGGCTCGCCCGGGCGCATGACGCGGTAGATGTCGATCAGCGCTTCCTCGCGCGAGGAGTTCCTGTCGGCCATCAGCGTGTTGCGCATGTAGGGGCCGACATTGACGTGGTCGATGCCGAGCGTCGGCAGCTCCTTGACGCCGGCGGACTCGAGCTGGTCGAGCACCGCCTGGGTGATCTCGGCGCCGGCCTCGACGAAGATCTCGCCGGTCTTCTCGTTGACGATGTCGACGGCGGCATAGCGGCCGTGCAGCTCTTCCGGCTGGACCAGGATTTCCTTGAGGCCCGCCTCCTGCAGCTTCTTGCCCAGGCGCGGAGTCATCTTGGCGCCGATCTCGGCCACCGCCTTGCCGGTCTTCGCGTCGACCAGCTCGGCCGTCAGCTTCACGCCCTTCATCCGCTCCGGCTCGAACGGCGCGGTCCAACCCTTCTTGCTCTTGGAGAAGACGACCTGGCTGTAGAAGTAGTTCAGGATCTCTTCCGCCGACATGCCGCTGAAGCGGCGGTCCTCGTCGGAGAGCTCGCCGCCCTTGGCCAGCTTCTGCTCGACGCCCTTGTTCCACAGGGCGAGCAGCAGCGTCGTCGCCGGCAGCTTGCGGCGGCGGTCGATGCGGACATAGACGAGGTCCTTGGCGTCGAACTCGAAATCGAGCCAGGAGCCGCGGTACGGGATGACGCGGGCGGCGAACAGGTATTTGCCGCTGGAATGGGTCTTGCCCTTGTCGTGGTCGAAGAACACGCCGGGCGAGCGGTGCATCTGGCTCACCACCACGCGCTCGGTGCCGGCGACGATGAAAGTGCCGCTCGACGTCATCAGGGGCATGTCGCCCATGTAGACGTCCTGCTCCTTGATGTCGCGGATGGAGCGGGCGCCGGTCTCTTCGTCATGGTCCCACACCACCAGGCGCAGGGTGACCTTCAGCGGCGCGGCGAAGGTCATGCCGCGCTGCTGGCACTCCTCGACGTCGTATTTGGGCTCTTCCAGCTCATAGCGCACGAACTGCAGCTCGGCCTTCTCGGAAAAGTCCTTGATCGGGAACACCGAGCGGAACACTTCCTGCAATCCGATGCTCTCGCGATTCTCAGCCGCGACGCCGATCTGCAGAAACTGGTCGTACGAGCTCTTCTGCACTTCGATCAGGTTGGGCATCCGCGTGATTTCGCCGATGCGGCCGAAATCCTTGCGAATGCGCTTGCGTCCGGTGAAAGGTTTTGTCATCAGCGACCTCTGTCTTCCCGTGCAGCGCGGCGCGTCCGCCACGCTGTCCTATCCGATCCAACGGCCGGCGGATCGACATCCGCGGCCCGAAATTCCTCGCCCCTGGCCTCTGCCGCGCTCCGGTCCAGGGCCCTCGACCGGTCGTCCGATCCATTGTTCGCGCCGATCGGAGAGGCGCAATTTCCTATCACCTTGGGACGCGGGAAGCGCCGATCGCGAAACCGGCGCTTCCCCCGTCTAATAACCGGGACGAGCTCTACTTCAGCTCGACCTTGGCGCCGGCTTCTTCCAGCTTCTTCTTGATGTCGGCCGCTTCCTGCTTGCTGACACCTTCCTTCACCGGCTTCGGCGCACCCTCAACCAGGTCCTTCGCTTCCTTCAGACCCAGGCTGGTGATGGCGCGGACTTCCTTAATGACGTTGATCTTCTTGTCACCGCCATCGACGAGAACGACGGTGAACTCCGTCTTCTCCTCGACCGGAGCGGCGGCAGCGCCGCCGCCGGCAGCGGCCACCGCAACCGGCGCCGCAGCGGAAACGCCCCAAGCCTCTTCGAGCTTCTTGGAAAGCTCGGCGGCCTCGAGCACGGTGAGCTTCGAGAGCTCGTCCACCAACTTCTGCAAATCAGCCATTTTTGTTCTCCTAGGCTATCTCGATACGCGTTGCTTGAACTTCAATTCGGAACCGCCGAAGAACTGACCGTCACGCGGTCTCGCCCTTCTTGGCATAAGCTCCGAAGACCCGCGCCAGTTGGCCGGCGGGCGCCTGCAGCACCGTGGCGACGCGCGTCGCCGGGGTCTGCAGCATGCCAACCAGCTTGGCGCGAAGCTCGTCGAGCGACGGCAGGGTCGCGAGCGCCTTGATCCCGTCGGGACCAAGAACGTTCGTGCCCATCGAACCGCCGACGATGGTGAGCTTCTCGTTGGCTTTCGCGTAGGTCACCGCAACCTTCGCCGCCGCGACCGGATCGGTCGAATAGGCGATTGCGGTCGGCCCCTTGAACAAGCCTTCCAGGCCTTCGTACTTCGTGCCTTTCAGAGCGCGCTGTGCCAGCCGATTCTTGGCGACTTTGTAGCCGGCCCCTGCATTCCGCATCTTGCGCCGAAGATCGCTCACTTCGGCCACCGTGAGACCCGACTGCTTGGTGATGACCACCAAGTTGGCGGAGCTCAAGGCGTTCTGCAGATCAGTGACCAGCAACTCTTTGCCAGATCGGTCCACTGTTCGTCTCCGAATCTGGATGCGATGAACGTCACCGCATCCCGTTGCGCTTGGACCTTTCGTCCTCACCCGGTGGGGCAAAGCCGGAAGATCCGGTTTGCCTGTCCCAGAAGCTCAAGCCGCGCTTCGTCCCAGGGAACTCCGGCAACCCATCTGGGCCGCCGGCCTCGAACGAATTTCGGTTCAACTCCCGTCTATTGCAGGCGATTGCCTCATTACCTCCGCCCCGGAAGACCGGATTGGAGACCTGCAGTCTCGGACAGGGTGGAAGGGTTGCCCCCTCCAATCGCCGCCGCGTCCATCGCCGAAGCTCAAGACGCGGTGACGAAACTCGCTACTTCACGCCGATCGGCCTCAGCCGACCAGCGTGCTGACCTCCAGCTTCACGCCGGGGCCCATGGTCGAGGCGATCGACACCTTCTTGATGTAGGTGCCCTTGGAGCCGGACGGCTTCGCCTTGTTGATCGCCGACACGAACGCCTTCACGTTCTCGACCAGCGCCTTCTCGGTGAAGCTGGCCTTGCCGACGCCGGCATGGATCAGCCCCGCCTTCTCGGCGCGGAATTCCACCTGGCCGCCCTTGGCGGCCTTGATCGCCTCGGCGACGTCGTTGGTCACGGTGCCGAGCTTCGGGTTCGGCATCAGGCCGCGCGGGCCCAGGACCTTACCCAGCTTGCCGACGGTGACCATCATGTCCGGCGTGGCGATGACGCGGTCGAAATCCATCTGACCGGCCTGCACCTTCTCCGCCAGGTCATCGGCGCCGACGATATCGGCGCCGGCCTTCTTCGCCGCCTCGGCCTTGTCGCCCTTGGCGAACACCGCCACGCGCAGCGACTTGCCGGTGCCGTTCGGCAGGCTGACCACGCCGCGGACGTTCTGGTCCGAATGGCGCGGATCGATGCCGAGGTTCATCGCGATCTCGACGGTCTCGTCGAACTTCGCCTTGGCGCCGGCCTTGACCATCTTCACGGCCTCTTCGACCGGGTAGAACTTGTCGCGATCGACGTTGGCCATCGCGGCCTTGTACTTCTTGCCAGCCATCGTTTAGTCCTCCACCACCTGCAGGCCCATCGAACGGGCGGACCCTTTGATCATCTGGGCCGCATGCTCGATGTCGTGGGCGTTGAGATCGGCCATCTTCTGCTTGGCGATCTCGCGGCACTGCGCCATCGTCACCTTGCCGACGAAACCGCGGCCGGTGGTCTGGGAGCCCTTCTCGATCTTCGCCGCCTTCTTGAGGAAATAGCTCGCGGGCGGCGTCTTGGTGACGAAGGTGAACGAGCGGTCGGAGAACGCCGTGATCACCACCGGAATCGGCATGCCGGCTTCCATCTGCTGGGTCGCCGCGTTGAACTCCTTGCAGAACTGCATGATGTTCAGGCCGCGCTGACCGAGCGCCGGACCGACCGGCGGCGACGGATTGGCCTTGCCGGCCGGGATCTGCAACTTGATGTAGCCTTCAATCTTCTTTGCCATGTCCTATCCTCAGGAGCCTTCACCTGCTCCTAGGTTCGCGGTGCGGCACTTGGCAGGCCTCCCGCAAGTTCCGACGAAACCGTCGCCGGGCGGTATCAGCAGGCGATCCGTGTCCTCAGACTTTCTCGACCTGCCCATATTCCAGTTCGACCGGCGTGGCGCGGCCGAAGATCGACACCGCGACCTTGAGCCGGCCCTTCTCCTCGTCGACTTCCTCGACGAAGCCGGTGAAGGACGTGAACGGACCGTCGTTCACGCGCACCTGCTCGCCGATCTCGAAGATGATCGCGCGCTTGGGCCGCTCGACCCCTTCCTGCACCTGGTGCAGGATGCGCTGCGCCTCGGTCTCGCTGATCGGCGAGGGCTTGCCCTTGGCGCCCAGGAACCCGGTCACCTTCGGGGTGTTCATGATCAGATGCCAGGTGTCGTCGGTCAGCTCCATCTTCACCAGCACGTAGCCGGGGAAGAACTTGCGTTCCGTGTTCACCTTCGAGCCGCGACGCACTTCCACCACTTCCTCGGCCGGAACCAGGACGTCGGTGATCAGCTTGTCCATGCCCTTCTGCACGGCCTGCTCGCGGAGCGACTGCGCGATCTTGCGCTCGAAGCCCGAATAGACGTGCACGACATACCAACGGTGCGCCATCGCTCTACTTCCACATGCCCAGCAGGAAGGTCGTCCCGGAACCCAGCACCCAGTCGACCGCCAGGAAGAACAGCGAGGCCAGCACCACCATCGCGAACACCATCGCGGTGGTGACCCAGGTTTCCTTCCAGGTCGGCCAGGTGACCTTCTTGCGTTCCGAGTTCACCTGGCGGGCGAATTCCGCCGGACTTACCTTTGCCATGCCGTCCACTACATTCCTTGTCCGCCGAAGCGTTTTTGCCGAACCATTCAGCGCGGCGACCGTTTCCGATCGCTGGCAGGAGTGGAGGGGCTCGAACCCCCAACCCCCGGTTTTGGAGACCGGTGCTCTACCAGTTGAGCTACACTCCTATCGCGCCGGGCTCTCCTTACTAATGCCGATCCGGCGACCGCTTTCGCCGCCGCCGGAGGGTCAAAATCCCAAGCCCGCCGGCGCGCTGCCGCGCCGGCGGATATTGAGGTCTCTTACTCGACGATCTTGGCGACGACGCCGGCGCCGACGGTGCGGCCGCCTTCGCGGATGGCGAAGCGCAGGCCCTCATCCATGGCGATGGGCGCGATCAGGTGCACTTCCATCGAGATGTTGTCGCCCGGCATCACCATTTCCGTGCCCGCCGGCAGCTGCACCGTGCCGGTCACGTCGGTGGTGCGGAAGTAGAACTGCGGGCGGTAGTTGGTGAAGAACGGGGTGTGGCGGCCGCCCTCTTCCTTGGTCAGGATGTAGGCCTCGGCCTTGAACTTGGTGTGCGGCGTGATCGAGCCCGGCTTCGCCAGCACCTGGCCGCGCTCGACTTCCTCGCGCTTGGTGCCGCGCAGCAGCGCGCCGATGTTGTCGCCCGCCTCGCCGCTGTCCAGCAGCTTGCGGAACATTTCCACGCCGGTCACCGTCGTCTTGGTGGTCGGGCGCAGGCCGATGATCTCGACTTCCTCGCCCACCTTCACGATGCCGCGCTCGATGCGGCCGGTCACCACCGTGCCGCGGCCCGAGATCGAGAACACGTCCTCGATCGGCATCAGGAACGGACGGTCCTTCGGGCGGTCCGGCTGCGGGATGTATTCATCGACCGCCTGCATCAGCTTCAGGATCGCCTGCTTGCCGAGCTCCGGCTGCTTGTCCTCAAGGGCGCAGAGCGCCGAGCCGCGGATGACCGGGATCTTGTCGCCCGGGAACTGGTAGGACGAGAGCAGCTCGCGCACCTCCAGCTCGACCAGGTCCAGGAGCTCCGGATCGTCGACCATGTCGCACTTGTTCATGAACACCACCAGCGCCGGAACGCCGACCTGGCGCGCCAGCAGGATGTGCTCGCGGGTCTGCGGCATCGGGCCGTCGGCGGCCGAAACCACCAGGATCGCGCCGTCCATCTGCGCCGCGCCCGTGATCATGTTCTTCACGTAGTCGGCATGGCCCGGGCAGTCGACGTGGGCGTAGTGGCGGTTCTTCGTCTCGTATTCGACGTGCGCCGTCGAGATCGTGATGCCGCGGGCGCGCTCCTCCGGCGCCTTGTCGATCTGGTCATAGGCCGTATACGTGGCCCCGCCAGTCTCAGCCAGCACCTTCGTGATCGCCGCCGTCAACGACGTCTTGCCGTGATCAACGTGGCCAATCGTCCCAACATTGCAGTGCGGCTTATTCCGCTCAAACTTCGCCTTCGCCAT
>JBDHTX010000010.1:0-122342 GCA_039808885.1 Dongiaceae bacterium | reverse complement strand
AAGACATACGCATCCGAAACAACAATGTCCGATGACCTTCTCACGCGGGGTGGAGCAGCCCGGTAGCTCGTCAGGCTCATAACCTGAAGGTCATAGGTTCAAATCCTATCCCCGCAACCAAAGACACCAAAACCCCCGCTGCCAAACCGGCGCGGGGGTGTTGCTTTCCAGGGCCAGAATCACCGCGTCGAAATCTCCGGCTGGACCAATGGCGTGGTCTCGGCCGACGCCATCGCCATCGAGAGCACGACGACGAGCGCCGGCAATCAGGTAGTCTGGACCCTGCCGGTCACGACGCCCGACACATACGACGTCTACGCCCGCTGGGGCACCAGCAACAGCGGCGCCTCCAACGCCAAATACACCATCACCCATGCCGGCGGCACCGACACGGTGACCGTCGACCAGACGACCGCCTATGACGGTTCCTGGATCAAGCTCGGTGGACTGCCTGCGAGGAGT
The DNA here is from genome assembly GCA_039808885.1 of Dongiaceae bacterium. Classification (GTDB taxonomy): domain Bacteria; phylum Pseudomonadota; class Alphaproteobacteria; order Dongiales; family Dongiaceae; genus Dongia_A. The sequence goes on along the minus strand of JBDHTX010000010.1, from coordinate 121,880 downwards.
GGTCCGGGTGCGGGCGTTCGGCTGCGACCTCGCGCAGGGCTATCATATCGGCAGGCCGATGCCGCCCGATGCGTTTCGCGCCTGGCTGGCCGCCTATCGCCGCATTCCGGGCGCGCCGGCGCTCCGTTCCAGCATGCCGGCGGAAGTGCCCCCGGCGGTGTGAAGGCGCGCCAGATCCGGGGCGCGAGCCCAGGGGTGCGCACAAGGCGGCGTTCCTGCGATCAGGCCGCGGCTAGGAAGCGCAATCGCCGCTCACCTTGTTCCCCGTCGCAGTGCGCAACGCAGAAATGGTCGGGTCCAGCCCATAGGCGTCGCGGCGGAAGTTCACCACCCCGCGCTCGTCGACCCAGGCGGTATCGTAGACCAGATGCACGGGAATGGGCCGGGAGAGATCGGCGCGCTCGGTCTGGCTGCCGGCGAGCACCGCATCGATGCGGCTTGGCGGCCAGGCCGGATCCTCCTGCAGCAGGCGGCGGGCAAGATCCACCGCCTGCTCGACGCGGATGCAGCCGTGACTCAGGAAGCGTTGCGGCCGGTCGAACAGGGCGGGCGCGTTGGTATCGTGCAGATAGACGCTGTACGGATTGGCGAAGACGAACTTGACCTGGCCCAGCGGATTGTCCGGCCCGGGCGCCTGGCGGATCTGGCCGTTCTCGATGCTCATATGGTTGCGCCTGAGGTAGGACTTGTCCTTGCGGATCTTCGGCAGCAACTCCAACGCGGCGATGCGCGCCGGCACCGTCCATGAGGGATGGAACTCCACGTGGTCGATGATGCTGTCCAGCTGCGGGGTCGGCCAGGTCGGCCGTCCGACGATTGCGCGCCTTTCGACGATTGGGCGGCCGTCCTCGACCAGGGTCATGGTTGCCGCGGCGATATTGACGGCGACGTAGCGCGGCCCCCAGTCCCGCTGCTCGCCGTATTGCCGCCGCAGATTGGCGGCCAGCAGCGCGATACGCGCCGCGACCGGCACGTTGAGCGCGCTCAATGTCTCCCTGGCGGCCACGCCATCGACCTGCAATCCATGACGCGCCTGGAAATGTCGCAGGCCGTCCTCGAGCATCGCATCGAAGAGCGCGGGATCGCCAGCGGTCCCCTCGACGTCGCCGGAGGCCTGCAGCCGCTCGCGCAACGCGGCCACGCGGGGGCCGTGCGCGCCTAGGGCAATCTTGGGACCGTCCGGCACCGCCGGCCAGCCACCCGTCCTTTCGACATGGCGGTAGGATTCGATGGCGTCGCGCAGGCGGCGGGTCTGCGGATCGACCGGCAGTGCCCGGCGCAGCGATGCGGGGTTCTCGGCCGCCTCGCCGGCCAGGATGGCAAGGCGCTCTGCCGATGGCCGCAGCGCCGGATCGGCGGGGTCGACGGCGAGGGCGGCGAAGGCGGCGCTGAGCAAGATATCACGTTCGGCGGGGCTGGCCGGGCGGTCCGATGGATCGGCGACGCCGATCCGACGCGCGCGCGCTATCAGTTCAATGCCGCCTTCGGTGATGCCGGTGCTGCTGCTCCACAGCGGCGCGCAATTCCGCGCGGAATAGAGGGCCTGCAGGGTGATGATTTCCTGGGTGGCGCTTTCCCGCAATCTGGCCGAGGGCGCCGACAGCAGGCGGCAGATTTCGGCGCCGGAAGGCATGCCGGTCCGCATCGGCGAGGATTGCGCGACCGGGGACGCCCGCGTCGGATCGGCTGGAGGTTGCGAAACGCACCCCGCCGTCGCGGCGAGACCGATGAGAACAGCCGCGCCCCAGATTTGCATGATCGCTGTTCGCGCTTTGGGTATGTCGGTCACGATAGTCCGCCCGGCGGTGGCGCCGATAGTTCAGCACCTGATTTGAGGTCATGCGCCTGAACAGTCAAGGCGCGGATCGGGCCTCAGGGAAACGGATGGCGCGCGCCATCCTTTCGCGGCTGCGCCTTTTTGTCGCTGGCGTCGACCGGAGCCGTTCGGCGCGCCTACTTCACCGAGCCGGCGGTAAGCCCCTTGACGATATAGCGCTCCAGCGAAATGCCGATCACGATCAACGGCGCGATGGCGGCGGCGGAGAGCGCCGCCATCGACCACCAGCTGATGCCCTGCGAGCCGGTCTGGCTGGCGACCATGACCGGCAGGGTCTTGGCGTTGGTGCTGGTGAGCAGGGCGGCGAAGAAATACTCGTTCCAGCACAGGATGACCGAGAGGATGAAGGCCGCCACCATGCCGGGAAGGGCGATCGGCAGCACGATGCGCAGGAACGCGCCCCAGACCGAGCAGCCATCGACCAGCGCCGCCTGCTCCAGCTCGATCGGGATCGTGTCGAACTGGTCGCGCATGATCCAGATGACGATCGGCAGCACCATCAGGGTGTAGAGCAGGATGAGGCCGATCCGCGTGTCGAGGAACGCTAGCTCCTTGTAGAGCACCAGGAACGGCATCGCCAGGACCACCGGCGGCAGGATCAGCTGGGACAGGAAGAAGAACGAGATGTCCTTGTTCTTCATCCAGCCGAACTTGTAGTCGAAACGGCTGAGGCCATAGGCGGCGCAGGCGCCGATGACCACGGCCAGGGCGGAGGCGCAAAGCGAGGCGATGATGCTGTTCTCGAAGCGCTTGAGGAACTCCTCGCGCACGGTCGAGGTCTCGAAGATCGTGTCGGGCGACAGGCCGAGCGAGCGCCAGCCCTTCCAGTCCGGCATGAAATCCACCCAGGGCACGAGATGGCCCTGGGTCACGTTGACCGCGGTCTTGAACGAGGTCGAGAAGGTCCAGTAGATCGGGAACAGCGAAACGAAGGCCCAGGCGATCAGCAGGGCATAGATCGCGACCTTGCCGGCCATGCGGCGCATCCGGACAGTCGAATTGTGCGGCTGGCCCTGGGTCATTGCATGCGCTTCATCCAGCGGCTGACGAGGTTCAGCAGCAGGGTGATGAAAATGATGATGAGGACGAGATAGAACTCCGCCAGCATCGTGCCGTAGCCGACATTGGAGCGGTCGCGGTATTCGCGGAAGATGAAGGACGAGACCGTGTCGGTGGCGCCGCCCGGGCCGCCGGACGTCACGTTGATGACGATGTCCGCCAGTTTCAGCTGGAAGATGATGCGCAGCACGATCGCGGTGACGCTGACCGGCAGCATGAGCGGGAAGGTGATCTGCCAGAAGCTCTGCCACTTGGTGGCGCCGTCCACCTTGGCCGCTTCCGACAGCTCCTTGGGCAGGGCCTGCAGGCCCGCCAGCAGCATGATCATGATGAAGGGGATCCACACCCAGGCATCCATGATGGCGATGCTGAACTTGGCGATCCAGGGCGTGGTGAAGAAGGCCGGATTGTCCCAGCCCAGGTGGCGCGCCAGCGTGGCCACCGGTCCGTAGCTGTATTCCATCAGCGACTTGCCGATCATCCAGCTCACCGCCACCGGGCTCAGCATGAAGGGCAGCAGGAAGGCGACGCGGAAGAACTTGCGGGCGCGGATCTCGGCATTCAACAGCAGGGCGAGGCCGAAGGCGATGGCGTATTGCACGAACACCGTCGCCACGTAGAAGACCATGTTGGCGAGCGCGTTCCAGTAATAGGGGTCGGCGAACAGGGCATAGAGGTTCTTCAGCCCGCTGAAGCGCCGGCCCTCGAAGGAACTCAGGTTCCAGTCGGTGAAGGCGATGTAGAGCCCGAAAAAGGTCGGGAAGATGACCATCGCCACGGTGAACAGGATCGCCGGCAGGACGAAGAGGGACTTGTGCCCCTCATTGCCGTATTTCCAGACCATGCCCAGGCCGAGGGCGACGCCCCAGGCGACATAGGCGAGAGCCACGGGCTGCCAGGTCTCGAAGCCAAAAGGGAGCAATTCGAACTTGTAGAGCGCCTGCGCCAGGACAAGGACGGCGAACGCAATCGTCGCACCTGCGATCAGGCGGGTCCCCTTGTTGCGCCGGGCCGTTTCGGCGCCGGCGACGCGAAGGCCCGGTGATGGCGAAATGGCCGTCGGCAAGGTGCGTTCGTCCGTCCGTCTTGGCTGCGCGATCGCGGGAAATCCATGGACCGGCGGCGCATTCCGCGCCACCGGTCGACAGGAAGGAGGTTCGTCGTCGGCCTAGAGGCCGAGCGACGCCTTGTAGAGCTCGATCTGCTTGTCGCGACCGATCTCGTCGGTGATCTTCTCCCAGGCGGCGGCGATCTTGTCGGCGCCGGTCTGGGCATCCGATCCGCCGGCCCAGATCTTCGAGAGCTCGTCCTCGGCCACGCTGTAGTACTGGAAGATGCCGGGGATGCGGGGCTCGATGGCCGCGTTCGGGTGGTTGTAGGAATTGGCCTCGGAATCCAGATACGACTTGATGAAAGCCTCGTCGTAGCCGGCGCCGACCCATTCCGGGATGTTGAAGTGGCTGTTGCGATAAGGCTGGAAGCCCGACGGATAGGCCGCGCACCACAGCGAGATGTCCTTGCCGCCGAGATGCGCCGCGGCGCTCCACGCCGCCTTCTGCTTCTTCGCGTCGCTGTCGACACGGGCCATCACATACACACCCCAGCCGATATAGGCCATGTTGGGCGCGAAGTTCGGGCCGCTCGCCAGCTTGTCCCACTGGCCGGTCTTCGAATTGTAGACGTCGTCCGAGCCCGGCAGGATCGAGAAGCCGCAGACGTCGCCGATGACGGAGCTGTCATTGGTCTTCGCGTTCGAGCCGATGTCGCCCCACCAGGACAGCATCGAGCCGGTGCCGGCCAGGAACTGCTGGAAGCCGGTGGTGCCGGGATCGGCGTTGAGCTGGTCGGCCGGCTCCGAGGGCAGCGCGTCGATCACGTCCTGGATCGCGCGGACCCAGGCCGGGTTGTTGATGCGCGGCTTCATGGTGTCGGGGTCGAACAGCCAGGCCTTGTCGTCCGGATGCTTGGCATAGGCGGTGGCGCGGCTGCCGAGGAAGTAGAAGCCGAAGCCGCCCCAGCCCTTGATCGGGTCGAGATAGCCATAGGCGTCCTTGCCGCCGATCTTCTTGCCCTTGAGGAACTTGGTGACCTCCTGGACCTTCTGCCAGGTGGTCGGCACCGCCCATTCGCCCTGATGGCCTTCGGCCTTCCAGGCAGCGGCCAGATCCGCATCGGCGAAGTAGTCGGTGCGGTAGTTGAAGTTGTGGCAGTCGCCGTCGATGGAGATGCGATAGGTCTTGCCGTTCCAGGTGCCGACCGGGGCCTTCAGATAGCCGACATAGTCGTCCATCTCGATCTGCTTCTTGACCCAGTCGGGCATTTCCGAGGCCAGGCCCTTGCCGCAGACGTCGCCCTCGAAGGGCGCGCCCATCTCGATGATGTCGAAATCGACGGTGCCGGTCGCGATCGCCTGCTGCAGGCGGCCGTTGTAGTCGGCCTGAGCCAGGTCGATCCAGTTGATCTTAGCGCCGGTATAGGCCTCCCACGGCTTCAGGAAGCCGCGGAACAGCAGATTGTGGAGGTTCTGGTTGTTGAGCCCCATGAAGGTCAGCTCGACCCCCTTGAACTCGCCCTCGGCGACATTGGCTTTGGTGGCGCCCAGGCAAAGCTCGCCGACCTTCTGCCAGTCGGCATCCGTCGGGGAGCCCTTGCCGACGCCCGGGATCTGCAGCAACTGCTTACGCAGGTCGCCCGCCGGGGCCTCGGCCGGTGCTGGCGCCGCAGCGGGTGCGGCTTCGGTCGAGGCGCTTTCTTCCTTCTTCTCCTCGCCGCAGCCGGCGATCGCCAGCGCGGTCACGGCGGCGCCGCCCTTCAGCACGGTGCGACGGCTGAGCAGATTATAGATTTCGACTTTCATTTCGTCTTTCCTCCCCTGAAGCGCCCGCGCCAATGAAACGTTGTACCGTGCGGCCGTGACCTAGGACTGCAAGTGAAGTTCCGGCATATCATGGAATGGCCTGATCACCCGGATCAGGGATGGGCCCACGACAGCTTGCAATCAGCTCATGAGTCTCCGGCGGTCCACTGGCACAACTTTGTGTTCTCGTAGGACGCGCGGACAAGTATGCAAACAGCGAATCTTGTTGTCAATCAAGCGCCGCCGGTCGGCCGGCGCGCGTGCCGAGAGTGCAATGCAGCATTGATCGCGCCATAACGGCCTGTCCGCCGAGCGCGCCCGCCCGCCGCGAGTGCCGCCCGGCGCTAATCCAGCCTTTGGCCGGACGTGGCGTCGAACAGATGCACAGCGGAAAGGTTCGGGCCGATGGCCAGGGTTTCGCCAGGTCTCGCGGAAATGCGCTCGCGGAATACTCCGACGATCTTCTGTCCGGCCAGTTTGGCCACCACCTGGGTCTCCGAACCGGTCGGTTCAACCACCGAGATTTCGGTGCTGACCGGCCCGCCGAGGGAGAGGTGCTCCGGCCGGAAGCCGTAGACCGCCTTGCGGCCGTCGCTGTTGGCGGGCGCGCTGCCGAGGGGCAGGCGGGTACCGTCTTCGGCCTCGAAGGCGGGGGCGGCTCCGGCGCGGATGGTGCCCTGGACCATGTTCATGGCCGGCGAACCAATGAAGCCGGCGACGAACAGGTTGGCCGGGTTGTCATAGAGCTCGAGCGGCGAGCCGATCTGTTCGACCACCCCGTCATGCAGGACGACAATGCGGTCGGCCATGGTCATGGCCTCGACCTGGTCGTGGGTGACGTAGATGGTCGTGGTCTTCAACCGCTGGTGCAGTTCCTTGATCTCGCCCCGCATCTGCACGCGGAGCTTGGCGTCGAGGTTGGACAGCGGCTCGTCGAACAGGAACACCTTGGGATCGCGGACGATGGCGCGGCCCATGGCGACGCGCTGGCGCTGGCCGCCGGACAGCTGGCGCGGATAGCGGCCGAGATAGGGGACCAGCCCCAGGATCTCCGCCGCGCGGCGCACGCGGCCCTCGATCTCGCTCTTCGGCAGTCCGCGCAGCTGCAGCGCGAAGCCCATGTTGTTGGCGACGTTCTTGTGCGGATAGAGGGCGTAGTTCTGGAACACCATGGCGATGTCCCGGTCCTTCGGCTCCAGGTCGTTGACGATGCGGGCATCGATATGAACTTCGCCGCTGGTGATCGGCTCCAGCCCCGCGATCATGCGCAACAGGGTGGACTTGCCGCAACCGGAAGGGCCGACCAGGGCCACGAACTCGCCGTCGTTGATGTGCAGCGATACGCCGTGGATGACCTCGTGTTCCCCGTATGCCTTGCGCACGTCGACGAGATCGACCGATGCCATGCCTTGCTCCGTCCCTGTTCCCGCCCATGGCTGGGGGCGAGACCTGCGGGTCTCGCCCGATCCGCCGGGCATGTCTTTTGGCCCTGGCTTTTGCATGGGCTGGGCGCAAGACTACGGCAAGCATTCCGGAACGTCGAGGGGGAGGGGCCGCGGCCCCTGGGAGTCTACGCCATGCGCTACGAACTCATGCTGCCGCACCAGATCCGCCGCGCGATCGCGGAAAACTGGCCGGTGATCCTGCCGCTGGGCGTGCTGGAATATCATGGCGAGCACCTTGCCGTCGGCATGGACACGCTGGCCGTCACCCGGGTTCTCGACCGGCTCGAACGGGAAGCCGATATCGTCATCCTGCCGCCGTTCTACTATGGGGCGTCGAGCCATGCGGTCGCCGGGCCGGCCGGCAATGGCACGGTCGACGTGCCGGCGGACCGGCTGCTACCCTTCGCCCAGTCGCTGTTCGCGTCCCTGCTGAAGATCGGGTTTCGCAACGTCCACGGCTTCATCCATCACCAGACGGAGAATTTCGCCGCCGGCATGCCGACGGACCTGGCGTTCAAGCTGGCGGCGCGCCAGGCGATCTTCGCCTTCCTGGAGCAGGAGCGCGGCGAGGGCTGGTGGGGCGATGCGTCGATGGCCGGCTACTACGCCAAGCAGGCGGAATCGGCCGATCCCTTCAACTGGATCCAGGTGCATCCGCTGCTGAACGGCGCGGCGATCAAGCAGTTCCCCTTCGACCATGCGGGCGAGGGCGAGACGTCGCTGATGCTGGAGCTCTGCCCCGAAGGCGTCGACATGGGTCGGTTCTCCGCCAAGCAATGGTTCACCCGCACGGCCAAGCAGGCCTCCGCCGCGACGGGCCGACGGGGCGTGGACCTGATCCTCGCGCAGATGCGGGACGTCATGGGGCTCGGCGGCGGGCGCAAGAAGGCCGCCGCCCTGGCCAAGCCGGCGCCCGCGCGGAAGAAGGCAGCCCGGCGCAAGGCGCGCTGATTCCTAGCGCGCCAGCAGCGCCTCGATCTCCGCCAGCTTCGGCATCGACGGCGCAGTGCCCGGCCTGGTCACCGAGATGCCCGCCGTGGCGCAGCCGAAGCGCACGGCATCGAGCGGCGCGCGGCCGGCCGCCAGCGCCGCCGCGAAGCCGCCATTGAAGGCATCGCCGGCGCCGGTGGTCTCCACCACCTTGCCGGCGGCGAAGGCTGGCACCAGGACCGATTGCCCGGCCGTGTGGTAGAGCGCGCCGGCCTCGCCCAGGGTGATCAGCGCGGTACCGACTCCCCGCTGCAGCAGGCGGTCGGCGGCGGCCCTGGCGCTGTCCAGCCCGGTGACCTCGATCCCGGTCAGAGCCGACGCCTCGGTCTCATTGGGCGTGATGTAATCGCAGAACGGATAGATCGCATCGGGCAGGGGCGCCGCCGGCGCGGGATTGAACACCCTCGTGACGCCGGCCTTGCGGGCGATGTCCAGGCCGTGCATCGCCGCCGGGATCGGCTGTTCGAACTGGGTGACGAAGACCCTGGCGGCCCGGATCTCCGCCGCGGCCTGATCGACATCGGCCGTGCCGATGGCGCCGGCAGCACCTGGGACCACGATGATGCAGTTCTCGCCGGTCTGCTCCTGGACGAAGATGTAGGCTGCCCCGGTCGGCAGGTCGCCGGTCAGCGTCACCTTGTCGGTGCGGATGTTCTCCGCCTTCCAGGTGGCCAGCGCGATCTGGCCGAAGGCGTCGCGGCCGAGGCGGGAAACGAAGGTCACGTCCGCCCCGGCCCGCGCCGCGGCGACCGCCTGGTTGGAGCCTTTGCCGCCCGGGCCCATCTTGAAATCGGAACCGATGATGGTCTCGCCCATCTGGGGCGGGCGCGGCGCGCGGAACGCCAGATCGGCCACGAAGATGCCGAGGATGGTCACCTTGCCCATGTCGCTCGCTCTGCTCCGCTAGGCCTCGGGCCCGATGACGCCCTTTTTCAGGATGAAGCAGCCGTAGAACCGGCGCTCGCCCGTGGTGATGACGCAATAGGCCTTGCGTGCGCGTTCGTAGAAGGCCATGCGCTCGATCGTGCCCATGGTGAGGGTTTTTCCCTCAGCCTTGTTGATCACCTTCTGCACCTCGCGCTGAACCTCGGGGATCTCTTTCGGCTTGCCGACGATTTCCATGCGCAGGGCCGGGTGATCGACGAAGTTGTCCAGGGGCATGACCGACAGGATGGCGCGGACGGCATCGGCCGCCGTGACGTTGGCGATCGAGAGCAGCCGGCCGATCTTGGTGTCGCGGGCGACGGAATCGGAGGGAAAATTGGTGTCGGAGATGACCAGCTCGTCGCCATGGCCCATGGCGCGAAGCGCATGGAGGACATCCGCGTTGAGCAGCGGGTCGATGTTCTTCAGCATTCTGGCTTCTCCGTTTCCGTCCCGGAAGGTTTCTTGTTCGCCGCGAGGGGGCTTGTCGCCGCGCCGTCTCCTTGGAATGATAGCGGCGACAGAAAAAGAGGGCCAGCGTGAAGACAACGACATTCACCGCGCCGTCGGGCGCCAAGATCCGCTTCTCCAGGCTCGGCTTCGGCTCGGCCCCGCTCGGCAATCTCTACAAGGCGATCAGCGAGGAGCAGGCGCAGGACACGCTGGAAGCGGCGTGGAAATCCGGCATGCGCTATTTCGATACCGCGCCGCTCTACGGGCTGGGTCTCTCGGAAACCCGGATCAATCATTTCCTCCGTGGCAAGAAGCGGTCGGACTACGTGGTCTCGACCAAGGTCGGGCGGCTGCTCCAGGCCTGCGACCCGAAACAGCGCACCGGCATCGGCAAGTTCTTCGCGACCCCGTCGCGGCGCGAGGTCTACGACTACGGCTATGACGGGGTGATGCGCTCCTTCGAAGCGTCGCTGGAGCGGCTCGGCCTTGATTCCGTCGAGATCCTGTTCGTGCACGACATCGACGTCTTCAATCATGGCAGCGAAGCGGCGCGGGACGCCAGGGTCGAAGAACTGATGAAGGGCGGCTATCGCGCGCTGCTGAAGCTGCGTGACGAGAAGGTGATCAAGGCCTTCGGCGCGGGGGTGAACGAGTGGCCGGTCTGCGAGATCCTGGCCAGGCGCGGCGATTTCGACCTGTTCCTCCTGGCCGGCCGTTACACCTTGCTGGAGCAGGAATCGATCAACAGCTTCCTGCCGCTCTGCGTGCAGCGCGGCATCGGCATCGTGCTCGGCGGGCCGTACAATTCCGGCATCCTGGCGCGCGGCGCGAAGAAGGGGGCCAACTACAACTATTCCAGCGCGCCGAAGGCGGTCCTGGAGCGGGTGGCGGCGATCGAGGCGGTCTGCCGCCGGCACAAGGTCAAGCTGCCGGTCGCGGCGCTGCACTTCCCGTTCTTCCACAAGCAAGTGGTGTCGGTCATTCCCGGAGCCGCCGCGCCCGGCGAGATTCGCGCCAATGTCGGCTATCTCAACGCCCGCGTGCCGAAGGCGTTGTGGAAGGACCTGAAGGCCGCCGGCCTCATCCGGCCGGAAGCGCCCACCGGCTGACCTGAGCTCAGGCGCCCTGTTTCCTGGCGCGGGCCATGAATCGCCGGTTCATGGCCTCCTGGGCTTCCTCCGAGCCATCGTGGAAGGTGCCGAACCACTTGTCGATCGGCAGCGCGCCGTCGGCGTAGTTGCATTCGAAATACTTGTGGTGGAGGTAGTGGGCGTAACCTTCGGTGTCGAAGCTGTGCTCGCTGCCCAGCTTGATGCGGTCGAAGCCGGTATGAACCGGCGCCGGCGACAATCCCGCATGCAGCAGGTGGAACAGCGCGTGCACCGGATGGGACGGCACCACCCAATGCAGCAGGATGCCGGAGAAATAGAGCAGGTGCTCGACCGGGTGCATGGCGAGGCCCGACCACGGCCCAGGATTGACGTTCAGGTGGTGCAGGCGGTGTACCGCGCGATAGAGCGGCGGCCAGTGGATCAGCCGATGCACCAGGTAGAAATGCACCTCGCGGAACAGCGGGATGAAGAGCAGCAGGGCGATGAAATAGACGGGGTGCGCTTCCCAGCTGAGGAACGGGATGTAGCCATTGGCATAGGCCCAGAGCGTCACCGCTTCGTAGGCGGTCCAGATGGGCAGGCCGCTGCCCAGGCTCCAGATCATGTTGTCGATGGTCTGGTCGCGGAACAGGAAGGCGCCGCCATTCCCGTCCTGCCAGCGGCCATTGTATTTGAACTGCGTGCCCTGGCGCTTCCAGCTGTAGAGCCAGAGATGCATTCCGCCGAAGCAGACGAGGATCAGCACGAAGTTGCGCAGCAGCAGGAAGGCGACCCAGCCGGGGGCGAAGTCGCGCATGGTCTCCAGCGCCGGCGTCGCATAGCGCCAGATCAGCACGGCGAGGATCGCATAGACCAGGTTCCAGGGCAGGATGAAGCCGGGATAGCCGAGCAGCCATTTGACGAAGCCGATCGGGCGCGGCGGCCAGACCACGACCGGCGGATACTCGATCAGCCGGCTGGGTTTCCAGTCGCCCCGCTTGTTGCGCGTGCCGTACGCTGTGTCGTCCATGATCGCCCCCTCAGCCGAGCGCCAGTCTGATGCCGCGCGCCACGATCTCCGCTTCGCCGTCCTGCAGGCAGATGGGATTTACGACGACAACGTCGCGGTCGCAATGGGTCGGATCGACCTGGATCGCCGGGTCGCCGTTCTGCAGCGCGATGACCAGCTCCAGCGCGGTGAGCCTGGCGCCCTTGCCGAGCGCCAGCTCCAGCCCGGGAACCGCCTCGGTGCTGTCGGTGCCGGTCAGGGTGACCGCGACGCCGGGCAGCGCCCCGAGCCCGGCGGCGAGGCTTTGCATCGCCGCCAGCCAGCGCCGGTGACGCGCCGCGTCGCCTTCGGCAACGAACAGCTCGAGGGCGGTCAGCAGGCCAATGACGTCTTCCTTGCCGACCTTGCAGGGGCGGCCGATGCCGTGCTGGGGCACGCCCTTGAGCCGGCCCTTGTCGATCAGGGCGGGCGGCGGCGACCATTGCTCCCAGAAAATGTCGAGGTCGAGATGCTGCAGCGCCGCCGACATGATCAGGTCGCGTTTGCCACAGAGGATGCCCGTCGCCTGCGGGCCGCCGATCGCCTTGCCGCCGGAAAACGCCACCAGGTCCGCGCCTTCGGCGATGAAGCGGCGCAGATTGGCCTGCGGCGGCAGCTGCGCCGCGGCGTCGACGAAGACCGGCACGCCAGCATCGTGGGCTACCCGGACGACCTCGCCCAGGCTTGGCCGCGCAGAGCGGTCGACCACGTAGTGGATGGCCGCCGTCCGCTCGGTGATGGCATCGGCAATCTCCCAGGCCTCCGCATCGCGCACGCCGGCGCCGGCGAAGCGGTCTGGCAGGCCGACCTCGACCAGCTTCACGCCCGCGGTGCGGATGGCGTGGTCGTAGAAGTTCCGCTGGCTGCGGACGATGACGACCTCGTTCCTCATGCCCGTCGTGTCGGGCAGGCGGGCCATCTTCGACGGCTCCAGCCCGGCGACGCAGGCCGCCGTCGCCAGCAGCAATCCGGCGGCGGCACCCGAGGTCACGTAGCCGGCCTCGGCGCCGGTCTCGCGGGCGATCACTTGCGAGGCGTGCGCCTGCAGCTCCGCCATGTCGACGCAGTACTTCGCCGCCTCCGCCATCGCCGCCGTCACTTCCGGCCGCATGATGCCGCCGGACAGCCGGGTCGCCGTGCCCTTGGCGTTGATCAGCGTGCGCAGCCCGCGTGTCTCGTAGAGGTTCATGGCGGCCCCGGCGGCTTCCCTCAGGCCCTGACCGCCATGATCGCGGTGATCTCGACCGAGATGTTCATCGGCAGGGTGCCCATGCCGACCGCGGCGCGGGCATGGCGCCCGGCCTCGCCGAACACCTCGACCATGAGGTCGGAGCAGCCGTTGATCACCTTCGGATGGTCGCCGAAGCCGGGCACGGCGTTCACCATGCCGAGCACGTTCAGCACCTTCTCGACCCGGTCCAGCGAGCCCAGCGCCGCACGCGCCGCCGACAGCAACACCAGGCCGGTGCGCCGGGCATGCTGGTAGGCCTGCTCCACGGTAAAGTCCTTGCCGACAAGGCCGCAGGCGAACTCGCCGTTCTCCAGCAGCGGGCCCTGGCCGGACAGATAGAGGATGCCGTTGTGCAGATTGGCCGGGACGTAGGTGCCTTTGGGGGAGGGCAGTTCCGGCAGGACGATGCCGCGTTCCTTCAGTCTCTGTTCCGCGCTCATGGCTCTACATTCCTTTCAAACTGCTGACAGCTTCGGCATCGCACAACATGGTGCAGTCAGGGTGGCGCCGCAGGGCCGAAGCAGGGCATGCAGCACTTATGGTCCCTTCGATCGCGGCCTGCAATGCCGTGCGCTTGGAGGCGCCGGTCACCAGCACCAGGATCGACTTTGCCGCCAGGATGGTCGCAATGCCCATGGTCAGGGCCTGGTCCGGCACAACCGCGTCCGGGGGAAAGAAATCGCGGTTCTGATGCCGCGTCTCTTCCGTCAGCGTGACCAGCCGCATCCGGGAATCGTGCGGCGAGCCGGGCTCGTTGAAGCCGATATGCCCGTTGGTGCCCATGCCCAGCAATTGCAGGTCGATGCCGCCGGTCTGGCGGATCTCCGCCTCATAACGGGCGGCCTCCACCGCCGGATCGGCTGCCATGCCGTCGACGCAATGGAACCTGTCCGGCGGCAGATCGGTGGCGCCGACGAACAACGCACGCAGGGTGTGGCTCATGGATTGCGGCGAGGAGCCCGGAAGGCGCCAGTATTCGTCGAGGTGAAAGAACCGCGCCTGGCGGAACGACACTTCCCCGCGGCGATGGCGGCGCAGCAATTCGGCGAAAAGCGGTTCCTGCGTCCGCCCGGTCGCCAGGCCGACAACCGCTCCCGGTCTGGCGGCGAGCAGCGCGCAGACGACATCCGCTGCGGCCGCCGTCACATCTTCGCGCCGCTTGAAGCGTCGTAGCTTGATCATGCCGCCTCCGGATTGCGCCGCGAACCGGCGGCGGGGTTTGTGGCCTTGCCGGCAAACAGGCTACCCGGCAGGTCGGCGATCGCGGTGGCAATGGCGCCCAGCAATGTCGCCTGGTTGCCGAGGACGCAGACCGCGACCGGCACCGGCCGTGCCACGCAGTTCCTCAGATGCCGCTCCACCTGGTTGACAAAATCCGGTTGCGTGCCGATCCCGCCGCCAAGCACGACCATTTCGGGATCGACCAGGGCCACGACGGCGGCAATGCCGAGCGCCGTCCAGCGCGCGGTGTCGTCGATCACCCGGACCGCCGTGCTGTCGCCCAGCTTCGCCGCCGCCAGAATGGCGCGCACGCCCGTCGCCGCGCCGCCGCCCGCCGCCGCGAAACGCTGCAGGATGCCGGCGGTGCCGACCACGGATTCGAAGGTTCCGGCGGCGACATTCCCCGGCGCGAAGGGATCGCCGCCCATCGGCAGATAGGCGATCTCGGCGGCGGCGCCATGGGCGCCGCGCACCAGGCGGCCATCGCAGAGCAGGCCCATGCCGATGCCGGTGCCGAGCGCGATGAAGGCCAGGTTCCTGCGACCGCGGCCGGCGCCACGCCAATGCTCGCCGATGACGGCAAGGTTGACATCGTTCTCGATGCGGACCGGGCAGCCGAAGGCCCGGCTCATCGCCGCGATGACGTTGGCCCTGCCGAAATCGGGAATGTTGGGGCTGAGCGAGAGCGCGCCGCTGGTGGGATCGATGACGCCCGGCATGCCCAAGGTCGCTCCGAGGATTCGCCTCCGGTCGATCCCCGCCCGGCGCAGGACCTCCCCGGTCAGCCGCCGGATCTGCGCCAGCACGGCGCGACCGGAATCCTGGTCCGTCTGCTCGATCGCCTGCGCGACCAGCGTTCCGGTCAGATCGGCGATGGCGACATGCAGCTTGCTGCCGCCGAGATCGCAGCCGAGCACGAAAGCCGTGCCGGCGCATGGCGCAACCTTGCTGGCCGCACTGCCCCGGCCAGTTGCGGCGATCCAACCCCGTTCGGTCAAGCTACGGATGGCGCTCGAAACCAGGCGTGGCGACTGCTCCGTGGCGCGGGCCAGCTCGGCGGGCGACACCGCACCAACGGCAATGATCGCGCGCATGATTTCCGCCTCGGGCGCCCCCCGCGAGGCGCGACTGGCTGCGGCCTTCCGTGCCCGCGGCTTCGATCGCCTGGTCTTTCCGGTCATGCCAGCCCGACCTCAGTACGTGCTGGTGATGCCGCCATCGACCACGAGCACTTGCCCAGTCATGTAGCGGCTGTCGTCGCTGGCGAGGAACAGGATCGGGCCGGCGACATCCTCGACCGTGCCGGGGCGGCGCAGGGGCAGGCGGCCGTATTTGATGAACACGTCCTGGAACCAGTCGGTGCGATGCTCATGCATCCCGCCATGCATCTGCGCCATGCGGGTGTCGATGTAGCCCGGCGCGATGGCGTTGACGCGCACGCCCTCAGGGCCGAAATCGACCGCCATGCAGCGGGTGAGATTCACCACCGCGCCCTTGGCCGAGGCGTAGGCCATCGCGTTTGGCTGGCCGCGGATGCCCTGGATCGAGGCGATGTTGATGATGCTGGGCGAGGGGCTCTTGCGCAGGTGCGGCAGGGCGGCCTTGGCGCCAAACAGCACGCTGTCGAGATTGACCGCCATCACCTTGTGCCAGCGTTCCGGCGTGATGTCGGCGATGGCCGCGTCGTCGACGATGGCGGCGTTGCTGACCAGGATGTCGAGGCGGCCCCAATCGCCGACGGCCTTGTCGATCACGCGGGCGATGCTGGCCGGGTCGGCGACATCGGCGATGGTCGCCGCCACGCGCAACCCTTCCTTCAGCAGGGCCTGCTCGGCCTTGTGCAGCTCTTCGGCGTCGACATCGCTCAGCAGCACCCTGGCGCCTTCGCCGGCGAGCTTGCGCGCCGCGCCCAGGCCGATGCCCCGGGCGGCCCCGGTCACCACCGCGACGCGATCCTGCAGGCGGCCTTGCCTCTCGGTCATTTTTCCTCCTCGCGATGCAACCCGGCCTTGACCGGATGCGCGCCGGCCTTCAAGCATGGCGGCAGAATCGCACCCATCGGAACAATTGCATGTCGATCGAGATCGTCAGCATCGGCGAGCCGCTCTACGAGCTGAACCAGCAGGCGGATGGCCGTTTCCTGCCGGGCTTCGGCGGCGACACCATGAATGTCGCCATCGCCGCGGCGCGCCTGGGCGCACGAACGGCGATGGTGAGCAAGCTGGGCGCCGATCCCTTCGGCGATGCGCTCGAGGCGCTGTTGCGGGCCGAGGCGGTGGATGTCTCCGCCCTGTCGCGGCACGGCACGGCGCCGACCGGCCTCTACCTGGTGAC
Organism: Dongiaceae bacterium; assembly: GCA_039808885.1. Taxonomy (GTDB): domain Bacteria; phylum Pseudomonadota; class Alphaproteobacteria; order Dongiales; family Dongiaceae; genus Dongia_A. Next base: position 105,390 of record JBDHTX010000010.1, on the reverse strand, counting down.
CCATGGGCCGGCCGGCCATCAATTCACCTACTATCGCAAAGGCTCGGCCGCGAGCCTGCTGGCCCCGGCCGACATCCCGGCCGCGATGATCGGCGCCGCCCGCTACCTGCATGTCTCGGGGATCAGCCAGGCGATCAGCGCGACGGCGCGCGAGGCCGTCGATCATGCCCTTGCCGTGGGGCGCCAAGCGGGCGTGAAGCTGTCCTACGACACCAATCTGCGCACGCGCCTCTGGACGGTGGAGGAGGCGCGGCCGGTGGTCGAGCGCACGGCGCGGCAGGCCGATTTCCTCAAGACCTCGCTGGAGGATTCCGCCGCCCTGCTTGGCCTGGACGATCCGGTCCGCATCGCCGCGCATTTCCTCGCGCTCGGCTGCCGCATCGTGGTGGTGACGCTGGGCAAGGCGGGCGTCCACCTGGCGCGCGCGGAAGGCCAGGAGACCGTCGCCGGTTTCGCCGTCGATGCCATCGATGCGACGGGCGCCGGGGACGCTTTCACCGGCGCCTTCCTTGCCGAGCTCGTCGCCGGCAGGGACGCGGCGGACGCGGCGCGCTTCGCCAATGCGGCCGCGGCTTTGTCGACCCTCGGCTATGGCGCGGTGCAGCCCTTGCCGCGCCGCGCCGATGTCGAGCGTTTCCTCCGCGAAAGGCGTTGATCCGGTCGCCATCGCGCGATCAATCGGGGGCGAGGCGGAAATCCTTGCCTTCGGGCAAGGTCTGGCCGCCATCGACGATGATGGTGGTGCCGGTGATGTAGGAAGCATCGTCGGAGGCCAGGAACAGCGCGGCGTTGGCGATGTCGCGCGGCGTGCCGAGGCGGCCCAGCGGCACCGCGTCCTCCATGCTCTTGATGAAAGCGGCGCTGCGCTGCGCCTGCATGCCCTCGGTCAGGATGTTCCCCGGCTCGATGCCGTTGACCGTGATGCCGTAGCCGGAGAACTCGAGCGCCGCGGCCTTGATGAAGCCGTTGATGCCGGCCTTGCTGGCGGAATAGTGGCCATGGCCGGGGCTGGTGACGCGCGGCCCGGTGATCGAGGAGGTGAAGATCATCCGGCCGGATTTTCGCGCCTTCATGTGCGGCAGGGCCGCCTGGGCAGCGAGGAAGGTGCCCTTCAGGTTGACCGCCAGCACCTTGTCCCACTCGTCCGGGTCGGTGTTCTCGATCAGGGTCCAGGGATAGATGCCGGCGTTCTGCACCAGGATGTCGAGCTTGCCGTGGGCGGCGAGAGTCTCGGCCACCGCGCGCTCAGCGTCTGCCTTGCGGCTGATGTCGACGGCGACGAAACGGCCCTTCAGCCGCGCCGCCGTCGCCTTGCCGGCTTCGACCTCGGCATCGGCCACGACAACCTTGGCGCCTTCCTCGGCGAAGCGCGCGGCGATGCCTTCGCCGATGCCACGGGCGGCGCCGATGACAAGGGCAACGCGATCCTGCAGGCGTCCGGTCATGCGAGCCTCCCTATGCCAGACGCTGCCGGATCTGCAGCTTGACCGTGTCGATGAGCACGGCCGCCAGTACCAGGGCGCCGAGGATCATCTGCGTGTAATGCGCCGGCAGGCCCATCAGGTTGATCGCAGTGTGGATCGACGACAACAGCAGCACGCCGGCATAGACGCCGGGCAGGCGGCCGATGCCGCCCTTCAGGGAGACGCCGCCGATCACCACCGCGGCGAAGGCGTTGAACAGCATGCCGACGCCGAGATTGGCCGTGGCGCCCGACGTGCGGATGGCGAGCAGCCAGCCGGCGACGCCGGAAATGGCGCCCGCCAGGACGAAGGTGATGAAGACCAGCTTGTCGACCTTGATGCCGGCCCGGAATGGGGCAACGGGATTGCCGCCGATCATGGTGACATGACGGCCGAAGGGCGTCTTGCCCATGATGAAGGTGAACAAGACGAAGCAGGCGATCGCCAGCCAGGCGATCAGCGGAATGTAGCCGACGGTCTGGATGCCCATGACGCGCAGGGATGGCGCCAGGTCCTGCGCCGAGCGGCCGCCGGAAATCGCCACCACCAGGCCGCGCACCCAGATATAGGAGGCGAGGGTGACGATGAAGGCGTTCATCTTCAGCTTTACCACCAGCCAGCCATTGGTGGCGCCGAGCAGGCCGCCGACCGCGATGGAGAGGAGCAGGGAAACCGGGAGCACCAGCCATTCCGGCGTCAGCGTGTAGCCGAGGCCGATGCCGTGCGAGCAGAACAGGATGCCGGTGATCATGGCGGTCAATGCCGCGATGGATTCGACCGAGAGGTCCATGTTGCCGGCGATGATGACGATGGCGAGGCCGATCGCCATGACGCCGACGAAGGTCGATTGCTCGATGATGTTGGCGAAGATGCCGGGCTGGAAGAAGTTGGGGATGGTCGCCGAGAAGACTGCAAGCACGATGACGAGCATCAGCCAGACGAGGTTGTCGAGCATGAACTCGATCACTGCGCGGCGGTCCTTGGAGATCATGGATTGCAGCTCCGGAAAATCGCCCCCGGGACCTTGGGTCCCGGGGGTCTTGCACAATGCGCTTATTCGACCGGCGTGATCGGGTCGGTCGGGGCCTTCATGTTGCCCCAGAAGCGCGGCTCATCGACGTTGTCCTTGGTGATGGCCGCGCCAGGGATCTTCAGGTTCGGACCCCAGGATTCGATGGTGAGCGTCGAATCCAGGCCCAGGACCTTGTAGGTGCCCGGCTTGATCTCCTGCTTGTTCGCCACCTTGTCGGCGAACATGGCGATGGCCGCCGCCTGCGCGTAGAGCGGCTGCTCGACCTCGACCTGCTCCCAACCCTTGCGGATCAGGTCCAGACCGACCGGCGCGCCGTTGGAGGAGACCAGCAGCACGTCGCCCGGCTTCTTGCCCTTGGCTTCCAGCGACGCCACGGCGGCGACGGCCAGATGCGCCGCATGCACGAAGATCAGGTCGATGTCCGGGTTGGCCAGCAACTGGTCGGCGACGATGGTGCCGGCGTTGGAGGCCTCCCACTGCATGGCGGGCAGCGAGATGATCTTGACGTCCGGGAAGGCCGCCATCTTCTCCTCGAAGCCCTTCTGGATGTCGAGGGTATAGGGATCCGACGGATCGCCCAGCACCTGCAACACCTTGCCCTTCACCGCGCCGTTCTTCTCCTTCAGCAGGCGCTCGATCTCGCCCGCCGCGACGTAGCCGATCTCCACCGTGCCGGCGACCGAGGTGAAGTCGGTCGGGGTGGCGGTGATCTGACGGTCAAAGATCATCACCGGAATGCCCGCGGCGCGGGCCTTCTCGATCGAGGGCTGCAGCGCGTTGAAGTCGACGGCGGCGAGCACGATCGCCTTCGGCTTCAGGTTGATGACGTCGTTCATCTGGCTCTGCTGCAGGTCGGTCTTGTTGTCGGCGTTGAGCGTGACCGGCTCATAACCGACATCCTTCAGGAACTTCTCGATGGCCGAAACCGACTCGGTCTGGAATTCGTCCAGCAGGGTCGGGACCATGTAGTAGATCTTGCCCTTCGACTCCGCCCACGCGGGCGAAGCCAGCGCCGTGCCGACCATGGCGGCGGCGCCGATCAGAGTACGCATCAGACGCTTCATCGTGCTTCTCCTCTGTCCGTTAGTGTTGTTGCAGGCTCGTTGTGGTTTCTTGGGCGTGGCCGGAAATGGCCTCGCCGGTGATCGCTCCGCCCGTGATCATCTGGACGACCTCGTCCGGGCTGGTCTTGTCGCGCGCCACATTGCCGGCGACCTTGCCCTGGCGGATGACCACGATGCGGTCGGCCACCTGGAAGGCCTGGGCCATGATGTGGGTGATGATGACGACGCCGATGCCTTGCGCGGCGATGCGCTTGATCATTTCCAGGCCGCGCCGGGTCTGCTCGACGCCGAGCGCGGCGAAAGGCTCGTCCAGCAGCACCAGCTTGCCGCCCCAATGGACGAAGCGGTTGAGCTCGATCGCCTGGCGCTGGCCGCCGGAGAGGTGCTCGACATTGGTGCGCAGCGACGGGATCTTGGTGCCGGCATTGGCCATCGCCTTGGCGACGGCTGCCTCCATCTCGGCTTCCTGCAGGATCGGGATGCCGAACCAGCGCTTCACGATCTCGCGGCCCATGAAGAAATTGGCCACCACGTCGACATTGGTGCAGAGCGACAGGTCCTGGTAGACGGTCTCGATGCCGGCGGCCTTGGCCTCGGCGGGCGAGGTGAAGTTGCGCTCCTCGCCCTCGAAGATGACCTTGCCGCCGCTCTGCTGCAGGCCGCCGGAGATGATCTTCACCAGGGTCGACTTGCCGGCGCCGTTGTCGCCGAGCAAGGCCACCACCTCGCCGCGGTTGATCTCGAAGCTGATGCCGCGCAGGGCCTCGATGGCGCCGAAATTCTTGGTGATCTCCTCGAGCCGGAGCAGGGAAGTCGCCTCGGTCATGCCGCCTCCGTCCGGTTGCTCATCATGGGATCGCGCGATCCGCGCTCGTCGTCGCCGGCGAACAGCACGCCGAAGCGGGGCGACAGCACGCCGGAGACCGCGAGCGCTGCCGCGCCGCGCAGCACCGCGTCGGGGCCGCTCGCGGAGAGCGTGACACGCGGGGCTGCGCGGCCGGTCCGTTCCGCCACCGAATGCGGCAGCGGCGAGGCGGCGTCGAGCAGTGCGGTCAGCAGCTCATGGTCCGCCAGGCCGCCGATGACGATGGTCTCGGGGTCGAACAGGTTCTCGATGGTGACGATCGCGCTCTGGAACAGGGGTGCCGCCTCCTTGACCCAGCCGGCGCGGCCGATCTTTTTCGCCCGCCGCTCCAGCGCCTCGAGCGACAGGTAGCGCTCCAGGCAGCCGCGATTGCCGCAGGGGCAGGGCTCGCCGCCCGGCATCAGCGGCAGGTGACCGATCTCGCCGGCGTTGCTGTGGGCACCGCGCAGGGGAGCACCGTCATGCACCATGCAGCCGCCGAGGCCGACGCCGAAATAGAGGTAGTAAAACTCGCGCAGATCGCGGCCGATGCCGTAGAGCCGCTCGCCCAGCGCCGCTGCGGCCAGATCGACCTCGACGAAGGCGGGCAGGTCGGTCGCCTTGCCCAGACGCTCGCTGACCGGCACGCCCTTCCAGCCTTCAAGCGTCGTCGGGCCGACGAAGCTCATCGATTCGACGTCGAACGGGCCGGGCATGGCGAGGCCGATGCCGAGCATGCGGCCCTGCGGTTTCAGCTTGCGCAGGCTGCCGACCAGCTTGCCGATCTCGCGGAAGGCGGTGTCGGGCGCCAGATGCGACAGCTCGCGCTTGCGCCGGCCGATCACTTCGCCGGCCAGGTTGATCAGCGCCGCCTCCAGCCCCAGCGGCGTCACGTGCACGCCGATGGCGAAGCCGCCCTCGGGGTTGATGTTCAGGGACGTGGCCGGATAGCCGCGGCCTTTCGGCGCTTCGCGCGCGCCGAGGACGAAGCCCTGCAGCTCCAGCTCGCGGATGATGGTGGAGACGGTCTGCACGGTCAGGCCGACGCGCTTGGCGATGTCGCCGCGCGCGATGGGGCCGTGCAGCCGGATCGTCTCCAAGACGATCCGCCGGTTGTACGGCCGGCCGTATTCCTGGTTGGTCCCCTTCAAGGCCATTGTTCGACCTTCTTGTCTCCCTGTGCCGTCACGCTAGCACCGGGAAAAATATTAAGTCAAATGGATTTCAAAAAAAGATGCGCTCTGCTCACGCGACACCCGGCCTTGAGCCGGGGGCTATCTATCAGCGTTCCGTGCGCCGGATGAATGGAACCCGGCTCAAGGCCGGGATGACGACTGAGTGTGCTTACCGCCCGCGCGTCTTCAGTCGGACATCGAGCTTCTTCGCCGTGCGTGCATCTGCCGGGGTGTAGATGGTGAAGCGCACGTCCTCGATGCCGTCGGGCCGGAAGGTGGCGTAGTCGAGGGAAAGCCGGCCGAGCTTGGGATGCACCAGGTCCTTGTGCAGCGCCGCCGGTTCGCGCACGTCGCGGCGGCGCCAGATAGCCTGGAAGTCCGGGCTGGCATGGGCGAGCGCGCTGACGAATTGGAGGAAGCCGGGATCGGCGGCGAGGCGCGCGGTGCTGGCGCGGAACTGCGCCACGGCGGATTCGCGGATCGCGTCGATGCTGACGAACAGCTTCGCCCAGGCCGGATCGCAGAACAGCAGCCAGAGGATGTTGCGCCGCTCGGCCGGATGCCGGACGAAATCGCCGAACAGCCGCGCCGCCGGCTTGTTCCAGGCGATCACGTCCCACATCGCGTTCACCGCATAGGCGGGGTGCGGCGCCAGGGCGGCCAGCGCGCGCAGGAGGGGAGCGGGCAGCTCCCGCACCAGGTTGATGGAGCGCGCGGGTTCCAGGTCCGGCCGCGCCAGGCGGAAGAGATGCGCACGCTCGGCGGCGTCGAGTTGCAGTGCGCGGGCGAGGCCATCGACGGCCCGCGGCGACGGAGTCACGTCGCGGGCCTGCTCGAGCCAAGTGTACCAGGTGGTGCCGATGCCGGCGGCCTGCGCCACCTCCTCGCGCAGCAGGCCCTTGGCGCGCCGGCGGCGGCCGGCGGCGAGGCCAAGGGCGGCCGGGCTCAGCCGTTCCCGCCGGCTTTTCAGGAACTGGGCGAGGTCTTGGCGGCGATCGGTCTCGGCGGCGTTCTCTGACGGCATGGTGTTAGTTTTTATACCAGGATAAATAGGCTTCTTGTCCGGGTTTTAGAGCACTCTAGCTTCCGGCCGACCTTCGCCACAAGGAGTCGCCTGATGACCGATATCGCCCCCAAGCTCGTCGCCGCGGCGCTGGCCGCGACCATCGCCGCCGCCCCGGCCACAGTCCAAGCCGGGAATGCGCCCGCGCCAAGTCCGCTCAGCGCCATCCGCAACATGGACTACGTCATCGTCTTCGCCCGCGACATGGCGGCAATGCGGAGGTTCTACGGCGAGGTGATGGGTTTTCCCGTCTATCGCGATGTCGGGCCTGCCTGGATCGAGTATCGCGTCGGCGGCACCCTGCTGACCCTGACCGAACGCGGCCTCGTCTTCGACGATCCCGAGACACCGAAGGGGGCGCTCTCGCTGCAGCTCGCCTTCCGGGTCACGCGGGCCGAGGTGGATGCCTGCGCCGCGGCGCTCAAGGAGCGCGGCATTGCCCTGGTCGACGAGCCCAAGGATCAGTCCTGGGGTCATCGCACGCTGTTCTTCCGCGATCCCGACGGCAACGTGCTGGAGATCTACGCCGACCTCTAGGCCTCGAGCATCCGCTGCAGGAACACGAGGTCGAGCCAGCTGTCGAACTTCCAGCCCACCTCGTGGAACTGCGCCACCTTGCGGAAGCCGAATTTCGCGTGCAGGCGCAGGCTGCCGTCATTGGCGGCGTCGATGCCCGCCAGCATGGTATGGAAGCCGCGGTCCGCGGCGGAGGCGATGAGCGCCGGCAGCAGGGCGGAGCCGATCCCGCCGCCGCGCCTGCCGGCGGCGACATAGATCGAGTTCTCGACCGTATGGAGATAGGCGGGCCAGGGCCGGAACGGGCCATAGCTGCCATAGCCGACGAGCGCGTCGTCGTCCTCGGCCACCAGCACCGGCCAGTTCTCCGCGTGCTTGGCCTCTAGCCAGGCGGCATGCGCCTCCAGGCTGCGCGGTTCATAGCTGTAGATCGCCGTCGTGTTGGCGATGACTTCGTTGTAGATCGCCAGCATGGCTGGAATGTCCGCCGGCGCCGCATCCCGGATGCGCAGGTTCATGGTTGTCTCCTGTCGAAAAGCCACTATAGTAGAAAAATGGAGACGATCATAGAGGATTCTCTCGACACCCAGATCGCAGCGCGCATCCGGGTAGAGCGCGACGCGCGCGACTGGAGCCTGGACAATCTGGCGCAACGCTCGGGCGTCTCGCGCGCGATGATCAGCAAGGTGGAGCGGCGGGAAAGCAGCCCGACAGCCGTCCTGCTCGGCAAGCTTTCGGCGGCGTTTGGGCTGACCCTGTCACAGTTGCTGGCGCGGGCGGAGCGGGGACATGCGGGCCTCTCTATGCATCGCCGGCGCGACCAGCGTGCCTGGCGCGACCCGGAGACGGACTTCGAGCGGCGTTCGCTGACGCCGCCCGGCGCGGCGACGCCGTTGGAACTGGTCGCGGGCGACTTGCCGCCGGGTGCGTCCATCGCCTATCCAGCCTCAGCCTTCGCCATGATCGAGGACCAGCAGATCGTCGTGCTGTCGGGCCGCCTGCGCTTCGTCCAGGGCGGAACCACGGCCGATCTCTCCGCCGGCGATTGCTGCCGCCTCGGCCCGCCGGCCGATTGCCGGTTCGAGAATCCCGGAAACGCGCCCTGCCGCTACATCGTCGCCGTGCTGCGGAGGAAGAACTAATGCGAGGCGGTGCCAATTGTGCCACCGTCATCCCAAGGCTTGGCCTTGGGATCCACGAGTTTCTATGCATGAGGCTCCGTCGCCGCCGGCAAACTCGTGGATGGCAAGGCCAAGCCTTGCCATGACGACAGAGTGAACGAGTGTTTCCGAGCGAGACCGCTACACCTTCACCCACTTCCCGTTTTTCTGAGACGATTTTACCGCCGCCTCGACGAAGGCAACGCCGCGCACGCCGTCGGCGACGGTGGGGAAGGTGACGGCGGCATCGGCCTTCTTGCCCGCGCGGGCCGCGCGAATTGCGGCGGCGATCTCGGTGTAGAGGTTGGCGAAGCCCTCGAGATAGCCCTCGGGATGTCCCGGCGGCACGCGGGTGACGCGGCCGGCGGCGGCGTTGGCGGCACCGGTGCCGCGCGAGATCACCCGCGGCGGCTGGCCGAAGGGCGCAAAAGTGAGCTGGTTCGGGTGCTCCTGCTCCCAGGACAGGCCGCCCTTGGTGCCGTAAACGCGCAAGCGCAGACCGTTCTCGTTGCCCGGCGCGACCTGACTCGCCCACAGCATGCCTTTGGCGCCGCCCTTGAACCGCATCATGATGTGGACATTGTCGTCCAGCTTGCGGCCCTTCACGAAGCTGGTGAGGTCGGCGCTCAAGGACTCGAGCGTCAGGCCGGTGACGAAGCTCGCCAGGTCGTACGCGTGGGTGCCGATGTCGCCGATGCAGCCGCCGGCGCCGGATTGCTTCGGATCGGTGCGCCACGCGGCCTGTTTCTGCCCCGTGGCCTCCAGCTTCTCGGTCAGCCAGTCCTGCGGATACTCGGCCTGCACCACGCGCAGCTCGCCAAGCTCGCCGGCCGCGATCATGGCCCGCGCGTGCCGCACCATGGGATAGCCGGTGTAGTTGTAGGTGACGGCGAAGAGCCGCTTGCTGGCGGCAGCGGCCTTCTGCAGCGACAGCGCCTCCTTCAGCGTCGTCGTCAGCGGCTTGTCGCAGATCACGTGGATGCCGGCCTTCAGGAACGCCTTGGCGACCGGCGCGTGCATATGGTTCGGCGTGACGATGGAGACCGCCTCGATGCCGTCGGGGCGCTTCGCTTCGGCCTTGGCCATCGCCTCATAGTCGGAATAGATGCGGTCCGGCGCCAAGCCGAGCGCCGCGCCCGAGCGTTTCGCCTTCTCCGGCGTCGAGGAGAGCGCGCCCGCCACGAAGCTGTAGTGATCGTCCATGCGGGCGGCGAGGCGGTGCACGGCGCCGATGAAGGCGCCTTCGCCGCCGCCGACCATGCCGAGACGCACCTTGCCATCCGCGCTTTCGCGGCCGCGGCCTTCGATTGCCATGACTTCCTCCCCTGGACTAGCGGATGCCGAGCATCTTGCGGTTGGCCTTCAGATCGGCGCCCCCGGCGGCGAAATCGTCGAAGGCCTTCTCGGTCACCCGGATGATGTGATCCTTGATGAAGGCGGCCCCCTCCCGCGCGCCTTCCTCCGGATGCTTGATGCAGCACTCCCATTCCAGCACCGCCCAGCCCTGGAAGCCGTATTGCGCGAACTTGGAGAAGATGGCGCGGAAATCAACCTGGCCGTCGCCGAGCGAGCGGAAGCGGCCGGCGCGGTTCACCCAGGACTGGTAGCCGCCATAGACGCCGGTGCGGCCGTTGGGGTTGAGCTCGGCATCCTTCACGTGGAACATCTTGATGCGGTCGTGATAGATGTCGATGTAGTCCAGGTAGTCGAGCGCCTGCAGCACGAAGTGCGACGGATCGTAGAGGATGTTGCAGCGCGGATGGTTCTTCACCCGCTCCAGGAACATCTCGAAGGTCACGCCGTCGTGCAGATCCTCGCCGGGATGCACCTCGTAGCAGACATTGACGCCGGCCTTGTCGAAGGCGTCGAGGATCGGATGCCAGCGCTTCGCCAGCTCGTCGAACGCCGTCTCGACCAGCCCCGCCGGGCGCTGCGGCCAGGGATAGAAATAGGGCCAGGCGAGCGCGCCGGAGAAGGTCACGTGGTCGGTCATCCCCATGTTCTTCGAGGCCTTGGCCGCCAGCATCATTTGGTCCACCGCCCATTGCTGCCGCGCCTTCGGGTTGCCGCGCACCTTGGGGTCGGCGAAGCCGTCGAAGGCGGCGTCATAGGCCGGATGGACAGCGACCAGCTGGCCCTGGAGATGCGTCGACAGCTCGGTGATATGGATGCCGTGCTTGTGGGCGACGGCCTGCACGTCCTCGCAATAGGCCTTTGACCGCGCCGCCTGGCTCAAGTTGAACAGGCGCTTGTCCCAGCTCGGCATCTGCACGCCCTTGAAGCCGAGCTTGGCGGCCCATTTGCAGATGCTGTCCAGCGAGTTGAAGGGCGCGGTGTCGCCCGCGAACTGGGCCAGGAAGATCGCCGGGCCCTTGATGTTGGTCATCGCCATAGTCGCCATCCTCCCAGAGTCGCCCGCGAATTCTGCGATCCGCAGGGCCCGATGCTTGATTGGACGTCTGACGCGTGGCCGGACGCCCAATGCTTGATTAGACGTAGGTGTTCAGCAGATTTTCAAGATATTCCTGCCGGCCCGAGCGCGGCTGCGGCTCCGCGTTCTTCGCTTCGACTGCCGCGGCGATGTCGGCGAGCGAGCGTTGACCGCTCAGCATCGCCTTGCCCTCGGGAGTCTCCCAGCCGGCATAGCGTTCCTTCACATGGCGGGCGAGGGCGCCATCCTCGATCATCTTGGCGGCGATCAGCAGGCCGCGCGCGCTCACGTCCATGCCCCCGATATGCGCGTGCAGCAGATCGTCGGGGTCGAGCGATTGGCGGCGGATCTTGGCGTCGAAGTTCAAGCCGCCGGTGGTGAAGCCGCCGCCCTGCAGGATGTGGTACATGGCGAGCCCGGTCTCGGAGACGTTGTTGGGGAACTGGTCGGTGTCCCAGCCCAATTGCGCATCGCCCCGGTTCATGTCGATCGAGCCGAAGATTCCCAGCGCCACGGCCAGCGCGATCTCATGCTCGAAGGAATGGCCGGCCAGCGTCGCGTGGTTGGCCTCGATGTTGACCTTCACCTCCTTGTCCAGGCCATAGCGGCAGAGGAAGCCGTAGACCGAGGCGGTGTCAAAATCGTACTGGTGCTTGGTCGGCTCGCGCGGCTTGGGCTCGATCAGGATAGTGCCCTTGAAGCCGATCTTGTGCTTGTGCTCGACCACCAGATTCAGGAAGCGGCCGAGCTGGTCCATCTCGCGCTTCAGGTCCGTGTTCAGCAGGGTCTCGTAGCCCTCGCGGCCGCCCCACAGAACGTAATTGGCGCCGCCCAGCTCATAGGTCAGCTCGAGCACGTTTTTCACCTGCGCTGCCGCATAGGCGAACATGTCGGGGTCGGGATTGGTGGCGGCGCCGGCCATGTAGCGGCGGTTGGAGAACAGGTTGGCGGTGCCCCAGAGCGGCTTCAGGGTGCTCTGCCCCATCTTGCGCGCGAACAGCTCGCCGATCTGCCGGACGTTGCGGTTGGATTCGGCGATCGAGGCGCCCTCGGGCGCGATGTCGCGATCGTGGAATGTGAAGAACGGCACCCGCATCAGGCGGAACAGCTCAAAGGCGATGTCGGCCTTCATCCGCGCCATCTGCATCCCGTCGCCCGGCTGCATCCAGGGACGCTGGAAGGAATCGCCGCCGAACGGGTCGGTCCCGGTCCAGCAGAAGCTGTGCCAGTAGCAGATGGCGAAGCGGAGATGATCGGCCATCTTCTTGCCCAAGACGACCTTGTCCGGATCGTACCATTTGAAGGCCAGCGGATTCCTGGAGCCCGGGCCCTCATAGGGAATCGGCTGCTCGATGCTGAAGAATCTCCCTGCGCTCATCGTGTCGCCTCCTTGATGCCCGGATAGAGTTTCCTGTAGCGCGCGAAAGCCTCGGCATAGGCGTCGCGCAAGCCCTGTGTCGGCGCAATGGTCGAGCTGCGCTGCGGCGGCCTGCAGACCGAGCGCGGATCCTCGCCGGTCGCCGCCATGCGGCCGAGCAGGGCAGCACCCATCGCCCCGCTGACCTCGCTGTCGGCCAGGCGGTGGACCGGCAGGTCGAGCACGTTGGCGATGATCCGTAGCCACAGCGCGGAGCGGGACCCGCCGCCGATCGCATCGGCCGCCTGCAGGTCCGTGCCGGCGGCGCGCAGGGCATCAAGGCAATCCCTCAGCGCGAAGGCGACGCCTTCCATCACCGCCTGGGTCAACTCCAGGCGGTCGGTCTCGTGCGACAGACCGGCGAAGGCGCCGCGGATGTCGGCATCGTTGTGCGGCGTGCGCTCGCCGGAGAGGTAGGGCAGGAACTGCACCGGGCTCGGCCGTTCCAGCTCATCGCCGCGTGCACGCAGCAGATCCGCCTCCGACACGCCAACCAGGCCCGACAGCCACGACAGGCAGGAAGCGGCGGAGAGGATGACCCCCATCTGATGCCAGGTGTTCGGCACGCAGTGACAGAAGGCATGCACCGCTGCCCGCGGATTGGGCGCAAAGCCGGCGGTGGTCGCCCACAGCACGCCCGAGGTGCCGAGCGAGACGAAGGCGTCACCCGGCTTGATCGCGCCGAGCGCGACGGCCCCGGCGGCGTTGTCGCCCGCGCCGCCGGCGATCACCGGCGGCTTCGCCATGCCCCAGCGTTGCGCCAGCTCGGCGCGGAGCACGCCCGCGGGCGCGCTGCCTTCGACCAGGTCCGGCATCTGATCGCGCGACATTCCGGCGGCGGCGAGGGCCGCATCCGACCAGCGCCGCGCGCCGACATCGAGCCACAGCGTGCCGGACGCATCCGACATGTCCTCGAAGAATTCTCCGGACAGCCGGTAGCGCAGATAGGCCTTGGGCAGCAGCACCTTGGCGATCCGGGCGAAGATCGCCGGCTCGTGCTTCTGCACCCACATCACCTTCGGCGCGGTGAAGCCGGGCATCGCCGGATTGCCGGTGATGCGGCCCAGATCCGGCAGGCGCCGTTCCAGTTCGCGGCATTCCGCCGCCGCGCGCACGTCGTTCCACAGGATGCAGGGTCGCAGCACCGCGCCGGAGGCGTCCAGCAGCGTCGCGCCGTGCATCTGCCCGGACAGGCCGATGCCGGAAACGGCCGCGACCGCCTTCGGCGCCTGGCGCGCCAGGTCGTCGATGGTCCGCAGCGTCGCCCGCCACCAACTCTCGGCATCCTGTTCGGAATGTCCGGGCGCCGGGCGCTGCACGTCCAGCGGCGCGGTGGCGGTGGCGACGATGTGGCTGTTGCCGTCGAGCAGGACGCTCTTGACCGACGACGTGCCGAGATCGATGCCGATGAACATGACGGCTCCGGTCAGGGCAGATTGTCGCGCAGGAAGATGTCGATGCGGATCCGTTCCTGGTCGTCGATCACCGGCAGATTGGCGCATTGCGCCAGCAGGATGCGCGCCGCCGAGCGGGCCTCGTGGCCGGGGTCCTGGTTAAGCACCGCGGCCATGGTGCCTTGCATGAGATAGCGTCGCGAATGATCGGTCAGCTCGTGGCCGAGGAAGATGACGTCGCGCGCCCGGCCTGCCTTCTCCAACGCGTCGGCAATGCCGCGGTTGCCGGCGCCGATGCTGTAGATGCCGATCAAATCGGGCTGCTCCGCCAGGAGCTTGTCGGCGACCGCGCGGCATCGCTGGGTGTCGTCGCGGCCCTCCAGCGCGGGGAGGGTGCGCAAGGCGGGGAATTCGGAGGCCAGCACCTGCTGGAAGCCGAACATGCGCTCGACATGGTCGCGCAACGCGAGGCTGCCGGCGATGAGGCCGACGGGACCGCTGCGGCCCCCGGCGAAGCGCCCCATCAGGGTGCCGGCGGTGCGGCCGGCGGCGGAATTGTCGATGCCGACGAAGCGGTGGCGCTTCGAATTGGGCACATCGGAGACCAGCGTCACCACGCTGGTGCCCGCGTCGACCAGCGCATTGATGGCGTCGCGCACCAGGGGATGGTCGAGCGCCACCGTGGCGACGCCGTGATAGCGGCCGATCAAGCTGCGCAGCGTTTCCGACAGCGCATTCGGGTCGAACACGTCGACGCGCACCACATCGCCATAGGCCTGCTGGTCGGCGAGGGCGATGAGCGTCCGTTCGACCTGCCCGGCCAGCAGGTTCATGAAGCTGTTGGTGCCGGTCGGCAGCACGAAGCAGAACTGGTACTGGATGCCGCGCGCAAGTCGCACGGCCGCAGGGTCGGGGCGATAGCCGAGCCGCACCAGCGCCTGCTCGACACGCTCCGCGGTGCGCGGGCTGACCCCGGGACGGTGATTGAACACGCGGTCGACGGTGGCGAGGCTGACCCCGGCTACATCGGCGACATCGACAAGCGTGGTTCTGCGGCGGCGGTTCGACATGCGGCAAGACATAGCGCAGGAAAAATGATGTGCGCAACGCATAAATGACGTGAAGACCTCAGGTCGGCTGAGGTCATGTTGCGTTGATCTGAACTCTGTTTAGAGGTGGCCGGCAGCGGCATTTTGCAATGCGTGGAAATCGGCTATGAATGCTGCATTGCAGCGACGATTTTCAGCGCATCACGCGATTCCTGCCTTGTCATGTTTAGTAACAGCACGTAACACTAAACATCACGACGAGGTCGCTTGATTGCATCAGGAGCGGCAGCGGCGGCGTCAAAAGACAACAATCCCGACCCGGCATGAAGAGGGCGGGGATCTCCCGGCGGCAGGGCGCTTGGGAGTCAATCGCAACAGTGGGAGGAACCCAAATGAAGAAGCTATTGGCGAGCGCGAGTGCGCTGGCTGCCGTCATGGCCTTGTCGTCCACCGGCTCGGCGAAGGCGGATGAACTGACGCTCTGCTGGGCGGCCTGGGACCCGGCCAACGCTCTGGTCGAGCTCTCCAAGGACTTCACCGCCCAGACCGGCACGCAGATGAAGTTCGAGTTCGTGCCGTGGCCGAATTTCGCCGACCGCATGCTCAACGAGCTGAATTCCGGCGGCAAGTTGTGCGACCTGCTGATCGGCGATTCGCAGTGGATCGGCGGCTCGGCCGAGAACGGCTATTACGTGAAGCTGAATGATTTCTTCGACAAGGAAGGAATCAAGATGTCGGACTTCGCGCCGGCCACCGTCTACGCATATTCGACCTGGCCCAAGGGCACGCCGAACTACTGGGCGCTGCCGGCGATGGGCGACGCCAACGGCTGGTTCTATCGCAAGGACTGGTTCGAGAATCCCGACCTGATGAAGGAATACAAGGCGAAATACGGCCGCGATCTCGCCCCGCCGAAGACCTGGGACGAGCTGAAGGACACCGCCGAGTTCTTCCAGGGCCGCAAGATCGACGGCAAGACCGTCTACGGCGCCGCGATCTTCACCGAGCGCGCCTCGGAAGGCATCACCATGGGCGCCACCTCGGCGCTCTATCCGTACGGCTTCAAATACGAGAACACGCCCGGCAAATACGACATGGAGGGCGCCGTGAACTCCGAGGACGCGGTGAAGGGCCTCGAGATGTACAAGGCGATCTACAAGTGCTGCACCCCTCCGGGCTATACCGACAGCTACATGGGCGAGGGCCTCGACGCCTTCAAGTCGGGCCAGGTCGCCATGATGATGAACTGGTTCGCCTTCATGCCGGGCATGGCGAAGGATGAGAATGTCGGCAAGGTGACCGGCTTCTTCGTCAATCCGGGCGAGAAGATCCAGGCCTCCACGCTCGGCGGCCAGGGCATCTCGGTCGTCGCCAACACCGACAACATGGACGGCTCGCTCGCCTACATCAAATGGTTCGCCCAGCCGGAAGTGCAGAAGAAGTGGTGGGCGCTCGGCGGCTATGCCTGCCACAACGCCGTGCTGAACGACCCGGGCTTCAAGGACTCGCAGCCTTTCGCCGCGCAGTTCCTGGAAGCCATGGGCGGGGTTCAGGACTTCTGGCAGGAGCCGGCCTATGCCTCGCTGCTCCAGGCCATGCAGAAGCGCCTGCATGACTACGTCGTGGCGGACAAGGGCACGGCCAAGGAAGCCCTGGACGGCCTGATCCAAGACTGGACCGCCATCTTCAAGGAAGAGGGCAAGCTCTAGTCGATCGCGTATACTCCCGCGACGGCATCCCCGGCATTCCGGCCGGGGATGCCGCTGGAGCCCCACGGACGCCGAAGAATCCGCATGCCTGATATGGACGCCATCGCCAACCGCGTCGCCGCCGCGACGCCGCCGAGCCTGGGACGCGCCGTGCGTGGCCTGTCCGACCGCTCGATCGCCTGGCTCTTCGTCGCGCCGACGATGATCCTGCTGCTGGCGATCAACATCTTTCCGCTGATCTGGACCATACGCCTGTCGTTCACCAACTACGCGTCGAACCGGCCCAATCGGCCGATCGTGAGCAAAGGCATCGAGTGGTACCAGGATATCCTGAATTCGCCGGAAGTCTGGGCGGCGATGCAGGCGACAGCGCATTTCGTGTTCTGGACCATCTTCTTCCAGACCCTGATCGGCTTCACGCTCGCCTATCTCATCGACCGCAAGTTCCGCGGCCACGCCTTCTGGACGACCATCATCCTGATCCCGATGATGCTGTCGCCGGCGGTGGTCGGCAATTTCTGGAAATTCCTGTTCCAGCCGCAGATCGGCCTGTTCAACTACGTCATCTCGTTCTTCACCGGCATCCCGCCGTCCTCGTTCGAGATGCTCGGTTCGGTCAATCTGGCGCCCTGGGCCATCGTCATCGTCGATACGTGGATGTGGACGCCCTACGTGATGCTGATCTGCCTGGCCGGTCTGCGCTCCATTCCCGACTACATCTACGAGGCGGCGGAGGTCGACCGCGCCTCGAAGTGGCGGCAGTTCTGGTCGATCACACTGCCCATGGCCTTGCCTTTCATCATGCTGGCGGTGCTGTTCCGCGGCATCGAGAACTTCAAGATGTTCGACATGGTGGTGCTGCTGACCGGCGGCGGGCCGGGCTCCACCACGGAACTTGCCTCGATCACGCTGAAACGCCAGGCCTTCGAGGCCTACCGTACCGGCTATTCCTCGGCCTTCGCCATCATCCTCTTCGTGGTGATCTTCGGCCTCGCCAACATCTACGTGAAGGCCCTCAACAAGGTGAAGCAGCGATGAGCGGCGCCGTCACCACCGCGCATTCCGTCGTCGAGCCCTCGGCGACCTCCAAGCGCATCGCCGCCTTCCTGGTGATCCTCTACGCCGTCATCACCATGGTGCCGCTGGCCTGGATTTTCGCCACCGCGTGGAAGACGCCGCCGGATTCGATCTCCTATCCGCCCAAAGTGGTATTCGACCCCTCGCTCGAGGGCTATTGCAACCTGTTCACCACGCGGACCCGCCAGACTTCCGACTTCATCGAGGCGCTGGGCCCGCCGCAGGGCACCTGCGACACCGTCACCCGCAAGCGCGAGATGGTGATCGCCGGCCCCTCGAACTATCTGCCGCGCTTCGTCAACTCGCTGATCATCGCCTTCGGCTCGACCTTCCTGGCGGTATCGCTGGGAACGTTCTCGGCCTATGCCTTCTCGCGCTTCAAGATCCCGCTCGCCGACGACCTGCTGTTCTTCATCCTGTCGACCCGGATGATGCCGCCCATCGCGGTCGCCATTCCGATCTACCTGATGTACCGGGAACTGCACCTGTCGGACACGGCCATCGGCATGATCCTGCTCTACACGGCGGTGAACGTGTCGCTGGCGGTCTGGCTGCTGAAGGGCTTCATCGACGAGATCCCGCGGGAATACGAAGAGGCCGCGATGATCGACGGCTACACGCGGCTGCAGGCCTTTTTCAAGGTGGTGCTGCCCCAGGCCGCGACCGGCATCGCCGCCACCGCGATCTTCTGCCTGATCTTCGCGTGGAACGAATACGCCTTCGCCGTGCTGCTGACCTCGGGCGAGGCGCAGACCGCGCCGCCCTTCATCCCGACCATCATCGGCGAGGGCGGCATGGACTGGCCCGCCGTGGGCGCCGGAACCACCCTGTTCTTGATCCCGATCGTCGTCTTCACCGTGTTGCTGCGGAAGCATCTGCTGCGCGGCATCACCTTCGGCGCGGTGCGCAAATGAGCACGCAACCCCATGGACAAGCACGCCCGGTGACGCCGCGGGCCAGGAAGCGCTGGCCGCGCTGGGCGCGGCGCGGATTGATGGAGAACGTCGCCATCGCCCTCATCGCCCTCGGCGTGCTGATGCTGGTGCAGCCGATCTCCATCACGCTCTACAGCTATTCCTTCGTGACGGTGCTGGCCGGCACGCTCATGTTCACCATCGTCAGCAAGTTCCCGGAGTAGGACGATGGCCGAGATCAGGGTCGAGAATCTGCACAAGAGCTTCGGCGATTTCGCCGCGGTCAAGGATTCGAACTTCGTGGTCGAGAATGGCGAGTTCTTCGTCCTGCTCGGCCCTTCCGGCTGCGGCAAGACCACGACGCTGCGCATGATCGCGGGCCTGGAGCTGCCGACCTCGGGCCGCATCCTGCTGGGCGGCAACGACGTCACCTTCAAGCGCGCGGCGGAACGCGACATCGCCTTCGTGTTCCAGCTCTTCGCGCTCTACCCGCATATGAACGTGCGCAGGAACATCGGCTTCTCGCTGAAATGCCAGGGCATGGCGGCGACCGAGATCGACCGGCGGGTGGAGGAGGCGGCGCGCATCCTCAGGATCGAGCACATCCTGGACAAGTCCGTCTCCGGCCTGTCCGGCGGCGACCGCCAGCGCGTGGCGCTCGGCCGCGCCATCGTGCGCGAGCCGATGTGCTTCCTGATGGATGAGCCGCTGGGGGCGCTGGATTCCGAGTTCCGCCACCTGATGTGCACGGAACTGCGCGGCCTGCACAACCGGCTGAAGGCGACCACCGTCTATGTCACCCATGACCAGCTCGAAGCGATGTCCATGGCGGACAAGATCGCGGTCATGAACAAGGGGCTGATCGAGCAGTTCGGCCCGCCGCAGGAGCTCTATGCGCGTCCCGCCAGCATGTTCGTCGCCGATTTCCTCGGCTCCCCGCCGATGAATTTCCTGCAGTTCAAGGCCGGGCTGCAGCGCGGCATGGGCGAGGCGCGGCTCGGCGACGCCATCGTGCAGATGCCGGTGGTGCATGAAGACATCGCGCCGACGGACCTGGCCCTGGGGGTGCGGCCGGAGCATATCAGCTTCGACGACCGCTCGGCCCTGCGCGGCGCGGTCTATGGCGCCGAGTATCTGGGGACCACGCAGATCGTCACCATCAACACCGATTTCGGCCAGATCAAGGCGCGGACGAAATCGACGGGAGAGGTGCGGCCGGGCGAGAATGTCGGGCTGCGCTTCCTGTCCGACCGCCTGTCTCTGTTCGACAAGGGCAGCGGCCGCGCCATTCGCAGCGCCCTGTTCGAGGGAGGCGCCCATGGCTGAGGTGCGCCTTGAGCAGGTGGAGAAGCGCTTCGGCGACCTCACCGCCGTGACCGGCATCGACCTGATCGTGGCCGATGGCGAATTCGTCGTGCTGCTGGGCCCCACCGGCGCCGGCAAGACGACGACGCTGCGCCTGATCGCCGGACTGGAAAAGCCGGAGCAGGGCAAGGTCTTCATCGGCGGCAGGGATGCGACCGGCCAGTCGCCGGCGGAACGCAACGTCGCCTTCGTCTTCCAGCAATACTCGCTCTACCCGCATCTCAGCGTCTTCGACAACCTGGCCTTCCCGCTGCGCTCGCCGGTGCGCAGGGTCGACGAGGCGGCGGTGCGCCAGAGCGTCGAGCGGGTGGCGAAGCTGCTGCGCATCGAATCGAAGCTGAACAACCGCGCCACCCGCCTGTCGGGCGGCGAGATGCAGCGCGTCGCCATCGGCCGCGCCCTGGTGCGCAATCCGTCGATTTTCCTGATGGACGAGCCGCTGTCCTCGCTCGATGCCAAGCTGCGCGC
Source organism: Dongiaceae bacterium (assembly GCA_039808885.1). Classification (GTDB taxonomy): domain Bacteria; phylum Pseudomonadota; class Alphaproteobacteria; order Dongiales; family Dongiaceae; genus Dongia_A. The sequence goes on along the minus strand of JBDHTX010000010.1, from coordinate 85,248 downwards.
GGATCTGCGGCTGGAGCTGAAGCACATCCAGCAGGATCTCGGCGCCACCGTGCTCTACGTGACGCATGACCAGACCGAGGCCCTGACCATGGCAAGCCGCATCGGCGTGCTCGACCATGGCCGCCTGGTGCAGATCGGCTCGCCGCGCGAGATCTATGAGTCCCCCCGCAGCATCTACGTGGCGACGCGGCTCGGCATGCCGGCGATCAACCTGCTGCCGCCACGGGCCTTCCCGCATCATCCCGCGCCGCCGGGCACGACCACCATCGGCGCGCGCACGGAGCATGTGAGCATCGCCCGCGCCAATGGCGGGGCCCACGCCAAGGTCGAGTGGATCGAGCATCTGGGTGACCAGAACCACCTGCATCTCAGCGTCGGCGAGCACCGGCTGGTGACCCTGGTTGATCCGGAGGTCGACCTGGCCGTCGGTGATGCCATCGACATAGCGCTGCACGCGCCGCTCTATTTCGGCGCCGATGGCGAACGGATCGGATGACGTGATGCAGAATGAAACTGCCCTCAAGCTGGCCCTGGTGAAAGCGGTTGCCGCGGCGGTCGACCGCCATGCCGAGGAACTGACGGCGCTCGACCAGGCGATCGGCGACGGGGATCACGGCATCAACATGAAGCGCGGCTTCGAGGCGGTGGCGGCGGATGCCGATGCCCTGAGCGCGAAGCCGTGGCCGGATTTCCTGAAGGGAGTCGGCACGACCCTGGTCATGAAGGTCGGCGGGGCCTCCGGCCCGCTCTATGGGACCTTGTTCATGGGGCTCGGCAAGGAGCTGCCGGAAAGCCCTACCCTGGCCGATCTGACGCGCGCCTTCCGCGCCGCGATCCTGGCGGTCCAGGCGCGCGGCAAGGCGGAGCGCGGCAACAAGACCATGCTCGACGTGCTCATCCCCGTTGCCGAGGCGCTCGAAGGCGGAACGGCCTCGGCCGCGCGGATCGCCGCCGCCGCCCATGCGGCGGCCGAGGCGACCATACCGATCAAGGCGGTGCGCGGTCGTGCCTCATTCCTGGGCGAGCGGTCCATCGGCCATATGGACCCGGGCGCACGGTCCTCGGCCCTGCTGATCGAAGCCGTCAGCGGCATTCTGGAGAACGCGTAATGGATAGCGTCGGCGTGGTCATCGTGTCGCATTCGCCCAAGGTTGCCGAGGGTGCGGCCGACATGGTGCGCCAGATGGTGGGCGAGGAAGTGCCCTTGGCCTGGACGGGAGGCAATCCCTCAGGCGGCCTCGGAACCGATGTCGGCCAGATCATGGCGGCGATCGACAAGGCGTGGTCGTCCTCCGGCGTGGTCGTCCTGGTCGATCTCGGCGGCGCCGAGACCAACAGCGAGATGGCGATCGAGATGTTGCCCGAGGAGAAGCGCGGCAAGGTGCTGATCTGCAACGCGCCGGTGGTCGAGGGCGCGGTGGTGGCGGCGACCGAGGCGGCGGGCGGGTCGAGCGTCGAGACCGTGCGCCAGACGGCGGAGGAATATTCAGCGCGATGAGCAGCGTCGGCACCACCGGAAACGCGGCCACGGCCTCGATCCTCATCGCCCATGAGGTCGGCCTGCACGCGCGCCCGTCGGTGAAGCTGACCAAGCTGGCCAAGACCTTCGCCAGCAAGATCGAGCTGAGCCTGAGCGATGCCGGCCCGTGGATCGACGCCAAGAGCATCGTCAAGGTGATGGCCTTCAAGGCGGCCAAGGGCACGACCCTGCATTTCCGCGCCGATGGCGACGATTCCCAGGCCGCGGTCGCCGCCCTCGTCGACCTGGTGCGGCGCGATTTCGACGAAGGCCACGGCGATGGCTGAGCTGCGCCTGCACGGCAGGCCGGCTTCCCCCGGTCTGGCGTTCAGCAAGCTGTTCGTCCTGCCGGAACCCGGGGCGCCGGCCGCGCCGCGGCCGGTCGGCGAGGCGGCGACCGAAGCGGCGCGGTTGCGCCAGGCGATCGCCCAGGCGACGGCGGAGCTGGAGAGCGTGACCGCATCCGCGGCCGAGGACGCCCGCGAAATTCTTGAGTTCCAGATCGCAATGCTCGGCGACGACACCTTGTCGGATCCGGCGATGGCCGCCATTGCCGCGGGCGAGGGGGCGGACGCTTCCTGGGCGGCGGCGCTCGATGCCCAGATCGCCGACTACAGCAGCGCCGAGGACGAATACTTCCGCGCCCGCGCCGCCGATCTCGAAGATCTGCGCGACCGGGTGCTGAACGCGCTGGCCGGCCGCACGACGCAAGCCGTGCCCGCTGGCGCGGTGTTGGTGGCGCGCGATCTGCCGCCGTCGCGTTTCCTCGGCATCGACTGGGGCAAAGGTGCGGCGATTGCGCTGGCCGCCGGCTCACCCACCAGCCACGTGGCGCTGCTGGCGCGGGCGCGGGGGATTCCCATGGTGGTTGGCCTTGGCGCCGACGTGATGAAGGTGCCGAGCGGGCAGGAAGCCATGCTGGATGGCGAGCGCGGCACGCTGGTGGTGGCGCCGGACGCCGCGACCCGCGCCGCCGCCGCGGAGCGTGGCGTCGAGCTCGAGCAACGCCGCAAGCTCGCGGCCTCTTTCCTCCTGAAGGCCGCCGCCATGCCCGATGGCCAGCGCGTGGCGGTGATGATCAACGCGGCCGGCCCGGACGAGCTGCAGCCGCTCGATGCCGCGATGTGCGACGGCATTGGCCTGGTGCGCTCCGAGTTCCTGTTCCATGACGGCGCGCATCTGCCGGACGAAGAGACTCAGTACCGCGCCTATCGCCGCATCCTGGAATGGGCGGGAGACCGCCCGGTCACCATCCGCACGCTCGATGCCGGCGGCGACAAGCCGGTGAAGGGGCTGACCCTGGATGACGAGGGCAATCCGTTCCTCGGCACGCGCGGCATCCGCCTGTCGCTGCTGAAGCCGGAGGTGTTCCGTGTCCAGCTGCGGGCTTTGTGCCGCGCCGCGCTGCACGGCAACCTGAAGATCATGCTGCCCATGGTTGCGGTGCCGCGCGATCTCGAAGGCGGCCGCGCGCATCTGGAGGCCGCCGTGGCGGAATTGGAGGGCGCCGGGATTGCCTACAAGCGCCCGCCGCTTGGGATCATGGTGGAGGTGCCGGCCGCCGCCATCGCCATTGACCGCTTCGACGCGGACTTCTATTCCATCGGCTCCAACGACCTCACCCAATATGTGATGGCTGCAGCGCGCGACATCGCCACCCTGGCCGACTATGCCGATGCCGCCGATCCGGCCGTGCTGAGCCTGATCGCGCGCACGGTGGAGCATGGCCGGCGCACCGGGCGGGAGGTGAGCCTGTGCGGCGACGCCGCGTCGGATCCGGCGCTGGTGCCGCACCTGCTGGGAGCCGGGCTGCGCGCGCTGTCGGTTTCCGCCGCCGCGGTCGGCCTGGTGAAGGCCGCCATCGCCGGCGCGTTGCCGAGGTGAGCAGCCATGGCCGATGACGGTGACCGGTCGGGCGAAGTCAATTGGGTGGCGGAGTACAAGCGCATCCTGCTGCGCGTGCTCGATCTGCGTCCTTCGGGCATGCGTCAGAGGCTGGCCGATGCGCTCGGCGCCAATCGCAGCTTCATTTCCCAGATCACCAATCCCGCCTACCCGGTGCCGATCCCGGCGCGTCACATCGAGCTGATTTTCGATGCCTGCCGCTTTCCGGAGGCCGACCGCAAGGCCTTTCTGGCGGCGTATGAGCGTGCCCATCCCGGCCGGCTGCAGCAGCCGCAGGGGCCGAGCCCGCATCTGCGCCATGTCACGCTCTACGTGCCCGACCTGAACGACGCGCAGAAGAACGCCGAGCTCGACAAGCTGCTGGGCGATTTCGCCACCAAGATGGTCGATCTGATCTCCGGCCGGTCGTCCGCCGGCAAAGCCGATGACGACCGTTCCAAGGAATAGGGGAGGAACCGCGATGAAGAAGCTGATCAACGGCACCGAAACCGTCCTGAGCGAGAGCCTGGCGGGGTTCGCCGGCGCCCATGCCGACATCGTCACGCTGGGCGCGGAGGGCAAGTTCGTGCGCCGGCGGAACCTGAAGCGCGGCAAGGTCGGGCTGATCTCTGGCGGCGGGTCGGGGCATGAGCCGTTGCATGCCGGCTTCGTCGGCCTCGGCATGCTGGACGCGGCCTGCCCGGGCCAGGTCTTCACCTCGCCGACGCCGGACCAGATGCTGGCCGCCGCCGAGGCGGTCGAGACCGGCGGCGGCGTGCTCTACATCGTCAAGAACTACGAAGGCGACGTGATGAACTTCGCCATGGCGGCGGAGATGGCGAGCGGCAAGGTCGCGACGGTCATCACCGACGACGACGTCGCGGTGGAGACCTCGACCTATTCGACCGGCCGGCGCGGCGTCGCCGGGACCCTCGTGGTCGAGCGCATCGTGGGCGCGGCGGCGGAGCGCGGCGGTGACCTGGCGACGCTGCAGGCGCTCGGTCAGCGGGTGAACGGCCAGACCCGCTCGATGGGTGTGGCGCTGACCAGCTGCACCGTGCCGGCCGCCGGCAAGCCGACCTTCAGCCTGGGCGAGGACGAGATGGAGATGGGCGTCGGCATTCATGGCGAACCCGGCCGCCGCCGGGTCAAGCTGGCGACGGCGGATGCCATCGCCGAGGAGATGATGGGCGCCATCCTTGGCGATTTGAAGCCGAAGGCGGGCAGCGAGGTGCTGCTTCTGGCGAATGGCTTCGGCGGCACGCCGGCGATGGAACTCTACCTGATGTACAATTCCGCCCGGCGCATCCTCGACGGCAAGGGCATCAAGACCGTGCGGTCCCTGGTCGGGTCCTATGTCACCTCGCTGGAAATGGCGGGCTGCTCGCTCACCGTCAGCGTGCTGGATGGCGAGCTGGCTGGCTTGTGGGACTCGCCCGTGCATACGGCGGCCCTGCGCTGGGGCGTGTAAGGGCAGGTCCGCCATCAAGCTTTCACGGAAGGCTGCTGGGTAGAGGCACGGCAACCTGGGGGGCCATGCTTCACGACCGCGATGAACATGTTACATCATCGCGGCAAGCCAGATTTTTGCGGTGCTCGCGGTGAGCGGTCGCGGCCGTGTCGCTTTTCCTTCCGCGGTGGCGCGATGCGCGGCTGCATCGCTGTCCGGTCAGTGGCGCTGAAGGAAGATGGCGGCTGGGCTCGACAACTTCCTATTCTGCGGAGCCGTCCAGTTCGCGATAGCGGTGCAGGTGGAACTCCTCGTCGCCGAAGGTCAGCCGGATCATCGCGAGTCGCTTGAAGTAGTGGCCCGCGGCGTATTCGTCGGTCATGGCGATGCCGCCATGCAGCTGGATCGCGTCCTCGCCGACTGCGCGCGCGGCGCGGCCGATCTGCGCCTTTGCCGCGGATACCGCCCGTTTGCGCACACGCGCGTCGTCGGTCTGCAGCGCCGCGGCCGCCGCCATCGCCATGGACTGTGCCAGCTGGCATTTCATGTAGATGTTGACCATGCGGTGCTGCAGCGCCTGGAAGCTGCCCAGCGTGGCGCCGAACTGCTTGCGCACCTTGATGTAATCGAGGGTCATCTCGTGCAGCGTCCACATGATGCCGACCGCCTCGGCGCAGAGCGCCACAACCCCGGCATCGAGCGCGGCCTCGATCGCCGGCAATGCCGCGCCTTCGCCGCCGACGAGATTGGCGGCCGGCACGCGCACGGCATCGAGAGTCAGGTCCGCGGCCCAGCCGTCGTCATGCGTGCGATAGGCATCGACCGAGAGCCCGCCGGCCGACGCCGGCACAAGGAACAGCGAAATGCCGCCGGAACCCTGCGGCGACCCGGCATTCCGCGCGGTGACCAGGATATGGTCGGCGACATTTCCGTAGAGCACGGCCTTCTTCGCGCCCTGGAGCACATATTCGCCGCCGTCCCGCCTGGCCTCGGTCGCGGCCAGCGATGGCTGGTGCTGGCCGGAGGCGTCGAGATAGGCGAAGGCCAGCTTCTCGCGGCCCTCGGCAAGGGCCGGCAGATGCGCGGAGTGCTGTTCCGGGCTGCCGGCAATGCGCAAGGCGGTGGCGCCGAGAACAATGCTCGGCACGAAGGCGCTCGCCAGCAGGGCGCGGCCGAACTGTTCCATGAGCAGCGCCAGGTCGGCGCCGGTGCCGCCCAGGCCGCCATGCTCCTCCGGCAGCGTCGCCGCCAGCCAGCCCATCTCGGCCAGCATGGCCCAGATCGGGTCGTCCGCGGCGCCGAGCTCCTTCAGATGCGCCCGGCGCTTCTCGAAGGTGTAGTCCTGGCGGCGGAAGCGTTCGAGGCTTTCGCGGAGCAGGCGTTGTTCTTCGGTGAGATTGGCGAACATGTCAGAGTCCGAGGACGGCCTTGGCGATGATGTTGCGCTGGATCTCGTTGGATCCGGCGTAGATCAGCGTCTTGCGGAAATTGAAATAGGGATAGGCGGTGTCCTGGCCGCGCGCGGTGGCGTCGGTATCCGCGCCGGATTCGTCGCGGCGGGCGGACAGCGCGTGAGCGCCGGCGCACATCATCGCCAATTCGAAGATATCGCCCTGGATCTCGGTGCCGCGCACCTTCAGCATGGATGCTTCCGGGCCGATCGCGTTGGCCCCCTCGGGCTGGAACAGGAAGCGCACCTCGGTGATCTCCAGCGCCTCGAGTTCCATCTCCAGCTCGGCGACGCGCCGCTCTACGGTTTCTTTCTGTCCGGGCGCGTCGCGGAACGGGTCCTGCGTGCGCAGGAAACGCTTCAACCGCGCCAGGCTGGCCATCGAGCGCGATACCTCGGCGGTGCCGAACCGCTCCAGGCTCAGCAGGTATTTGGCGATGCCCCAGCCCTTGTGCTCGTCGCCCAGGCGGTTCTCCAACGGCACGCGGACATTGTCGAAGAACACCTGGTTGACCTCGTGCGTGCCCTCGAACAGCAGGATCGGGCGGATGGTGACGCCGGGCGATTTCAAGTCGAGCACCAGGAACGTGATGCCCTCCTGCTTGCGTCCCGAATTGTCGGTGCGGAACAGCCCGAACATCCAGTCGGCGATATGGCCCTCGCTGGTCCACATCTTGGTGCCGTTGAGGATGTAGTGCTCGCCGTCGGCGTCGCTGCGGCGCTCGGCCTTGCATTGCAGGGCGGCGAGGTCCGAACCGGCATTGGGCTCGGAGAAGCCCTGGCACCACAGGACGTCGCCTTCGAGGATGCCCGGCAGGATGCGGCGCTTCTGCGCCTCGGTGCCGTAGGCCATGACGGTCGGGCCGAGCATGCCTTCGCCATAGATCATCGAGCGCGGCGCGTCGCCCAATGCCAGCTCGCGTTCCAGGACGTAGCGCTGGTCATCGTCGAAGCCGGGCCCGCCATGCTCCCGCGGCCAGCCCGGGCAGGCCCAGCCTTGCGCGCGCAGGATCTTGTGCCAGCGCTGCTGGTCCTCGCGCGGCAGGTCCATGCGCTCCTGGGCCACCTTGCGGCGGATGTCGTCGGGCAGGGCAGTCCGGACAAAATTCCGGACCTGGGCGCGAAAGGCCCTGAGCCCGGCGGTTTCGAAGCGTTCCCTTACGTCCACGCCCCCCTCCCTGGGCCAATGCACGGACCACTTCTCTTAACGTTTTTCGGCGGTTTGGCTAGCGTCCCAGCGACGCCGGCAGGGCGTGTGACGGCGCGCACTGTTGAATTGAATGGGCTATGCTATGTCTCGTTCGTCGTTTCCTATGTCTGTCTGACAAGACAAATCCCAGGGAGTTTTCCATGTTCAAGCGTCTCATCGCCGCAACCGCGCTCGCGGCCGTGCTGGCCGTTCCGCAGTTCGTCGCCACCCCGGCGGTCGCCGGCTCCGGCGTCAATATCGGTTCGCTGAACTGCAACGTCGCCGGCGGTGTCGGCTTCATCTTCGGTTCGTCCAAGGACATTGCCTGCGTGTTCACGCGCCCGGACGGCACGGCGGAGCGCTATCGCGGTGAGATCAACAAGTACGGCGTCGACATCGGCTTCACCAGCGACGCCTACATGGTGTGGGCGGTCTTCGCCCCCGGCCAGGTGGCCAAGGGCGCCCTGGCCGGCAACTATGCCGGCGCCACCGCCGAAGCGGCCGTGGGCCTTGGCCTCGGCGCCAACGTCCTGGTCGGCGGCAGCAACGACCAGATCGCCCTGCAGCCGGTCAGCATCGAGGGCGTCACCGGCCTGAACGTGGCCGCCGGCTTCGGCCAGATCTCGCTGCGCCCGGGCAACTAAGCCATTGCGGGCTGGCGCCGGGAAACATCCGGCGCCGGCTTACCGCGTCAAACGAAACGCCCCGCCTCGGACCGAGGCGGGGCGTTTTCGCGACTGCAGCGCCGATCGGACTCAGCGCTTCTGGATCTGGATCTTCTTGCTGGGGGTGGCGACTTCAGCCGGCTTCGGGCAACTCACCTTCAGCACGCCCTTGTCGAATTCCGCCGTCACCGCTTCGACCTTGACCGGATAGGGCAGGCGGATCGAACGGGCGAAGCTGCCATAGCTGCGCTCCATCAGGTGGTAGCCGGTCTTCTCGTCCTTCTCTTCCTTCTCGAGCTTCTTCTCGCCCTTGATCGTCAGCACGTCCTCGTCGAGTTCCAGCTCGATATCCTTCTCGTCGACGCCGGGCAATTCGGCAGTGACTTCAAGGCCCTTGTCGGTTTCCTTCACGTCGATTTTCGGGGCCGCGGCCGAGTCGCCGCCCCACACGGACGGCATCGTGCCGAAACCTTTGAACATGTCCTCGAAGGCGCGGTTGACGTCGCGATGCAGGGAGAAATAGGGATCCAGCGCAAAATCGCCGGAGCGGTTGCCACGGAATGGCAGCAGAGAACGCAGAGCCATGACGGACCTCCATGTCCAGTGGGTCAAACGCCGCCCGATCCCGCCCGGCGGCAGAGGCTTCGCTATGGACATGGCATTGTCGCGGCCAGTTTCAACGCGCACTCCGCGCGGCGCCCCGTCGCAGGTTGCAACGCGGACAGAAACCTTGGCTGTCTACACATTAAGGCTTTGACGGGCTTGAAGAACTGTCCAACCGGTCAATAAATTCTTGATTTTCGGTTTGGGCGTCGAAATGATGTTATGGGCCTGATTTTTTGCGCAATCGCGATGGCCTGAAGGGATGAGGCCGGCCCATACCGGTCCTGGCAAAGAGACGGGAGATATTCATGAACAAGCTTTTGCAGGCGGCCCTTGCCGCCGGCGCGTTGTGCGCCGTGGCGTCCGTCGCCGCGGCGGACCCGGCTGTGGTCTATGATGCCGGCGGAAAATTCGACAAGTCGTTCAACGAAGCCGCCTATAACGGCATGGAGAAGTTCAAGACGGAGACCGGCGTCGGCTATCTCGAATTCGAGGTGCAGGCCGACGCGCAGCGCGAGCAGGCTTTCCGCAAGATGGCGCAGAAGGGCGCCGATCCCATCATCGGCATCGGCTTCAGCCAGGAATCGGCGATCAAGAAGGTGGCGCCGGAATTCCCCAACACGCGCTTCGTGATCATCGATTCCGTCGTCGACCTGCCCAACGTGCAGTCGATCGTGTTCAAGGAGCAGGAGGGCTCGTACCTGGTCGGCGTGCTGGCGGCCTTGGCCAGCAAGACCGGCAAGGTCGGCTTCGTCGGCGGCATGGACATCCCGCTGATCAGCCGCTTCCAATGCGGCTATGCCCAGGGCGCCAAGTCGGTCAACAGCGGCGTCGAAGTGATCGGCAACATGACCGGCACCACGCCGTCGGCCTGGAACGATCCGACCCGCGGCGCCGAGCTCGCCAAGGGCCAGTTCGACCGCGGCGTCGACGTCGTCTTCGCGGCGGCCGGCGGCACCGGCATCGGCGTCTACCAGGCGGCCAAGGACAGCGGCAAGCTGGCGATCGGCGTCGACTCCAACCAGAACTACATCCATCCCGGCACCATGCTGACCTCGATGCTGAAGCGCGTCGACGTCGCCGTCTATAACAGCGCCAAGGCGGCCAAGGACGGCACCTGGAAGCCGGGCCTCACCGTGCTGGGCCTGGCCGAGCAGGGCGTCGACTGGGCCCTCGACGACAACAACAAATCGCTGATCACCGACGACATGAAGGCGAAGGTGGAAGCCGCCCGCGCCGACATCATCGCGGGCAAGGTGCAGGTGCACGACTTCATGGCGGACAATTCCTGTCCCAACTGAGCGGCACCCCGCGACGCGGATGACTGCGCTGCAGTCCGGTAAGGATTCAACGCCGCCGGCCGCCTCCGAGACCTCGGGGCGTCCGGCGGCGATTGAATTCCGCGGCATCGAAAAGTCCTTTGGCGCCGTGCGCGCCAACAGGCAGGTCGACCTCACCGTGGCCAAGGGATCGATCCACGGCATCATCGGCGAGAACGGGGCCGGCAAGTCGACCTTGATGAGTATTCTCTACGGCTTCTACACCGCCGATTCCGGCCAGATCCTGGTCAACGGCAAGCCGGTCGAGATCCGCAATTCGCGCGACGCCATCGCCGCCGGCATCGGCATGGTGCACCAGCATTTCATGCTGGTGGAGCCGTTCACCGTGCTGGAGAACGTCATGCTGGGCGCCGAGGGCGGCGCCTTGCTGGCGGGCGGCCGGGCCGCGGCCGGCGCCGAACTGGACCGTCTTGGCCGCGACTATGGCCTAAATGTCCGCACCGACACCGTGATCGCCGACCTGCCGGTCGGCGAACAGCAGCGGGTCGAGATCCTGAAGGCGCTGTTCCGCCATTGCGACATCCTGATCCTGGATGAGCCCACCGGCGTGCTGACGCCGCAGGAAACGGACCAGCTGTTCCAGATCCTGCGCGCGCTGAACGCACGCGGCGTCACCATCCTGCTGATCACCCACAAGCTGCGCGAGATCCTCGCCATCACCGACACGGTCTCGGTGATGCGCCAGGGCGAGATGGTGGCGACCCTGCCGACCAGGGCGACCACCAAGGAGCAGCTGGCCGAGCTGATGGTCGGTCGCAAGGTGCGCCTGGAGCTCGACAAGCATGCGGCGACGCCGGGTGATGTTCGTCTTGCCGTGCGCGGCCTGACGGTGCGTGACGCCAAGGGGGTGAAGCGGGTCGACGACGTCAGTTTCGACCTGCGCGCCGGCGAGATCGTCGGCATCGCCGGCGTCTCGGGCAATGGCCAGAGCGAGCTGCTGGAGGCGCTTTCGGGCATCGTTCCGTTGTCCGCCGGCGAAATGAACCTCTGCGACACGGCGGTCTCGGCTTCGGCGCCGTGCGATCCGGCGCGGGCGCGGGCGCATGGCCTGGCGCACGTGCCGGAGGACCGGCTGCGCCTTGGCGTGGTGACCGCTTTCCCGGCCTGGGAATCCTGCGTCCTCGGCTACCACGAGGATTCCGCCTATAACGGCCGGGTGCTGATGGACCGCGACGCCATGACCGCCAGCTGCGATCGGCTGATGGAGCAGTTCGACGTGCGGCCGCGCGATGCGCAGCTGGCCTGCGGGAAGTTTTCCGGCGGCAACCAGCAGAAGCTGATCCTGGCGCGCGAGATCGCCCGCAAACCCAAGGTGCTGCTGGTCGGCCAGCCGACGCGCGGCGTGGATATCGGCGCCATCGAGTTCATCCACCGGCAATTGCTGGCCTTGCGCGATGCCGGCTGCGCCATCCTGCTGGTCTCCGTCGAGCTGGACGAGGTGATGGCCCTCAGCGACCGCATCCTGGTCATGTTCCAGGGGCGCATCGTCGGCGAGGTCGCCGGCGACCAGGCGGATGAGCGCACGCTCGGCCTGATGATGGCCAATGCGCATGGCCAGTCCGCCGAAGAAAAGCCGGGTGCCGCGGCATGAGCGGCGCGCCCCAGGTCGCGCTGCCGCGCTGGATCGACATCGGCCTGCTGCCGATCATCAATCTTGTCCAGGCGCTGCTGGTCTCCGGCCTGGTGGTGCTGGTGATCGGCGCCGATCCGTTGCAGGCGGTTCGCATCATGGCGGTGGGCGCGGTGGGCGACGGCGTGGCGATCTCCTATACGCTCTACTATGCGACGGATTTCATCTTCACCGGCCTGGCGGTGGCGGTCGCCTTTCATGCCGGCCTGTTCAACATCGGCGGCGAGGGGCAGGCCTATCTCGCCGGGCTGGGGGCGACACTCCTGGTCCTGGCGCTCGATCAGTATCTGCCCGGAATTGTGGTTATCCCGCTGGCCCTCGTGGCGGCCATCGTGTTCGGCGCCGCCTGGGCGTTCGTGCCGGCCTATCTCCAGGCCTATCGCGGCAGCCACATCGTCATCACCACCATCATGTTCAATTTCATCGGCGCGGCGCTGATGGTCTACATCGCCTCCGACGTGCTGCGTCCGCCGGGCGAGATGCTGCCCAGCAGCCGGGAATTCGCGTCTTCCGCCTTCCTGCCGCCGGTACACGAGGTCCTGGGGCTGATCGGGCTGCAGATGCCGAGCACGCCGCTCAATCTTTCGATCTTGTGGGCGGCGGCCTGTTGCGTCTTCGTCTGGGTGTTCATCTGGCGGACGCGCTGGGGCTACGCCATCCGCGCCGTCGGCCTGTCGCCGAAGGCCGCGGTCTATGCCGGCATCTCGCCGCAGCGCGTGGTGCTGATGGCGATGTGCCTGTCGGGCGGGCTGGCGGCGGGCGTCGCCTTCAACCAGCTCATCGGCTATCACCACAAGCTGCTGCTCGACTTCGTCGCCGGGGCCGGCTTCACCGGCATCGCCGTGGCGCTGATGGGCCGCAACCACCCGATCGGCATCGTGCTCTCGGCGCTGCTGTTCGGCGCGCTGCACCAGGGCGGCGCCGAGCTCGCCTTCGAGATCCCGACCATCAACCGCGACATGATCGTCGCCATGCAGGGCCTCGTCATCCTGTTCTCCGGCGCGCTCGCCTATATGAACCGGCCCTGGATCGCACGCCTCTATGTGGCGCTCGCGCGGCGGCCGCTGGCGGCGGAAGCGGCCTGAGATGGAGGAGTTCGGCCTGCTCATCGTCTCGGTGCTGGCGGCGACCTTGCGGGTCGCGGCCACCCTGGTGTTCTGCGCCATGGCGGGCATGTTCTCCGAGCGGTCGGGCATCATCGACATCGGCCTCGAGGGCAAGATGCTGGCGGCGTCCTTCGCCGCAGCCTGCGTCGCCATGCTGACCGGTTCGGCCTGGCTGGCCCTGGGCGGCGCCGTCGCCGTGTCGTGCTGCTTCGCGCTGGTGCATGGCGTCGCCTGCATCACCTATCGCGGCAACCAGGTGGTGAGCGGCGTCGCCATCAACATCATCGCCGCCGGGTTGACCATCGTGCTGGGCAACGCCTGGTTCGGGCGCGGCGGCCAGACTCCGGATCTGCCGCCGGAATCGCGCTTCATGCCGTTTCCCCTGCCGGGCAGCGCCGCGATTGGCGAGGTTCCGCTGCTTGGTCCGCTCTATGCCAATGTCCTTGGCGGCCACAACCTGCTGGTCTATGTCGCCTATGCTGCGGTGCCGCTGGCCTGGTGGGTGCTCTACCGCACCCGCTTCGGCCTGCGCCTGCGCGCGGTGGGCGAGGATCCGAAGGTGGTGGATACCGCCGGCATCTCGGTCACCTGGCTGCGCTATCGGGCCGTGCTGATCGCCGGCACGCTGTGCGGCTTCGCCGGCACCTACCTGGCGGTGGCGCAGAATGCCGCCTTCAGCCCGCATATGACGGCGGGGCAGGGCTTCATCGCGCTCGCCGCCATGGTGTTCGGCAAGTGGCGGCCCTGGCCGGCCATGTTCGCCTGCCTGCTGTTCGGCCTGCTGGACGCCATCGCCATCCGCCTCCAGGGCGTGATTCTGCCGGGCATCGGCCAGGTTCCGGTGGAGGCGATCCAGGCGCTGCCGTATATCCTGACGGTGGTGCTGCTGGCCGGATTCGTCGGCCGGGCCGCGGCGCCACATGCGCTGGGCCAGCCTTATGTGAAGGAGCGTTGAGGATGAGTGCGCGGCTGCTGAAACCGGCAAAGGCGGCGATGGCGCGGGCCTATGCCCGCTATTCCAAGTTCCAGGTCGGCGCCGCCATCCTGGCCGATAACGGCAAGGTCTATAGCGGCTGCAACGTGGAGAACGCCTCCTATCCGCTGGGCAACTGCGCCGAGGCCGCCGCGATCGCGGCGATGGTCAACGATGGCGCCCGGTTGATCCGCGAGATTGCCGTGATCGGCGGCAGGAAGGGGAAACCGGGGAAGCCGTGCATGCCCTGCGGCGGCTGCCGCCAGCGTATCCGCGAGTTTGCCGATGCCGGCACGCGTATTCACGTTTATGACGGCAAGGGCCTGCATGGCACCTATAGCTGCAACGATCTGCTGCCCGAATCCTTCGGGCCGGGGCATTTGAAATGACCGAAGCCGCCTATGTGATCGCCAAGGCCAAGCCGGATTTCCGGCCGAGGGTGGGCGTCATCCTGGGCTCCGGCCTTGGCCCGATGGCGCAGGACGTCACCGATGCGACGGTGATCGAGTATCGCGATCTGCCGGGTTTCCCCCGGCCGAGCGTGGAGGGCCACGCCGGCAGGCTGTCGCTCGGCCGCATCGGGCCGACGCCGGTGGCGGTGCTGCAAGGCCGCTCGCATTTCTATGAGCATGGCCGTTCCGATGCGATGAAGGTGCCGGTGCGCACCTTGCAGGCGATCGGCTGCGATGCGTTGCTGCTGACCAACGCGGCGGGCAGCCTCGATCCGGAAATCGGCCCCGGCGCGATCATGATGCTCTCCGACCACATCAACCTGGTGCAATCCTCGCCGCTGTACGACGAGGCCGGCAACGGCCGCTTCGTCGACATGGTCGGCGCCTATGACGCCGGCCTGCGCAAGGCGGCGCAGAAGGCGGCGGCAGCCACCGGGCTGAAGCTGCCGGAAGGGGTCTATGTCTGGTTCTCCGGCCCGCAATTCGAGACCCCGGCGGAGGTCAGGTTCGCCCGGTTGATCGGCGGCACGGCGGCCGGCATGTCGACCGTGCCGGAGGTGATCCTGGGCCGCCAGCTTGGCCTGAAGGTCGCGGCGTTTTCCATCATCACCAATCTGGGCGCCGGGATGAGCGACGTGCCGATGAGCCACGAGCATACGATGAAGGTCGCCGATGCCGCCGCCGCGGATCTGAGGAAGCTGCTCAACCGGATGATCGCGGATTGGCCGTCATGACGCTCGTGGATCGCGCGCGCCAGGCGTTGTCGCTGCTGGACCTCACCAGCCTGAACGACAACGACACCGAGGCGACCATCGAGAAGCTTTGCGCCCGCGCGGTCACGCCCCACGGCGCCGTGGCGGCGGTCTGCGTCTGGCCGCGCTTCGCCGCCTTGGCGAAGGCCCGGCTGGCGGGAACCGGCGTGAAGGTCGCCGCCGTCGCCAATTTCCCGATGGGCACCTCCGATATTGCCTTGGCGGTGCGCGAGACTTCGGCCATCGTCGCCTCCGGCGGCGACGAGGTCGACGTGGTGTTCCCCTACAACGCCTGGCTCAACGGCGCGCGCCGCATCGGCGGCGACCTGGTCGCGGCCTGCAAATCCGCCTGTGGCGGCAAGGCGATCCTGAAGGTCATCCTGGAGACCGGCTGCCTGCGCGACCAGGACCAGGTCGCCCAGGCCTCCCGCGCCGCCATCGAAGCCGGCGCCGACTTCATCAAGACCTCGACCGGCAAGGCGGCGATCTCGGCGACGCCGGATAGCGCGCGCACCATGCTGCGCGCCATCAAGGCGAGCGGCAGGACCTGCGGATTCAAGGCCGCCGGCGGCATCCGCGACGCCGCCACCGCCGCGGCCTATCTGGATCTGGCCGCCGGCATCATGGGCGAAGACTGGATTTCGCCGGCGACGTTCCGGTTCGGCGCCAGCGGCGTGCTGAACGATCTGCTGGCGGTGATCGAGGGCCGTCCGGCCGCCGCGCCGGCGCGGGGCTATTGATGCTGCCCCAGGAGATCATCCGGCGGAAGCGCGACGGCGCCGCGCTTGGCGAGGCCGAGATCGCCGCCTTCGTCGCCGGGATCACCGACGGCTCGATCAGCGAGGGCCAGGTCGCCGCCTTCGCCATGGCGGTGTTCTTCCGCGGCATGACCATGACCGAACGGGTCGCGCTGACCAGGTGCATGATGAACTCCGGCACGGTGCTCGACTGGTCGCGGGACAGCCTGCCGGGGCCGGTGGTCGACAAGCATTCGACCGGCGGCGTCGGCGACAAGATCTCGCTGATGCTTGGCCCCATCGCGGCGGCCTGCGGCTGCTTCGTGCCGATGATCTCCGGCCGCGGCCTCGGCCACACCGGCGGCACGCTGGACAAGTTCGACGCCATTCCCGGCTATCAGACCCAGCCCGACACCGAGACGTTTCGCCGGGTCGTGCGCCAGGTCGGCTGCGCCATCATCGGCCAGACGGCGAACCTGGCGCCGGCCGACCGGCGCCTCTACGCCATTCGCGACGTGACCGCGACGGTGGAATCGATTCCCTTGATCACCGCTTCCATTCTGTCCAAGAAGCTCGCGGCCGGGCTGCAGGCGCTGGTCATGGACGTGAAGAGCGGCAACGGCGCCTTCATGCCGACCGAGGCCTCCGCCCGCGAGCTGGCCGAGAGCATCGTGAAGGTGGCGACGGGCGCCGGTGTCCGGACCACGGCGCTCATCACCGATATGAGCCAGGTGCTCGGCCATGCCGTCGGACACGCGACCGAGATGCGCGAAGCGGTCGACTATTTGATCGGCCGGCGGCGGGAGGCGCGCTTAGACACGGTCACCCGGGCGCTGGTGGCGGAGATGTTGGTTTCCGGCGGGTTGTGCGCGGATAT
Source organism: Dongiaceae bacterium (assembly GCA_039808885.1). Taxonomy (GTDB): domain Bacteria; phylum Pseudomonadota; class Alphaproteobacteria; order Dongiales; family Dongiaceae; genus Dongia_A. The sequence goes on along the minus strand of JBDHTX010000010.1, from coordinate 68,621 downwards.
CGGGCGGGCGATGGAGCGCATCGACCTGGCGCTGTCCTCCGGCCGCGCCGCCGAAGTGTTCGGCCGCATGGTTGCCGCCCTGGGTGGCCCCGCCGATTTTCTCGACCGGCCGGATCATTACCTGCCTGCCGCGCCGGTCGTCAGGCCCTGTCTGCCGCCACATAGCGGAAGGATCACCGCCATGGATACCCGCGCCATCGGCCTGGCGCTGATCGAGCTCGGCGGTGGTCGCCGGCGCCCGCAGGACAGGATCGACCATCGGGTCGGTTTCTCAGGGTTCTGTGCGCTGGGCGAGGCGCTCAAGCCGGATACGCCGATCTGCATGATTCATGCGCCGGACGACGAATCCTGTGCGCGGGCGGTGGCGGCGATCCACGCCGCCGTCACCATTGGCGACACGCAGTCGGCCTATCCGTCACCCGTCCTGGCGCGAATTGCGCTATCCTGACCCCATGGGCAGACGCGCCATCATCCTGGTCCTGGATTCCTTCGGCATCGGCGCCACCCCCGATGCGGCGGCCTTTGGCGATGTCGGCGCCGACACCTTGGGTCACATCGCGGCGGCCTGCGCCGCGGGCAGGGCCGACCGGCCCGGTTTGCGCCAGGGCCCCTTGCGGGTGCCGAACCTCGTCCGTTGGGGTCTCGGCCGGGCGGCGGCGGTGAGCACCGGGACGGTGCCTCCCGGCCTGGAAGGCGATGCGATCGCCGGGGCCTATGGCTGCGCGGCGGAAACCAGCAAGGGCAAGGACACGCCGAGCGGTCATTGGGAGATCGCCGGATGCCCCGTCGCCTTCGACTGGGGCTATTTTCCGCATACCCGGCCCTGTTTCCCTCCCGCGGTCATCGACGCGCTGGTGCGGGAATTCGATCTGCCGGGCATTCTCGGCGACAAGCACGCTTCGGGCACCGAGATCATCGAGGAGCTGGGCGAGGAGCACATCCGGTCCGGCAAGCCGATCTGCTACACCTCCGCCGACAGCGTGTTCCAGGTGGCGGCGCATGAGGGCCATTTCGGACTGGAGCGGCTCTATCGCCTTTGCCGGCGGGCGAAGGAGCTGCTGGAGCCTTTGAATATCGGCCGTGTCATCGCCCGGCCATTCGTCGGCGAGAGGCGCGGCGCATTCCGGCGCACGGCGCATCGCCGTGACTACACCACGCCGCCGCCGGAGGAGACCTTGCTCGACCGGGTGGCCTCGGCGGGGGGCGAGGTCTGGAGCATCGGCAAGATCGCCGACATCTTCGCCCATCGCGGCATCACCCATCAGGTCAAGGCGGAGGACAATGCGGGCCTGTTCGACGCCACGCTGGAGGTCCTGGGCAAGGCCGGGGACAGGTCGCTCGTCTTCACCAACTTCGTCGACTTCGACATGCTCTATGGCCATCGCCGTGACGTGGCGGGCTATGCCGCGGCTCTGGAATCGTTCGATCGCCGGTTGCCGGAACTCGAGGCGGCGCTGCGACCCGGCGACCTCGTCCTCGCCACCGCCGATCATGGCTGCGATCCGACCTGGCGGGGCACCGACCACACGCGGGAGCATGTGCCGGTGCTGTTCCTGGGTCCCGGCGTCCCGGCTGGCTCCCTCGGCCGCCGTGAAAGTTTCGCCGACATGGGGCAGAGCCTGGCGCGGCATCTCGGCCTGGCGCCCCTGGCGCATGGACAGGATTGCTTCGCATGATCGACACGTCGGACTATCTGCCGGCGCGATGCTTTGCGGCCGGCGAGTCCCTGTCGCCCGAGATGCGCGCGGCCTTCGATGCCGATGGCTATCTGCTGCTCGAGGATTTCGTGCCGGCGGAGGAATGCGATCGCCTGCGCGCCCGCGCCCTGGACCTGGTGGCGGCCTTCGATCCGGCGGAACATCGCACGGTCTTCTCCACCACCAGCGTGGCGCATGCCGCGGCGGAGTATTTCGAGAGCTCGGGTGACAAGATCCGCTTCTTCTTCGAGGAGGGCGCGTTCGACGCCGCCGGCAACCTGCGCCAGGACAAGGCGCTGTCGATCAACAAGATCGGCCACGCCATGCACGACCTCGATCCGGTGTTCGACGGCTTCTCACGCACCGGCCGGCTCCGCGCGCTGGCGGCTGGGCTCGGCTTCCGCCAGCCGTTGCTGCTGCAATCCATGTACATCTTCAAGCAGCCGCGCATCGGCGGCGAAGTCAGCTGGCATGTGGATTCGACCTATCTCTACACCGAGCCGCTGAGCTGCATCGGCTTCTGGTTCGCGGTGGAGGATGCGACGCTGGAAAACGGCGCCATGATCTGCCTGCCGGGGGCGCACAAGCAGCCGATGAAGACGCGCTTCCTGCGCCGCGACGGCCGGCTGGTGACGGAACGCCTGGATGCCACGCCCTGGTCGGACGGCCCGCGAGTCGCCCTGGAGGCGAGGCGCGGATCCCTCGTGGTGATCCACGGCCTGCTGCCGCATTTCTCCGGCGCCAACCTGTCGGACCGATCGCGGCATGCCTATACGCTGCACGTGGTCGATGGCGCGTGCCGCTATCCCGCCGACAACTGGCTGCGCCGGGGGCCGGACCTGCCCCTCCGGGGATTCTAGCCCGGATGGGGTAGTCCTCTGGACCCACCCTTTGATCTTTCCACAACCGCTTTTTGGACGTAGTGTCCCGAAAATCCACGCGCAACAGTGCTGGGGCGGCTGGGTGCGAATTCTTCTGGCGGACGATCACGAGTTGGTGTGTGACGGGTTCAAGGCCATGATTGAGCGTCACGCGCCCGAATCCAGTGTCGAGACGGCACGGAATTTCGAAGACGCCTGGGCAATGGTTCTGGCCAATGGCTGCTACGACGTGACTTTGCTGGATCTCAATATGCCCGGGATGAACGGCCTCGAGGGCCTGAAACGGATGGTCGCGCATTGTCCGGGCTCGGCCGTCGCGATCATCACCGGCATGGTCTCGAAGTCGCACGCGATGTCGGCCCTGGCGGCTGGCGCCCGCGGCTTCATTCCCAAGACGCTCTCTGGCAGCAAGCTGATCGCCGCGATCCGTCAGCTGGCGGCCGGGGAGACCTACGCCCCGACGGATCTGCTCCGTCCAGGGGCGGCGCCCGAGGGGCTCAAGATCATCGGGTCGGAATTCCTGACGCCGCGCGAGCTCGAAGTGGCCGCCATGCTGGTAAAGGGCGCTTCCAACAAGGAAATCGCCCGCGCGCTCGAGCTGCAGGAGGTCACCGTCAAGCTGCACGTGCGCAACCTGTGTCGCAAGCTGGAGACCAAGAACCGCACCCAGATCGCGGTTCGACTGGCGCAATTGGGGCAGTTCAGCTAGCGGCGTCCCAGCCTTCGGGAGGAAGCGTGCCGCCACGGCGCAGGCGGGCCGCGAGGCGGCCCAGAGCCTCCCGATCGGGATCTATCTGCCAGGCTTCCTGGCCCTCCAGCGTCGTGCCGGGCTCGGCCTCCAGGGTGAGGACCACGGCGCTCGGTCGGATGGCGAGGATCTTTTCCAGCAATGCGGCGTCCGGCGTATCGCCGAGCAGGATGGCGCGGCACCGCGCCCCCATTTCGGCGATGAGGTCTAGCCCGGCTTCCGGGCTGGTGGTGGAAGCCACCCTCAAGCCGAAGCCACCCAGCCGCCGCGACAGCTCTTCCGCCGCCGGCTCGGCTGCGTGGATGATGAGCGCGTCGAGATCGTCCTCCGTGGTGTCGGTCTCCAGCGGGGCGGCGACCTCCGAGGGGATGCGCGCCGGCCACAGCAGGGTGACCGTCAGCTGTCGCAGCGGACAGGTGTCGATCATGACCACGCCGCCCAGATCCAGCATCAACCCGCCGAGCACGGTCATCGAAAGGCAGCTCGGATGGTGCTCTTCCGTGAGGTCGGCGACGAACAGCCGGCTCGCCAGGTCACGTGACCAGCCGTGGCCGACACAGGTGAGCTGGACCCGGCCGTAGCGCCAGCTGCTCTGCAGCAGGCCGAGCTGGACCCTGGCGTGCTCAGGATCGAACGGGTCGGACCAGATCTGCAATCGCTGCCCGGAGGCGGCGCCGTCGCCCAAACTCGAGCGGGCCGCGCCGACTGCCGAATCGACCGCGATCTCCAGCCGTACGTCGCGCTCGGCGATGAGCGGTGTAAGCGCCGCGCACAGGTGCAGGATCGCCTGCCCGGTCTCCACCTCGGTCGCGGTGATCTGGATGTCCCGGCCGGGCGGCAGCGTCACCGCGATGGGCCGGCCGATCGCTGCCTGGGCGGCGGCGGCGGCGGCGCGCGTCATCGCGCCCAGATTCACCGCCGTGGCGTGGTCCTTGGACCAGGTCAACGCGGCGGCGAAGTCCTGGACCGCGCTCTGGGCGGCGGCCGTCGCCTCGCCGATCTTGGTCACTTGCCGCCGCTGCGCCTCGCCGATCCGCTGATCGTTGCCAAGCAGCTCCGCAAAGCCCTGGATCGGTCCAAGCGCGTTGTTGAGCTCGTGGCACAACCGGCGGATCAGGGCGCCGGTCGCCACCAGGTGGCCGGCCTCGGGCGACGGCAGGACGGAATAGCTCGGGCGCAGGTCCACGGGCTTGGGCGCGGTCGCGGCGGCGGTCTCCAGCAAAGCTTGCGCGGCTTCGTTTCTTGCGGCGGCGCTCTCGCCCGCCTTGTCGCGCGCAAGGGCCAGAAGCAGGTACCCGAGGACCGCGAGGCTGACCAGCATCAGCACCAGGGCGACGTACCAGCTGCCCGAACCGGCACCCGCATCGGCCGAACCCGCGTGCAATTTCTGCGCCACGAAGGCGATGGCCAGCGACAATGAAACCAGGGCCACGATCAGCCCGACCCGCAGACGCATCGACGCTGTCGGCATCGGTCACCGCTCTCCGGAATCGGTCGGGACGGCGTCGCCATCACGGCCGGTACCCGTCGACCGGGATGGCGGCAGCTCTCCGGTCCAACGCAGGATGATCTCGGAGAGCTGCTCGAGACGCAGCGGCTTCGCCAGGTAGTCGTCGAATCCGGCCGCCAGGTAACGTTCCCGGTCGCCGACCATGGCATTCGCGGTGACCGCGACGATCGGCACCCGGCCCAGGAGGCCGGGCAGCTTGCGGATTGCGGCGGCGGCCGCCAGGCCGTCCATCTCCGGCATCTGAATGTCCATCAGGATAATGTCGAAAAGGCCTGCGGACGCGGCGGCAACGGCTTCCCGACCGTTGTTGACGGTGGTCCCCGTCAGGCCGAGCCGCGCCAGCATCTGGGTTGCCAGCTCGCGGTTGATGGCATTGTCCTCGGCGATCAGGATGCGGGTCTCCTTGGCGTGCCGCGGCAGCGGCCCGGTGCCGACGTCCCGCGCCGGGCCGCGGGATGCGACGGCGATCAGGCAGGGCAGCAGGATCGTGAAGGTGCTGCCGATGCCGATCTCGCTGCGCACGGTGACGCTGCCGCCCAGCAGGTGAATCAGGCGGCGCACGATGGCGAGGCCGAGCCCGGTGCCGCCGTAGCGTCGCGTCATGCCGGTCTCGGCCTGGTGAAACGGCTCGAACAGATTGGGCAGCTGGTCGGGAGCAACGCCGATGCCGGTGTCGACGACCTCGACGCGCAGTTCGCAGGTGTCGTCGTGGACGGATTCGACCGCGGCGCGCACCAGCACGCCGCCGGTCTTGGTGAACTTGACAGCGTTGCCGACGAGGTTGAACAGGATCTGGCGCAGCCGCGTGGGATCGGAGCGCAGCCGCGCCGGCATGTTGTCGGCGATCTGCGTGTGCAGCGCGATGCCCTTGGCGTTGGCGCGGACCTGCAGCAGCGCGACGACACCGTCGATCAGCGCGGTGGCGTCGAAATCGAGCGACTCCACCTCGGTCTTGCCGGCGTCGAGCTTGGACAGGTCGAGGATGTCGTTGATGATGGTGAGCAGGGTCTCGGCAGAATCGAGCGCGCTGGTGGTCCAGCGGCGCTGTTCCCGGTCCAGCGGCGAATCCAGCATCAGCGACAGCATGCCGATGATGCCGTTCATCGGCGTGCGGATCTCGTGGCTCATGGTGGCGAGGAACTGTGACTTGGCGGCGCTGGCCGCGTCGGCCGCGCGCCGCTGCTCCTCCAGGCCGCGGGCAAGGCTGGCGAGCGAGGCCGCCTGGTGGCGCAACTCGTCCTGCACGTTGACCAGTTCGGTCACGTCGGTATGCACGCCGACGACGCGGATGACCGTGCCGTCATCCGCGATCATCTTGATGCCGCGGGTCAGGATGTGGACGTCATGGCCCAGCTTGTGCCGGAAGCGCTGGACCTGCTCGAAGGATTCGCTGCGGTCCTCCAGGAAGTCGCTGAACCGCTGGGCGACCCGCTCACGATCCTCCGGGTGGACCAGGGCCGACCAGGTGGCGGGCGTATCCGGCAGTTCATCGGGCCCATAGCCGAGCTGAGCCTTCCAGCGCGGCGACAGCCAGAGTCTCTGTTCCCGCGGGTGCCAGTCCCAGATGCCGTCATTGCTGCCCAGGATGGCAAGGCGGAGGAATTGCTCGTTCTCGCGCAGCCGGGCGGCGATCTCGGTCTTTTCCAGGTTGAGCGCCGCCAGCAGCAGGCAGGTCAGGTTGAGGCAGGCGATGAAGCTCTGGATGCCGACCGGCGCGTCCATCAGCGACAGCCCGCCCAGCGGATGGTCGGCGGCGAGCTGGAGCGTCAGCAGGATCGCTGCCGAGATTCCGAGCGTCACCGTGACGGCGACGCGTCGCGGCACCCGCATCGCAATCCACGCCACCATCGGGAAGATGAAATAGACCGCGGTCGGACCTTCCGGCACGTCCGGCAGCATCAGCGGGATCTGCAGCACGAAGGAGGCCAGCAGGCACAAGGCCAGGGCCTCGATCCAGTGTTGCACGTTGCCCGAGGCGGCATCGCGATCGAAGATGATGAGCAGGCCCGGCGCCAGCGTGAGGATGCCCCCGGCGTTGCCGGCCCAATAGATCAGGACGTGATGCCAGTAATCCGCCCATGGGACGGCGCCTTGCACGCAGGAAATGTAGAGCGTGGCCAGCGCATTGAGCAGCGTGCTGATCGGCGCTCCCACCAGGACCATGGCGGCGATGTCGCGCGGCCGCCGCAGCCGCTGGTCGAAGCCGACGAGGCGCAGCAGAAGGACGGCGATCAGCGGTTCGGCGACGGCGCGGGCGGGAAGCAGGACCGAGGGCAGGAACGGCGCGCCGATCAAGATCAGTTGCGCCAGCGCATCGGCGATCCAGATGGGGGCGACGGCGCGGACGCCGAACCGGTAGACCATCGCCAGGGCGAAGCCGCTGGGCGGCCAGACCACGGAAATGTTGTGGTCGGCGGCAAAGGAATAGCCGATCCAGAAGCACAGGAAATAGCCGCCGGCGATCAGGACCGCCTGCCGCAACGCCGCCGGCTGAAGGGCGTCGCTCCAGCCCTGTTCGCGTGATTCGACCTGAGAAACCGCCATCGCCGGACCTTGCCCTGCCGCACCGGATTCGCGCTTCGGCGCGCCCGTCAGGGCATCATTCAACCCTTCGAAATGGCTGGCAACAGCAAAGACCGACGGGCCGGGCGGGTCTTGGGCAAGGTCCCGGGCAAGGTCCCGGCGCGGCATTCTGGGCAATGGAATTCCCTTGCCGGAGGGCTAGCCTTAAGCTGTGAAGCTGGTCGAAGGGCTCCTGTGGGCGCCGGCGGGGCAGGGTGAATGCGCACGGAATTCGGTCTTGGAGCGGTAATCCTCGGTGCCGGCGGGTTGGCCGCCATGGTCTGGTTTGACGCCGCGCCGCCGGGCCTGGCGGCGCATCTGGTGACCGCGTGCCTCGCGGTCCTCGCTGGCGGCGGCGGCCTGCTGCTGCTCCGCAAAGGGCGGCAGCTGGAACTGCGGGTCGAGGCCCTGCGGGGCTGGGTCAACCTGGTGGCCGGGCAGCAGGACCTGGCGCGCCGCGACGTCGCGCCCGACGCCGACGCCGTGGACCGCGTCCAACTCGCCATCATCGACATGATCGGCCTGCGCACGGACCAGCAATCGACGGTGTACCGCCGCCTGGAAGAGGTGCTGAACGCGCTGCCGGACGGCATCGCCGTGCTGACCCAGGAAGGTCTGATCAGCCTGGTGAACACGGCGGGCCGGCCGCTGTTCGGCGACGCCGAGCGGGTCATCGGCAAGAGCGTGTTCGAAACCCTGTCGCGGCAATCCCTGGGTGAGGCCATCCACCGGGCCCGCGCCGCGGGACGGCCGGTGGATACGGAGCTCTTCACCATATGGTCCGACTCCTTCCCGGCGACGGTCACGGTGATCGGCCAGGAGGGCAGCGCGCTGCTGCGGTATCCGGCGGCCGAGGCGGCAACCTTGCGCGGCGAGCATGATCTGTCGCTGCACGACCGCCCGCCCGTGCCGGTGACGCCCGGGCCGGGAACGGCCCTCTCGGAGCTCTCGGCGCTTGCTGTCGATACCGAGACCACTGGCTTGAATCCCCGCATCGACCGGGTCATCTCGATCGGCGCGATCCGGCTGCACGGTGAGCGGCTCTACCGGTCTTCCACGCTCAACCTGCTGGTCAATCCCGGCCGCAGCATCCCCAATCGCACGATCGCCATTCACGGCATCTCGAACAGCATGGTCACCGGCGCGCCGCCCTTTGCCGCCGTCGCCGAGCAGGTTGCGGCGGCGGCGAGCGGATTGGCCCTGATCGGTTTCCACACCGATTTCGATTTGCGGATGCTGCAAGGCGAGATGCGGCGATGCGGGCGCGACTGGTCGCCAGGACCGAGCCTGGATGTCATGCTGCTCTATGCCGCGCTGTTTCCGGAGGCGAAATCGCTGTTGCTGGACGACCTCGCAATCGCCTTCGACGTGCCGGTGATCGGGCGTCATTCCGCGCTGGGCGACGCGCTCACCACGGCGGAGATCTATTCCCGCCTGGTGCCGATCCTGGTCGGGCGCGGGGTCGCGACCCTGGCGGGCGCGCAGGCGCTGCAGGCCGAGGCGGCCAAGCGCCTGGCCCGCGCGGGCGGCAGGGTGCGGGGAATTGGCGCGTCATGACCGAGACGGCTCCCGTGACGCGCGTTGACCCGTTCCCGTTCCAGCATCGGGTCGGCGAGCTGATGAACCCCGTGGCGCGCACGCTGGAACCCGGCGCCAGCGTCGCGGCGGCCGTGGAGGCGCTGGTCCACGGACCGGCCAGCGCGACAATTGTCCTCGATGGCGACGGCCGTCCGATCGGAATCGTCACCGAGCGCGACGTGCTGTGCAAGGTCACCGCCGGCGGCGCCCCGATGACCGCGCCGATCACCGCGATCATGAGCACGCCGGTCGCGACGGTGCGGGCCGATGCCCTTCTCTACGTGGCGATCGCGCGGATGAGCCGTCTTGGGTTCCGTCATCTCGCGGCTGTTGCGCCCGACGGCCGCTATGCCGGCCTGCTGGACGCGCGGTCGGTGCTGCGCCAGCGCGCAATGGTTGCTCTCGGCATCGCCGACATGGTCGCCGAGGCGACCGATTGGCGGGGCCTGAAGGCGGCATATGGGCGGCTGCCCGAACTGGGGCGGTCGCTGCGCGCCGAGGGCGTTCCGGCATACCAGGTCGCCGCGGTGATTTCCGGTGTCATCCGGGACATGACCGCGCGCGCGGGCGAACTGGCATCGGCGTCCATGCAAGCGGAGCGTCGCGGAGAGGCTCCGGCCTCGTGGTGCCTGCTCGTGCTCGGCTCGGCGGGGCGGGGCGAGAGCCTGCTTTCCGCCGACCAGGACAACTCCTTGATCCACGGCGGCGCCGAGGACGACTACCCCTGGTTCCAGGAATTCGGCGAGCGCGTGGCGCACGTGCTGAACCAGGCTGGGCTGGCATTCTGCCGCGGCGGAGTCATGGCGTCGAAACGCAACCTGCGCCACAACCTGGCCGGCTGGCAGGAAAGCATCTCCATCTGGTTCGAGCGGCCGGAGCCGCGTGCGATCCTCAATGCCGACATCTTCTATGATTTCACCGCCGCGGGCGGCGACGGCGCGCTGGCCGAGGCCCTGAACGACGTCTCGATGCGCGCCCGCACGGCGCGCCTGTTCCTCAACCTGATGGCCAAGGCGATCTCGGAGAAGAAGGACGCGCTCGGCTGGTTCGGCCGCTTCAAGACCCAGAAGGGCCGCATCGACCTCAAGGTCGGCGGCTTGTTTCCGATCGTTGCCGGTGCGCGGGTGCTGGCCCTGCGGCTGGGCTGCCGGGCGCGATCCTCGCGCGAGCGCTGGCGCGCCGCCATGGAAGCGGGGATCCTGGGCGAGGACGATCTGGCCTGCCTGCTAGATGCCCATGAGATGATCCTGGGTTTGATCCTGGATCAGCAGTTGGCCGACCTCGGCAACGGCCTGCCGGCCACGTCGCAGGTGGAAGTGCGCCGGTTGCTGGACCTGGAGCAGAACCGCTTGAAGGAGGCGCTGCAGGTCGTTCGCCAGATCGACCTGATCGTCAAGAACGCGCTGGGCGAGGCCCTGGTGCGTGGGGTGGATGAGCAGGCGGCCACTGGCCGGCCAGCGACACCGGAGGGCTGAATCCCGCCGCTCCCGGAATGACTGGCCGGGTGGCCCATGCTAGCTTCGGAGCCATGAAGTCCGCCCTGACCGCCGCCGAGCTGGCGCCCGAGGAACTGCCCGATTGCCCCGTGGACTGGTGTCGCGCCTTCGCCGACCGCCCGGGCTTGGCGCTGTTCGACAGCGCCCTGCGCCACGCGGAGCTCGGCCGCTACTCCTTTCTCGGCATCGATCCCTTCGCGCGGCTGGAGGCCGCCAATGGCCGGGTGCGGCTGAACGGCGCCGATTTCGGCGACGATCCTTTTGCCGCGGCGGCGGAACTGTCGCGGCGCTATGCCGTCGAGCCCGGCGCCGACCTGCCGCCGTTCCAGACCGGCCTCGCCGGCTATTTCGGCTATGGGCTGCGCCATTGCGTGGAGCGGGTGCCGGCGCATGCCCGGCATGACATCGATTTCCCGGATCTCATGCTTGGCGTCTATGACCTGGTCCTCGCCGTCGATCATGTGACCGGTCGTGCCTGGCTGCTGGCCAGCGGATTCCCGGAGACCACGGCGGCCGCCCGCCGGGATCGCGCGGCGGCGCGCATCGCCTGGGCGCGCGAACGGCTGCTGCGGGCCCGGCGCGCGACGCCCGCCGCCACCTGGAGCATCGACGCGAAACCCGACCTGAGCCGGGAGCAATTCAAAGCCGCGGTCAGGCGGACCATCGACTACATCGAGGCCGGCGACATCTACCAGGCCAACATCACCCAGCGCTTTCGCGCCAGATTGCCGGCGGGTTGCGACCGCCTGGCGCTTTATCAGGCGCTGCGCACGCGCAATCCGGCGACCTTCGCCGCCTATCTCGATTTCGGCGACACCGCGATCCTGTCCTCGTCGCCCGAGCGCTTCCTCAGGCTGGCGGATGGCAATGTCGAGACGCGGCCAATCAAGGGCACGCGGCCGCGCGGCCGGACTCCGGCCGAGGATTCCGCGCTTGCCGCCGAGTTGCTGGAGAGCGTCAAGGATCGCGCCGAGAATCTGATGATCGTCGATCTGCTGCGCAATGACATCAGCCGCGTCTGCGAGATCGGCTCGGTCAAGGCGCCGGTGCTGTTCGGCCTGGAGAGCTATGCCACCGTGCATCATCTGGTCTCGGTGGTGACGGGCCGGCTCGGACCCGGGCGCGACGCCGTCGACCTGCTGCGGGCCTGCTTCCCCGGCGGCTCGGTGACCGGCGCTCCGAAAATCCGCGCCATGGAGATCATCGCGGAGCTGGAGCCGACCGCGCGCGGGCCCTATTGCGGCGCCATCGGCTATCTCAGCGCCGATGGCGGGATGGACAGCAACATCGTCATCCGCACCTATTGCATCCAGGGCAACGAGCTCACCTTCCAGGTCGGCGGCGGCATCGTCGCCGATTCCGATCCGCAGGCGGAATACGAGGAAAGCCTGGCCAAGGCCAAGGCCCTGATCGAGGTGCTGGCCCAGGGGGCCGCCGGCCACCCGGCGCAAGGCTCGGCGGCATGATCTGGCTGAACGGCCGCCTGGTCACCCGCGACCAGGCGCATATCGACCCGGCGGATCGCGGCCTGCTCCTGGCGGATGGGCTGTTCGAGACGCTGCGCGCCTATCGCGGCCATGTGTTCAAGTTCGAGGATCACCTGCAGCGCCTGGCCGCGGGTGCCGCAGAGCTCGGCATTCCGCTGCCGGAGGATTCGCCGGCGATCGCCAGCGCGGCGCTGGAGACCCTGGCGGCCAACCAGCTTGACCGAACCGATGCGGCCATGCGCATCACGCTGACCCGCGGCCCCGGCCAGCGGGGGTTGCTGCCGCCGGAGGATCCGCGGCCCAACCTGATGATCACCGCGGCCGCCTATCATCCGCAGCCCGCGCAGGATGGCTTCATCGCGGTGACCGCCAGCGGCGTCTGCCGCAACGAGGGCTCGCTGACCGCGCGGCTGAAGACCCTGAGCTATCTCGACAACATCCTGGCCTTGCGCCAGGCGGCGCGGCAGGACGGCGACGAGGCGCTGCTGCTGAACGGCAAGGGGCGCGTCGCCTGCGGCGCGCGCAGTAATCTGTTCGCCGTGGTGGATGGCCGCCTGCTGACGCCGGCGATCGAAGAGGGCGCCTTGCCCGGCATCACCCGTCACGTGGTCCTGCGGCTTTGCGCCGATCTGGCGATCCCGGCGGAAGAGGGGATCGTGAGCCGCGAAATGCTGCGGGAGGCGGGCGAGGCGTTCGTCAGCAATTCGCTGCTCGAAGTGGTGCCGCTACGCCGTCTCGATGGCAGGGAAATGCCAATCGGCCCGGTGACCAAGCGCCTGATGGAAGTCTATGCGGCGCTGACCTCGCGCTGAGCCTCCACCCTAAACATGCACTCAGTCGTCATGGCATGGCTTGGCCATGCCATCCACGTGTTTGAATGGGCAAAATCGTGTAGCAGGCAAACTCGTGGATCCCAGAGCCAAGCCCTGGGATGACGGACTCTTGCAGGTGAAAGGGAAGCTGCGTCCTTAACGGACGACGGTGCCCCAGAGATCGTATTCGTCGGTCTCGTCGATCTCGACCTTGACGATGTCGCCGGGCTTCAGGCCGGTCTCGCCGTCCAGATAGACGTTGCCGTCGATCTCGGGCGCGTCGGCGGGTGAGCGGCCGGTGGCGCCGTCCTCGTCCACCTCGTCGATCAGCACCGGCACGGTGCGGCCGATCTTGGCCGCCATGCGCTCCTCGCTGATCTGGCGCTGGGCTTCCATGAAGCGGTCGTAGCGGTCCTGCTTCTCGTCCTCGTCGACCAGCTCGCCGAGGGAGTTCGCCGCAGCACCCTCGACCGGCTCGTATTTGAAGCAGCCGACGCGGTCGAGCTTGGCCTCGTAGAGCCAGTCCAGCATCTCGTCGAACTCGGCCTCGGTCTCGCCGGGGAAGCCGACGATGAAGGTCGAACGGATGGTGAGGTCGGGGCAGATGTCGCGCCACTTGGCGATGCGGCCCAGGACCTTCTCCTGGTTGGCCGGCCGGCGCATGGCCTTCAGCACGCGGGGCGAGGCATGCTGGAACGGGATGTCGAGATAGGGAAGGATCTTGCCCTCCGCCATCAGCGGGATGACCTCGTCGACATGCGGATAGGGATAGACGTAGTGCAGGCGCACCCAGATCCCGAGTTGGGAGAGCGCCTGGCACAGCTCCGTCATCCGCGCCTTGACCAGGTCGCCGCGCCACAGGCTCTCGGCATACTTGATGTCGACGCCATAGGCGCTGGTGTCCTGCGAGATCACCAGCAGTTCCTTCACGCCCGCCTTGGCGAGGTTCTCGGCCTCGACCAGCACGTCGCGCGCCGGGCGGCTGACCAGGTCACCGCGCAAGCTGGGGATGATGCAGAAGGTGCAGCGATTGTTGCAGCCCTCTGAAATTTTAAGATAAGCGTAGTGCCGCGGCGTCAGGCGCAGGCCCTGCGGCGGCACCAGGTCGACATAGGGATCGTGCTTCGGCGGCACCGCCTGATGCACGGCGGCGACGACGGATTCGTATTGCTGCGGGCCGGTGACCGACAGCACGCCCGGATGCACCGACCGGATCGCCTGCTCGTTGCCGCCCATGCAGCCGGTAACGATGACCTTGCCGTTTTCCTTCAGCGCCTCGCCGATCGCGTCGAGCGATTCCTGCTTGGCGCTGTTGAGGAAGCCGCAGGTGTTCACGATGACGACGTCGGCGCCGTCATAGGTGTCGGAGACGACATAGCCTTCGGATCGCAGCTTGGTGAGGATCCGCTCGGAATCCACCAGCGCCTTCGGACAGCCGAGGCTGACGATGCCGACCTTGGGTACGCTCTTGTTGGGGCTCGTCTTCATGCAATCTCTGAAACAGGGAAGGGCGGCCATCCGCCGCCCCGATCTGGCGCGGTCCTAACGCGAAAGCCGAATGGACGCAAGCGCTTGGCCTGCAAGGCTGACATTTGGGGCGGGCAGGACGATGACGTTCATTAGCCGCAATTTTCAAGACTCTGATTTTCAACAATAATCGCACGTCATCCCGGCCGAGCGCAGCGAGCGCCGGGATCCACCATGCCGCGGCAAGGGCCGGTGGTTTGCTGGCACCGTCGGTGCCGCGGTCAAGTGGATCCCCCTCTTGTATCAAGAATGGGCAAGCCCGGGATGACGATCGAGTGGGCTGCAATAGGGTACGATCCAGACTCACGCCGCGACCGTTGTCCGCTTTACGGACTCGGCTCTCCTGCCTATAACCCAAAGCGTTGTTAACACTCGTTTTGGCGGCGCCCGCAATGTTCGACGTGAAGTGGATTCGCGACAATCCCGAGGCCTTCGACCAGGGCCGCGCCCGGCGCGGCCTGCCGCCGCTGTCGTCCGAGATCATCGCCCTCGACGCCAAGCGCCGCGCCATGCAGACCGCCTGGCAGGAGATGCAGGCCAGGCGCAACGACCTCTCCAAGCAGATCGGCCAGCTGAAGTCCAAGGGCCAGGATGCGGGTCCGGTCATGGCCGAGGTGGCCGGCCTGAAGGACAAGATGGCGGCGGCGGAATCCGAGGAGAAGGAACTGGCCGAGGCGCTGGAATCCCTGGTCGCCAGCCAGCCGAACCTGCCCGCCGCCGACGTGCCCGAGGGTCTGGACGAAAAGAGCAACCGCGAGGAGCGGGTGATCGGCGGCAAGCCCAATTTCGCCTTCACGCCGAAGCAGCATTTCGAACTGGGCGAGGCGCTCGGCCTGATGAGCTTCGAGGACGCCGCCAAGCTGTCCGGCGCGCGCTTCGTCGTCCTGAAGGGTGCCCTGGCGCGGCTTGAGCGCGCCTTGGCGCAGTTCATGCTCGACCTGCATACGACCGAGAATGGCTATACCGAGGTGGCGCCGCCTTTCCTGGTGCGCGACCAGGCGCTCTACGGCACCGGCCAGCTGCCGAAATTCGCCGAGGACCAGTTCGTCACCACCCAGGGCCTGTGGCTGATCCCGACCTCCGAAGTGCCGCTCACCAACCTGGCCGCGGATACGATCATCGACGAGGCCGCCTTGCCCCAGCGCTTCACCGCGCTGACGCCCTGCTTCCGTTCCGAGGCCGGCGCCTCCGGCAAGGACACGCGCGGCATGATCCGCCAGCATCAGTTCCTCAAGGTCGAGCTGGTCTCCATCGCCCATCCCGACCATTCGGATGAGGAACACAAGCGGATGACGGCCTGCGCCGAGGAGGTGCTGAAGCGGCTGGCATTGCCATACCGCGTAATCACCCTGTGTACAGGAGACATGGGTTTCTCGGCGCAGAAGACCTACGACATCGAAGTCTGGCTGCCGGGCCAGAACGCCTATCGCGAGATTTCCAGCTGCTCCAATTGCGGCGAGTTCCAGGCCCGCCGGATGAAGGCGCGCTGCCGCAAGCCGGGGGACAAGGCCACGCGCTTCGTCCATACCCTGAACGGGTCGGGCCTGGCGGTCGGCCGCACTCTGGTCGCAATCCTGGAGAACTATCAGCAGCCGGACGGGTCGATCGCCATTCCCGCCGCCCTGCGCCCGTACATGAATGGCCTGGAAAAGATCACCAATCCAAATGGCTGACGCCTTACCGAAGCTGTCCAAAGCCCGCATCCTGGTTTCCAACGATGACGGCATCCACGCCCCGGGACTGAAACTGCTGGAGCGGGTCGCCCGCTCGCTCTCCGACGATGTCTGGGTGGTGGCGCCCGAGGCGGAACAGAGCGGCGCCAGCCACGGCCTGACGCTGCGGCGTTCGCTGGCCCTGCACAAGGTCGGGCGCCGGCGCTATGCCGTGGGCGGCACGCCGTCGGACAGCGTCCTGATGGCGGTGAAGCACATCATGACCGACAAGGCGCCGGACCTGGTTCTCTCCGGCGTCAACCGCGGCGCCAATCTGGGCGAGGACATCATCTATTCCGGCACCGTCGCCGCGGCCCGCGAGGCCGCCTTGCTCGGCATCCCGTCCATCGCCTTCAGCCAGGTGCGCAAGGGCGACTACCTGCCGTGGAAGACGGCGGAAGCCTTCGCGCCCGGCATCATCCGCAAGCTCTACGCGGTGGCCTGGCCGAAGGGTGTGCTGATGAACGTGAACTTCCCGCCGGTGCAGCCGGGCGAGGTCACCGGCGTCAAGGTGGCCCCGCAGGGTCGCCGCGTGGAGCATACCCACATCACCCGGATGAAGGACCCGGCGGGCCGCGACATGCTGTGGATCGGCGACTTCCCGACCGACGATCCGCTCGAGCATGAGACGGATCTCGGTGCGGTCCTCGACCGCATGGTCTCGGTGACGCCGCTGCATTGCGACCTGACTCATGGCGTGACGCTGCAGAGGATTGCCGGCCTGTTCGGCAAGCCGAAGCGGGCGCGAAAGGCCGCGCGGCGATGAGCCTGCACGCGCGCAAGATCCGCCTGATCATGAGCCTGCGCCGCGCCGGCATCACCGACACGCGGGTTCTGGCGGCGCTCGAACTGATCCCGCGCGAGGCCTTCGTGCTGCCGCATTTCCACGACCAGGCCTATGAGGACCAGGCCCTGCCCATCGCCCAGGGCCAGACCATCAGCCAGCCGCAGATCGTGGCGCTGATGACCGAGGCGCTGCAGGTGGAAAAATCCCACAAAGTGCTCGAGATCGGCACCGGCTCCGGCTATCAGGCGGCGGTGCTCGCGCGGCTCGCCCGGCGCGTGTACACCATCGAGCGTTTCGCCTCGCTGCTGAAGGAGGCGGAGGCGCGGTTCCGCGTCTTGCGCATCCACAACATCACCTCGAAGGTCGCCGACGGCTCCAAGGGCTGGAAGGAACAGGCGCCTTTCGAGCGCATCATCGTGACTGCCGCCGCCGACGGCGTGCCGCAGGCGCTGCTGGACCAACTGGCCGAGGGCGGCATCATGGTGGTGCCGGTCGGCGCCGAGCGCGGCGACCAGGTGTTGCTGCGCCTGACGAAGACCCCCGAGGGCGTTCGGCAGGAGGTGCTGACCGAGGTGCGCTTCGTGCCCCTGGTGGGCGGTGCCCTGCCGGAAGACGACCTGCGGCCGCAGCGCACGGTGCAGGGCGCGTGAGCGCACGGGTTCCATACTGGGCGTGGCGCCTCGGCCTGGCGCTGACGTTGCTGACGGTGGCCGGTTGCCAGCAGCCGGGCGGCCTTTTCGCGCCGCCGCCGGCGCCGGGTCCAGTGGTCGCCTCCGACCAGGCCTTCGGCGAGATTGTCGGCGGCCAATACGTGGTGGCACCCGGCGATACCGTGGCGGTGGTGTCGGAACGCACCAACACGCCGATCCGCACGCTGATCGATCTCAATCGCCTGACGCCGCCTTATGCGCTGCAGCCGGGCCAGCGCCTCTCGCTGCAGCCGCGTGGCGACTACGTGGTGCAGAAGGGCGACACCGTCTCCGGCATCGCCGCGCGCCAGGGTGTTTCGATCAGCGCGCTGATCCAGCTCAACAACCTGCGGGCGCCCTATACCTTGCAGGTTGGCCAGACGCTGGTGCTGCCCTCGGGCGCCGATGCGCCACAGCCTGCGTCCCAGACGGCCGCGGCGCCGCAAGCGAAGCCTTTCGTGCCCAGCGCGCCCACCCCGTCCGCCCCGCAGCCGCTGCCGCAAGCGAGCGGCCAGCCGGCGGTGATCGGCGCGCAACCGACCGCCCCCGCCACCAATTCGGCGCCGCAGGACCTCGGCGGCGGTGTTACCGCGTCGTCGCTGCCACCTTTGCAGCCGGCGCCCACGCCCCAAGCTGCGCCCCAGACTCCTCCCGCGCCTGCGTCCCAACCTGCGCCGCAGACCGCGTCGATCGAGCCGGCCCCGGCGCCGGCTGCGGTTCCGCCGGCGTCGAAAGGCGATCCGCTGCCCGACGTGAAGCCCAACAGCGCCTTCATCTGGCCGGTTGATGGCAAGGTCATCGGCAAGTTCGGCCCGACCAAGGACAATCAGCGCAACGACGGCATCAACATCGCGGCGCCCGCCGGCGCGCCGGTCTTGGCCTCCGCCGCAGGCACGGTTGCGTACGCCGGCAACGAATTGCGCGGCTTCGGCAACATGGTGCTGCTGCGCCATGCCGATGGGTGGGTGACCGCTTATGCGCACAACTCGGCGCTGCTGGTGAAGAAGGGCGACAAGGTCAAGCAGGGCCAGATCATCGCCCGCGTGGGCAGCACCGGCAATGTCGACACGCCACAGCTGCATTTCGAATTGCGGCAGGGGACCAAGGCCGTCGATCCGCTGAAGAACCTGACGCGCTGAAGCAGTCGACCGCGCTCGGGATGGCGGCCGCGCTCACGAACGCCGGTCGCGGTACTCGGTGTAGATGAGGACCTTGTTCACCGTCTCGCCGTCGTCGGACAACGGCAGGAAGACGGTTCCGGCCTCGAGCCAGTCGCGCTCGGGGTCGAGGGTGCGGTCGCCGTCATAGAGCGGCACCTTCCGGGCGATCACCTGGCGGTAGTTCTCGATGACATCGTCCTCGGAGCGGCCGTCCCAGGCCTCGAACACGCTCTTGCCGGTCGGGTCGGCGCCGCGCGCCTCGGCCTCGCGGGTCCCCACCAACCGGTAGGTGAGGGAGAACGGTTCGTATCCGACGTCGACCATGACGATGCCGGGCAGATAGCTCGGCATCTCCAGCGGGTCGATATCGGTGCGGCTCGGCATCTTGCGATCGCCGCGCTTCTCGTTCCAATAGTCATAGATCGCGCGGATGCGCGGATGGCAGAACTCGAGGAACTCGAGATTGGTCCAGCGCGGATAGCGTTGGCTCATGGCAGGATTCCGGACTCAAACCGATGCGCCGAAGCATCGGATGAAGTCTAGAAGCCTCCGCGAGTCGCGCGCAATTCGCTCCGCGCCGCGGGAGTCTCAGCAATCCTGCCAGGCCGGATGGCGCTTCTGCAGGAAGGCGTCAATGCCTTCTGCCGCATCCAGCGCCTGCATGTTCTCGGTCATCACATGGGCCGCGTAGTCATAGGCGTGCTTGAGATCCATCTCGCGCTGCCGATAGAAGGCGCCCTTGCCGGTTTTCATCGTATAGATCGACTTGCTGGCGATCTTCTTGGCCAGCGCCATGGTGGCGGCGGCGACCTCCGACGGCGGCACCACGCGGTTGACGAGGCCGATGCGCGCCGCTTCCTGGGCGTCGATCATGT
Source organism: Dongiaceae bacterium (assembly GCA_039808885.1). Taxonomy (GTDB): domain Bacteria; phylum Pseudomonadota; class Alphaproteobacteria; order Dongiales; family Dongiaceae; genus Dongia_A. Next base: position 49,100 of record JBDHTX010000010.1, on the reverse strand, counting down.
CGCCGGTCAGCAGCATCTCCATCGCATGCTTGCTGGCGACGGAGCGGCTCAGCGCGACCATCGGCGTCGAGCAGAACAGGCCGATGTTCACGCCCGGCGTGGCGAAGCGCGCGTCGGCGGCGGCGATCGCCAGGTCGGCGGTGGCGACCAGCTGGCAGCCTGCCGCCGTGGCGATGCCGTGCACCTCGGCGATCACCGGCCGCGGCATCTCCGTCAAGGCGAGCATGATGCGCGTGACCAGGGCGAACACCTTGGAGTAGAAGGCCGGCGTCGGATCGGCGCGCAGCTCCTTCAGGTCGTGCCCGGCGCAGAAGGCGGGGCCATTGCCGGACAGGATGACGACGCGGGCCTTGTCGTCCTGCGCCATCGATTCCAGATGCGCCATGAACTGCCGCATCATTTCCAGCGATAGCGCGTTGCGCGCGTCCGGCCGGTTCAGCGTCAAGCGCACGATGCCGCCACCTTCGTCCTGCCGCAGCACCAGATCGTTGGGGATGGTCATGCTCGCCTCCTGCGCGGCATCACACCTGCGCCGCGATGAAAAGATAATCGCCGCCGACGTCCTCGTATTCCGAGGTCGTCTGCTCGAAGCGGTTCTGCGCCAGATCGCGCTTCAGGCGGTCCAGCCCGATGCCGATCTCGTCCTCATCCGCCAGGTTGGCGAAGGCCGAGATATTGGCGCGCACGCGCTCGTCGAGATAAAGATGGGGTTGGTGCTTGCCGCTGTAAAGGAACAAATCCTGCGGCTGTTCCGGCATCCAATAGAGGCGCTGCGACCAGGTGCGGAACCCGGCATGGCGGAGCGAGATTTCGATGGTGCTCCAATCCGGCATCTGGTCGGCAGAGCGCTCCATCATGCGCGGGAAATAGGCGCGCAGCCAGTAGCGCATGATCTGCTCGGGCAAGGCGGTCAGGATCACCAGCTTGCCCCGGTTCAGCACGCGCGCCGCTTCGGCGAAGGTCGCCTCCAGGTCGTCGAAGTGGTGGATGGCCAGGGTGCAGATGGCGCCGTCGAAACTGCGGTTGGCGAAGGGCAGGGCCGAGGCGTCGGCGCCGATCAGCGGCAGGCTGTCCGCCTTGGCGCGCGCCGTCCGCAACATCAGCCCGGACCGGTCGAGCCCGATCAGGCGCAGATCACGCTGGTGCAAGGCCGTGGTGTAGTTGCCGGTGCCGCAGCCGATGTCGAGCACGCGGGCCTGCGGTCGCAGGCCCAGCAGCTCGACCAGCAAATCGACGATCGCCGGCTCGGCGTGGCGTGTGGCGTCATAGGTGGCGCCGATCTTGTCGTAGAGGGGTTGCGGCGCGGCGGTCATCGGGATCATGGGCGCACCTGCCGCAACATCGCGGCGGCGAGCGGCTCCGCGGCATCGCCGAGCGACGCGGTGATCGAGAAGTGATTGAGCCCCGGCAGGATCATCAGCTCGGTCGGCGCGCCGGCCTGGCGCAGCTTGGCGGCATAGCGCCGCGACTGCTCGACCCACAGCGGCGGCTCGTCGCCGCCGACGGCGACCAGGGTGGGGACCGGATTGCGGACCGGCAGGAATTGCGGGCTGAGCGAGACCGCATCCTCCGGCGACAGGCGCGTATCCTCGTTCACCTGGATGCCGCGCACCGGGCGCAAGTCGTAGATGCCGGTGACCAGGATGGCGCCGGCGATGGGCGCGCGCGAGAGGCCGTGGGCCGACCAGTCCTCGGCCAGCAGCATCGCCGCCAGATGCGCGCCGGCGGAATTGCCCGCGACGAAGATGCGATCGGGATCGCCGTTCAGCTGCGCCGCCTGGGCGCGGGTCCAGAGCAGGGCCTGTCGCGCCTGGTCGACCACGGTGGCGAGGGGCACCTGGGGGCAGAGGTCATAGCTTGGCAGGACCGCCGCGATGCCGGCTTCCGTCAGCGGCACCGCGACGTGGCGCACGTAGTCCTTGGACAGGGCGCGCCAGAAACCGCCGTGGATGAACAGCACGATCGGCGCCTTCGGCCCGCCTTCCGGAGCCGGAAACAGGTCGGCGATCTGCCGGGGGCCGGGGCCGTAGCGCTGGTCATAGCGGCCGGGCAGGGTGCGGCGCAGCTTCTCGCCGCGGGCCAGATCCCCGGTCAGCCAGCGCTCGTGGTCCGGCACCGCGACGCGCGGCATCATCTGCCGGTTCAGCTCGTCGGCGGAAATCAGGTCGTAGTCAGGGTCGGGCAGCATGGCCGTCCATCGCGATCTATATTTGCCAAAGGGCGGAGAATTGTCGAGTTTATCGCGCTAAGTCTTTGTGGTATCATAATACCGAAATTCTATGTTATTGAAAATACGAGAATACTTCCCGTTGACGCCTTGCGATTGCTCCTCTATACGAACCGCCGATTGCCGGATCGGCGCCCTGGCGCCCGACCGGCCTAGAGGAGCAAACACCATGAAGACCTATTCCGCCAAGCCGAGCGAGGTGGTCAAGAAGTGGATCCTGATCGACGCCGATGGCGTCGTCCTGGGTCGCCTGGCCTCGATCGTGGCGAACCGCCTGCGCGGCAAGCACAAGACCACCTTCACCCCGCACATGGATTGCGGCGACAACGTGATCATCATCAATGCCGCCAAGGTGAAGGTCACCGGCAACAAGCTGCAGGACAAGCTGTTCCACTGGCACACCGGCCATCCGGGCGGCGTCAAGGAAATCACCATGGGCAAGCAGCTCGGCGGCAAGTTCCCCGAGCGCGCCATCGTGAAGGCGGTCGAGCGCATGGTGCCGCGCGGTCCCCTGGGCCGCCAGCAGATGAAGAACCTGCGCGTCTTCGCCGGCGCCGAGCACACCCATGCCGCCCAGCAGCCCGAAGTGCTGGATGTCGGCGCGATGAACCCGAAGAACAAGCGGAGCGCGTAACATGGCCAACGAACCTCAGCGCCTGACCGATCTGAAGGACCTGGGCGGCGCCACGAAGGCCGCTGCCGCGCCCGTCGCCGCGCCGAAGCGCGAGCGCAAGGTCGACGCGCAGGGCCGCTCCTACGCGACCGGCCGCCGCAAAGACGCCATCGCCCGCGTCTGGATCAAGCCGGGCAGCGGCAAGGTCACCGTCAACGATCGCGACATCACGGTCTATTTCGCCCGTCCGGTGCTGCGCATGATGATCAACCAGCCGTTTTCGATCGTGAACCGGGCCGGCCAGTTCGACGTCGTCTGCACCGTGGTCGGCGGCGGCCTCTCCGGCCAGGCGGGCGCCGTGCGCCACGGCATCAGCCGCGCGCTGACCCTGTTCGAGCCCGACCTGCGGTCGGCGCTGAAGCAGGGCGGCTTCCTGACCCGCGACAGCCGCACCGTCGAGCGCAAGAAGTACGGCCGCGCCAAGGCGCGTCGTTCCTTCCAGTTCTCGAAGCGCTAAGCCGCTTCCAGAGCGACGAGTTGGCGAAGGCCGGGACGCAAGTCCCGGCCTTTGTCGTTTCCGGCGGGAAAGGAAGAACGGCCGCGCATCGCATCGACGGTGCCGAGGTCAGGCCCTATAGTACCCGCCATCTTCCCAGCAAACACTGGCATTGCCCATGGATTCAGCCTCGAACCGCCGCGCCATCTGGTTGAGTGAGGCAGATTGCCGTCTCGAGGATTTTCGACGGCTGGTCGAGCGCGAGACCGATGCCGCCGCCTTTCCCTACGCCAGGGGTGTGCAGCAGAACGTGCCGGTCTATGACGGCGACGACGTGCGCCGGATCGCCAGGGACGAAAACGGCCGCCGCGCCCTGATGACGGAATGGGCCGACCTGATGATGAGCGGCCCCGGCATCCTGATTTTCCAGCGCGCCTTCGCCGATCCCGCCGTGGTGGACGGCGCGACCGCCGCCTTCGAGGCGATGATCGCCGAGCAGCGCGCGTCGAACGTCAATGCCGGCGACCATTTCGCCAAGCCGGGCGCCAATGACCGCGTCTGGAACGCATTGGAGAAGGAGTGCCTGCGCGACCCCTTGGGTTTCGCGCGCTACTACGCCAACGAAGTGATCGCGCTGGTCAGCGAGGCCTGGCTCGGCCCGCACTACCAGATCACCTCGCAGGTCAACGTGGTAAATCCCGGCGGCGCGGCGCAGTCGCCGCATCGCGACTACCACATGGGATTCCAGGCGGCGGACGAGCTGGTTCGCTTTCCCGCTCACGCGCATCGGCTGTCGCCGGTGCTGACGCTGCAGGGTGCGGTCGCTCATTGCGACATGCCGGTGGAAAGCGGGCCGACGCTGTATCTGCCGTATTCCCAGCTCTACGAGCCGGGCTATATCGCCTGGCGCCGGCCGGATTTCATCGACTATTTCGCCCGGCACCACATCCAGCTGCCGCTGGCCAAGGGCGACGCGGTGTTCTTCAATCCGGCCCTGTTCCACGCCGCCGGCAGCAACCGCACGACGCATGTCCGGCGGATGGCGAATTTGCTGCAGGTTTCCTCGGCCTATGGCCGGGCCATGGAGAGCGTTGACCGCGTGCGCATGTGCGCGGCGCTCTATCCAGCCTTGCTGGAGCTGCGCGCGTCCGGCGCGCTTGGGGCGGCGGAATGCGCCAACGCGGTCGCCGCCTGCGCCGAGGGTTACTCGTTCCCGACCAACCTCGACAGAGATCCGCCCATCGGCGGGCTGGCGCCGGAAACTCAGGCGCAACTCATGCGGCGCGCGCTGGCGGAGAATTGGCCGCACGATGTCTTCGCCCAGGCGCTGGCGGACCACGCCGCGCGTCGGCAGACCAGCTAGCGGGCCAACTAGCCCGCGTGCGAAGCCCTAGAAGGGCGACACGCCGAACAGGGTTTCATGCAAATAGAGTATGGCGGCGAAAGCGGCCAAGCCGAGGACGACCGCGATGATATCGGCCCCGGCGCGAGTCTGCGGGCCGCCGATCTTCTGGCCGCGCCGCGTCGCCGACAGGATGGCAAAGGCGCTCCAGGCCGCGAAGGTGCCGAACAGGATGTTGCCGGCCAGGTCGCCATTGGCCAGGAAGTGCAGCCCCGACCAGATCAGCACGCCGGCCAGCATGGGGTGTCGCAACAGGCGGCGCAGCCGGCCCGGCGCGTAGGCCGTCGCCACCAGGACGAAGGCCAGCGCCATGGCCACGGGCAGCAGCGCCCGCGCGGTTTCGGAGGGCTGGAAGATCTGCTCCCCCGGCGCCCGGCCGTAACCGATCACGGTCAGGACCAGGCCCGCGCCCGAGGCGATCGAAAACAGCGCCTTGTAGCCGTTCTGGCCCAGCCGGGCGACCAGCGCGCCGCGCAGCGCCTGGCTGCTTGGCAGCAGATGGGCGCCTACGAACAGCGCCAGGCCGAAGATGAGCAATCCCATGTTTCTTCCCGCATTGTGTCGGGAAGGGACGGTAAGGCCTGGCGGATGAGGGCGCAACTTGGTCCAGGCGGGCCGGAATCCCGGGCGGCCGGTACAGTGTTTTCACTTGTCCACAGCCCCCGGTTTCGCTAGCACTCCCGCCGGAGTCCCCCGTGGGACTGGTCCAATTCGAGGTCGGACATGGCGAGCAACAAGCTGAGAATCGCGATCCTGGGTGCCAGCGGCTATACCGGAGCCGAGCTCGTGCGCCTGCTGTCGCGCCATCCGCATGTCCGGATCGTGGCGCTCACCGCCGACCGCCAGGCCGGCAAGCCTGCTTCCGAGGTCTTCCCGCAGCTGGTGCTGGCCGACCTGCCGACCCTGACCAAGATCGACGAGGTCGACTGGACGGGCGTTGATTTCGTCTTCTGCTGCCTGCCGCACGGCCTGACCCAGGAGGTCGTCGCCAAGCTGCCGGCGCATCTGCGCGTCGTCGACCTCTCGGCCGACTTCCGGCTGACCGACCTCGACGCCTATGCCACCTGGTACGGCCACGCGCACCTGGCGCCCGAGTTGCAGAAGGAGGCCGTCTACGGCCTGACCGAGCTCAACCGCGACGCCGTGCGTAGGGCGCGGCTGGTAGCCAATCCGGGCTGCTATCCGACCGCGGCGCAGCTGCCGCTGATCCCGCTGATCAAGGCCGGGCTGATCGTCGCCGACGACATCATCATCGACGCCAAGTCGGGCGTCACCGGCGCCGGGCGCGATGCCAAGCAGGGCAGCCTCTATTCCGAGGTGACCGAGGGCATCCACGCCTATGGCGTCGCCAGCCATCGCCATGCGCCCGAGATCGAGCAGGGGCTGAGCGCGGCCGCCGGCAAGCCCATCATCGTCAACTTCACCCCGCACCTGATGCCGATGAGCCGCGGCATCCTCGCCACCATCTACGTGAAGCTGGCGGCGGGGGCGACGGTCGACAAGCTGCGCGCGGCGCTCGCCGACCGCTACCGGGATGAGTATTTCGTGAAGGTGCTGCCCAACGGTGCGGCGCCGGCGACGCGGCATGTGCGCGGCAGCAATTTCGTCATCATGTCGGTCCATGCCGACCGGGTGCCCGGCCGCGCCATCCTGATGGCGGTGGAGGACAACCTGGTGAAGGGCGCCTCCGGCCAGGCGGTGCAGAACATGAACGTCATGGCCGGCTTCGCCGAGGAGACGGCGCTCGAGCAATTGCCGCTGTTTCCATGAGCGGCCTGGTTCGCCCGCATCATGGCGTGATGCCGGTCATCGCGCCCAGTGTCTTCATCGCCGAGACGGCGGTGGTGATCGGCGACGTGCAGATCGGCGCCGAGAGCTCCGTCTGGTACGGCTGCGTGCTGCGCGGCGACGGCAATTCCATCCGCGTCGGCGAGCGCACCAACATCCAGGACGGCACCATCATCCACGTCAATCACGAGCGTGCCGGGGCGGCCGGCACCAAGACCACCATCGGCTCCGACATCACCATCGGCCACATGGCGCTGATCCACGCCTGCACGCTCGAAGACGGCTGTTTCGTCGGCATGAAGGCCTGCGTCATGGACGGCGTGGTGGTGGAGACCGGCGCCATGGTCGCCGCCGGCGCCCTGGTGACGCCCGGCAAGCGGGTGAAGCGGGGCGAGCTGTGGGCCGGCAGCCCGGCCAAGCTGATGCGCAGCTTGAGCGAGGCGGAACTCAAATACTTCGTCTATTCCGCCCAGCATTACTGCGAGATGGCGGCAAGCTACCGCAACGGCTGAGCTGCGCCGTCTTCGGCTCGCCCGGCATTCCAGACGATCTCCGTCACGAATTTGCGCTTGAACACGTCGACCAGCGTCTGCGGCTCGCCGGCCGGAAGCACGAAGGCCGCCGGGCCGCCGATGACGTTGCGGCGGAAATACCCGATGACGCCTCTGTCGTGGCCGATCACCACGCCATTGATGGTGACGCCCTGGGCAACCAGGATATTGCGCGCCCGCTCCGGTCCTTCCGCGACGTTGTCCAGGCCATTGCCCATGATGTTGAGGATCGCGTGGTCGGTGGGATAGGGCGCCGCCAGGAGCATGGCGCCGCCGAAGGCAATGGCGCCGGAGAGGTCCGTGAGTTCGCCGAGTTTCAGCGCAGCCGTCGATTCCAAGATCGCATGCAGACGCAGGGAAAGCTCCTCTGAGAGTGCCAGCGCATCCTCCGCCGATGCAATCTGGCGCCATTCGGCAAAGACCGGAAGATTGCCGTTGGCCCAGACGAAGACGGCGAAGCCGACCCGGCCGTGCCGGCCGCTGCGGATCGCGGCGATGACTTCCGGCGAGCGGATCGCCATCGCCAGGCCGTCGATCTGGATCTGCGTCTCCTTGGCCTCGATCGAGCCGGAAACATCGAGGCCGGTGACGATGTTGACGTCGGTACGAATTTCATCCGCCGGCGCGATACCTGGGATCTGCACCAGCCAGACAGCCGCGAGAAAGGCGAGGACATAGCGCACGGAGCATAGACTCAGCCCCGCCGACCGATGCCGTGAAGCACGCGGCGTGGCGGCGCGTCAGGTCAAGGTTCGAGCGCCTGGGCCAGGTCGGCCAGCAATTCCGTGGCATCCTCGATTCCGGTCGACAGCCGCAGCAGGTCCTTCGGCACCGGCGAGCCGGCGCCTTCGATCGAGGCGCGGTGCTCGATCAGGCTCTCGACCCCGCCGAGCGAGGTGGCCCGCTTCCACAGCCGGACCTTGGCGGCGCAGGCGATGGCCGCCGCTTCGCCGCCCTTGACGCGGATCGACAGCATGCCGCCGAAGCCGCCCTGCATCTGCCGCTGCGCAACGGCGTGCTGCGGATGGCTTGGCAGGCCGGGATAGAGCACCGCGGCGACGCGCGGGTGGCGCTCCAGGCGTTCGGCCAGGAACAGGGCATTGGCGCTGGCCTGCCGGACCCGCAGGGGCAGGGTGCGCATGCCGCGCAGCAGCAGCCAGGCCTCGAAGCTGCCCAGGACCGCGCCGCCGCTGGTCCGCACCGCGTGGATGCGCTGCCAGTATGCGTCGTCCCGCGCGCTGGTCAGGGTCCCGGCCAGGACATCGGAATGGCCGTTCAGGTATTTGGTGGCCGCATGCATCACCAGGTCGGCGCCGAGGTCGATCGGCCGGGTCTGCACCGGTGTCGCCACGGTCGAATCCACCGCCAGCAGGGCGCCCGCCGCATGGGCGATCTCCGCCAGGGCGGCGATGTCGAAGACCTGCCACATGGGGTTCGACGGCGTTTCGGCCCACACGATGCGGGTCTTGCCGGGCTGGATCGCCGCGCGGACCTGCGCCGGATCGGTCATGTCGACGAAATCGACGCCGAGACCCCAATTCCGGCCGATCCCGACCAGCCAGTTGCGCAGGCCCCAATACATCACCTCCGGGGCGATGACGTGGTCGCCCGGCTTCAGCGCCAGGAACGGCGACGTGGCCGCCGCCATGCCGGAGGAGAACAGCAGCGAGGCGGCGCCGCCCTCCAGCCGGGTCAGCAGCTGCTCGGCCTGGTCCCAGCTCGGGTTCTCGTTGCGAATGTAGGAATAGCCGCTGCTGTATTCGTTGTCCGGGTCGCGCTCGAAGGTGGTGGCGAGATGGACCGGCTGGACCAGCGCCTTGGTCTTCGGCTCGATCCAGCCCAGGGCCTGGGCGCAAAGGGTGTCTTGGGATTGGGTGTTCTTCATGGCGGCCTTCCAGCGATTGGGAGGCCACACTAGCCCGACGCGCGCCGGATAAAAAGAACGCCCGCCCGAAGGGTCGCTTCGGGCGGGCGCTCGGAACGCCGGTGTCGCAGGCCGGCGATCAGCCGGAATAGTACATCTGGTACTCGATCGGGTGCGGCGTGTGCTCGAGGGCGTAGACCTCTTCCCACTTCAGCTCGAGATAGGAGTCGATGAAGTCCTTGTTGAACACGTCGCCCTTCAGCAGGAACGAGTGGTCGGCCTGCAGCGACTGCAGCGCCTCGCGCAGCGAGCCGCAGACGGTCGGGACGTTGGACAGCTCCTCCGGCGGCAGGTCGTAGAGGTTCTTGTCCATCGGGTCGCCCGGATGGATCTTGTTCTGGATGCCGTCCAGGCCGGCCATCAGCATCGCCGAGAAGGCGAGATAGGGATTGGCCAGCGGATCCGGGAAGCGGACCTCGACGCGCTTGCCCTTCGGGCTCGCCACATACGGGATGCGGCAGGAGGCCGAGCGGTTGCGCGAAGAATAGGCCAGCAGCACCGGCGCTTCGAAGCCCGGGATCAGGCGCTTGTAGCTGTTGGTCGTCGGGTTGGTGAAGGCGTTGATGGCCTTGGCGTGCTTGATGATGCCGCCGATGTAGTAGAGCGCCATCTCCGACAGGTCGGCATAGCCGTTCCCGGCGAAGAGCGGCTGGCCGTTCTTCCAGATCGACTGGTGCACGTGCATGCCCGAGCCGTTGTCGCCCTTGATCGGCTTCGGCATGAAGGTCGCCGTCTTGCCGTAGGCGTGGGCGACGTTCTTCACCACATACTTGTACTTGATCATGGCGTCGGCGCACTGCACCAGGGTGCCGAACTTCACGCCCAGCTCGTGCTGGCTCGGCGCCACTTCGTGGTGGTGCTTCTCGACCTCGACGCCCATGGCGTGCAGGGTCGACAGCATCTCGGAGCGCAGGTCGCCGCCGGAATCCAGCGGGGCGACCGGGAAATAGCCGCCCTTAACCTTCATGCGGTGGCCGTGGTTGCCTTCCTCGAACTTCTTGCCCGAGACATAGGGGCCTTCCTCGGAATCGAGGTAGACGAAAGTCTGGTTCATCTTGACGTCGTAGCGCACGTCGTCGAACACGAAGAACTCGGCTTCGGGGCCGAAGAACGCGGTGTCGCCGATGCCCGAGCTCTTCACATAGGCTTCCGCCTTCTTGGCGATCGAGCGCGGGTCGCGGCCGTAGTTCTGGCCGGTCAGCGGCTCCAGCACGTCGCAGAAGATGACCAGCAGCTTCTGGGCGGAGAAGGGGTCCATGACCGCGGTCGAGCAATCCGGCAGCAGCGTCATGTCGGATTCGTTGATCGCCTTCCAGCCGGCGATGGACGAGCCGTCGAACATCAGGCCCTCGGTGAGGAAGTCCTCATCGATGGTCGAGACGTGATGCGCCAGGTGCTGCCACTGGCCCTGCGGGTCGGTGAAGCGGAAATCGACATACTGGATCTCTTCCTTCTTGATGAGTTCCAGCACTTTCTTGACGTGCGACATGATACCTTCCTGATCTCAGCGGTTGGATTGTTGTTGAAACGTTGAATCGGTCGTAGCGCCGATGCGGGGCGGCCGTTCGATCGCGGCCGTGTCTGTTGGGCTAGATGGCCTCCGGGCCGCGCTCGCCGGTGCGGATGCGGATCGCTTCCTCGACGTTGAGCACGAAGATCTTGCCGTCGCCGATGCGTCCGGTCGCGGCCGCCTGGCGGATCGCCTCGATGGCGCGCTCCACCATGTGATCCTCGACGACGACTTCCAGCTTCATCTTGGGCAGGAAATCGACGACGTATTCGGCGCCGCGATAGAGTTCCGTGTGGCCCTTTTGACGGCCGAAGCCCTTGGCTTCGGTGACGGTCAACCCCTGGATGCCCACCTCGTGCAGGGCGTCCTTAACTTCGTCCAGCTTGAACGGCTTGATGATGGCTTCGATTTTCTTCATTTCGACACCTGAATGGCCTGCGACCGTACGCGTATCAGCAAGGGCCGTGCCAAGCTGGGCTCGAACGCGGCGGCGCAGCTTTACGCCATTTTCCAGTGGGTTCAACACCGATCCTTGCCCAGGTTTTAATCGCCGCTGCCTGAAAAACAGGCAGTCGACGAGCGGTGGCCAGATGAGGTCTTCGGGTCGCTGGCGTTGGCGCGTGCCGCCGCCGGATGCATGAGAGAACAAGCGCGATCAGCGCTGCGATCAATCGCGCCACTGCGGACCAGGCGCAGGTCGCAGATTTGAAGGCGGCCAGCGATGCGCGCGTGGCCGACCTGAGCGTGGGCGCGGCGCAAAGGGCCAAGGAAAAGGTCGCCCGCCGCCGCGGCTATTGGCTCAAATCCAGCCTGTCTTTGGGCGCGTCGGTGACATTACCATGATAAAACCGCTTCATTTGGGAAACGGCGGCAATTCAGGAGCTTAGGCGACAATTCGTCACTGGCGTTTGAACGGACGAGGGCGCATTTGATCGAGCGGGGGATATGCGCTCGAAGGAGGCGCCGCGGCCATGGATGCAATCAATCCGACCCTCGCTTTCGCCGCCCTGTTCCTGGGCCTGTCAGGCCACCCGCGCGAAGCGGCCCCGGACCTGCAGCAGCAGGCCGCCATCACTTTACCGGCCGATTTCGGATGTGCGGAGATCGCGACCGTGGCCACGGTGCCGCCGGCGATCCCGGCGGGGGATCCGCTCACCTTCAACGATGCGGACGACGAACAGGATCCAGGCTTCGATCTCGGCTGGACCGAGTCTTTGCCGCCCGCGCCTGAGGATGCCGCCGCAAATGAAACGGGCTGCGGCACGTCGGCGCCGCAGCCCTGATCTTCACCGGCAAGGGCGGCGGGTTTATTCCGCCGCCTTGCGCCGCTTCTCCAGGAAGCCGCCCATGCGCCGGATCGCCTCGGCGATGTTGTCCAGGCTGTTGGCGTAGGAGATGCGCAGGTAGCCCTCGCCATAGGAACCGAAACTGGTGCCGGCGATCGAGGCGACGCCCGCCTCGTCCAGCAGGCCCACTTCCATCTGCTTCGACTTCAGGCCGGTCCCCTTGATGTTGGGGAAGGCGTAGAAGGCGCCGAGCGGCGTGATGCAGGACACGCCGGGCAGCTTGTTCAGCTCCGCCACCACGAACTTCCGGCGCTCGTCGAACGCCTTCATCATCTTGTCGATTTCGCCGCGCGGGCCCTGCAGGGCGGCGATGCCGGCCCACTGGGCGGCGGCGTTGACGCAGGAATGCACGTTGATGCAAAGCCGCGTGGCGTGGTCGATCAGCGACTTGGGCCATACCGAATAGCCCATGCGCCAGCCGGTCATCGCGTAGGTCTTCGACCAGCCGTCGAGCACGATCAGCCGATCGGCGATCTCCGGGTATTTCAGCAGGCTGGTGTGCACGTTGCCGTCATAGAGCATCTCGGAATAGATCTCGTCCGACATGATGGCGACGTTCGGGTGCTTGGCGAGGCCGGCGACCAGCTTGTCGATCTCCGCCTTGACGCAGATGCCGCCGGTCGGGTTGGCGGGCGAGTTGACAATGATGAGCCTTGTCTTCGGCGTGATGCGCGAGAGCACATCCTCCGCCTTGAAGCCGAAGCCGTTCTCTTCCAGCAGCGGCAGCGGCACCGGGGTGGCGCCGACGAACTTGATGGCGCTCTCGTAGATCGGGAAACCCGGGTTCGGATAGATGATCTCGGCGCCGGCCTCGCCGAACATCGAGATGGCGAAGAACATGGTGACCTTGCCGCCCGGCACGATCAGCACGTTGCCCGGGTCGACGTTGACGCCATGGCGGCGGTGCAGGTCGGCGGCCACCGCCTCGCGCACCTGCGGGATGCCGTTGGCCGGGGTGTAGCCATGATGGCCGTCCTTCAGCGCCTTGATCGCCGCCTCGACGATATGGGCGGGGGTCTGGAAGTCGGGCTGGCCGATCGACAGGCTGATGATCGACTTGCCCTGGGCCTCCAGCGCCTTGGCGCGGGCCAGGACCTCGAAGGCGGATTCGGTGCCGAGGCGGCTCATTCCGCTGGCGAGCTGCAGCATGTTGGTATCCTCTCTCTAGCCGGGGTCCCGGAACCGACCGGGCGTTTCGGCCGCGGATTTTAGTGAGTCGGCCGGGGTCGCAGGTCGCATTCCCCGACAGGATTTTGCGGAATGACGACACGCGCGGGAGGGGCATTGGCCGGCCGCTCTTGACCCCGCCGCCGGGCTGGTTTAGACCGCCCGCGCGGCGGCGGGTGTAGCTCAATTGGTTAGAGCACCAGATTGTGGATCTGGGGGCTGCGGGTTCAAGTCCCGTCACTCGCCCCAGCCGCCCGGCGCTGGCGGTCCGTTCGCCGGCTGCTGATTTCCCCGAGAAAACCAAAGGTTTGCGTGGCCCCATTGCGTGGCGCCACTGCAGGGGTTTTGCCTGTCTTTCCGCATTCCGATGCTGCAGGGCAGGCATGAAGTTTCCGCGTGACTCCGTCATGGTCCTGAGATAGTTTTCCAACCCGCTGAGGAATCACGCCTCGGCAGAAGTCCAAGATGGCGCAGGCCACGGTCCAAGTTCTGGGATGATGGGTACCAGAGGTCGCCCCAAGAGCGATCCGGACTTTAAAGATCAGCAGTGAAGGCAGGCTCCAAGGGGCCTGCCTTTTTTGCTTCCGGCCAGGTCATGCCGGCCGGCGTCGCGGGGACGTCGGCATCGCGTGCCGGGTTCAAAGTGATTGGCGCGACGCGGTCCTCTGCGATAGAGTTTGACCAATTGGACAACTCTTGGGGTTGAACCCAAGTCCTACGCGAAACCATGGGAGGTCAGCGCATGTCTTTGCTGATTCGTGGCGGCACGGTGGTGACGGCCGAAGGGTCGGGTCGCGCCGATGTCTATTGCGCCGACGGCGTGATCAAGGCGGTGGGCGAGAAACTCGATGCGCCGAGCGGCGCCAGGGTGGTCGACGCTGGCGGGCAATATGTGATGCCGGGCGGCATCGACCCGCACACGCATATGCAGCTGCCCTTCATGGGGACGGTGGCGAGCGAGGACTTCTTCACCGGCACGGCCGCGGCGCTCGCCGGCGGCACGACGATGATCATCGACTTCGTGATCCCGGCCCCGAACTCCTCGATCATGACCGCCTACGATCAGTGGCGCGAATGGGCGGAAAAATCCTGCGCCGATTATTCCTTCCACGTCGCCATCACCTGGTGGAGCGACGAGGTCTCGCGCGACATGGGCACGCTGGTGAAGGAGAAGGGCGTCAATTCCTTCAAGCACTTCATGGCCTACAAGAACGCCATCATGGTGCCGGACGAGAACCTGGTGAAGAGCTTCTCGCGCTGCCAGGAGCTGGGCGCCCTGGCCACCGTGCATGCGGAGAACGGCGAGCTCGTCTACCACCTGCAGCAGGAGATCCTGAAGCGCGGCATCACTGGACCGGAAGGCCATCCGCTGTCGCGTCCGCCCGAAGTGGAGGGCGAGGCGGCAAATCGTGCAATCAGGGTGGCGCAGGTCCTCGGCGCGCCGCTCTACATCGTGCACAATTCCTGCAAGGAATCGGTCGAGGCGATCATCCGCGCGCGGCTGGAAGGCCAGCGCGTCTATGGCGAGGTCCTGGCTGGCCATCTGCTGGTCGACGATTCCGTCTATCGCCACCCGGACTGGAACTTTGCCGCGGCGCATGTGATGAGCCCGCCGTTCCGGCCGAAGGAGAACCAGGAATATCTCTGGCGCGCCCTGCAATCGGGCAATCTGCAGACGACGGCCACCGACCATTGCTGCTTCTGCGCCGACCAGAAGGCGATGGGCCGCAACGACTTCTCGCGCATCCCGAACGGCACCGGCGGCGTCGAGGACCGCATGGCGGTGTTGTGGCATCACGGCGTCGGCACCGGCCGGCTGACGCCGAGCGAGTTCGTCAAGGTGACCTCCGCCAACGCCGCGCAGATCTTCAACATCTATCCGCGCAAGGGCTCGGTCAGCGTCGGCGCCGACGCCGACCTCGTGGTCTGGGACCCGGAAGGCACGCGCACCATCTCGGCCAAGACGCATCACCAGAAGGTCGACTTCAACATCTTCGAAGGCATGACCGTGAAGGGTGTTCCGAGCCACACGATCAGCCGCGGCAAGGTGGTCTGGGCCAACGGCAAGCTCGATGTCGAGAAGGGCGCCGGGCGCTACGTCAACCGCCCGCCATTCCCGGCCATGTTCGACGCGCTGTCGAAGGTTAACCAGGCGCGCGCGCCGCGCTCCGTGCCACGCAAGGCGGCACAGTAGTCACATCGATCGTCCTCGTTTCCTCTCCCTCGCAGCGGCCGGCATTGCCGGCCGCTTTTGTTTGCGGGGCGCTGTGCCCGCGCCTTGGACCCCTGAAGGGCATCGGCGGAAATAATGCGGTGCTATGAGACGCTGCGGTCCAATTATGTGAATCCGCGCCAAAGTATTGCACATGCAACTTCAAGGAGGTCTCTTGCTGATCAATCTTGACTTGGTCCTAGGAACCTGACGAGATTTAGGAAATGGTGGCTAGTTTTCTTGCGCCGCTGTTTGCGTCGGGGACATGACTGAGGGGCGGGGGCGCCTCGTTTTCGGACCGGGTCGGGATAGGCCTCCGCGTCAATTGCCAGCAGCACTGCTCCGACCGGTTTGTGTCGTCGGCCTGCATTCGTATTTGACCGGGCGCGCCTGCTTGTGGCCGCTCCGCGTTTGCCGCTGGCCGGCACGGCAGGTTCGCAATCGTTGGGGTGTCTTACGACCAGGAGGGGCAAGTGTTGCATGGGGCTGTCAACGCAACCGGCGCAGTGAACGGTCATCGGCAGGGCGCAACTGCGCGCGCCACGGCGCCTGAAGCGGCGCAAAGCATGGACTATATTCGCAAGGAATTGCGGCGTCTGGGCAAGATGGCGCGCCAGATGCAGAAGGGCGAGCTCGCGCATTTCATCGATGTGGCGAGCGAGGTTGCCAGCGAAGCAGCTGCCGCAGAGAGCAAGCGCGCCTGACGCCGCGTCGCGGCGCCGCCGTTTCAGAGCCGTGGCGGGAAGAGGCCGGATTCCGCGCGTAGCCGATGGCGCCTGTTTCAGGCGCCGGGCGGCGTCAGTCCGCAGCCGCGCAGGATGATTTCCGTCGCCTGCCGCGCGACGGATTTGTACTCCGGCGGCGATAGCTGATCGCGGCCAAGCACGGCGGAAATCTGCGAGGCGAAGTCGGCATAGGTCTGGGTGCTGGCCCAGATCATGAACAGCAGATGCCGGGGATCGACGTCGCGCATCTTCCCGGCGGCGATCCAGCCCTTGATCACCTTTGCCTTGGCATCGACCCAGCTGCGCAGCTCGGTGCCGAGATAGCTGCCCAGATGCGGCGCGCCGTGAATGATCTCGTTGGCGAAAACGCGGGACGGGATCGGCTGCGTGCGGGCCAGTTCGATCTTGGCGGTGATGTAATGGGCGAGCGCGCGCGCCGGGTCGGCATCCGCGGTGATCTCGTCGGCAGTGTGCAGCCAGGTGTTGATGATCCCGGTCAGGACCTGCTGATAGAGTTCTTCCTTGGTCTTGAAATAATAGTGCAGGTTCGCCTTCGGGATACCGGCGCGCCGGGCGATCTCCGCCGTCGTGGCGCCGTTGAATCCCGCTTCGGCAAAGACCGATTCGGCGGCCTCGAGGATGCGTCGCTCGATGCTGGCGCGGCTGCGCTGGCGCACGCCGCCGCCGGGTTCGGCCTCCATCGGATCGTTACTTGCCAATGCCTCTGATCTCCATTTGCGAACGTGTCTTATTGGACCCGCAGCGGCGGGGGAAGCAAAGAAAAAACTTGTCCGATTGGTCAAAAATATTCTTGATCAATTGGTCAAACTTCCCCACAATCCGCGCAACAACATGCCAGTGACGGTCAGGCGCGCACCGAGGTGCGTGGCCCAAGCCGGGAATTTGTGGCAGCGACCTTTGGGAGGGGTTGATGACGCAATCGGCAACGCCGGACATCGCCGCCGGCCGCCTGCGGCCGGAAGAGGTCGCGGCGAATTTCGAGGACATCAAGCCGCCCCTCGACCGCAAGAAGGCGCTGATCGAAAGCAGCCGCTGCTATTTCTGCCACGACGCCCCGTGCGTCGAGGCCTGCCCGACCTCGATCGACATCCCCAACTTCATCCGCATGGTGAACACCGGCAACACGCTGGGCGCCGCGCAGGAGATTCTCGAGGCGAACATTCTTGGCGGCATGTGCGCCAGGGTTTGCCCGACCGAGATCCTGTGCGAGGACAAATGCGTCCGCAACACCTCGGAGGACAAGCCGGTCAATATCGGCATGCTGCAACGCTTCGCCGTCGACCACCTGCTGCAGAGCAATCACCGGCCATTCAGCCGTCAGAAGCCGACCGGCAAGCGCGTCGCCGTCATCGGCGGTGGGCCGGCGGGCTTGTCCTGCGCCCACGCGCTCGCGGTGCAGGGGCATGACGTGACGATCTTCGAGGCCAGGCCAAAGCTCGGCGGTCTCAACGAATACGGCATCGCCGCCTACAAGACCGTGAACGACTTCGCCCAGGCGGAGGTGCAGTTCATCCTGTCCATCGGCGGCATCTCGGTGAAGACCGGCCAGGCGCTCGGCCGCGACGTGACCCTCGACCAGCTGCGCAAGGATTTCGATGCCGTGTTCCTCGGCTTCGGCCTCGCCGGCGTCAATGCACTGGGGCTGGAGGGCGAGGACAAGCTGAGCGGCGTCGAGGACGCCGTTGCCTATATCGCCAATTTGCGCCAGACGGCCGACAAGTCGAAGCTGAAGGTCGGCCGCAGGATCGTCGTCATCGGCGGGGGCAACACCGCGATCGACATCTCGGTGCAGACCAAGCGCCTGGGCGCCGAGGACGTGACCCTGGTCTATCGCCGCGGCCCCGAGCATATGAGCGCCACCTGGCACGAGCAGGAATTCGCCCAGGTCAATGGCGTGAAGCTGAAGCATTGGGCACGGCCCCTGCGCCTCCTCGGCCATAACGGCGCGGTCAAGGAAGTCGAGTTCGAGCGCACGGCCCTGGACGACCGCGGCCAGCTGGTCGGCACCGGCGAAACCTTCTCCATCCTCTGCGATCAGGTGTTCAAGGCGATCGGCCAGAAGCTGGTCAAGGACCCGGTCAACGGCAAGGCGCGCGAATCCCTCGATCTCCATGGTGGCAAGATCGCCGTGAACGAGGAGCGCAAGACGTCGCTCGCCAACGTCTGGGCCGGCGGCGACTGCATCGCCAGCGGCATCGATTTGACCGTGCAGAGCGTCGAGGACGGCAAGATCGCCGCCAGGTCCATCGACCGCTATCTGCGCGGCGGAAGGTAGGAGCGGGATCGCGCCGCTTCTCTGCCCGTCATCCCGGGCTTGACCCGGGATCCATGGATGGGCTTGACGCAGGCGGATGGGTGGGCCCCGGGTCGAGCCCGGGGTGACGATCGAGTTGGATGCCGGCGTCTGTGAGACGTCCGGCGGGAGATGGAGAGCAGAGATGGCCGACCTTCGCAGCAACTTCATCGGCATCAAGTCGCCCAATCCGTTCTGGCTCGCCTCCGCGCCGCCGACCGACAAGGCCTACAACGTGGTGCGCGCCTTCAAGGCGGGCTGGGGCGGGGTGGTGTGGAAGACGCTCGGCGAGGATCCGCCGGTGGTGAACGTGAGCTCGCGCTACGGCGCGCTGCATTCCGCCGACCAGCGCATGATCGGCTTCAACAACATCGAGCTGATCACCGACCGGCCGCTGGACGTGAACCTGCGCGAGATCAAGCAGGTGAAGCGCGACTGGCCCGGCCGTGCGGTCGTGGTTTCGCTGATGGTGCCCTGCACCGAGGAGGCCTGGAAGGGCATCCTGCCGCTGGTCGAGGAGACCGGCGCCGACGGGATCGAGCTCAATTTCGGCTGCCCGCACGGCATGTCGGAGCGCGGCATGGGCTCCGCCGTCGGCCAGGTGCCCGAATATGTCGGCATGGTCGCCAGATGGTGCAAGCAGCACACGCGGATGCCGGTGATCGTGAAGCTGACGCCCAACATCACCGACATCCGCAAGCCGGCCCGCGCGGCGAAGGAGGGCGGGGCGGATGCGGTGTCGCTGATCAACACCATCAACTCCATCACGTCGATCGACCTCGACATCATGGCGCCGACGCCGACCGTGGACGGCAAGGGCACCCATGGCGGCTATTGCGGCCCGGCGGTGAAGCCGATCGCCATGCACATGGTCGCCGACATCGCCCGCGACAAGGACACCTTCGGCCTGCCGATCTCGGCCATCGGCGGCATCGCCAACTGGCGCGACGCGGCGGAGTTCATCTCGCTCTCCGCCGGCACGGTCCAGGTCTGCACCGCGGCGATGCATTATGGCTTCCGCATCGTCGACGACATGATCTCCGGCCTGTCCAACTGGATGGACGGCAAGGGCTACAAGACCATCGAGGACTTCCGCGGCAAGGCGGTGCCCAACGTCACCGACTGGCAGTTCCTCAACATCAACTACAAATCCATCGCCAGGATCGACCAGGACAAGTGCATCAAGTGCGGTCTCTGCCACATCGCCTGCGAGGACACCTCGCATCAGGCGATCGCCGCCCAGCGCGTCGACGGCAAGCGGCGCTACGAAGTGATCGACGCCGAATGCGTCGGCTGCAACCTGTGCAGCCACGTCTGCCCGGTGCCGGACTGCATCTCCATGGTCGCGGTCGACACCGGAAAGCCGTATCTCAACTGGACGCAAGACCCCCGCAACCCGATGCGCAAGGCGGCGGAATAGGGTAGAGTTCGCGCAGGATCAGGGAAACGGCCCGGAAAGGGCCAAAACAGGCTGATAAGGGGGACTGGAGATGACGTTTTCTCGTCGTAATGTCCTGCTCGCGACGGGCGGGGCGGCGGCTCTTTCGGCGTTCGGCGGCATGGGCCGGCGCGCCTGGGCGGCGGACAAGATCAAGACCGCGGCAATCTACACTGTGCCGGTGGAACAGCAGTGGGTCAGCCGGATCCACAAGGCCGCGACGGCGGCCCAGGAGCGCGGCGACATCGAATACACCTTCTCGGAAAAGGTCTCGAACACCGACTACGAGCGCGTGATGCGCGAGTATTGCGAGGCGGGGCATCAGCTGATCGTCGGCGAGGCCTTTGCGGTGGAAGACGCCGCCCGCGCGGTGGCCAAGGACTATCCGGACCGCGCCTTCCTGATCGGCTCCAGCTTCAAGCCGGATGCCGCGGTGCCAAACTTTGCGGTCTTCGACAACTACATTCAGGACGCCTCGTATCTGACCGGAATCGTTGCCGGCGCCATGACCAAGAAGAAGAACATCGGCATGGTCGGCGGCTATCCGATCCCGGAGGTCAACCGGCTGATGAACGCCTTCATGGCCGGCGTGAAGGAGACGGCACCCGACACCAAGTTCCAGGTCGCCTTCATCGGCTCCTGGTTCGATCCGCCGAAGGCCAAGGAGACGGCCTTCGCCCAGATCGATGCCGGAGCCGATCTGATGTATGCCGAGCGCTTCGGCGTCTCCGACGCGGCCAAGGAGCGCGGCGTGCTCGCCATCGGCAACGTCATCGACACCCAGGCGGATTACCCGGACACGGTGGTCGCCTCGGCGCTCTGGCATTTCGAGCCGACCTTGGATGCCGCCATCGCCGCGGTGAAGGCGGGCGCCTTCAAGGTCGAGGATTACGGCGTCTATTCCTTCATGAAGGCCGGCGGCTGCTCGCTCTCGCCGCTCGGCACCTTCGAGGGCAAGGTGCCGGCCGACGTGGTCGCCAAGGTTGCCGAGAAGGAAAAGGCGATCAAGGACGGCAGCTTCTCGGTCGCCATCGACGACAACGAGCCGAAATCGAGCTGACGGCGTCGCATCGATGCCAGCCATGGCTGGGACAGAGCCGGGGGAGGTCGTCCTCCGGCTCACCGGCATTACCAAGCGCTTCGGTCCGTTCCTCGCCAATGATGGGATCACCTTCGATCTGCATCGTGGCGAGGTGCTGGCCCTGCTGGGCGAGAATGGCGCGGGCAAGACCACGCTGATGAACATCCTGTTCGGTCACTACGTGGCCGATGAGGGATCGATCAATGCCTTCGGCGAGGCCCTGCCGCCGGGGTCGCCGCGCGCCGCGCTCGAACGCGGCATCGGCATGGTGCACCAGCATTTCACCCTGGCCGACAACCTGACCGTGCTCGACAACGTCATGCTGGGCACCGAGGCGCTGTGGCGTGCCGCCTCGCGCCGCGCCGAGGGACGGCGAAAGCTGGCGGAGCTCTCGGAAGCCTTCGGTCTCGCGATTCGTCCGGACGCCCGGATTGCCGAGCTCTCGGTCGGCGAGCGCCAGCGGGTGGAGATCCTGAAGGCGCTCTATCGCGACGCGCGCATCCTGATCCTCGACGAGCCGACCGCCGTCCTGACGCCGCAGGAAAGCGAGGCGCTGTTTGCCACCCTGTACAAGCTGGTCAGCCGCGGCCTTGCCGTCATCTTCATCTCGCACAAGCTGCATGAGGTGATGGCGGCGAGCGACCGGGTCCTGGTGCTGCGCCAGGGCAGGCTGGTGGCGGAACGGATCACGTCGGCGACCGACCGGCACGAACTGGCGGAGCTGATGGTCGGCCGCGTCGTGCCCGAGCCCAAGGTCGATCCGGTGCCCCTGGGCGGCGCGGTGCTGGAGCTTGCCGGTGTCACCGTGCGGGACGCGAAATCCGGCCGCGCGCAGCTTCGGGACGCCACGCTGACGCTGCATGGCGGGGAGATCCTCGGCATCGCCGGCGTCTCCGGCAACGGCCAGTCGGTCCTGGCCGATCTGGTGAGCGGCATGGTCGAGCCCGCCGCCGGAAAAGTGGCGCTGTTCGGCCAGGAGATTCACTATTTCGACCCGGGCCGCATGGTCGCCTACGGCATCGGCCGAATCCCTGAGGACCGCCACGCCCAGGGCCTGATCGCCGACCTCACGCTGGAGGAGAACCTGATCTCCGCCCGCTACGGCGAGCCGCCCTTTTCGCGCCGGGGCCTCATCGACTGGAAGGCGGCGCGGGACTTCGCCACCCGCATCATCGCCGATTACGACGTGCGCTGCCCCGGCCCGCAGGCGATCACGCGGCTGCTCTCCGGCGGCAACATGCAGAAGCTGATTCTGGGCCGCGAGATGGCGCAGGGGCCGCGCATCATCCTCGCCAACCAGCCCAGCCGCGGGCTCGACATCGGCGCCGTCTCCTACGTGCATCGGCAGCTCCTGGCCGCGCGTCAGGGCGGCGCCGGCATCCTGCTGATCTCCGAGGATCTCGATGAACTGCTCGCCTTGGCCGACCGTGTCGTCGTCATGTACCGCGGCCAGGTCTCGCCCAGCCTGGCGCGTGGCCGGGTCGAGATCCGCGAACTCGGCCTGATGATGGCCGGCCAGGGCTTTGCGGGGGAGGGGGCGGGCCATGCGGCTTGAGCCCCGCGCGGAGGCTTCGCTGACGTTGAAGCTGGCGGCGCCGCTCGCCGCCATCGCCGCTAGTTTCGTTGTCGCCGCCCTGCTGGTGCTCCTCGGCGGGGCGTCGCCCTTCGCCGTCTTCGCCGCGGTGATCAAGGGGGCCTTGGGGACGCAATTCGCCTTCCTCGAGACCCTGACCCGCGCCACGCCCTTGATCTTCACCGGCCTCGCCGCCGCCGTCGCCTTCCGCGCCCGGCTGTGGAACATCGGCGGCGAGGCGCAGCTCTATGCCGGCGCCATCGTCTGCGTGGTGCTCGGCACCGGGATGCTGCCGTTGCCGGCGCCGGTCCTGCTGCCCTTGATCGCGTTTGTCGCGGCGCTGACCGGCGCGCTGCTGCTGCTCGGCCCGACCTTGCTCAAGACGCGCTTCGGCGTGGACGAGGTGGTCACCACCTTGCTGCTGAACTTCATCATCGTGCTGCTGGTCAGCCTGCTGCTCGACGGCCCGCTGAAGGATCCGATGGGCCTTGGCTGGCCGCAGTCGAAGAAGGTCATCGCCGAAGCGGTCTGGCCGAAGCTGGTGCAGGGCAAGCGTCTGCATTGGGGCTTCGTCGTCGCCATCCTGGCGGCCTGCGCGGTGTGGTTCGTCAATGTCCGCACCACCTTGGGCTACGAGATGCGCGCGGTTGGCTTCAACGCCCGCGCGGCGCGTTTCGCCGGCATTCCCGTCAACTGGGTGATGGCCAAGACCGCCTTGCTCTCGGGCGGCCTGGCGGCCCTCGCCGGGGTCAGCGAGGTGGCGGGGCTGAAAGGGAATCTGACCCTCGATCTGTCGCCGGGCTTCGGCTACACCGGCATCGTCGTGGCCATGCTGGCGGCCCTGCATCCGCTGGGCGTCATCGCCGCCGCGATCTTCGTCGCCGCCATGTTCGTCGGCGCCGATGCCATGAGCCGCAGCGTCGGCGTGCCCAACTACATCGCCAATGTGATGGTGGCGACGGCCCTGCTGACCATGGTCGCCGGCATGCTGTTCACCCGTTTCCGGCTGCGGCGGGGCTGACGCGATGGAGGCGATCGAGATCCTGTTCACCACGAGCCTGTGGGCGGCCGCCATCCGCATCGCCTCGCCCCTGATCTTCGCCACCCTGGGCGAACTGATCTGCGAGCGGGCAGGGGTGCTCAATCTCGGCATCGAAGGCATCATGACCGTCGGCGCCTTCGCCGGCTGGGTCGCCGTCTATCACGGTGCGGACCTGTGGACCGGCCTTGCCATCGCCGCGCTGGCGGGCGCGGCTTTCGGCCTGCTGCACGGCTTCATGACCGTGCCGCTCGGCCTGTCGCAGCATGTGACCGGCATCGGCATCACCCTGCTGGCGACGTCGTTGACCTACTACGCCTACCGCCTGGCGTTCCCGGAAGTGACCTCGCCGCCGAAGATCGAGCCCTTCGCGCCGTTCGACATTCCGGGGCTGTCGCAGATTCCCTTCTTTGGCGAGGCCCTGTTCCGCCAGACGCCGCTGACCTATCTGGCGTTCCTGGCCGTGGCGCTGGTCGCCTATGTGCTCTACCGCACGCCGATCGGGTTGGCGGTGCGCACGGTGGGCGAGAACCCGGCGGCGGTGGAGGCCCAGGGCATCGACGTGACGCTGCTGCGCATGGGCGCGGTGGCCGTGGGCAGCGCCTTCATGGCCCTGGGCGGCGCCTTTCTCACCATGTCGGCCTTCAACTCCTTCTATTTCGACATGGTGAACGGCCGCGGCTGGATCTGCATCGCGCTCGTCGTCTTCGGTTCGTGGCGCCCCGGCAAGGCGCTGCTCGGCGCCATCCTGTTCGCCGCCTTCGACGCCTATCAGTTGCGCCTGCAGCAGCTGGCCGGCGCCTATGTGCCCTACCAGGTATTCCTGATGCTGCCCTATATCCTGTCCATCCTGGCGCTCATCGTCATGTCGCGCCGCGCCGGCTATCCGCGCGCGCTGATGATCGCCTATCGCAAGGGAGAGCGCTGAGATGCTCGACGTCATCCTCCGCGGAGCCAACCTGCCGGACGGCCGCAAGGGCATCGATATCGGCATCGCCGGCGGCAAGATCGCGGCGGTCGAGCCGGGGCTGAAGGCCCAGGCGGGGCAGGAGATCGACGCCAAGGGCCGGCTGGTGACGCCGCCTTTCGTCGACGCGCATTTCCACATGGACGCGACCCTGTCCCTCGGCCTGCCGCGCCTCAACCAGTCCGGCACGCTGCTGGAAGGCATCGCGCTGTGGGGCGAGTTGAAGCCATTGCTCACGCAAGAGGCCATCGCCAACCGGGCGCTCGCCTATTGCGACTGGGCGGTGGCCAAGGGACTGCTGGCGATCCGCTCCCATGTCGATATCTGCGATCCGCGCCTGCTGGCGGTTGACGCGCTGCTCGAGGTGAAGAAGAGGGTCAAGCCGTATCTCGACCTGCAGCTGGTCGCGTTCCCGCAGGACGGCGTCTTCCGCTCGCCGGGGGCGATGGATCTGCTGAAGGCGGCGCTCGACCGCGGCGTCGACGTGGTCGGCGGCATCCCGCATTTCGAGCGCACCATGGCCGACGGCGCCGCCTCGGTCCGCGCGCTGTGCGAAATCGCGGCGGAGCGCGGCCTGCTGGTCGACATGCATTGCGACGAGACCGACGACCCGCTGTCGCGCCATGTGGAGACGCTTGCCTACGAGACGCAGCGGCTCGGCCTTCAGGGACGCGTGACCGGCTCGCACCTCACCTCCATGCATTCCATGGACAACTACTATGTCAGCAAGTTGATCCCGTTGATGGCGGAAGCGCGGCTCAACGCCATCGCCAATCCGCTGATCAACATCACCATCCAGGGCCGCCACGACACCTATCCGAAGCGCCGCGGCATGACCCGCGTTCCCGAGCTGATGGCGGCCGGCCTCACCGTCGCCTTCGGCCATGACTGCGTGATGGACCCCTGGTACGGCCTGGGCTCGGGCGACATGCTGGAGGTCGCCCATATGGGCCTCCATGTGGCGCAGATGACCGGCCAGGACGCGATGCGCGCCTGCTTCGCCGCGGTGACGGAGAATCCCGCCCGTATCCTGCAACTCGACGGCTACGGTCTGGCCCCCGGCTGCAATGCCGATCTGGTGGTCCTGCAGGCGGCGGATCCGGTCGAGGCGATCCGCGTCCGCGCCACCCGACTCCTGGTCCTGCGGCGCGGCAAGGTCATCGCCGAAACGCCGGCACAGACGACGCGGCTGAGGCTGCCCGGACGGCCGGAAAGTGCCGATTTTCTGGGCGCTTCACGCTAGAAAAGCGGCAGGCCGGATGCTTGACCGTTTGGTCAGAAAGCGCGAAGATTGCGACAAAATAAATGCCGGCGACTCCAAGCCCGCGCTGCTAAATCTCTGCGTCTAGGCTGCTGATCTTCTGGGAGGTTCATCGTGGCGACCAATCTACGCATCAATGCCGATCGCCTGTGGGACAGCCTGATGGAAATGGCCAAGATCGGCGCCACGGAAAAGGGCGGCGTCTGCCGCCTGGCCCTCACCGACCTCGACAAGCAGGCCCGCGACCTGTTCTGCCAATGGGCGAAGGAGGCCGGCTGCACCATCAAGGTCGACAAGATGGGCAACATCTTCGCCCGCCGCCCAGGCAAGGACAACTCGCTGCCGCCGGTGATGACCGGCAGCCATATCGACAGCCAGCCGACCGGGGGCAAGTTCGACGGCATCTACGGCATCATGGCCGGGCTGGAAGTCGTCCGCACCCTGAACGACTTCAACTACGAGACCGCGCGGCCCGTGGAGGTCGCGGTGTGGACCAACGAGGAGGGCTCGCGCTTCGCCCCCGCGATGGTCGCCTCCGGCGTCTTCGCCGGCGTGTTCGATCTCGATTACGGTCTCAGCCGCGCCGATCTCGACGGCAAGACCATGGGCCAGGAGCTGAAGCGCATCGGCTATGACGGGCCGGAGCAGGTCGGCGGCCGCGAGATCTTCGCCTTTTTCGAGACCCATATCGAGCAGGGCCCGATCCTCGAAGTGGAGAAGAAGACCATCGGCGTGGTCCAGGGCGCGCAAGGCCAGCGCTGGTTCGAAGTGACCATGACGGGGCAGGAGGCCCATGCCGGGCCAACGCCGATGAAGGTCCGCAAGGACGCGCTGGTCGGCGCCGCCCATGTCGTGACCGCCGTCAACAATATCGGCCATTCCAATCAGCCCTTCGCCTGCGCCACCGTCGGCCTGATCCAGTCCAGCCCCAATTCGCGCAACACCATCCCGGGCAAGGTGTTCTTCACCATTGACCTGCGCCATCCCGAGGACAAGATCCTCAGCAAGATGGCGGCGGAGGCGAAGGCCGCCTGCGAGGAGGCGGCGAAGAAGAACGGCCTGCAGCTCGACTTCAAGGAGATCTGGTATTCCCCGCCGGTGAAGTTCGACACCTCCTGTGTCGCCGCGGTCAAAGCGGGCGCGGAGGAACTCGGCTACGCCTCCATGCCGATCATCAGCGGCGCCGGCCACGACGCCTGCTACATGAACCGCGTGGCGCCGACCGGCATGGTGTTCATCCCCTGCGAGGACGGCATCAGCCACAACGAGGTGGAGAACGCGACCAAGGAGGATTGCGGCGCCGGCTGCGACGTGCTGCTCCGCGCCATGGTGGAGCGCGCCAATGCCCTCTGAGCCGACCGCCAAGGTGGTCGATCTGCCCAAGGGCCGCGGCAAGGGCGCTGCGAACAAGCCCGCCGCCTCCGACACCATCATCGACATCCAGAATCTGAGCCTGACGTTCCAGACCGCCGACGCGCCGGTCTTCGCGCTCAGCAACATCGACCTGCAGGTTCGCGCCGGCGAGTTCGTCTCGCTGATCGGCCCGTCCGGCTGCGGCAAGACCACCTTGATGCGCATCGTCGCGGATCTGGAGCAGCCGACCGAGGGCAGTGTCACGGTCAACGGCGTCAGCCCGCGCGAAGCGCGGCTGAAGCGCGCCTATGGCTATATCTTCCAGTCCTCCGCGCTCTATCCCTGGCGCAATGTCCTGCGCAATGTCGAGCTGCCGCATGAGATCATGGGCGTCTCGAAGGAGGAGCGCGAGGCCAAGGCCCGCCGCTACCTGGAGCTGGTCGGCCTCAAGGGCTTCGAGAAGAAGTTCCCGTGGCAGCTCTCCGGCGGCATGCAGCAGCGCGTCTCCATCGCCCGCGCGCTGTCCTTTGAGCCGCAATTGCTGCTGATGGACGAGCCCTTCGGCGCGCTGGACGAGATCACCCGCGACCGCATGAACGAGGAGCTGCTGCAGATCTGGGAGAAGACCCGCAAGACCGTCATCTTCGTCACCCATTCGATCGACGAGGCGGTGCTGCTCTCGACCAAGATCGTGGTGATGAGCGCCCGGCCCGGCCGCATCATCGACGTGATCGACAGCACGCTCCCGGCGAAGCGAACCCTCGACACGCGGGAAACGCCGGCGGCGCTCGAACTCGCGCATCGCGTCCGCATGGGATTGAAGGCCGGGCATTCGTATGACTGACGTGTCGTGGCCAGCTGCAGAATCGGTGGACCCCTTCCCCCCTTGCGGGGGAAGGTGGGGATGGGGGGTGTTGCAGCGCCGGGTTTCTCCGCGAAGAATCTTCACGCAGCATCGCTATCGCGATGGCGCGCCCGGAAGCGCGCTACCCCCCATCCGGCTGCGCCTAAGCTCACTGCGTTCGCTAAGGCTCCGCTGCCTTCCCCCGCCCCGTCGGCGAATGCCAACATTCGTCGGCTTTGGGGGGAAGGGGGAGAAATGTCAGTGAGGGATTGGCTTTCGCCCAAGGGATATGTGCTCCCCGTCCTCACCGTGGTCGCGGTGATCGTCGCGCTCTGGTACCTGCTGGCGATTGCCCTCAACTACACGCGCGTCTCGGAGCAGCTGGCGGAGGCCAATCCCGGCTATTCGTTCGGCGAACTGGTCCAGGGCACCTGGAGCATGGAGCGGCCGGTGCTGCCGGCGCCGAACCAGATCGCCAGCGATCTGTGGAACTCCACCGTCGGGCTGAAGATCACAAGCAAGCGATCCCTGGTCTATCACGCGGGCGTGACCGCTTCGGCGACGCTGTTGGGCTTCCTGTTCGGCGCCATCCTTGGCATCGTGCTGGCGGCGGGCATCGTCCATGTCCGCACCCTGGACCGCTCGCTGATGCCCTGGATCATCGCCTCGCAGACCGTGCCCATCCTCGCCATCGCGCCGATGATCATCGTGGTGCTGGGCAATGTCGGTGTGACCGGGTTGATCCCCAAGGCGCTGATCTCGGCCTATCTTTGCTTCTTTCCGGTCACCATCGGCATGGTGAAGGGGCTGCGCTCGCCCGATCCGCTGCAGATGGACCTGATGCGCACCTACAACGCCAATCAGCTGCAGATCTTCTGGAAGCTGCGGGTGCCGGCCTCGGTGCCGTTCCTGTTCGCCAGCCTGAAGGTCGCCATCGCCATCTCCCTGGTCGGCGCCATCGTCGGCGAGCTGCCGGTGGGCGGCGCCGGCCTCGGCGCCCGGCTGCTCAGCGGCTCCTATTATGGGCAGATTGTGCAGATCTGGTCGGCCCTGTTCATGGCGGCGATCCTCGGCATGCTTCTGGTCTATGTCATCGCCGGGATCGAATGGGTGACCCAGCGGCGCGCGGGCACTCAGGCGGGAGGGCACGCATGAGCCCGCTGCTCGCCTGGATCAGCGCCGCCCTGATGGCGGCCGGCCTTGCTCTGCCGATCGGCTATTATGAG
Source organism: Dongiaceae bacterium (assembly GCA_039808885.1). Taxonomy (GTDB): domain Bacteria; phylum Pseudomonadota; class Alphaproteobacteria; order Dongiales; family Dongiaceae; genus Dongia_A. The sequence continues at coordinate 20,043 of JBDHTX010000010.1, read as the reverse complement.
GAGGACTACGCCTACTGGTCGCAGTTCCCCGTCGCCGCGATCTTCGTCGCCTTCGGTATCGCCGCGGTGATCGCCGGCGAACGCTGGCTGCGCCATCTGGCCAAGGGGGAGATCTGGGCTTGGCTCAGCCCAATCGCCGTGGTGATCGCCGGCATCGGTCCAGCCATCCTGCCGACGGCTGAGCTGTCCATGGGTTTGTCGGCGCCCGGATTCTGGTTCACCGTCGTCGGCGTGCTGCTCTTCGCCTGGACGGTGATGCAGCATATCTCGGCGCTGCCCGGCAGCCGCATCTACGCCCTGGTGGTCCCCGCGTTGTTTGGAGTGGCACTGGTCTATCTCTGGCAGTCCGGCGTCGTCGGCTTCGCCGTGCCGCGCGTCCTGCTGCCGGCGCCGACCGAGATCCTCGACGCCCTGGGACGCGAGGCGGCGACCCTGGCCGACGACTTCCGCCAGACTTTCCTGAAGGCGGTGCTTGCCGGCTTCTTCCTGGGCAATCTGCTGGGCCTGGGGACGGCCCTTCTGGTCGACCGGGTGCCGTTCCTGCAGCGCGGCCTGCTGCCGCTCGGCAATCTGGTGAGCGCCGTGCCCATCATCGGCGTCGCCCCGATCATGGTGATCTGGTTCGGCTTCGGCTGGGAGTCGAAGACCGCGGTCATCGTCTTCATGATCTTCTTCCCCATGCTGGTGAACGCGTTGACCGGGCTCAACACCGCCGACCGCATGCAGCTCGACCTGATGCGCTCCTACGGCGCCAGCTATTGGCAGACGCTCTTTGCGCTGCGCCTGCCGGCGGCGCTGCCTTTCGTCTTCAATGCACTCAAGATCAACTCGACCCTGGCGCTGATCGGCGGCATCGTGGCGGAGTTCTTCGGCTCCGGCACCTCCGGCATGGGCTTCCGCATCAGCACGCAAAGCCAGATCATGAACGTGGACGTGGTGTGGGCGACCATCGCGGTCGCCGCACTGGTCGGGTCCGCCTCTTACGGGATGCTGGCGGTCCTGGAGCGCAGTTTCACGTTCTGGCATCCATCCTACCGAAGCCGATGAAACGACAAACAAGGAGGCATATATGACGGCTAAGACTTGGACGGGCGCGATCGCGGGGGCGGCATTGCTGGCGCTCCTCGCCAACGCGGCCGAAGCGGCGGACAAGCTGACCCTGCAGTTGAAGTGGGTGACGCAGGCGCAGTTCGCCGGCTATTTCGTGGCGAAGGACAAGGGCTTCTACGACGAGGTCGGCCTCGACGTGACGATCAAGCCGGGCGGCCCCGACATCAACCCCAGCCAGGTGATCGCCGGCGGCGGCGCCGACGTGGTGGTGGATTGGATGCCCTCGGCGATGGCGACGCGCGAAAAGGGCGTGCCGCTGGTCAACATCGCCCAGGTGTTCCAGAAATCGGGCATGATGCTGACCTGCCGCAACGACAGCGGCGTGACCTCGCCGGACAAGTTCGCCGACCACACGCTCGGCGTCTGGTTCGGCGGCAACGAGTATCCGTTCCTCAACTGGATGAACAAGCTCGGCCTGAAGACCGACGGCTCCAAGGGCGGCGTGAAGGTGCTGAAGCAGGGCTTCAACGTCGACCCGCTGCTGCAGAAGCAGGCTGACTGCATCTCGACCATGACCTACAACGAGTACTGGCAGGTGATCGACGCCGGCATGAAGCCGGAGGACCTCACCACCTTCAAATACGAGGACCAGGGTGTGGCCACCCTCGAGGACGGCCTCTACACGCTGGAGAACACGCTGAAGGACCCGGCGATGGTGGACAAGCTCGCCCGCTTCCTGAAGGCGTCGATGAAGGGCTGGGACTATGCGGTCGCCAATCCGGACGAGGCGGCGATGATCACGCTGGACAATGACGAGACCGGCGCCCAGACCGAGAAGCACCAGAAGCGCATGATGGGCGAGATCGCCAAGCTGGTCGGCACCAATCCGAAGGGCACCGGCTATCTCGACGAGGCGGCCTATGACCGCACCATCGAGACCCTGATGGGTGGCGGCTCCGACCCGGTCATCACCAAGAAGCCGGAAGGCGCCTGGACCCACGAAGTCATCGAGAAGGCGATGGCGATGTAAGCGCGGGCGGAGCCGGGCGGCTCCGTCGCATTTCACCTCTCATCCACCTCAGGCCCTGGCCGGAAAGCTTCCGGCCGGGGCTTTTCTTTGCGCCGCCCGGATTCCCCCGGGGCGACGATCCCGCTATGATGGCGGCATGCTCGATTACAGCTTCAACGAGCTTTCCCTCCCCAAGGGCGGCACGCTGGGCCTTGGCTGCTGCCCCGGCCACCGCCTGACGCCGATGGCCGTGGTGCCGCGCCGCGGAAGCCTCAGCGCCGATCTGAAACGGATCGCCGCCTGGAAGCCGCATCTGGTCGTGACCCTGATGGAAGAGGATGAGCTCGCCTATGTCGGCGCCCCCGCCAGCCTGCTGCAAAGCGAACTGACGGCGCTCGGTGTCGCCTGGCTGCATCTACCGATTCCCAATCTGGAGCCGCCCGATCACCGCTTCGAGACTGCCTGGGTCGATCTGTGGCCCCGCCTGGACGCCGGCTTCCGGCAAGGCGAACGCCTGTTCCTGCACTGCTATGCCGGCCTGGGACGCACCGGAACCGTCGCTTCCCTCATTCTGATGAAATACGGCCTCGGCCCGCGCGAGGCCATGCGCGCGGTGCGCGCCGCGCGGCCCGGGTCGATCGAGACCTTCAGCCAGGAGCACTATCTCTCGACGCTGGCTACGCGCGCTCCCTAGCATCGCCCTCGGCCAGGAACGCCCGCGTTTCCTCCAGCAGGCGCGGCCAGGCGGGTTCGTTCTCCAGCAGCACGTGGTTGCGGCTGTCGAGCGGCACGAAGCGCGCGCCGGGAATCTCGCTGGCCAGGATGCGTCCCTCCTCGAAAGGAACTACCTCGTCGTTGCGCGCGTGCAGGACCAGGACCGGAACCTTGACCTGTGGCAGAAGGTGCCGCACGTCCAGGTCGCCGACGGCGCGGTGGATGCGGGCGGCGTTCGCGGGCGACGCGGCGGCACGCTGCATCTCGTTGAACCATTGCTGATGTTCGGCATTGCCCTCGGGCAGGAACATGCTGGTGAAGATCTGCCGGAACACCGGGTTGTCCTGACCCCAGCCATGCTCAATCAATGTGCCCAGCGCTTCGCGTTGCGCCGCATGGTTGCCGTTGCCACGCTTGTTCCAGCCGCGGGAATAGCCGCCATAGAGCACCATGCGGGTCACCCGTTCCGGGTTGCGCACGGCATAAGCGGCGGCAATCGCGCAGCCCTGGGAGAGGCAGAAGAGCGGGAATCGCTCAAGCCCGGCCGCGTCCACGACGGTCTCGAGATCCCGCACCATGGCATCGAAGGTGAGGTTGTCGACGTTCCAGTCGGACAGGCCGTTGGCGCGCTTGTCGTAGCGGATCAGGGTGTGATCGCGCGACAACCCGGCGATCCAGTGGCGCCAGACAGGGCTGGTCAGCTCGTATTCAAGGTGGGTCAGCCAGTTTGCCGGCTTCACCAGGGGTGGGCCGTTGCCGACCGTGGCATAGGCGAGGCGCACGCCATCGGGCGCGTTGCAGAAGCGGATATCCTGCTTGAGCGGCGCGGCGGGCGGGGCGAGCGGGACGAGATTTCCGGCCGGCCTGCCGATGAAACGCACGCCGCGGCCATGCACGGTGCGGATCAGCTTCTGCTGCTCGCCGTCATCGCCGATGGCGCAGCGCGCCGCCCGCAGCCTGCTCGCGAGCGTCGCATCGGATACGATCCGCCCATGCCAGACCTCGGCGATGAGCTCGTCCTTGGTGACGAGCCGATCGGGGTTCTGGACCAAAAATGCCAGCAGATCAAATACTTGCGGCTCGACTGGTCGCTTTTCTCCGGCCCTGCGCACCTCGAAGGCCGCCAGATCAACGGTGCAGTCACCAAAGTTAACACAGCTTTCTTGCATGCTTTCACTCCTGCATGCCTGACTAAACACAGATTTTGGCGAGGGTTTGACCAAATATACAATTATCTGCACGAGTTCGCCAGCCGGTCTGCAAGATTCCAGGCCGTGATCTCTCTAGGTTCCCGCCACTTCCGCGGGAGAAGACCCGTCGGTCGCAAACAGCCAGGGAGAGACCTCAGATGCACCAGCACTATGAGTTCGGCGCCACCTTGCAGGCGTCGCAGAAGGTGAATTGGCAAGTCGATGACATCATCGGCGGCGCGCATCGGCTCGAGTTCAAGCGCAATTTCCTGCCGGAATCGCTGGCGCGCACCAACCAGTTGCGCTTCCTCGACGGCGAGGAGAAGCGCGTGCTGAACCAGATCCGCGGGCGCGGCTACCTCTACATGTTCGGGCTGGTGGAGGAGTTCATCCTGCCCTTCGTCCTGGACCATGTCCGGCAGCACCTGGCCCAGGATGATCTGCGCACCCGGGCCTACCTGCAGTTCGCCGGCGAGGAGGCCAAGCACATCCATCTCTTCAAGCGTTTTGCCGAGGCTTTCGACGCCGGCTTCGCGACGCCCTGCGACCTCATCGGCCCGCCGCAGGACATCGCCGCCGCGGTGCTGGCACAGGATCCGCTCTCGGTCGCCCTGCTGATCCTGCAAATCGAATGGATGACGCAGCGGCACTATCTCGACAGCGTCAAGGATGACTCGCTCCTCGATCCGCTGTTCAAGAGCCTGCTGAAGCACCATTGGATGGAAGAGGCGCAGCACGCGAAGCTGGACACGCTGATGGTGCTGGAACTGGCCAGGGAGCGCTCGCCGGAGAGCATCGCCGCGGCCATCGAGGGCTACCTGGCGTTGGGCGGCACGTTCGACGCCTGCCTGGCGCAACAGGCGAAGTTCGACATGCAGACGCTCGCACGGGCTACCCGCCGCGTCCTCGGCGAGGCGGAGCAGGGGATCTTCCTGCAGGAACAGCACCAGGCCCAGCGCTGGACCTTCATCGGCTCCGGCATGAGCCACGCCAACTTCCTGGATACGATCCGGACCATCGCGCCGGGTGCGGAAAAGAGGCTGGCGGAGTTGGCGCCGAGCTTCTCTTAGAGCGGGCGCCGTCATGATGGCGTTCGGAAGCGGCGTCGCCGCGGCGCCCCGTCGCGTCGCGACGGCGTCGCCGCGTCACTGGCCCAGCCGGCTTGCTTCCGCATTGCAGGAGTGGTGGCACCGTCATCGCGCGCGGCACCAGCGTCGGGTGCTCAGCGACCACCTGTGCCAGGACATCGGCATCTCCAAGGCCGTTCTGTGGCCGGAACGGCGAAACCCGCCCTCTCGGGCCTGACTCAGCGCCGCCGCATCGTCGCCCCGCGCGACGGTGCGGCGGTTTCGTCTTCGCCGCGCTGGCGTTCTAGCAAGTCTCCTTGCCGGGGCCGCTTGGGTTGCTGGCAGTCCCTGAGACCAGAATAGGACGCCATTCTGCAAAGAACCCATGTTCAGTAGTTCTTCTGGTTAGCTTGTGAATTCGGTCAGGGCTGCACTTAATGGCGGCAGTGGCGCGTTCGGCGGAGGTTGTTGGCATCGGCCGCGGGTTTCTTGGGGTCAAGGATGCGTTCTTAGTCCGGCCATTTTGGGTTTCTTCTCATTCCGTCCGGGTCAGAGCCGCCTGCCAAGGGGCGGCACACATCCCACGCCGTATGATGCCGATCCTGATTGCAACCGCAGGCGGGGACTGGACATCACCTACCTTCTCTATGTCGTCGGCTTCGTGCTCTTGGCGGCGGGGCTGTCAGTCCTGGCTTGGCGCCGCGGCCGCGGTAGCGGCGCCGAGCGGGGTTCCGCCGGCATAGAGCTGGGCCATCCCGACCTCATCCGCCTCCGGTACGACCATGCATTGGTCGAGCAGCTGCTCGATTCCGCTCCGGCGATCATCCTCTTGCTGGCGCCGGACGGGGCCATTGAGCGGGCAAATCCGTTTTTTGAGAATCTGACCGGCTACCGGCTGGACGAGATCCGGGGCAAGGATTGGTTCAGTATTTTCATCCCGGACCGTGAGCGTCCCCGCGTCTCAGCGCTGTTCAGGGCCGCGGTTGGTGGCGCGCCGACGCGCGGCAACGTGAACGCGATCGTCCTGCGCAGTGGCGAGGAACGCCTCATCGAATGGTCGGACAGCGTGATCCGCGATACGGACGGCAAGGTGACGTCCCTGCTGGCCGTCGGGCACGACGTTACCGAGGCGCGGCGGGGCGAGGAGCTGCTGCGCCAGAATGAGGCCAAATACCGGGCCCTCATCGAGGGACTGGATGAAATGCTGTTCAGGATGAGCATTCCGGACGGCCGGTATGACTACGTAAGTCCCTCGGCCGAGCGCGTGGTCGGCATTTCGGCCGAGACGCTCCTGGCCGACCCCTTGCATATCGCACGCGTGATCCACCCCAACTCGCGGCAGTTCTTTGAGCAGGCCTGGGCGGAGCTCCAGGACGGCGTGGTTCGGCCGCGCTACGAATACGAGATCATCGACGCGCGCGGGAAATCCCGCTGGATCGTACAGTCGAATACGGCTTTGCACGACGCATCCGGCAAACTGATCGCGATCGAGGGCATATGTCGGGACGAGACCGACCGCAAGCTGGCCGAGAAACAGTTGCTGCAGAGCGAGGAACTCTACCGCGGTCTCTATGAGAGCATGCGCGATGCCTTCTCGGTCCTGGACATGGACGGTCGCATCATCGAGTGCAACTCGGCCTATCAGCAGATGCTGAGGTATACGAAGGACGAGTTGCGCCAGCTGACCTACCGCGACCTGACACCACCGCGCTGGCATGAGATGGAGCAGCGGATCGTCGAAGAGCAGCTCCTCACCCGCGGATACACGGACATCTATGAGAAGGAGTACCGGCGCAAGGATGGCACCGTCTTTCCGATCGAGATCCGCGCCTTCCTGCGGCGCGGGCCGGACGGCTCGGAAATAGGCAGCTGGGGGATCGTCCGGGACATCACGGCACGAAGAGAGACGGAGCGGGAGATTCGCAGCAGTCGGGAGCTGTTGCGTGATGCGGTCGCGGTTGCCGGTATTGGTGTCTTCGATCACGACCAGATCGCGGAGACGGTCTACTGGTCGCCGGAGCAGCGAAGGATCTACGGTTGGGGCGCCGAGGAAGAGGTGACGCTGCAGCGGTTCATCGACTGCCTCCATCCGGACGACAAGGCGGCGGTCTTCGAAGCCGTGAAGCGGGCACACGATCCCGCCGGCGACGGACGCTACGACGTCGAGCATCGGATCGTGCGGCGTGACGGAGCGATCCGCTGGCTGGCCAGCAAGTCGCAGACGTTCTTTGAGGACCTCGATGGCGCGCCGCGCGCGGTGCGAACGGTCGGCGTGGCTTTCGACGTCACCAATATTCGCGCCGCCGACAAGGTGCTGCTGGAAAGCGAGCTGCGCCTGCGCCAGGCGCAGAGCCTGGCCAAGGTCGGGAACTGGGAGCTTGACCTGGCGAGCGGCGCCCTGTGGTGGTCGGACGAGATTTTTCAGGTTTTCGAGATCGACAAGGAGCGCTTCGGCGCCTCCTACGAGGCCTTTCTCAGCGCGATTCACCCGGAGGATCGCGCCGCTGTGAATGCCGCCTATACGACATCGGTCGAGAACCGGACCCCCTATCAGATCACCCATCGGCTGCGGATGCCGGACGGCAGAGTGAAGTGGGTCGAGGAACGCTGCCAGACGACCTACGATCCGGACGGCAAGGCCATTCGCTCGTCGGGCACCGTCCAGGACATCTCCGATCGGGTCAGGGCGGAGCAGGAGGCCCGCCAGCGCGAATCCTGGCTCCTTGCCATCCTCGAGAATTCGCCGACGGAGATCGTGCTCAAGGACTTGGATCTGAACTTCATTGCCGTCAGCAAGAACGTGGCCGAGGATCGTGGTTTCAGGATGAAGGATATGATCGGCAAGTCGATGCGCGACGTCTTTCCCGCCGAGATCGCCGCCATCTATGAAGCTGCCGACCGCAAGGTCCTGGAATCGAACGATGCCGTTCGCCAGGACATGCGCGAGGTCGTTGAGGAAGCAGAGCGCTATATCCACAACGTCGAATTCCCGCTGCGCGACGATGCGGGGCGAATGATCGGAATCGGCAGCCTCTCGACCGACATGACGGAGTTCAAGCGGATCGAGCGCGGCATGGAGGCGCTTTCGACCGAGTTGATCTCTCTCGAGGGGGCGGCCTTCTACGAGCGCGCCGCCTTGCGCCTGGCAGAGCTGTTGAGCGTGGAGTACGCCTTCATCACCCGCGCCGAGGCGCAGCGCTCGGTCGAGGCGCGCATAGTTGCGGTCGTGCAGCACGGCGCCTTGCATCCGAACGAGAGCTACATGCTTCCCGGGACGCCGAGCGAAGTGGTGCTCAAGGGGCATCGCTGCGTCGTCGAGGAGGGCGTCCAGAAGAGGTTTCCGGCGGATCGCTACCTGGCGGAGAAGGGCATCGAGGCCTATGCCGGAGAGCCGCTGTTCGATCAGGGCGGCCAAGTCCTGGGCCAGGTCGCAGTCATGAGCCGCAGGCGATTCCGGGACGTTGCCGTCGTCGGAACCCTCCTGAAGATATTCGCCGTGGCGATCGCGGCGGCGATCGTGCGCGAGCGGAACCGCCGGCAGTATATCGATCTGTTCGAGTTTGCCCCGAGCGGGCTGGTCATGGTGGATCGCGAGGGGTGCATCGCCCTGATAAATCGCCAGGCAGAAGAGATGTTCGGCTGGTCCAGGTCGGAGTTGCTGGGCAAACCCATCGAGATGCTGGTGCCGCTCGGGAGCCGCGACGCTCATGAGCTGCTGCGGATGGAGTATCAATCGGGGGCCCAGAGGCGCCGGATGGCGGAGAGCCGCGCGTTGCTGCGGGGGCGACGGAAGGACGGCACGGAGTTTCCGGCCGAGATCGACCTGGCGCCGGTGCAGTCGGAGTCGGGAACCATGATCGCCGCCGCGATCCGCGACGTGACAAACCGCCTACTCCTGGAAGCGGAGCTGGCGCAGGCCACGAAGATGGAGGCGATTGGCAAGCTGACCGGAGGCATGGCGCACGATTTCAACAACTACCTCGGCGTGATCATCGGCAACCTCGACCTCCTGCGCGAACGCAACATTCCGGATGCGAAGGCCCGCAAGCTGATCGAGGCGGCGCTGTCTGGCGCGCTACGCGGAGCGGAGGTCACTCAAAGCCTGCTGGCCTTTGCGCGCCGTCAGCCGCTCAACGTCGAGCATGTCGATGCCAATTCGCGCATTCGCGGGATAGCCAAGCTGCTGGGGCGGACGCTGGGCAAGGACGTCAAGATCGCCACGGAGCTGGCGCAGGACCTCTGGACCGTGAAGGTCGACGGTGCTCAGCTCGACAGCTGCATCGTCAATCTGGCGGGTAACGCCCGGGACGCGATGCCGAAGGGCGGGACGGTGACGATCAGGACCGGGAACGCGCGGCTGGACGAGCACTATGCCAAGGCCAATCCCGGCGTGGTGGCCGGCGACTATGTGATGATTGAGGTCTCGGACGTGGGGGCCGGCATGACGAAAGAGGTCCAGGCCCGGGTATTCGAGCCGTTCTTCACCACCAAGGGCCCGGGCCATGGATCCGGCCTTGGCCTCAGCATGGTCTACGGCTTCGTCAAGCAGTCCGGCGGGCACGTCAAGATATACAGCGAAGTTGGGCACGGCACTTCGGTTCGGATCTATCTGCCGCGTGGGCACCTGACCGCGGAAACGCGGCTGGAAGGGCCGTCGACTGAGACCGTGCCCCGCGGCAATGGCGAGATCGTTCTGGTGGTGGAGGACAACGAGGACCTGCGGGAGGCGTCAGTCGCGCAGCTGATGATGCTCGGCTACGACGTCATCCAGGCCGACGGCAGTGCGGCGGCGCTCGCGGCGATCGACGGTGGCGGGAGGCCGGTGGACCTGCTGTTCACGGACGTGGTGATGCCCGGCGCGATGAACGGCTATGAACTGGCCAAGGAGGTGACTGTGCGGCGACCGGCCATCAAGGTGCTATTGGCGTCGGGATTCCCGGGAGAAACCCTTGAGCGATCTCCGCAACAGGCCAGGAGGTGGCAACTCCTGCGCAAGCCATATCGGATGGAGGAGCTGGGGCGAGCCGTGCATGCGGCTCTGCAGCGCCCTGCATCCGAAGAGATCGGTTGATGCGCGGGCTGGACAAAGGGGTGTGCGCCATGCCGAAAGCCAAACGATTGGTGATTGTCGACGACGATCCGGCGATGGGGCAGTACGTGCGCGATGTCGCCGAGCCCCTGGGTTACGCCGTCGACGTGTTTATCGAGGGGGAGGGCTTCAGGGCGGCGGTCGGCCGCGACGACCCTGACCTCATCATCCTCGACCTGACCATGCCCGGAGCCGACGGGATCGAGCTGTTGCGGTATCTGTCGAAGGTCCAGACCAAGGCTCGGATCCTCATCATGAGCGGGTTCGATTCGAACATCCGGGAAATGGCCTTTCTGCTCGGCAAACAGGCGAACCTGGCGATGTTCGGAATCCTGCCGAAGCCGGTGCGGACGGCGGAGCTGCGCCTGATGCTGACCGAGGCGATGGGCGAAGCTGGCGGGTAGCACCGATCGCCGGCTGGCGCTTCTTCGGGATCGGCGCCGGTCAAGCCTCCTCGAGTCCGAGTTCCTTGCGCTTCTTCTTGGACAGCCCCAGCGCCACGAGGCGGTGGGACACTTTGAGGTAGCTCTTCAGATCCTTGTCCGACAGGCCGGGCTTTGCGTAGTGCTGGATCCATTTCATCCCGCGCGAGGCAAGATAGGGTGCCGGGCGCAGGCCCTTCTTGTCCTTCAGCATCTCATAGGCGATGGGCGAAACCTTGAAGGTGATGTGCGCCTGCTTGCCGTCGTCCCAGCCGCCGATGGCGAAGACCTTGCCGCCCACCTTCCACACATGCGAGCCGCCCCATTGCATCACATAGGTCGTGGCAGGCAGCGACTTGCAGAAGGCGTTGTACTGCTCGTAGGTCATCGACCTCACACGTCCAGGTCGCGGGCGAATTGCGCGTTCTCCTGGATGAACTGGAAGCGCAGCTCGGGCTTGCGGCCCATCAGACGTTCCACCAGGTCCGAGGTCTCGCGCGCCTCCTGGCGCTCCTCCTCGACATAGCGGTGCGGCATGCGCACGCGCAACAGCACGCGGTGCGCCGGGTCCATGGTGGTCTTCTTGAGGTCCGCCGCTGGCATCTCGCCGAGGCCCTTGAAGCGGCTGATCTCGACCTTGCCGCGGCCGGCGAACTCGCCCTTCAGCAGCTCGTCCTTGTGCGCGTCGTCGCGGGCATAGGTTTTTTTCGCGCCCTGGGTGAGTGAATAGAGCGGCGGCTGCGCGAGGTAGAGGTGGCCGCCCTCGATCAACCCCGGCATCTCGCGGAAGAAGAAGGTCATCAGCAGCGAGGCGATGTGGGCGCCGTCCACGTCGGCGTCGGTCATGATGATGATCTTCTCGTAGCGCAGCCGCTCCTCGTCGTATTTGTCGCGGGTGCCGCAGCCCAAGGCCTGGATCAGGTCGATGAGCTCCTGGTTGCCGCCCAGCTTGTCGGCCGAGGCGCTGGCGACGTTGAGGATCTTGCCGCGCAGGGGCAGCACCGCCTGGGTCTCACGGTTGCGGGCCGATTTGGCGGAGCCGCCGGCGGAATCGCCCTCGACCAGGAACAGTTCGGTGCCTTCCTGGCCGGTCTTGCTGCAATCCGAGAGCTTGCCGGGCAGGCGCAGCTTGCGCGTCGCGGTCTTGCGCGACAGCTCCTTGTCCTGCTTCTTGCGCTGCCGCTCCTCGGCCTTCTCGATCACCCGCTCCAGCAGATCCTTGGCGCGGCCCGGATCGCCGGAAAGCCAGTGGTCGAAATGGTCCTTGATCGAGCTTTCGACCAGGCGCGCGGCCTCGGCCGTCGCCAACTTCTCCTTGGTCTGGCCCTGGAACTGCGGATCGCGAATGAAGACCGAGAGCAGCATCATGGCGCCGCCGGTGATGTCTTCGGCGGTGATCTGCGCCGCCTTGCGGTTGCCGACCAGTTCGCCATAGGCGCGCAGCGAGCGGCCGAGGCCGGAGCGCAATCCGGCCTCGTGCGTGCCGCCCTCCGGCGTCGGCACCGTGTTGCAATAGGAATTGAGGAAGCCTTCGTCATCGACCGGCCAGGCAATGGCCCATTCGACGCGGCCCTGCTTGTCCGGGAACTCGGCCTGGCCGTCGAACGGCACGGAGGTGATGGTCTGCTTGCCGTTGATGTTGGCGGCGAGGAAGTCCGACAGGCCGCCGGGGAAATGCAGGGTCTCCTGCGCCGGGGTGTCGTCGCCCGCCTGGATCAGGCTGGGGTCGCAGGACCAGCGAATCTCGACGCCGCGGAACAGGTACGCCTTCGACCGGCACATGCGATAGAGCCGGTTGGGGCGGAAATGCGCCTGCTTGCCGAAGATCTCCGGATCGGCATGGAAGCGGATGGTGGTGCCGCGCCGGTTGACGCTGCCGGTGTTCTTCAGTTTTCCCTTCGGCTTTCCCTTGCTATAGGACTGAACATAAAGCTCTTTGTCGCGCGCCACCTCGACGGTGAAATCGTCGCTGAGGGCGTTCACCACCGACATGCCGACGCCGTGCAGGCCGCCCGAGGTGTCGTAGACCTTGCCCGAGAACTTGCCGCCGGAATGCAGCGTCGTGAGCAGGACCTCGACCGCCGGCTTGTTGCCGTATTTGGCCATCGGGTCGATGGGGATGCCGCGGCCGTTGTCGCGCACGGTGACATAACCGTCGGCGCCCAGCTCCAGCTCGATGCGGCTGGCATGGCCGGCGACCGCCTCGTCCATCGAGTTGTCGAGGATCTCGGCCACCAGGTGGTGCAGGGCGCGCTCGTCGGTGCCGCCGATATACATGCCGGGCCGGCGCCGGACCGGCTCCAGGCCCTCGAGGACCTCGATGTCCTTGGCGCTGTAATCGCCGCCCTTCTTGCCGCTATTGCCGAAAAGATCGCTCATTCTGAATACCGCCGACTCGAAACCGTGTTCTGGGTGCGGGGAAACAGATAAGGCCCCGGCAGGCCTTGCCGCAAGCCTCCTGATCCGGCGGAAAACCCATTAATTTCAACGACCAAGGGCATGGCGTGCGACCGCGAGCGGCATTGCGCGCTCCGGTCGCCTCCGTTACATAAAGTGGCATGACGGCCAGACTTGCGAAGATCATCTACTTCCCCATGGAGATCGCCTCGCGCGAGCTCGATTCCCGCCTGCTGCTGGCGGCGGTCGCGGTGGAGCGCGGCTTTGAGGTGGTGCTCGGCCAGAAATGGCTGATCGAGCGCAACATCGAGCGCATGACCCCGGGTCTCTATTGCTCGAAGACCCTGACCGTGCGCGACGCCAAGATGCTGCACAGGGCCCGGTCGACGGGCTATGCGGTGGTGGCCGTGGACGAGGAGATGCCGGGCCTCGTGGTGCAGAACCGGAACTTCTGGTGGATCTCGCCGGCGGCGGTGGCGGAGACCGACGACATCTTCCTGTCGGGCGCCCATAACGCGGAATCCTTCGCCGCCAATTTCGGCCTCGACCACGACCATGTCACCCAGGCCTGCAACCCACGCTGGGACCTGATGCGGCCGGAGCTGCGCTCGATCTACGACCAGGACGTCGCCGACATCAAGCGGCGCTACGGCGAGTTCATCCTGATCAACTCCAATCTCGGCTTCACCAATACCGAGAAGGGCGACGTGGAGGAGATCATCCGCAACCTGGTGAAGATGGGGAAGGTCGATCTGAGCGACCCGCGCCAGGTGAAGCACCTGGAGGAAGGCCGCCTGATGGAGGAGGCCAACCGGGCGGCGCTGCTCGAATTCCTGCCCAGGCTGCGCCAGCAATTCCCCGACGTGAAGATCATCCTGCGCCCGCATCCGAGCGAGCGCATGGACCGCTGGCACGAATGGGTCGGCCATATCCCGAACCTCGACATCGTGCGCGAGGGGCCGGCGATCCCCTGGATCATCGCCTCGCGGCTGCTGATCCACACGAATTGCACGACAGGGGTGGAAGCCATTGCGCTGGATCGGCCGGCGCTGTGCATCGTGCCCTCGGACCTCGACATCAACAACTGGTACCTCTCGGCCCGGGTCAATCCGGTGGCGAAGACCGTCGACCAGGCGATCGTGCGCGCAACGCGCATCCTCGAGGCGCCGAACGAGTGCTACGACGGCAACATGCGCGCCGCCTTCGCCATCGCCATGTCGTACCGGCCGGACAAGCTGGGCGCGGAGCAGATCATCGACGGGCTGGAAGTCCTTGGCGGCAAGCGCGGCTGGCGGCCGATGAGCGAAGGGCAGACCCAGTGGAAGCCGCTCTCCGGCTACAAGTGGACCCAGCGCGACAAGAACGTGCGCGGCACCCTGATGCCGAGCCTGGACCTCAACCAGATGCGCAACCGGCTGGAGCTGCTCTGTCACCTGCTCGACATCCAGGTGCGTCCGAAGATCGAATTGTGCGGCAGCAAGGTGGCGCTGGTCTCGGCGCGGCGGCTCCACGTCGCCACGCGCCTGCGCCGCGCCTTCAGCGGGCTGTAGCGGCGCCGATGACCGTCTGCGCCATCATGCAGCCGACCTATCTGCCCTGGATCGGCTATTTCGCGCTGATGGACATGGCGGATGTCTTCGTCTTCCTTGACGACGTGCAGCTCTCGAAGCAGAGCTGGCAGACGCGCAACCGCATCAAGGGCGAGAGCGGCAAGGAGCTGATGCTGACCGTGCCGATCCGGCATGGCGGCGAGCAGGCGATCAAGGATGTCGAGATCGACGGGGCGCATTGGGTCGCCAAGCATCTGAAGTCGTTTCAGCAGAACTACCGCAAGGCGCCGCACTACGCCGAGGCCTTGGCGATCTACGAGCCTGTTCTGCAAGGCGGCAGCGCCAAACTCTGCGACCTGAACGTGGCGCTGATCTCCTCCATCGCCGAACGCCTGGGCATCGCCGGCCGGCGGTTGCGTTCCTCCGCCATCGCCGAGAAAAGCGCCGACCGGCGCGACCGCCTGGTCGACCTCTGCCGCGCGGTGGGCGCCGACACCTATCTGTCGCCGGCGGGCGCCGCCGGCTATCTGAGCGAGGCGGACGGCGAGGCGCAATTCGCGGCCCATGGCATGACCCTGCTCTATCAGCGCTACGAGCATCCGACCTATCCGCAGGTCAACGGGGCGTTCCTGCCCTATATGTGCGTGCTGGACCTGGTCGCCAATGTCGGCGTCGCGGCGGCGGGCGCGGTAATCCGCAGCGGCATCCGCCCGTCGGCGGCGACCCAACTTGTGAAGGAGGCGGTGTGACCGTCAGTTTCTCCATTGCCGGCCGCAAGATCGGGGTCGATCAGCCGCCCTATGTGATCGCCGAGCTCTCCGCCAACCACAATGGCAGCCTCGATCGCGCCTTCGCCGTGATGGAGGCCGCGCGCCAGGCCGGCGCCCAGGCGGTGAAGCTGCAATCCTATCGCGCCGACACCATCACCATCGACCACGACGGGCCGGAATTCATGGTCCATGGCGGGTTGTGGGATGGCGCGCGGCTCTACGACCTCTACGCCGAGGCGGCGATGCCGTGGGAGTGGCACGAGCCGCTGTTCAAGCGCGGCCGGGAGCTCGGCATCGCGGTTTTCAGCTCGCCCTTCGACTTTACCGCCGTCGACCTGCTGGAGAAGCTTGACGCGCCAGCCTACAAGATCGCCTCGCTGGAGCTCTGCGACATCCCGCTGATCGAGCGGGTGGCCAAGACCGGCAAGCCCATCGTCATGTCGACCGGCGCCTCCGAGCTTGGCGAGGTGGCGGAGGCGGTCGCCGCCGCGCGCGCCGCCGGGGCCAAGGATATCGTGCTGCTCCATTGCACCAGCGGCTATCCCACGCCGCCGCGCGACAGCAACCTCAGCACCATCCCGCATCTGGCGCAGATGTTCGACGCGGTCATCGGCCTGTCCGATCACACGCTCGGCACGGCGGTGCCGGTGGCGGCGGTGGCTCTCGGCGCCGCGGTGATCGAGAAGCATGTGACCCTGCGCCGCGCCGATGGCGGGGTCGATTCCGCCTTCAGCCTGGAGCCGGAGGAGTTGACCCGCCTGGTCCAGGACGTGAACGTGGCCTGGGAAGCCAAGGGCCAGGTGTTCTACGGCCTCGCGGAAAGCGAGCGCGCCGCGCGCAAGTTCCGCCGCTCGCTCTACGTCGTCGCCGACCTGAAGGCGGGGCAGGTGATCGGGCCGGAGCAGGTGCGTTCCATCCGCCCGGGCCTGGGCCTCGCGCCCAAGCATCTGAAGGACGTGCTCGGCCGCAAGGCGACGCGCGACGTGAAGCGCGGCACGCCGCTCGACTGGTCGATGGTCGAGGCGCCGGATCCGCGCGCGGAGGCGGCGAAGCCCTAGTGGCGCTGCGCGATCTCGTGTAGCAGCTCCGCGGCCAGACGCTCCGGCCCCTTGCCGTCGATCGGCGCCAGGGTGATCACCGGCGGCGATTTCAAGCGCCGCGCGGCATGCTCTGCAAGCTTTTCCGGGTCCAGCTCCGCCACCATGTCGTGGCCATAGCGCAGCAGCGCCTCGGCGCCCGGGCGCTGGTTGTCGGCGATCGGCACCACCACCAGGAACAGCCCGATGGCGAAGGCCTCGAAGGACATCATCCCGGCGGCGCCGAGATAGAGCCGCGCATGCGACAGCAGCGCCGGCACATCGGCGCCGTGATGCAGCACCACGCGGCCGGGATGAGACTGCGCCAGATCGCGGATCGCCGCGGCGGGCTGGCGGCTGGCGGCGACGATGACGTCGATCCGCGCGTCGCAACGGCTCAGCAATTCGCCGGCGACCTTGGCGGCGATGGCGCCGTCATCGGTGCCGCCGAAGCTGATGACCACGGCGTTCTCCGGCGGATGGCTGCGGCGGTGGTGTGCCGCCGCCATCACCTTGTCGTTGACCAAGGCGTAGTCCGGACCGGCCAGGACCTTGGCGGTCGAGAGCGCCTCGTAGCCCAGCTGCGCGGCATAGAGGTTGTGATTGATGATGACATCGACCGGCAGCGGCCGGTCGGCGGTGTCGTCCAGCGCAACCAGCAGCCGGCAGCGGTCGCGCAGGGCGGTGAAGTCGCCTTCGCTCAATCGGTAGGAATCGCACACCACCAGGTCGGTCTTCGGCAGCTTGCCGAGCGGCGCCGGCAGCGGCTCGGCGGAGCGTCCCAGCGCGTCGGCGGCCGCCGGGTCGGCGGTGTAGAGGCGGCAGGTGACGCCCTTCTGCGTCAGCGCATCCAGCAGCAGCAGGCTGCGGCTGAGGTGGCCGAGCCCGATCGCGGGGCCGCTGTCGACAACGAAGGCTGCGCGCATGGTCCCCCTGATTTGAACCCTTGGGCCGGATGGCGGGCGGGGAGGCCGCCCGATGGGGCTGGCATAGCCGTAAAAGGCGGCCGGTTCAATGCGACCCGGGTGACAATTGGCCGGCCCGCGAATGCTGCGACATTCCGCCCGTTGGAACCGTCTTCGCCGCGCCTATGCTGCCAGTGGTTGCGCGCGCCGGCGCCTGTGCCGGCCGCTGGTCGAAGCCAAATTACCCTTGCCGGCCCACGGCTTGGCAGGGGTGGGGGCGTATGTTAGGGAGGGGCGCGCCGCGAGATGGCGCCGGCAGAATGGCTCGGACCAGCATAGTGGAGAGCGCGATGACCACCGACAAGACGGCCTACAGCCTGCGGCCGCACCCGCAATTCGGCTTCCTGCAGGTCACGCCGACGCCTTCGGCCGAAGAGATCGCGCGCTTCTACGCCGAGGAGTTCTATTCCAGCGGCTACCAGGGCTTCAACAACTCGGCCCTCGAGGTCCTGACCCGCGACCAGGAGTTTCACGACGCCCATCGCGAGGATATGTGCCGCGAAATCGAGAAGATCGCCGGCCGCCCGATGAAGGGCATGTCGGTGCTCGATGTCGGCTGCGGCTGGGCCCAGGCGCTGGTCTATTTCAAGAACAAGGGCGCCGATTGCTACGGCTTCGATCCAGCGACCGAAGCCGTCGAGCACGGCAAGAAGGTCGGCCTCAGCGTGGTCCAGGCCGGCATGGACCGCATGGACGTGTTCGAGGGCAAGAGATTCGACGTCGTCACCCTGATGAACGTGCTGGAGCACCTGGCCGACCCCGTGCGCGTGCTGCGGGAGATCCGGGAAAAGGTGCTGAAGCCGGGCGGCGTGCTGGTCATCGAGGTGCCGAACGAGTTCAACGCCTTCCAGGTCTGCGGCCAGCGCACGCACAACCTGAAGGAATGGTGGTTCGCTCCGCCGGCGCATCTCAACTACTTCAGCGGTGATACCCTGAAGGCGCTGCTGAACGGCCTCGACTACGACGTGCGCTACACCGAATCCTCGTTCCCGCTCGAGATGTTCCTGGTCTTTGGCGACAACTATGTCGGCGACCGCGCGCTCGGCCGCCAATGCCACGAGCGCCGCATGGCCTTCGAGATGAACATGCGCAAGCACGGCTTCGAGAAGGAACTGCACCAGCTCTACCAGGCGTTGGCGGACCGCAATCTCGGCCGCCAGGTCATCGCCTATTCCGTGCCACGATAGAAAGCCGGCCTTCCATGAAGTTCATCAATCTCGGCGGCGCCACCGGCATCCTGGAGCACAAGGGCAAGCGGATCCTGTTCGATCCCTGGCTGGATGACGGCATCTTCCACGGCGCCTGGTACCATTGGCCGAAGATGCAGATGGGCATCGAGGATCTGGGCCGCTTCGACTACATCTACATTTCGCATATCCACGAGGATCATTGCTCGGCCGGCACGATCAAGCATCTGAACAAGGATGCCGAGATCATCCTGATGGAGAAGAAGCCGGACTTCGTGCAGAAATTCCTCGACCAGAACGGTTTCCACTTCAAGAAGGTGCACCATATCCCGGCCCGCACCGAGGTTGAGCTGGAACCCGGCCTCAAGGTCAACATGGTCGAAGCCGACCCGGCCAACGAGATGGCCTATGTGATCGATTCCGCCCTGGTGCTGCGCTGGGACGATTTCGTCATCTACAACGCCAATGACTGCCAGCCGCATCCCGGCGGCCTGCAATACCTCAAGGACTATTACGGCCGCATCGACTACGCGCTGCTGCCCTATGCCGGCGGCTCCGGCTATCCGTCCTGCTACGTGAACCTCTCCGAGGAAGAGAAGAAGGCGGAGCAGCGGCGGGTGATGCTCGGCCGCTTTGCCGCCTTCGTGAAGACGGTGCGCGAACTCGACCCGCGCTACGTGACGCCTTTCGCGGACCAGTTCGTCGTCGCCGGCTCACGCTCGCATCTCAACAAATACATCTCGCACCCGGCGAGCCCCGGCATCGTCAGGGGCGCCCTGGCGGAGGCCGGCCTTGCGGATCGTCTGATCATGCTCAATTCCGGCCAGGCCTACGACTTCGATCGCGGCTGCAAGACACCGGAAGGGGAATACAAGGACGTCACCGAGGCCGACCGCGAGGAGTACATCGCCAAGGTGCTGAAGGCGAAGATCTACGATCACGAGAAGATCGAGTTCTTCCCCTCGGTGCCGGTCGACCGGCTGGTGAAATACGCCCGCGACCGCCTGTGGGCGATCCAGGAGCGCAAGAAGTCCTTCGCCGAGATCGGCATCTATCTCGACTTCCCCGGCGTGAAGCGGCGCTTCCGCCTGCCGCTGAACAAGCCCGAGGTCACGGAGGTGAAGTGGGATGCGCCGCTCGAGCAGCCGTTCCTGCGCGTCTCCGGCCCCGACACGCTGATGATCATGATCCTGATCGGCCACGTGTCGTGGAATATCGCCGACGCCGCGCTGTTCCTCGACTACGAGCGGCGTCCGAATGTCTACGACCCGTCGATCTATGTGCTGTTGAACTACCTGCGGGTCTAGCGCAGGAACTTCGCCATCAGCAGGACGCTGCGATAGGCGCCGTCGATGTAGTACTGGTCCTTCAGGGCGCCTTCGGGGACGAAGCCGCACTTCTCGTATAGCGCAATGGCCGGCTTGTTGTCGGCCAGCACGGTCATCGACACCTTGCGCATGTTGAGCCAGTCGCGCAGGTAGTCGAGCATCAGCTGGATGATCCGCTTGCCATAGCCCTGGCCGCGATCCTGCGGCGCGAAGATTGCCAGGCCCATCT